>CALIKQ010000006.1 GCA_938017975.1 uncultured Pseudomonadales bacterium | reverse complement strand
TCGTAGTGCCCGAAGGTGAAGTGTTTGTTGGCGCCGCTGGTCAAACCCTCTTGGATTGCTCGTACCGCTGCGGCATCTTCTTGATTTCCAGTATCGGCCAGAAATCCTGCATCACGTTTTGCGCGGGCAATGTTGGTCTCGCTGCTTTGCTCGCCTGAATTGGTCATCTTATAGGTGATAAAGCGTGTGCTGGTTGTGGTCAGCGGCTCAGAGATGGTGACACTGGTGTGGTTGGAAAGCACGGCGATCGCGACATTGGGAAACAAGTGGTAGACGTAGGTAAGTTGACCGGCAACGTTTCTGGATTCGACCGGCGTATCGCGCAGCTTCTCGATTCTTCTAAATGGGAATGTGACGCGATTATTGTTTCCGAAGGATTCCAGGATCGTGAGATTGTCATAGCCGTAGGGGAAGAACGATTCTGGATGAAGTGTTTTGATGTGGAGACCCTCGAGATTGGCCTCCATATTGAGTTTCCAGTTGACGCCAGAAGTGTTCTCGTCGGAGGCAAAGATGGTTTGGTCTGGCGTTAGGAGTTTTGGGATAGTATCTAACCCGTCTAGCGCACCCCGACCAATGGGTGATTCTTGGGTGACAAAAACCAGGCCATGGCTTTCTGTTGCGTCGACGGGCTTTAGGCCATGGTGATTGTCGTCTAAACCTGGGAACCCTTGACGGTGCGGAATATGTTGAAGGCGGCCGTCGAGCCGATACGCCCACCCGTGGTAGGCGCAAACGAAATATTTAGCGCAGCCGGAACCCTGTGCGACCTGCATCCCTCGGTGGCGACAGGCATTTCTGAAGGCGCGCACTGTGCCATCTTCGCAGCGAACCACGACGAGGGGAGTGCCCGCAGCACTGCGAGCAACGTAGTCACCCACATTCGGTATGGCTGCAGATGGGCAAAAGGGAACCGGTAAATGCTTGAGCAGCCTGACCTCGTCGGCAAACCGAGTCGTGCAGTGATAATGTTCGACAGGTTCATGCCAGACTTCATCGCCTTTGTCCGAAGTCTTATTGTCGATGTGATTGAAGATTCGTTCGCTCACCTCGCCATCGCTGAGGAGGCCCTTTGGAATTGACGCCATGAATTGCTCCTACGAAGTAGTGCTTCAATTTTTTTGGAGGATTGACCTAACGCTGCACCCAAACCTTATGATCGCTGTCGCTCGATCAGGGTGAGAATAACATGCATGATCATCGCATTCAGGGTTGATCGATTGAAAGGTCCTCGCAGGACGATGGAACAGGTCTAATGATCATTCGAAGATAAGCCGAAACAAGATCTTGATGTGATAGGGAGCGGCTCGACATTGTTATTAGTTCGGCCCTTTGATAAACAGATCAGCAAAGGGTGCGACCTCTTTCGCCTCACTGATTTGTTCACCAACCTTTAACAGGAGGTCTGCAGCGTTGATCAGGCCGCCTTGTTCAAAATGCGCGGCCTGTAGTGCAAATTCGAGCCGATCAATTTGCTTGACGAAGCGTGCCTCCGGTGTTTCTTGAGCTTCGTATTCCTCCCAGTTCTCCATCAGGATTTGGCTGCCGGGCAGATCGCCCAATATTTGCGTCAACGCTGCTTTTTCCAGAGGATATTTCTCCGTCTTATCGACATTGTCTCTCGGGGTTAGATCTCCCACATAGACCTCACCAAGATCGTGGATCAGGGCCATACGCAGCACCTTTTCGAGATTCAGTTCTGGTTGTTGCTGGCCGAGCAGTAGGCATAGCATGGCGTTGCCAAAAGTATGTTCTGCAACCGTCTCGCATTGAGCCGGTACAATGCCGCGCTCTAGCCAGCCTTTGCGGAACAGCTGCTTGAGATGGAGGATTTCGAACCAGGTTTTGAGCCAGGGTGAATCCGGTAGCGGTGACTGGGGCGTTTGGAGGGGTGCTTTTTCGGTCTGCATAGGTGCCTCGAAATCAAAGGGCGGATCATGCAGTAATGACCAATGACCTGCAAGTAAGGAAAGTCAAGCCTAAGCGCTCCGTTACTTAGGTTTGATTGCGGATGCTCGGACGATATCGAGTGCTCTTTTTCCGTAATGTGCCCGTAAATGATAGAGATCACAAAGTAGAGTGAACCGTGAGCGAGGAACGCCGCCCTAAAGACACAGTGACAAAAAGCCGCCGCGCTGAGGTTGCTTCAAAGCTCTGCGCGGGTTGCCGTCAGCATAGGCAGCTCACCTTCCATCACCTGATCCCTAAGAAGCTGCACCGTAGGGTTCACTTTCGACGCCGCTACTCGAAGGCCCAGCTCAATGTTGGTGTTGACGTTTGTCGCGATTGTCACAAAGGGATCCATCGACTTTACGATGAAATGACTTTGGCAAAACGTTTCAGTTCTTCGGAGATGCTGCTCGGTGACCCTGCCTTACAAAAGCATTTTGCGTGGGTGGCGAAGCTGCGAATTCGGCCTTGAAGCGCGATGCTTGTCGAGCGCAGCGTGTTTTTTGCGAGATGGGTTTTAGGGCTTATGCCGCAAGATCGGCCAGTCGCCCCGAACATAAAGCCAGCAAGGCATCGCTGGTAATTTCTATTTCTAGACCTCGGCGACCACCACTGATGAAGATCGTGGTGTGAAGGGTTGCAGACCGGTCGATCAGTGTTTGCAAAGACTGCTTTTGTCCGATGGGGCTCACTGCTCCCAGGATATAACCGGTAATCCCAGGCACCTTCGATGGTTGTGCAATCATGGCTTTTTTTGCCCCGCAGGCGCTGGCGAGGGATTTTAAGTTGAGGGTCGCTGAAACAGGCACGCAGGCGACGACCACTTCTTTGGGCGTCAGCTCAACTACCAGTGTTTTGAATATTCTGTCGGCCTCTTGGCCTAGTGCTTGGACCGCTTCTAAACCAAAATCAGTGGCTCCCGCAATATGCGCATAGCGATGGAGTCGATAGGAGGCAGAGGCTTGCTTAAGGACGTCGATTGCCGGGGTCATAGCTATCAAATACCGGATCAGTTCATAATGACGATAGCAAAATATTTTCTTTGAGTGCAATGACGTGAGGGGGTGAAAGATGCTGTCAGCAATCACAACCGAGGAATCGGGCCGCAGGCGGTTTTGGAAATGGCTTTGCTCCTTCGCTCCTGATTGGGTGCCTGTCCTGGCTTTGTGTCTCGCAACAATCGGAATGCCTGGATGGGCCGATGCTGACGAGAACTCCGTTGGTAGCTGGGTTGTCGATGAACCGCCGACGACTGCAAATTTTACCGTCGCTACGATCGATACCCAGGAGGGCACCTGGATGAGTGTTGACGTTTCTCCAGATGGCCGTCTGTTGGTCTTCGATTTGCTCGGCGATCTCTATTTACTTGATATTGAAGGCGGACAGGCCCGCAGTTTGACCGAGGGCATGGCCTGGGATATTCAGCCTCGATTCAGTCCCGATGGAAAGGAGGTCGCTTTTGTCTCTGATCGCGCAGGCGGAGACAATATTTGGGTGATCGCGCTTGATTCAGGCGAGACGCGGCAGATTAGTTTTGAGACGTTTAGATTGCTCAACAGTCCCGTCTGGCACCCATCGGGTGATTTCATCGCTGCCAAAAAACACTTCACAACGTCTCGGTCTTTGGGTACGGGTGAAATTTGGCTCTATGAATCAAACCCGAAGGACAAAACCAGTGGTGTTCGGCTCGTAAAAAGGCCCAATGTAAACTATCAGAAAGAATTAGGAGAGCCCGCTTTTTCCAGCGATGGGAAGAGCCTCTTCTACACCCAGAGCGCGAGCCCTGGAAACACTTTTATTTATCACGAAGACAGCCATGGTGGGTTGTTTGAAATTAAGCGCCTCAACCTAGACGACGGCGAAACGGACACCGTGGTGAGCGGCTTTGGTGGTGCTGTGCGAGCTGTTCCCTCACCGAAGGACAATACCCTTGCCTTCGTGAAGCGAATCAGGACTGAATCCAAACTGTTCGTGATTGACCTTAACAGTCAGAGACAGACACTGGTTGCCGATGATTTAGATCCAGACATGCAAGAAACATGGGGCGTGTACGGTCTGTACCCCAACATGGCGTGGTCCCCCGAAGGCACGCACATCATTTATTGGGCAGGTGGGCAGTTGCGTAAGGTGGCAGTAGCAACTGGCGAGCAACGAACAATCCCATTCAGGGTGCAGTCTGAGCGCCAAATCTACATGCCACCTGAGCCATCATTTGATGTTTTTGAGCCCAGCTTCAGGACCAAAATGGTACGTTACGCGCGTTCAAGCCCGTCAGGTGACCAATTTATTTTTGAATCCCTGGGCGAACTGTTTCTGAAAACACTCGGTGGTCAACCGAGACCTCTGTTTGATGAGAAGCGCGATGACCATGCGTTTTCACCGGTTTATCAAAGCAGTGGCGATGCACTTTATTTTTTAACTTGGTCTGACACGACTTTGGGCGCGATTTGGTCGGCTCATGACGACGGTAGTCAGGCGAAGAAGTTACCTCTCTCTCCCGGGCATTATGTCGACCTTGAACTTTCTGCGGACGATCGTTTTTTGGTTTACCGAAAACTCAATGGTTCAGATCTGACCCACCCGGAGTGGGGGCAGGCGCCGGGAATTTATGTTTACGATCTTAAGCAGGGCGTCGAGACAAAAATTTCAAAGGATGGTTTTGGTCCCCACTTTGGTCCAGGTAATCGAGTTTTTTATAGCCACAGGAATTGGTCTGCTGAGGGTCGAGGCAGTGATGGTGGTGCGCTCACGGTGCTGCATTCGCGCGACGTTCTTGGGCAAACGCCGCGTCAACACGCGAGCGGCGCGTTGATTCGTCAACTTTGGGTGTCACCGACCGGCGAACATATCGCCTTTATCGAGAATTACCAATTGTATCTGGCAAAATTGCCCGCCTTAGGTGTTCCGTTGGACCTGAGTGCTAATTTCGATGGATTGAGTCTGAAGCAATTGAGTGCTGATGGGGCAACCGATGTGGCTTGGTCGAAAGACGGTCAGCGATTGGGTTGGTCCATGGGCGCGAAGCGGTACGAGCAAACCGTGATGACAGCAGGGTCGACCCTTGACGAATCTGCTTCGGTGGATCTTTCGCAAGAAGTCAAAAGCGATCAGCCTAACGGCTCGGTGGCGCTTGTAGGTGGGCGGATTCTCACGATGGATGCTGATGATACCGTGATCGAAAACGGCGTCATTGTGATTGAAAATAATCGCATCGTCGGACTCGGACCTGCTGGCGTGCTGCTGATTCCAAAAGATGCGACCCGTGTTGACGTCACAGGTAAAACCCTGATCCCAGGACTCATTGATGCACACGCGCATGGGCCTTATGGTCGCTCAGGCATTTTGCCCCAAAACAATTGGTCGCTTCTGGCGCACTTAGCGCTTGGAGTGACCACGATTCATAATCCTTCAAGCGAAGCGCGCCAAGTTTTTGCTGCTGCGGAGTATCAAAAGTCGGGGAAAATTCTTGGTCCGAGAATCTTCTCAACCGGCAACGTCGTCTACGGCGCGAAGAGTTTAGGTTATGCCGTCGTGGATGATCTGGATGATGCGTTGGCGCATGTGAGACGGCTGAAAGCCCAGGGTGCCATCAGTATTAAGAATTATAATCAACCGAGGCGGGATCAACGCCAACAAGTGATTGAGGCTGCCCGTCAGGAAGGATTGTTGGTGGTTGCCGAAGGGGCATCCTTGTTTCATCAGGACATGAATTTGATCGCTGATGGTGCCAGTGGGATCGAGCATAATATTCCTACGCTTGAAATTTATGACGATGTCGTACAGTTCTGGCGGCAGTCTAAAACTGGTTACACGCCGACTTTGGTTGTCACTTATGGCGGCCTGACCGCGGAGGATTACTACTACCAGCACACTGAGGTGTGGAAGCACCGTTTGTTAAGTCGGTTTGTTCCCCCTGGCCGGTTGCAGGCGCGCTCGGTTCGACGAGTGATGGCCCCAGAGGTCGATTATAAGGATGATGATGCTGCAGCGGTTGCGTATTTGCTGGCTCAGGAGGGCGTTACCGTGAATACCGGAGCGCACGGGCAACGTGAGGGATTAGCGACTCACTGGGAGTTGTGGAGTTTTGCTCGAGGCGGCTTTGCGCCCATGGACGCGTTAAAGCTGGCGACGACAAGCCCTGCAAAATATTTGGGGCTGTCTGACTCGGTTGGAAGTCTCGAAGTAGGGAAATTGGCTGACTTAGTTATCCTGAATCAGAACCCGCTCGAGGATATCCACCACACCGAAGATATAGACCGAGTGATGCTCAATGGCCGATTGTTTGAAGCAGAAACATTGGCCGAGACAGTCACCGGTGACCGACCGGCAGTGCGCCTATGGTGGTACGAGCGACCTGAGATGGATATTCGATGACCGCGGTATGAATTTGCAAGGACTGGATCGCATCAAGGTTGTAAGCAGATAATGCCAGCCTGGGCTCATGCGTTCGGGTTTCGTCAACGCCCTGAGGATTTGTTGACCCTGAGCTAAAAAGGAGAATCTATTGAGTTACTTACGAGACCGAGTCGTTATGATTACTGGGGCCGCCGGAGGTTTTGGTGCGCTGTTGGCGCTTCGGTGTTTGGAGCGGGGAGCATTTGTTGTCGCGCTCGATTTAGATGAGACTGCCTTGGCTGCTGCGATAGGACCATCAGAACGTTGCCTCATGAGGTCCGCCGATGTGACAAACATAAGCGATTTGACGGGTGCGGTTGCTGCAGGCGTTGAGGCTTTTGGGGGCATTGATGTTTTAGTCAACAATGCTGGGATCATGCCGCTCGCTTTTTATCGCGACCATGCCGAGGCTGGAGAGGCCTGGGCCCGTTGCATCGATGTGAATATCAAAGGGGTTCTCAACGGCATCATCGCTGTTCACGACCAGATGATTTCAGCCGGGCGTGGACATGTGGTCAATCTGTCCTCGATCTACGGTAACGCAGCCGTTGCAGGGAGCGCTGTGTATGGCGCCACCAAGGCCGCGGTCAACCAGCTCTCGGAATCACTTCGATTGGAATCTCAAGGCAAGATTAAGGTGACTGTGGTCAAACCAACCGGTGTTCCAGGCACTGGACTTGGTGGCGGTGTGATCAATCCGTCTGCCATTGCAGGGATCTTGGGGGCAAATTATGAGGGCTATATGGGGACCATGGGTCAAATTGCGGCTGGGTCTGCAGACCCAGCGTTGGTGTCTAAGGATACCATCGAGTATGCGGCACTTGATCCTGAACTCCTTGTCGAGCAGATGCTCCACGCAATGGATCAACCATGGGGCGTTGTCATCAGTGAGATCACGGTGAGAGCAGCCAACGACCGCTATGTCATCTAAACGGGCCTAAAGGTTAGCCCAAGGATTGTGAAGTTCGGGTCAGAGCAGGTTCTCATCAGATCAGACGCAGGCTGAATAGCGCACAGCGTTTTAGGTTTGCGTCCGTCTATGTTGCCGCGTATTCAGTAGAGGTGCCCCGATGCTGGCTCGGTATGAACGTGGCGCCAGGTTTGATCAGGCGCTATGTTTCGTCAGGCGCGACGAACCCTTCGGCTTGATCGACGTGCTCTCCGCTGAAAAAAAGCGCCCGTTGTTCTGTTAAATACTTCCGATGTTTTTTGTCCATCATATTGAGGTGCTTTTCATTGATCAGCATGGTTTGCTGATCTTGCCATTGCTGCCAAGCTTGCGCGGAAACGTGCTCAAAAATTTCCTGGCCCGTCGCGCCTGGAAAGGGCGGGGCGTCAAGACCGGGTAGATTTTGTTGTAACAATTTGCAAAACACGGTTCGGGTCATGATTCAGCTCCTCTTTCACGAGCAGTATCTCACGGTGGGGGTGACAGCACACGTCCTATGGCGTTGGTTCATGAGAACGGCAATTCGGTCACGATTTTGATGAGCCGCTCGGCGGGCCTGCTGAGCCCGAACCCGGGATGTTGGTTTGAGCCCAGCCAGGTGCCGTTAGGTACCTTTGGTACGTCTTGACGGCGCTTGATGTCGATAAGAACTGGCTGAATGGTAAGTTCAAAATGCGTGAATTGATGTTTAAAGGCTGGCAGTTTAATCACGCTGACCGCGCTGCTTGGCAGCTTCGTTTCGAGCTCATCCAACGGGCACTCTGGGAAGCTAAACAGGCCACCCCATATGCCTTGAGCGGGACGCTGGACCAATCGGATATCGCCCCCTCGCGTTCTGACAATGAGCATGGCGGTTGATTTTTTGGGTTTTACTTTTTTGGGTTTCTTACCGGGATACTCGTCGATACGGGCTGTTTTTCTGGCACTGCAGGATGACCGAATGGGACAAGCGTGGCAGGCTGGATGCCTGGCAGTGCAAACGGTCGCCCCAAGATCCATCATGGCCTGGGTGTAGTCAGCGATCCGCTTATTGGGGGTTTGTGCTTCAGCGTGGATCCAAAGTGCTCGCAGGGTTGATGATTGTCCGGGCCATCCCCCGACCGCGAAGTGCCGGGCAATCACGCGTTTGACGTTCCCGTCGAGAATTGCAACTGCCTCTCCATGGCAAATCGCTGCAATCGCGGCCGCAGTCGAGCGACCAATCCCGGGCAATGTCATTAAGTCGGATTGTCGAGTTGGCATCACACCGGCCCAATCTTGCATGATCATCATGGCGGTCTTGTGCAGATTGCGGGCTCGAGCGTAATAACCAAGACCGGTCCACAGGGCCAACACGTCATCTAGGTTCGCTTCAGCCAAATCTCTGACTGTCGGGAAGCGTTCGATAAAGCGCTTAAAATAGGGAATGACCGTTGTGACCTGAGTCTGCTGCAGCATGATCTCGGAAATCCAAACGGGATAGGGCAATAATTGCTTTTGCCAGGGCAGGTCCTTTCGACCATAGATGTCAAACCAATCTAAAACCTTTGGGGCAATCAGCATGCTCATTTTCCGAGGATACCCCGGAGCAGACCTTTAAGGGCTTCTGGCGCCTTGTCCTGCAGGGTTTTATCTAATAAATCTGCCGCCTTTTTCTTCAGAGCGTTTCGCGCAAGTTCTTCCATCAGGGCACGGCTTTGACCCCGATCGATCTGGCACAATCTGGTGACAGGCAAATCCATTGCGCCTTGGCACTGTGCCGGCCAACTCACTTGAGTCAGTGGCCCGCTGGCTTTGAGCGGCGGCGTCGTCGATTCAGAAACCTTCAAGGCTAAAGCATAATCGAGCACGCCAGAATAAATGTCGATGCCGCCTCGAGCGCGCAAGGAAAGGTTTTGATATTCGAGGGTCAGGTACTGCTCGGATGCAATGCCCCGACGGTGTGAGATGTTTCCCAACAGTTCATCAAAAGCCAATTGATCAGGCCAGTTGGCAGCGCCGGATTGGGTGCCGCTAAGTTGATCGATGACCAGGGCTGCCTGTTTCAGGGCTGCGATATTGAGTAGTCCCTCGGCCAAGGAAATGACCATGGGTCCCTGGAGGCTACTGGTTAGGTCACCAAGGGTTGCGCCCTTGAATTCGAGAGATGTCTCAAGGCTCATCCTCCCCAAGTTGTAATTGGGTAGCACAGTTATCAGGTCGAACTCGCTGAGCTTGGCGTTTGCAGTCGTTAAAGGTTCGTTGTCGTAATCGATTTGCAGATTGACCGCAAGGGGCGCGGTGTTGAGCTTGCCGATAATATCTGCGCTGAGTTTGCCCTGAACATTGCGCAAAGCAAGACCCGCATCTTCAAGACGCAGGCCGTTCCAAAGGATTTCCTTGGCACTAAGCTGAACGTTGAAGACCCAGGCGTCTAACACATCGAGTGGGACAATCACTGTCGCTGGGTCAAGGGGTGTCGGGGTCGAACTTTGAGGTCCCGAATCGATAGTGACTGGTGTTAAGTCGAGGTTACCCATCTGAAGGTTGAGTATGAGCTCACCGTGCGCTTGATCGAAGGCTGCGTCGCCCTCAAAGTCCGTTCGATTGACTGCACCTGAGAGCTCTGTCAGCTGTGGCTTTATGTCGGTGCCCAAGATGCGACTGCTCAGGTTGAATTCATCAAGGGAGAGACTGCTAACATCTGTGCCTGCGAGGATGCCATTCAATGCTTGGGGTTTAATGAGATCTGCTCTGACCGACAAATCGAGCCCAATTTCAGGTTCGGTTAACCCGTTGAGCTGACCGTTGAGCTGACTTTGAAGGCCAAGATAGCCGATGTTCAGTGCGGTGATTGTGGCAAGATCATGCGTGATGTCGTATCGCCCCGATAACGACCCGTCGAAGGCCGTTGCGGGCAGATCTATCGCCCGCAGTTGACCTTCGGCTTTAAGGTCATCGATGGTCAAATTTGAGGTCGATGGTGAAAATATCACTGCGCCTTTGACCTTGCCCTCGAACTCAAGCGGCAGATGAGAATCGGAATAATGAAGCACATCATTGAAGGCGACGGTCATCATGCCCTCGCTTAATTGACCGGTCAGATTGTCAGCCCGGAGATCTATAACCTGTTTGATGACTTCGTCTTGGTAGCGTATTTGTAGCCTATCCACTTCAAGCTTTTTGAGGTTTGGGAGCATTGGCGCTTCTGGTTGAGTTGTCGCGCCCTCCCCTTGGGAGTGGTTATCGCGAGCAGCTTCGCTTCTGTAGTTCGTGCTACCGTTCTCAAAATCGATGAGGTTAAGGCTCAGGGTCGAGATTTCAATCGAATCGATCGTCAGCGCACCTTCGAGTAGAAGTGGCATGAGTTCTATATCGACACTTAAGTCCTCAATTTCAGCAAAAGGCTGCGCGGCTGGGTCGGCAGGGATGCGTAGCGCGGTGACGTTAAGTGCTAAATGCGGCAAAAGCTGCCAATCTAGGGTTTGAAAATAAACCGAATACCCCGTCGCGCGCTGCAATTGCGCCGCCAAGGACGCTCTCAACCGTTCGGGATCATCGAGGACCCACTTGAGGCTCAGCGAAGCAAAGATCGACAATCCGATAAGTGCAATAGAAAGTTTTAGCGTGATTCTCATGATCGAATGCACGGACTAGTCGCCTTGCTTTGATTGGTTGAGATGATGCTCGCAACTCCTGATCTGTTCAACCATGGTTTCGATCAGCGTAAAAAGATTAAAATCGGCGCTGTTGCTTTGCATCTTTCTATCATCAGTCCCGATTCTTTAAGGACTGTCAGGTAGAGTCTATCTGCCGGCTTGCACAAGGCCAATGGTTTAGGGCAAGGGTGCTGGGCGCCTTCCTTTTATTCTGCTATCTTTCCACTCGATAGATTTAGAAATGGAAGGCCCTATGTCAGCAGTCGGTACCACAGAAAACCCCTTACGCGTCGCGATTATTGGTTCGGGTCCGTCCGGATTCTATACCGTCAGCAATTTACTCAAACAAAGCGATTTGGTTGTTGAAATGGATATGTTCGACCGATTGCCAACGCCCTATGGGTTGGTGCGAGCAGGCGTCGCGCCTGACCATCAAAAGGATAAGTCGGTCACGCGAGCCTACGAAAAGAGTGCAGCGAATCCAGGGTTTAGGTTCTTCGGTAACGTCGAGTATGGCACGCACATTCATTTAGAAGATCTCAAACAGCACTACCATCAAGTGATGTTTACTACGGGAAGTCCATTTGATCGTAATTTAGGTGTTGCTGGCGAGGATCTGGCCGGCAGTCATTCGGCAACTGAGTTTGTCGCTTGGTACAACGGCCATCCTGATTTTGCTGATCGACAGTTTGATCTCTCTCAGGAAAATGTTGTGGTGGTAGGCATCGGCAATGTTGCGATGGATGTTGCCCGGATCTTGTGTAAAACGGTAGACGAGTTAAAGGTGACCGATATTGCTGACCACGCGCTTGAGGCGTTGAGTCAGAGCAAGGTCAAAAATGTCTATATATTGGGTCGGCGAGGGCCAGCTCAGGCTGCGTTTACACCCCCAGAGATTAAAGAGATGGGTGAATTTGCAGAGGCTGATGTCAATATTTTGCCCGGCGAGGCAGTGGTCGATGAACACAGTCAGAAGCAAATGGATGCGGCCAACGATAAAAATGTGATTAAGAATGTAGAGACAATCCAATCTTACGCAACGCGTCCGAACGAGGGTAAACCCCGGCAGTTACACATCAGATTTTTAGTGTCTCCGACCGAACTGATCGAGGAAGCAGGTGCTGTGTCAGCACTCAAACTGGTTCAGAATGATCTTTTGATGGATGATCGGGGTCAGTTGAAGCCGGTTGCTACTGATCGAGAAGAAGTCATTCCGACAGGGCTCGTCTTTCGATCTGTGGGCTATCGAGGTCAACCGCTACCCGGTGTTCCTTTTAACGAGAGTTGGGGAACGATCGCCAATGAGGGTGGCCGAGCCATTGACGAGTCCGGTCAACAAGTCGTCGGTCTGTACACCGCAGGCTGGATAAAACGGGGCCCTAGCGGTGTGATCGGAACCAACAAAACCTGTGCCCAGGAAACGGTCGGGCTCATGATGGAAGATCTGCAGGCGGGTCGTTTATTTGAGCCATCGGAGGCCGGTGCAGATGCAGCGCTCGCGCTTATCCGCTCCCGACAACCTGATTTTGTCAGCTTTGCCGACTGGAAAAAAATTGACGATGCTGAAGTTGCCGAGGGCGCGCTCCAATCTCGGCCCCGTGTCAAGATGACCCGGGTCGGCGATATGCTGGACGTCGTCAGATCTTAGCGGGTTTCGGCTCTAATCGCGGGCATAACCGTTTCAAGATAACTTGCAAGCGCCTCGGCTTGAAAGGGGGCCCGTAACGCCACATTGATTAACTCGGCGCCATGTCGGTGATAGTCTAAAATTCGGTCGATTGCCTCAGAGGGGGTGCACAGCAGGGCACCCGCAGTGATGCGCTGCGCCTGAGGTCCCCAAGCCAGACTGAGGTTTTCTCTTTCCGCTTTTAGATCAGCTTCTGATAAACCGAGATGAAAACTGAGGTTCACAGACCGTTCTATTTCTGATGGGTCACGCCCAACCTGCTCGCACCAGCGGTCGAGGCTGCCATTAAGCTCAGCGAAGCGGGTCGGACTGACGTAGGCGGCGTTCCAGCCGGTTGCCTGCTCTGCAACAATACGCAGCGTTTTCCTCTCTCCAAGCCCGCCAATCCAGAGCGCAGGATTTTTGGACAATGGCGCAGGGTTGTTGCTGGCATTGACCACCGAGAAGTGCTTCCCCGTAAAGTCTGTCCTCGCTTGGGTCATCATCCCTTTAATGATTTGAGCAGCCTCATCAAGCATATCCAGTCTGGTTCCGACTTTTGGGAACGGGTAGCCATAGGCAGTAGCCTCTTGAATATGCCAGCCGGCACCGAGTCCAATCTCAAATCGACCACCGCTGAGATGATCGAGTGTTGCCGCAGCCTTGGCCAATAACGCGGGATTTCTGTAGCCAACATAAAATACCAAGCATCCCAGTCTTGCTCTTTGAGTCTCTGTCGCCATGGCACCGAGCAGCGCAATCGCCTCGAAGTGATCTTGACTGCCTCCCGCAGGGGGTGCTTCATAAAAATGGTCCCATAAAGAAATCCAATCCGCGCCTTGTTGGTCGAGCTTTTTCCAAAGGCGCCTCAGCTCGGTGATGTTTAGATTTTGCTGTCCGATGTGAAAGCCTAATTGCAGTGCCATGGCAAGGTCCTGATCCTAGTGTCTGGTTTTGCTTGAAAGCGAGGTCAGTAGCGCCTGTACGGACGGGGCTTGATCCCAATCCTTATGGTCAGCTAAACGCTGATACACGTCGGCCGCGGCCTGATGAAATCCGGGGGTAGCGCCGACGGCTTTAAAGGTATCGGCAATTTCATTCATTTCTCCAATAAAGCGCCAAGCTTTCGATGATGTATGGGTCATGCTTTGCAGCCAGCGCTCGTTCTGATGGGTTCCAATGGCCTCTGCCAACTCATCGCGAACGCCGTACTGCTCTGCAACATTTAAAATTTCCGCACTGAGCGCGGCACTGCCTTTGCTGAAGGCTGCAAACACCATTTTCAAAGCGCTGGCATCGCCTACCTCTTTTGAAACGACGTTCACACCCAAAGACGAATCAATCAATAACGCCTGAACGGTTTCGGCAAGCTGTCCGGATAGGTGCAGTGTGGTCCCGTTTGGCTGTTCATCTTCCGGCCAAACTGGACCTCCAATGATGCTGCCATCGATGAGTTGAATGTGGTGCGCCTCGAGGCGTCGCTGAATGTCGGAGAGCTTGGTAGGAGAAATTGCATTCGCTTCAAGAAAGAGCCCTTTAAAGCCTGATTCGCAAATCTGCTGAGCGATGACTTCAGCTGCGGCGGGTGGACAGATGCTGATGACCAACTCGGCGCAGCCCGTAAGCTGACCGAGCGTTTGGCAGGGCGTGAGACCTGCTCGTGCTGCACGCTGTACCGTTTGCTTACTTCGTCCTGGGGAAAGCCAATACACTTGGTGGCCTGCTCGGGTTAGGCAAGCGCCAACAGCTGCCCCCATCGCACCGGGATTGAATAGACCGATATGCATAAAATCTCCTGGTTATTTTCTTGAGTAAAGAACGGCGCGCAACTTTATTTGCAAAGTCTAAATCGGACAAATTTTCTAGGTTTGATGACCGCTGTAGATGCGTTTGGCGAATGTCATGTGCCGGCTCTCGGTGTAACGATAGGAAAACGTCGCTCAAATTGATCCAACAAGTCCCGAAAAGTCATCAACAAGTTAATATCGCCCTCGAGCTTAAGCTTTTGATCATTGATAAGCGCGACGGGATCTGCAATCCCAAGAATAAGCTGTTTGAAGGTTGCCTCGGTTGATTCGATGGTGAGTCCCGCGTTGGCATCGCTGCGATTAAAGTGGGTGTGGAGCACACCATTTTCGATTTCGATGAGCACGGGGTCAGCATCGGTCAAGGTTAAATTCATGGCCATGGGATGACCGGCAGCGCGCAGACCATTGAGCCGCACGCCGAGCGCTTCGAAAATATTAGCCAGTGGCATACCTTGGGCCATGCCAGCGCTGGGTCCGAACTTGCTGCCTTTGGGCAGTCCCTGCCGTAATTCTAGTGCGCCGCAGAGATAAAAGTTTCGCCATGGACCGGATTCGGCTTGATAACCCATTTGCTCATAAGTATCAGCGAGCATTGAGCGTGCAGGCAAATGATCGACCTCTGCAAAGACCAGGTGATTGAGGACCTCTGCGACCCAGCGGTAGTCACCCTCATCGAAACTCTGCTGGCAACGTTGCATGATCATGTCGCTGCCTCCCATAAATTCGACGTACCGTTCAGCACGTTGTCTGGGTGGATGTTGATTCAGATTGGCTGGATTGCCGTCAAAAAAACCAAGGTATTTGACATAAACTGCTTTGGCGTTGTGTTTTAGCGTGCCGTAGTAGTCTCGGCAATGAAACTCCCGGGCGAGACTATCGGGCAACTCGATGGACTCGGCAATCTCCTCTGGACCTAGCCCAAGGTTTGCCATGCGTAATGTCTGATCGTGAATGTAACGATAGAGATCCCGCTGCTTTTTGAGATAGGTAATCGCATCACTCTGACCCCATGTGGGCCAGTGATGACTGGCAAATGCGACTTCGAGCCGGGACCCGAATCGGTCGATGGATTCCTGAATTTGTTTCGACCACGCCATCGCATCTCGTACCTGGGCACCTCGCGGGGTGTAAATATTGTGCAGGTGATGTGAGGTGATCTCAGACATACAGAGCGCTTTAAACTGCGGGAAGAAAAAAACCATTTCGGCTGGCGCCTCTGACCCCATCGTTAGCTGAAATTCGATATCAATACCATCGATTTGGCGAGTTTCCGTATTGGTCGCAATGATGTCGGTTGGCACGATAAAGCCTGTGCTGCCGAGCGCGAGTGCTGCGCCGAGACCTGTTGTTACAAACCCAGAGGGTGAAGCGGGCAAGAGGTTGCCATACATGTAAGTTGCGCGCCGGCCCATGACGTTGCCAGCTAGAACATTTTCGTTGAGCGCCTCGTCAACAAAATCAAGCGGTGCAATCACTTGGACACGACCCGACGAAACTGATTCCTGATCGGTTACGCCAAGAATGCCTGCGAAGTGGTCAACGTGACTGTGCGTATGAATGACCGCAACGACTTCTCGATGGCCCAAATGCGTGTTCGCCAGGTTCAAGGCTGCACTGGAAGATTCTGAACAGGTCAGCGGATCGATCACGATCCAGCCTGTCTCGCCGCGAACCAGAGTCATGTTCGCAATATCGAAGGAGCGAACTTGATAGATGCCATCGGTGACCTCGAACAATCCATGATGCTGGGCGTTGAGTTGCGCCTGTCGCCACAGTGAGGGATTGACCGTGTCTGGAGACTCCTCGGTTAAGAAGTCAAAAGCGGTTAGGTCGAGTGCGGAGCGCGTGGCATCTTGGTGTGGGATTCGCAATGGTTCGAGGCTTGCGATAAAACCGCGTTGAGCATTATCAAAACTTCTGACGTCATCAAAGGGAAGCACTGCTTTCACCTGGTCCTGATGCCGGATGGTATGATGGGTCGCAGGTTTTGGCTGCTGATCAGAGATGGGAAGGGGTTGATAATCGGTCATGCGAAAACCTTGATGTTGATGAGGTCGAAGACTGCAACGTATCACAACTGCGGTCGCGCTTCACGACATCACCGATGGTCCTGTCAGGCTTGATGTTCAGGTTCGAAAAAGACGCTATGGACGGCGCCGATTATTGAAACTAAGCGGACAGGGATTTAAATCAGGAGCAGGCAAATGAGTGATCGAAGTCAGTACATCATCGGTATATTCCTGTCATTCATGATTGCAGTGGCCTATCTTTATTTCACTGAGGCGCGAGAGTCTGCAGAGCTTGATACTGGGACAAGCCCTGTTGCGCCAGCTGCCTTAGCGGTTGCGGTTGCTGTCGAGTCTGCATCGTCTGAGCAGGTCAGGCCGGATTCGAGCGCAGTGTCATCCCCCGAGGATCGTCCAGAAATCTCTGATGTCGCTGATTTCAAAAGTCTCGAGGGCGAACCCCCTGAAGATGCCCCAGAGACGCCGGTGAGTCAGTCGGGCACTGGTGGCCTTGAAACTCAAAATGCTGAGCCGCCTCTCGGTTCGGATTAAGCCTGTTGAGATAAGCGCTTCAGGGTGCTGGGTCCCGAAACGGATCAAGACTTTAAATTTAACTGTGACTGCCAAGGGCGCGGCGGGAATTGCCATGAAGCTTTTGGGTTAGCTCAGCCCAGTGGCCTGCTTCATCGAATTCAAGCCCCTCGGAGAGCCCGCGAACTCAGAAAAATCAGCGCCGACAATTTTTTATCGGGTCATTTCTCAACCTTGGATGACCCGCTCTTGGTTAAGCAAACGCGCAGCAATGAAGCAAATGCTTACGCTTGCGGCCAAGGTTGAGATCAAGGAGAGAAAATAAGCGGAGACAGCGACAGGCTCTGCGCCGAGTATTTCTTTAATCATCAGCGACTGACCGAGAATTGGAATGAGATACATCCACAGGCTGGTCGTGACAGGGTAAAACTGCAGCACTAGGCTCGGCAAAACAGGAATGATCACCAAAATGCCGATGTAAGATTGCGCATCTTTAAAGGATTTTGCGAAAAGGCCGAGCAATAGTTGCAAGCTGCAGGCCAGCAGTGGAACGGGCAAGATGGCCAGCACAAGCAAAGGGATCTGAGAGTGCTCTAGACTGAATCTGAGGCCCAATTCGTCCAACGGTAGGGCGAGCATTGTCCACAGGCAAAGCATCAGGGTGATGAACATGCCAACAGCGGATAGGGTGCTCGCGGCTAACCATTTGCCAAAAATGAGCATGAGGCGCGGAACGGGATTAATCAGCAGTGGCTCGAGGCTGCGGCGTTCTCTCTCACCCGCCGTTGTATCGATGGCAAGGCCTAGGCCGCATACGAAAGCTGCCATCAAAACGTAGATCGGAATATAGTTCAGTAGGTTTGCGGCGCGTTGTTCCTCGCTGGCAATGTCCTCATTTTTAGGTTGTACGCCTTGGATCAAGCGGGGCGATATGCCTCGGCTGATCAGTCGCAGAGCATTGAGCTCATTGCTGTAGTTTCTGATCAATTGTCTCACCCGCGACACAGTGGCCCGGGTGTCGTTGCGTGAGCCATCGTGGATCATACCCACTCGTGTCAGTTCGAAGGCCGCCATAGAGGCTTGGTAATCTGCCGGAATTTCCAAGACCAGATCGACGGTTTTATCTCGGATGGCTTGTTCCGCATCCTCAGTGAATGGAGTAATCGCGATACCGTTTTCGACCAGATGTTGAATGAGCGCAGGCGCATGTTCAGCGCCAATCACTGGGAGTTCGATCGTTTCTTTTTTGGTGTTTTGCTCGATCATCAAGGTCATTAGGCCGTAGATGAACAATGGCGCCAAAAAGGGGAAAAAGAAGCTCGACAGAAGTGATCTTCGGTCCCTGAGTCCGTCGATCATTTCTTTTCGATACACCGCACCAAGGAGTTTCATAAACGGGCTGCTCGCTCGGAAAGAATGACAAAAGCGTCCTCAAGATTGTCCTCGCCTGCGCTTTCGCGGATGGCATCTGGAACCCCTTGGGCAACGACTTGGCCCTCTGCGATGATCACGATTTCGTCGCAGAGTCTCGAAACCTCGTGCATGATGTGGCTAGAAAAAAGAACACAAAGGCCGAGTTGTTTTAGCTCGTTGATCAGCTCACGAACTTTGCGTGTGGTCATGACATCAAGACCGTTGGTGGGTTCGTCGAGCACAATATTATCGGGACTATGAATCAGAGCGCGAGCAAGACAAACCTTCATGCGCTCGCCCTGGGAAAACCCCTCTGTACGTCGATCAGCGATGGTTTGCATATCGAGCATACGGATTAACTCATCGCTGCGTTGCTCGAGAACGTCAGGCGAAATTCCATGCAGTCGACCAAAAAAAGCCATATGCTCTCTTGCGGTCAGCCGCGCATAAAGTCCGTGACCATCTGGCAATACACCTAATCTGGCTTGGGCTTTGAGCCGTTCGAGGCTGACATCGAGGCCGTCGATTTTCGCCCACCCGATGTCAGGTTTAATCAGGCCGTACAGAACCCGTAAGCTCGTTGATTTTCCGGCACCGTTAGGCCCCAACAATCCGGTGACTTTGGCATTTTGAGCAGAAAACGAAACGCTCTTGAGCGCTGTAACATCACCGAAAGATTTCCTCAGTCCCGATACCTCAATCATGATGGGCTTCCCCGTCGGTTTCTCTGATAAAGGGGCCTGCAAGGCTCGTAAAGAAGGGTCGAGGTCCAATATCTTGGATGCAGCTGGTATCGACTTCCGGATTAGAAAGCGCGCTTAAGAAAGTTTCGATCAGCTCTGGTATGCAGCCAAGATGGCCAACGCCATGGGTGCCGCCGAGGACTTCGATGTGCTGAGCGGCGGTCAACGTGCGCATTGCCTCATTCGCGTAGTTTGGCGGAGTAATCGGATCGAGCGTGCCAGACATCAACAGCGCCGGTATGTTTGAACGGACGGGTTCAAAATAGTCCTCGCTGACGGCCTTGTGCGGCCAAAAGCCACACAATTCGGTCAACAATTCTTGCAAGGCATTGTCGAAGATTTCACCGTGCTGGATGGCTTTCATCTGGGTCATGTCTTCGCTACAAAGGACCGAGGCCATCATGCCCAGGCTCATGCCAGAGGAATTGGATTCGGGGTTTAAAACGGCACCCATTCCGAGCAGGACCTCAAGCCGCCCCTCGGCGGCCTCACTGATTGCGAGCGGCACGAGCTGACGTAAACCTCGGCTGTACAGTGCGCTGCGCAATATACGATTTATCAGTCGGGCGTCTGGCTTGGCGAATGTTCGCTCGCCGGTTAACGGATCGATCGCTAAAAGGTCTTGGTCAAGTTCACGCAATAAGGTTTCGGCTTTTCTGAGTGTCCCTTTGAGGTCAGGAAAGGCACTTTGACAGTCAATGTTCGATTGACACTCTATCTCGATCATGCGGAAAGCGATGTCTGCATCTAAGCCGACGCGTTCTGGGATGATCATGGTTGTCGGCGCGACCGCATCGAGCAATAAACTTCTGACAGATTCTGGGTATTGTCGCGCGTAAATGAATGCCATCCTTGTTCCGTAGGAAATGCCAAAGAGGTTCAGCGCTGGGTAAGCTAAGTGCTTGCGAACAAATTCTAGGTCGATCGCCGCGTTTTGGCTGCCGTAATAGGTCGGGTCGGCATCAAGTTGGATCAAGCAATCTCGCAGGGCTTCGACTTGAATCTCTAGGGCTTCCTCAACCGAGTTCGTCTGATCTTCTAAGACCTCTAATATAGGATCTAATTGCTCCGCGCAGGCAAGTGAGTTGGAACGCCCCGTGCCTCTTTGATCCATGATGAGAAAATCCCGCGTCTTGCGAAGATTTTCAAAGCGGGCGGCCCAGTCGGGAGCAACCTCGATGGCCGACTGCCCTGGTCCACCAGCAAGTAACACAATGGGATCCTCAACGCGCTCTCGAGTGGTCGCCGGAAGAACGACCACTGATAGGGTGATGATGCGCTCGTTATGGTCGGGCGCTTCTGGTACTTTGATGTCTGCACACTGTGCTTCAGGTTCATAAGCAATCACATCAGGGTGTAGCTCTGGGTCGCAAGGTAACAAAAGGTCTGCTGCCCCAGCTATGGGAACCGACAGGGGTACCCACAAACCAAGAATGAATGCCAGTCGAATGAAAGTGTTGCTAAGGCTGATGTCGGATGTGGACATCCGTCAATTGTATAACAATCTGAGAAATTCACGTGTCGTTTTAATCGAAAACGTTCACGAAAGTGCAGCTTTGCGCGCAGCTTGAATAAAATTGAGCAGAGGACGCGGTCAGTCTGCCGAGGGATTCAGCGATGTTGCGTCGTCTGGCGAGTGTCGATTAAGGAATTGAATCAATGATTACCCGGCTTGCTGGGGGCCCGTGCCGCATTAGGTAGCGGGCTGCGCTACCGAGACTAAGCCACAAGGTTCTGCGCTCTGGCGGCCTCTTCTCGCACGAGTTCTGGAGAACCCAGCAACTGCCGGTTAGCGCCGATGCGTTTGAACCAATAGTGTAGTCCGACAAGATCAGTGAAACCCATGCCGCCATGGACCTCGGTGCTGGTTCTTGCGACGAACTGGGCAACCTCGCTGAGATGCGCTTTGGCATGACAAGCGGTAAGGCGCGCATCGTCGCTGGCTGTTGCCATTGCGTGGCCAGCGTACCAGACCAGCGAGCGGCAAGGCTCGAGTTGCGAGGCCATTTCAGCGCACATGTGTTTGACCGCTTGAAATGATGCAATCACGCGATTGAACTGCTCACGTTGTAGGGAGTAAGCAACCGCTTGATCGAGCATACACTGCGCAGCGCCTAAAGAATCGGCAGCCTGAATCACTCGGCCAGCATCGATCCCAGCCAGAAGCACGCCCGGATCCGCTGAGACCAGCTGAACTGATGCCTTATTGAGCTGAAGTTCGCAAATTGTTCGCGTTTTATCGATGGTGGTCAGCAATTTTCTACTGAATCCGGGGTCTCCTGCATCGACCCAATACAGACTGTGATCAGGACCATTGATAAGATAGCTGTCGGCCTCACTGTCGAGGGCAAAGAGCGCTTTGCCGGTCGCGGTACCATCGGTTACCGAGATGCCGGCGTCAAGCCGAGACCCAATCGCCTCGGACAGTGCTACCCCGATTCGATACTGCCCCGCTGCAACGTCAGTCAGTCGCTCGGTCTGGCCCGCGGCCATGAGCATCGTTGGCGCTATAACGGCAGTACTGATGAAGGGCCCGGGGGTGATGTGATAACCCAAAGCTTCGGCAACAACCACCGCATCTAGCATTCCAAGGCCGACGCCGCCATGACTTTCAGGAATAATGAGTCCTGGAATGCCTAGCTCGGACAGGCCCGACCAAGCCATCGCATCGTTGCTTTCGCCAGCCGCAACTTCTCGAATGTGATCCAGCGAGACTTGCTCTTTAAGAAATCGCGTAAGGCTGTCTTGAAGGAGCTTTTGCTCCTCTGATAATCCAAATTCCATTAGACCCCCGTCTGGGCGATTTTGGGTTCTTTCGGCATGCCAAGCCCCCTTTCGCTGATGATGTTCTTCTGGATTTGCGAGGTACCGCCCCCGATGATCAGACCCAGGTAATACATGTATTGGTATTGCCAGGACCCATTGCCTCGAAGATAAGGGTTGTCTCCATAGGAAAGGCCAATTTCGCCCATGACATCAATCCCCAGACATTCGATCTCATGTCGGAGCTCTGTGCCGATGAGTTTCACCACCATCCCCGCGAGCTTTGTGTCTTGGCTTTTATTGATCGTTGCAGAGAGGAGGCGCATATCATTGTACTGCATCGCCATGACCCGGCCCTGGAGTTTCAGTAACCGATCTCGAAAAATTGGATTGTCGATGACCCGCTCGCCGCTGATAGTTTCCTCCTGCATAAGTTTAATGACGCCGTTTAATCTGGCCATGGCCGCATCTGGCGGTGCGAGGGATCCTCGTTCATGTCCAAGAATAGCGTTTGCGACCTGCCAGCCTTGTCCCCGGTGTCCGACGATTTGATCTTTAGGCACGCGAACATCGGTAAAGAAAACTTCGTTGAAGTTGGCCGTTCCTGTCATATCAACCAAGGGTCTGACATCAATTCCTGGAGTGTTCATTTCGAAGAGCAGGAATGAAATGCCTTGATGCTTTGGCGCTTCGGGTTCAGTTCGGACAAGGCAGAAAATCCAATCGCTAATATGTGCGGTGCTGGTCCAGATTTTCTGCCCATTGATAACCCACTCATCACCATCTAATTCAGCACGGGTGGTTAGACTGGCTAAATCACTGCCAGCGCCGGGCTCGGAGTAGCCTTGGCACCAAATGAGCTCACCATGAATCGTTTTCTTAATAAATTGCTGCTTTTGCGCTTCCGTGCCCATCTCAAGCAGCACTGGCGTGAGCATACTGATGCCTTGGCCGCTGAAGCCGGTATTCATCTGAGCCGCACCAAACTCTTCAGCAATGATTCTTGATTTGATGATGTCTGGTTCTGCACCAAAACCGCCATACTCTGCTGGGATGGTGCGTGAATGAAAGCCGTTTGCGATCAGCTTCGCTTGCCATTGGCGAACCTCTTCACTTTTGGGCCCGGCACCTGGTTTTGGTTGATCATCAAGATTGTCTTTGATGAAAGTTTTGACCTCGTCGCGAAAATCTTCATATTCAGGACCGAAAGAGAGATCCATGATGCATTCCTTAAAGCGTCGTTGAGCTCAAAAGGCTACCATATTTTGATTCCCAGGGAACGGTTTGCGCTCGTCGCTCTTGATTCGATTTAGCAGTATTTTTGATTCGATTTAGCAGTATAAGGCTGTAACAGCTGACCAGAATTCAGTTTGTCCGGGTTCTCGATCGCTTACGCCTTCTCCTCGCAAGCGGGTTTGTGCCACTACCAGTTCATGTCTACGTGATAGTGAAAGATGTTGGCCGAGTAAACCTCTGGCGCTGATCAGGTCCTCTGGTGCTGCGGGCAATAAGGCACGCTCGATAATTTCGTGCCTACCGGGTAGCTGGTGCGACTGTGCCCGGTTCGTCCACCAGAGCAGATTCCATGCTGGATTTGTACTCTTGCCGGGGGATTCGAGTTGATCGAGATAGCTCGATTCCACCAACTCTTGGAACAACAAGCCATCGCCGATGGCGCGCAGTGTTTGTGCGGTTGAGTGAAGCGCAGAGAAAGTACGACCCTCACCATCAGCTGCTCGTGTACGCCAGGTCATTCCACTGAGCCCAAGGGGTGCCAGCAACCATTGCTCGGTAATGGCTTGTAGCGTCATGCCAGTTTGGATTTCGAGCGCTTCTTTGAGCTTTTGATAAGCGACGTTGTTGTAGGCCCAGTCTTTACCCATGGTTCCCTTCGCTTTAAGCGACTCATCCATACCTGTTGTCATATTCATTAGAATTTCGACGGTTAGGCTGGCTTCGTCGGGTTTTGACAGCTGAGTCCATTCCGGCGTCAGGATATGATTCATCGCGTCATAGCGTTCGAGAAAGTAGCGGGTTTCAGCGATGGCAATCAAAATGGAGATGATCCCTTTTTGGACCGCGAAGACGTCAATGGGATCTTCAACAAAAGTTCTATCAAAGACGATCTTGCCGCCCTGGCTGATTGAGATCTGCGCCGTATTCTGTGCCTTACAGAGTTGTTCAAATTCAGAGATCTGACTCATGCCAGATCTACTTTTTGTTGACCGACCTTTAAAATCATTGATCGCAATGTTTCCAGCGGTATTTTAGGCTCGCGATTGAAGGTCAGTAGGCCATTGATCTCTTGCTGAACATCGGTGAATTGGGTCCAGACGAAACCCTCTATGGCCCTCGTGGCGTTGATTGCCGCCAATAGCGCCTCAGTTCGATGGGTAAGTTCGGCGACGGTTTTTGGTAGGTCCCCATAAGCAAAAGGGGCATCGTCCATAAGTGCCTCGGCAGTGAGCAGGCCGATTCCCCCGCATTCGGTCAATAAAATAGGCTTTCCCGTCGGGTCTGCTCCCGGTAGGGCACCGGCCCGAGGCTCGGCGCCATCGTGTACCGGCCCACTGGGCACCTCGATCAGCGCTTGGAGCCGAGATTCTAGTGTTTTTTGGGTTGTATCATAGAGATGTAATGTCCACAGATCCCCCATTGAGTATTCCCATCCATCATTCCCAACCACGGGTCTAGAAGGATCAAGTGCCTTGGTCAGATGAAAAATAGCGTCGACGAAATGACGTTGCTCGGGCCGCTGTCGCTGATTCCATATTCCCCATGACTCATTAAATGGCACCCAGCCCACGATACTCGGATGAGCTTGGTCTCGCTCAATGATGGCCATCCATTCAAGTGTAAGGTCTTGTATTAGAGATTTTGAAAAAATGCGGCCAGACGGCATTTCATTCCATACAAGAAGCCCAAGTTGGTCTGCCCAGAATAGGTAGCGAGGGTCTTCGATTTTTTGATGCTTGCGAACCAAGTTAAAGCCCATTGCCAAAGTCAGCTCGACATCTCGCTTTAGGGCTTCATCTGAAACTGCGGTGTACCAGCCCTGCTCAAAATAACCTTGGTCAAGAATCCCGCGAACATAGAGTTTCTGACCATTGAGCTGGAGCGCGCCGCGATCAATATCAATGGTCCTCAGCCCGGTATAACTCAGGACCTGATCTCCTGGGGCCTGGTCTTGGTAAATTTGAAGGGTAATCGGGTACAGGTAGGGATCATCAGGGCACCAAAGCCTCGGATGGGGTACTTCAAGATTGATAACCACTTCAGACCGCAATGCACAATTTTTCGATACCTTGATGCTCTGCGCTTCGCTTTGATGAAGCGTGACCTTTATCTCAGCCTCACTGTGTCCTGAGAGCCCCACGGAGATTTGAAGTCGTTGTTCAGCGGCGTGATATCGATAACCAACACTTTCAATACGGAGTGAAGAGGCCGGTTCAAGCCAAACGGTTTGCCAAATGCCAATGATGCCGTCGTAATCAATCGGCCACTTCGTGTCTCCAGCTTGTTTTCCGCGGGGCTGTTGCCAAGATGTTGTATCGCTGATCCGAAAGACGATGAAATTATTAGCTTCGGTGAGAAAAGGTTTGATATCTCCTTGAATTGGGCTGTAGCCCCCTCGGTGGTCAAGCAAGTGTTGTCCATTGATCCAGACTGTCGTTGCATGGTCCGCTGCGCCGATGTTGAGCAGTATTGCGTCACTGTTCCAGTCAAGTGGAGGTAATGCTCGGCAATACCAGACGGTATTGCAGTGATCGACGGTTTGAACCCCACTCGCCTGACTGCCAGGCGCGAAGGGAACCGTGATCAAGTCGTCGCTTGAGAAGCCATCGAACCAATGTTGGTTCAACCCAAGATTTTCTGGGTCGGCGCGAAACGACCAAGGCCCGTTAAGGTTGAGCCATTTTTCGCGGACAAAATTGGGTCTGGGATATTCCGGTCTGGGCAGTGTTTGAGCAGCTGACGGATTGCTGTCTGATGTGATATCTGAGTTCATCATTGCAGTGTATCAGGTTGTGATCTTAGGATTGAGTCTGGGTATTAATTCTGTTTTGATGCCGTCATGACAAATCAAAAGATACCAGGTTGGCAAGAAGGACCCGGGGCGCTAACGATTGCTCTGCGGTTCGATGACTTTAAATCAGCTTTTTCTTTTATGCAGGCGACTGCAGACCTTGCCGAGGCAATGAATCACCACCCAGATTGGCGCAATGTTTATAATCTGGTGGAGATTACCCTTACGACCCATGATGCTGGCGATCAATTGACGGATCAGGATTACGCTTTGGCTGCAGCCATCTCAGCGCTTCCGTCTTTTCAGACAGCTGCCGTTGAAAGTCGATGAAGTTAGACCCCCGGAGCACTGATTTTAAATGGGCCTCGCCAGAAGCGCCCTACCAGGTTTTGAGCGCAGAAGCGGCAAAACTCTGGAACGATCAAGGCTGCTTTTTACTGAAGAACGCCATACCGAAGTCTGCGATAGAGGCATTGCTTAAAGATGCCGATGATCTGGAAGCTGCGCGCGAGCAAGCACTCCGTGATGAGCACGCGGGGCATTTTTATATCAATCGAGCGGATGAGATCACTTTTACAATTCACATTGTAAAAGTTTCCCAGGCAGCTCGAGATTTTGTCCACCAGCCCGTTTTTGCCGGGTTGGCAGCGGATTTAATTGGTCCTGATGTTCGGTTGTACTGGGATCAGCTGGTTTATAAAAAGCCAGAAACACCTCAGGAATTTCCCTGGCATCAAGACAACGGTTACACCTATGTCAGCCCCGAAAACTATCTCACGTGTTGGGTACCTTTAACGCCTGCAACCACTGAAAATGGTTGCCCATGGGTGGTTCCGGGTGTTCATCGTCATGGAACCTTGAAGCACTGGGTCACGGATCTGGGTTATCAGTGCTTGACTGATGAGGATGAGGCAGCCCTTGGTCCTGTGGCCATTGAGGCTGATGTGGGCGATATTGTGGTTTTTTCCTCACTCACGCCGCACCGAACTGGTCCAAACTTAACAAGCGATGTGAGAAAAGCTTACATCGTGCAATTTGCTCCTGAAGGGGCGGTGATGTATCCCAGGCAATCTGACCAAGTGCTCTTCCAAATTGATCCGGAGCGTCACTTCTTTGTGTGCAAAGACGGAAAGCCCTGCCGAGCGTCTAAATCTTAGAGCGCCGCTGGAGAAGTTCGCCGAATCAACTTGCACTGGCGCTGTGTTCATTAGAGACTGGGCGAACTCACAACTTATCAATAATGGAGTGTTCAATGGCTGTATCAGTAGGGGACTCGATCCCAAATGTCACAATCAAGACAATGGGCGAAAAGGGACCAGAAGATCTAAATACGGGCGAGTTTTTTGCGGGTAAAAAAGTGGTTTTGTTTGCTGTTCCTGGTGCGTTTACGCCAACTTGTAGTGCTGCGCACCTCCCAGGATTTGTGGCGAACGCGGATAAAATTTTAGCGAAGGGTGTTGACGCCATTGTTTGCTTGAGTGTTAACGACGCTTTTGTGATGAGTGCTTGGGGTCAAAGCCAAAATGCGGAAGCTTTGGTCATGGCCGCTGACGGTAATGGAGAATTCACGACAGCGATGGGCTTAACCCTCGACGGTTCGGGTTTTGGTTTAGGGCATCGCTCTTCTCGTTACGCTTTGATTGCTGAAGATGGCAAGGTCACGGTCTTGAATGCTGAGCAGGGTGGTGCATTTGAGGTCAGCTCTGCCGAGAAGATACTCGAAGCGCTGTGATGCATACCTAAGTGCAGAGTCTTTCTCGGCGCGATAATGCTTGGTCGGCGCTGAGAAGCGCTCAGCCTCGATAAAGCACGATGGGGATTCCCCTTAGCAAGACGAGCCGCAGAAGTGCCGTTCATCGAAGAAGGCCAAAGCTGGCTTCTCAATTGCTTATAGCACCGGGCCTCTTGCGTCCGTTGGCAATTACGGGGGCCAGTGGCCAACCTGCTGCCAAGAGATCCTATTAGGCGAGGTGCTTTGCCTTTGTAATTGATCAGGATGATCTGCGCAAAGAAGCGATCCAAAGCTTAGCGCCCTTTCTCTGAGTGTGGGCGCTTTGGTTTCCGCTTATTTGGAGCGAAACAGAGGGACTGCATGCTTGAATCTTTTGTGATCTGGACGTTGTTGGCGGCGCTCATGCAAGCCGTCCGTACCGCTGCCCAGAAAACACTGAATCAAACAGTATCAGTAGGGAGCGCAACGCTTGTTCGCTATCTTTTTGGATTGCCATTTGTGGCGATCTATGGCGCTGTTGTTGTGAACCCTTCGATTGTTGATCATGTCACCATAGGGTTTGTAGTCAGGGTTATTGCGGCTGGTCTGCTCCAGATCATTGCAACCATGCTTTTGGTTTACCTCTTCTCTCTTCGTAGTTTTGCCGTTGGAAGCACGACAATTCGATTAGAAATTGTGATCACCGCGATTCTTGGGATATTGTTTTTTGCGGCGTCGCTGGCGTGGATCGCGCTGGCAGGAATGGTTATATCGACGCTGGGGCTGCTGCGAGTCTATGCAAAGCCAGTGTCTGTTGGCGGCTGGATGGGTAAAGACGCATTGATCGGCTTGGTGGCTGCGACTGCCTTCTCTCTGACGTCGCTGTTGGTCAGAGATGCCAGTATAGGTCTGCAGTTAGCGTCACCAATCTCGGCTGCTGGCTTCACGCTGCTGTGCATGGTTGTGCTACAGACAGTGGTTTGTCTCGGGATCGTTGCTTGGCAGAGACCAGCTGAGCTCAAGCAGGTGGCCCGGCAATGGCGACTCAGCAGCTTTATTGGTTTGACCAGCGTTCTTGGTTCAATTGGTTGGTTTACTGCCTTTACCCTCGAAGGCGCGGCCGTGGTTAAAACCCTTGGTCAAGTTGAGCTGATCTTTGCCTTGCTCATTGCTTATTTTTTCTTCGCTGAGCGACCCAGTGTTAAGGAATGGCAGGGCATTGGGTTGATGCTTTTAGGCATTGTGATGGTTCTGTCGGCAGGGTTTTAAGAGCTCTGGGCAGATATCATCATGATGATATTGCAGCGATTTATTGGCGATGGATAGAAAGGTTTCGCCATCATTGCTCGATGCTGGCAAAATGAGGGTGTGCGGGTGTAGCTCAGTTGGTAGAGTCCCAGCTTCCCAAGCTGGTTGTCGCGAGTTCGAATCTCGTCGCCCGCTCCAGTTTACCAATGTATTTTTGCCGCAGCAGGGAGAGGGCAGCTGATGAGTATTGGAGTTTGGAAACCAAGCACAGCGGTGCCATTGACCACGGCACAGCTTTCAACGTTGCTCGAATTGTTACCAGAAGCAATGTTGGACAACCTTGATGATTTGGATGTCAGCGATTTTCAGGCCTATCGATCTTGGATGAAAACTGAGGCTGCCTTATGGCAGTCCGCAGAGGACCTAGACGCCGAGGCCAAGCATCAGTTGATTCGATTCTTTACCTTGGCCGAACGGGATTGGGTTGGATGGGATGCCGGTAAAACTAGTCCGGTGATTGCCCTGGTCGCTAGCCTCAAGCGCATGGATCAATTTGATCCAGAATTTAGGCGTTGGATCAAATCTCATACCGATAACCGCTATTTACCAAACGGTGCGGTGCTGTAAGTGGCGCAGTGCTATAATTTGGGTTTGGCTCGGAGCAGATCACATGAGGACGGCTGAGGTTCAGCGAGATACCCTAGAGACCCAAATCAGTGTGCGATTGAATTTAGATGGGACTGGGAACCGGCACTTCGCGACGGGATTACCCTTTCTGGAGCACATGCTTGATCAGATTGCACGTCACGGCATGATTGATCTGGAAGTCGAGGCCACCGGCGATCTTGAGATCGATGCCCATCATACCGTCGAAGACATTGGTATTGCGTTCGGGCAGGCATTTACAAAAGCCGTTGGCGATAAGAAAGGCATTCGACGCTATGGTCATGCCTATGTGCCGTTGGACGAAGCACTTTCTCGGGTAGTGATTGATTTGTCCGGGCGGCCTGGACTCAGCTTTAGAGTGCCGTTCAAACGTGCTCAGGTCGGCGAGTTCGACGTTGACTTGTTTCATGAGTTCTTTCAGGGGTTTGTGAACCATGCCCTGGTCACGCTCCATGTCGATAATCTAGAGGGCGACAATGCGCATCACCAGATCGAAACGGTATTTAAGGCGTTTGGACGTGCCCTCAGAATGGCGCTCGAGGTTGACGATCGGATGAAGGACCAGTTGCCCTCCACAAAAGGCGTGCTCTGAGTGCTTACGGTGATTCCGGCCATCGATCTAAAAGATGGCGCCGTTGTGAACCTCAAACAAGGCCGATTTGATGCCTCTACGGTCTACAGTCGGGACCCCTTGGAGACAGCCCAGCGCTGGGTGGACGCTGGAGCCTCTCGTCTGCACATTGTTGACCTTGATGGTGCGCTTGAAGGCGCAAGCGTCAGCAGAGATATTGTCAACGAGATTGCTGCTCAGTTTCCTGATCTGACCTTGCAGTTGGGGGGCGGCATTCGCTCACAAGCGATTATAGAGTCCTATCTTGAAGCCGGTGTTGATTATTTGGTTTTGGGTACCAAAGCGGTTCAGGATCCAGGATTCGTCGGAGACATGACCCGGCGTTTTCCTGGAACGATGATCATTGGTCTAGATGGCCTTGATGGCAAAGTGGCCATTCAGGGTTGGAAGAGTGTGACGGATTATTCGGTGGTTGAGTTGGCGAAACGGTTCGAAAATGACGGCGTGTCGGCGATCATTTATACCGACATCAGTAGAGACGGAATGATGGAGGGCATCAATTTTGAAGGCACGGTTGCGCTGTCTGATGCGGTGTCTTTGCCGATCATTGCCTCCGGAGGCGTGAATCAATTGTCGGACATTGCGCAACTGGCTGCGTTACCTGAGCGTGACACGGGTGGTATTCAAGGCGTCATCACCGGTCGCGCAATCTATGAGGGCACCCTCGATCTTAAGGAGGCCTTTGCTCTGACGGCGGGCCGATAACCCTCAGAGCGTGTCGGTTGATTTGTTTTTGTCTGAGAGAATATTGATACCCTTCAGGAGGGTCAGCGCTTCGCGCAGCTGGAAATCATTGGCAAAAGCAGCCTCTGGCTGCGCTGAGTTTTCTTCCAATCCTTGCTCGGTGGTCGGCGCATTTAAGTGGCCCGGGAGATCTTTTTCCTTCAGCCGAAATGGATTCGATTTAATCTTTGTTACCGTCGACCGGTCAATCCAAAGATCTGGCGCGATTCCCTCGGCTTGAATCGAGCGACCCAAGGGCGTGAAGTAGAGCGCCGTGGTGAGCTTAATTGCCTTGTCGCTGGTCAATTGCAGCACGGTTTGTACCGAGCCTTTACCAAAGGTTCGAGTGCCCATGATGATGGCCCTACCGTGATCCTGAAGCGCTCCAGCCACAATCTCTGACGCTGATGCTGACCCCTCGTTCACCAAAATCACAAGAGGCACGCCCTCAAGGACACTTTTGTCGCTGGCGCGATACTTTATGGCCGCATTCTCTAATCGGCCTTCTGTGTAGACAATCAGGCCTTCACGAATAAAGAGATCAGAAAGCGCGACGGCAGCCTGTAGGACTCCTCCAGGATTGTTCCTAAGGTCGATGATCAGTCCTTTAAGCGGTGTCTCTGATTCCAGCTTTTCGATCGCTGTTGCGACCTCTGACCCCGTATCAGCTTGAAACTGAGCAACCCTGATATAACCAAAATAGGGTTCTAGTAGACGCTGTCGAACACTTGCGATGTTGATCACTTCGCGGGTCAACGTGATCTCGATGGGATTAGGCTCACCTTGACGAACCACGCTGAGCGTCACTGAGCTTCCGGGCGCGCCGCGCATAATCTCAACGGCTTCGCTAACGCCCATACTTCGAATAGATTGGCCTTCGATCTGTACAATGAGGTCTCCCGGCAGAATGCCTGCTTTTGCCGCTGGGGTGTCATCGATCGGGGTAACGACCTTAATAAGACCTTCTTCGGTTCCTATCTCGATGCCAAGGCCACCATAGTTTCCAGTGGTGCTTTCCTGAAGCCGCTCGAAAGTCTTTGAATCTAAAAACGCAGAGTGCGGATCCAATTGATCAAGTAATCCCCTGATCGCGTTGTTAAGCAGTGTCTTGTCATCGACTTCCTCGACATAGGCTTTAGAGATTCGGTCGAATGCCTCAGCAAAAATCCTGAGTTCTTCAAGAGGTAACTGACCCATAGTCGAAGCCGGATTTTTTAGAGCCTCGCGCTTTGCGGAGACTGCCTCATCGTCTGAAGCTGTTCCATCCGTTGAAGGCTTATTATCTGCTGAAGGCTCTTTATTCGCTGAGGGCTCTCGATTCGCTGAGGGCTCTTTATTCGCTGAAGGCTCTTTATTCGCTGAAGGCTCTCCGCGCGCAGCCTCTGCCGCGGCGGGAGTCGCAGCGGCAGGCGCGTCTGAAGCTTTCGTTTCGCCGACCGCCAGGCTACTGGCAGCAAGTAGTAAAAGCATGATAATCAATCGTTGGTTCATCGCTAAATCCTTAGGGCAGACGCGAGTGTACGGGTCATTATCCCTTACGGCCGGGCATTGCCTTTGTATTACACCAAATCAGCGGGTCCACCGGTTGACCTTGATCCCGAATTTCGAAATAGGTACTCGGTGCCGCCTGCCCGCCGCTTTGCCCCACTTCTGCTATGGTCTGGCCGGCGAGTACCCAATCTCCGACTTCCAGATAGATTACCTGATTATGGCCATAGAGACTCATGAATCCGTCACTATGACGAAGAATGACCATAAGGCCGAATCCGCGAAGCCAGTCCGCAAAGACAACTCGCCCGTAATGGACTGCGGTCACTTTGGTGCCTGAAGGTGCGTCGATTACGAGACCGTCCCATCGAACTTTGTTTTGAAAGCGTCGATCGCCAAAGCGATGACGAATGTTGCCAGTTAAAGGTAACGGGAGTTCACCTTTTCGGCTTTTGATGGATTGAAAATCAAGGGTGCTCGGAAATTCAATGAGATTACGTCTGATCTGCTCGAGCAAGGTTTTTAAATTGAGCGCATCACGCTCAAGGACATTGGTTCGGGCTTTTGAGGTCGCATACTGGGCGTCAAGAGATGCTCGCGCGCCAGAAAGTTCAGAACGCCGCTCTGCAAGCGTCTCTGATGCCAGTGCAATTTCATCGGCGGCTTTTTCAAAGGCGCTTGATTCCTCGATGAGCGCGAGCTCATTTTGAGCCAGTTCCGCCAGTGTATGTTCGAATTCAGAGACCTGTCGCATGCGTGCTTTTGACAAGTAGCGATAATATTCCGAGATTCGAGATAATTGATTAGGGTCCTCTTGATTGAGTAGGACCTTTAATAGGCCAGTTTCTCCGAGTCGGCTGGCTGCGATGATGTGTTCCCGAATCAGCGATTTTTGGGCATCGCGACGGTCGATTAAAGTCTCTTGATGCTCGGTGAGCATCTCGATTTGAGTTTGGGCCTTGCGGGCATTGCGCTCGGCGGCGCGCTGGGTTTTTACAATGGCAGCGATTTCTTGATCGAGATCTCTGATTGACTGGGTTTTGTCATCGCGTTGATCACGCAACAGACTTTGCTCAACGGCGACCCGCTGAAGAACCGCTTTGAGCTCGATCAACTCAGCTTCAAGGGCCGCTTCGTCAGGCTCAGCTGGTGCGGCGAAAGCACTCAAAGCGCTGCAGAGCATAATGGCCTTGATAAACGCTTGCCTGCCATAAGTTCGCCAGGCGCTCAGAAGGCTCAAGTCGATTGCCGTTTGAGGTTAGAGATCAAAGATCGACCGAGCATATCTTTGGGCTGGGGCAGGTCCATCAGCGCTAGAACCGTCGGCGCAATATCGCTCAGCACGCCGCCGTCTTTAAACGCGACCTCTTTAGACCCCATATAGATGAGAGGCACTTCCTCGCTGGTGTGCGCGGTGTGGGGCTGGCCCGTGCTGGGATCCGACATTTGTTCGCAATTGCCATGATCGGCCGTGATCAGCATCTGGCCACCTGAATCTTCAGTCGCTTCAGCGACTTGCCGTAGGCATGAGTCTAGGGTCTCGACTGCTTTAATTGCGGCACTTAGATTGCCGGTATGACCCACCATGTCGCCGTTGGCAAAATTACAAACAATAAAAGCATAGTCTCCGGATCGTATGGCTTTGCACAGCTGATCGGTTACCGCCTGAGCGCTCATCTCCGGCGCGAGATCGTAGGTTGCAACGTCGGGTGATGGGATCAAGATTCGATCTTCCAGCGGGTATGGGGCTTCACGACCGCATGAAAAAAAGAACGTGACATGGGCATACTTCTCGGTCTCTGCGATACGCAATTGTCTAAGCCCAAGTTGTGCCAGATATTCACCGAGCCCGTTGTGGATGACTTCGGGAGGGAAAGCGCAAGGAACATTGAGCGTATCGGAATATTGCGTGAAGGTGACAAAGCGGGAAAGGGCAGGGCATTCTGGGCGCTCGAATTTATCAAAGTGCGCTTGGGTAAAAGCCTCGGAAATAGCCCTTGCGCGATCCGAGCGAAAATTAATAAAAATAATTTGATCACCCTTGCGGACTCCGACTGCAGTCTGATCGGTTCCAATGACTGTGGGTACAACGAATTCATCGGTCTCTCCGCGTTGATAGGCCGCCTCCAATGCGGCATGCGCTGATTCAAACCGATTCGGCGCTTGGCCCTCATAAATCAGATCAAAAGCTTGCTTGGTTCGCTCCCAACGTTGATCTCTATCCATCGCAAAATAACGGCCACAAAGGGTCGCTAAACGGCCGATGCCAATTTCCTCGCAGTGTGCCTCGAGTTGGGTAATGGAGGCGGCCGCCGATTTTGGCGGGACGTCGCGGCCATCGAGAAACCCGTGAATCTCTATTTTTTTGATCCCCCGCTCAGCTGCCAGTGATACAACAGCATTGAGATGGTCCTCATGGCTGTGGACGCCTCCTGGGGAGAGCAGTCCGAGAACATGCAGGGTGCATCCGGTTTTAGCGAGATCATCGAAGCCGTTGACGAGGACTGGATTAGAGAAAAAACTTTGATCCTCGATCGCTTGATTGATCCGAGTAAAGTCCTGATGGACGACTCGACCTGCGCCTAAATTCATGTGGCCTACTTCAGAATTGCCCATTTGACCTGAGGGGAGCCCGACATCTAAACCCGATCCTGAGATCAGCGTGTGTGCGGACTGCGCGTAGGTCTCGTCCAAAAAGGGCGTTGCAGCCTGAGCTACAGCGTTGTCGGTTGGGTCAGATCGATGGCCGAAACCGTCGAGTACGATGAGAGTGGTGGTGGGCGCCGTAGACATTTGGTCGATTTATTTGAGGAAAGGTTGAGTTTAACGGGATTGACGTCTTGATAAAACTGCGGGGTAGTTAGTGCCGCTCTCGTTCAAGGTGTATAATCGGCGCCGGAACAGTGAAAGGGCACAAACGTTTTGCAACAGGTTTTCGAATTTATTGGCAACCATCCTATTTTGGTGGGTCTATTTATCACCCTCGTGATTGCCCTCATTGTGACTGAACGAAAAAAAGGCGGGGAGTCGATCAATGCCCAGACCTTGGTCAGGTTAGTGAACAAAGCGGACGCCGTCATCGTTGACCTGAGGGATAAAAAAGAGTTTTCAACGGGACATATTGCGAGCGCGATTAATCTGCCTTACGGCAACTTTGCTAACAGAATTGAGGAACTCAATCAGTACAAAGAACGTCCCGTCGTACTGGTCTGTAAAATGGGTCAGCATTCAAGTGCGGTTGGCGGCAAGCTATTAGCAGCCGGCTTTTCGGATGTAAAGCGTCTATCAGGGGGTATGACTGAGTGGACAGGCTCAAATTTACCAATGGTTAAATAGGTCGATACTGTGAATGAAGCGTTGCCCATAGTGACACTCTATACCACCCGCTTTTGCCCATTTTGTGTGCGTGCCAAAATGCTGCTGGAGGCTAAAAAAGTCGCCTACCATGAAATCGCGGTGGATCATGATGCCGAGCAACGACAGATCATGCAGCGATTGTCTGGACAACGAACCGTGCCGCAAATTTGGATTAGAGATCAACACGTGGGTGGTTGTGACGAGCTTTATCAACTGGAGCGCGAGGGTGGGCTCGACACGATGCTAGGAGTGAACAATGACTGATACTGGAAGTGAAGCACAGGGACCTAAGTTCGCGATTCAGAGGATCTATCTAAAGGATGTTTCTTTCGAATCCCCAGGTGCGCCTGAGAGTTTTCGATCAGCGCCGAAGCCTTCGGTAAATTTAGACCTGAATGCGCGACATGTATTGATTGAAGATAAACTCTGGGAAGTTATTTTGTCTCTGACGCTGACTGCGAAAGATGAAGCGGATAAAACCTTGTATTTGGCGGAAGTTCAACAGGCCGGGATTTTCTTAGTCGATGGAATGACCGATGACGGGCTCGATCAAATGCTCGCTAGTTTTTGCCCCAGCATACTCTTTCCGTACGCGCGAGAGAGTGTGGACACTTTGATTGTCAAAGGGAGTTTCCCTCCGTTGATGCTGGCTCCCGTGAACTTCGACGCACTTTACGAACAAGCCAAGCTCGCAAAAGAACGGGATGCGGCGACGGTCCAATAGCGCGTTAACAAAAGTCATGTTGTCGCCATGCTTCAAAGAGCGTAATAGCAACTGCATTAGAAAGGTTAAGGGACCGACTGTTGTCTCGCATAGGCAATGTCAGGCGGGCGTCGAATCTTTCTGAGAACAGTAAGTCCTCTGGAAGGCCGCGGGTCTCTGGACCAAAGACCAAGTAATCTCCCGTGCAGAAATCAAATTGATCATAGCGTTGATCAGTTTTGGTGGTAAGGGCAATTTTTCTTCCTGAGCCGCTTTCATCCAAAAAGGCGTCGAAATTTTTATGTTGTCTCACGCTCTTATAATCTGCGTAGTCAAGTGCTGCTCGCCTAAGAAGTTTTTCAGATAAAGAAAACCCAAGGGGTTCAATGAGGTGCAGGGCGGCGCCAGTGTTGCGACACAGTCGCATGATGTTGCCAGTGTTCGGCGGAATTTCGGGTTCATAGAGGACGATGTTGAACATTCGTTGCCTTGGTGAGCGTCGCTATGCGTCGTCGGTCTCGCCACTGTCCATGTCGAGTTCATGCATTTTCCGAGTCAGCGTGTTGCGGCCCCAGCCGAGGAGGATGGAGGCATCTCGCTTTCGGCCAGCCGTGTGTGCAAGGGTTGATTCAATCATAATTCGCTCGAATGTTGGAAGGGCCTCTCCAAGAAGTCCTTTTTCATCGAGCGGGCCGCTGCTCAGTCTCGTCTCTGCCCACAGTCTGAGGTGTTGATCCCATCGGTCGATATCGGATGTGGCGGATTCGGGTTCGGAGAGTTTCAGTTCTGGCGGTAAGTCGGAGAGATGGACGTCCCTTCCGGTTGCCATGACCGTGATCCAACGACAAAAATTTTCCAGTTGCCTGACGTTGCCAGGCCAGGGCAGCGCGCAGAGGTAGGCAAGCGTTTCTGGTAGGAAAACCTTTGCCTCCTCATCAAGTTCCAGTGCTGCAGATTTTAGAAAGTGCTCTAGCAAAAGCGGGATGTCCTCCCGTCGGTCGGCCAGATTAGGCAGATGAACACGAATCACGTTGAGGCGGTGAAAAAGGTCTTCACGAAATCTATTTTCTGTGACTAAAGTTTCGAGGTCTTGATGGGTGGCCGCGATAATTCGAACATTGGCATTGCGAGGCTCGTGACCGCCGACCCTGTAGAAGCGTCCGTCAGAAAGCACTCGCAGTAGTCGGGTCTGGGTTTCGGCCGGCATGTCGCCGATTTCATCAAGAAAGAGTGTTCCTTCGTTGGCTTGTTCAAATCGTCCTATGCGCACTTGATTCGCCCCAGTAAAGGCACCCTTCTCGTGACCAAAGAGTTCTGACTCAATAAGGTCTTGGGGAATTGCGGCCATATTCAAGGCAACGAAGGGTCCTTCCCGGCGCGGACTGTGGCGATGAAGGGCGTGGGCGACGAGTTCTTTACCGGTCCCAGATTGACCGTTGATCAGCACCGTAACATGCGAACGCGAAAGCCTTCCAATGGCTCGGAAAACTTCCTGCATTGCCGGTGCCTTTCCGATGATTTCAGCGGTCGGGTCAGCTTCGACGGGTGGCCGCTGCGCAGTGGACTGAGGCACATTGGCGAGGGCTCTTTGCACCACTGAGACGGCCTCGTCGACTTCAAAAGGCTTGGGTATGTATTCGAAGGCTCCGCCTTGGATAGACGATACGGCACTGTCGAGGTCTGAATGGGCTGTCATGATAATAACCGGCAAGTCAGGCTGGCTTTGCCTGATCTCAGCGAGTAGCGCGAGTCCATCCATCCCGTGCATGCGGATATCGCTGATGATGACATCCGGAGTTTCTTTACCGAAATTTTCGAGCAGATCTTCGGCTGATTCAAAACAGGTTACCTGCATCCCTTCTTTCGAAAGCGCTTTATCGAGGACCCATCGAATCGATTTCTCGTCGTCTGCAACCCATATGCTTGGATGATCGATCATCTTGAGGCCACCTCAAGCGGTATGATGAGGGAAAAGCGCGTTCGGCCTTGATCAGAATGAAACTCCAGCATGCCTTTGTGACGGTTGATGATCGCATGGGCAACGGAGAGCCCAAGGCCGGTCCCATCGGGGCGACCGGTGATCATGGGTAGGAACAAGTTTTCTTTAATCTCCGGCGGTATCCCAGGCCCGTTGTCTATGATGTCAATTTTGAGCACATTGCGATGTCTTACCGAGGCAATGGTGAACTGACGCTCTGTCCGAGTCACAATCTTGATCGAGGGGTGTGGCGTACGCTCAAGACTTTGCATCGCGTTTCGGACGATGTTCAGTACCGCTTGAAAAATCAGATCTGAGTCCATCAAAATATCAGGAATCGAAGGGTCATAGTCCCGACAAACGGTAATGTCGAAGGCGCATTCTAATTCGATCAGTTTGCGAGCGCGTTCTAGAATCTCGTGGATGTTAAAGGGTGTGAATTCCGAGGGGCGATTGGGTCCGAGCAATCGATCAACAAGGCTTTTTAATCGGTCTGTCTCTTCAATGATGATCGATGTATATTCTCTCAGCTCCTCAGATTCGAGCTCTTCGTGGAGTAGCTGCGCCGACCCTCTAATACCGCCTAGTGGGTTTTTTATCTCGTGAGCGAGCCCTCTTACCATTTGTTGCGTGCTTTCCTGATGCTCACGCTGGGTATTGTCTCGATCAATCCTCAAATATCGATCCAGCCCAATGACTTCGATTAAAAGTTGGTGTTTTAGCTCATCTGAGAGCGGTGAGATTGTCAGATCAACGGTGATGAACGAGCCACCCAACAACTCGATCTGGGCTTTGCGCTGGGTGAACAGTTGACCAGAGGCGAGAGCCTCTCTTAATAGAGGCTCCATCTTTAACCAGCCCGGGACCAGTGCCGTCAGAGGCTTACCTAACGCACGCTTTTCGGACAGCTCGAATAGGCTCTCTGCAGATTGATTGATCCGAATCAGGTTAAGTTCACCGTCCAGCATGAGAATAGCGGTCGTGAGATTGTCGATGACGATTTGATTCATGGTCAGCGGTTGCTTAGTCGTAACGTTGTACAAGTTCTGATTCATTGGGGAGGTAAAGCAAGATCCGCACCAGAATCCTATGCCGCCCAGCCAATAAATACAGGGCGTATCTCAGGCTATGGGCATCTTATCGCACCAAAACGGTGCAATCTACCGGGGAATGTACCTTCGGATATCGAGTATCAGCGGCTCGGATTTCTGTACCGGCAGTCGGCTCTCCTGATCAATGATGACCATTTGAAAGGTCTGTTGGCCTCGGGGCACTCCCTTGATGGTCACCGGACCTGGTTTTGCGTCAAGGTTAAGGGCCATGGTCTCACTGTTGATCTGGAGTCGGTGTGGCTTCTGGAGCTTAGGCGCTACGGCGGCAATCAGGGTGATCTGACCTGCTCGAGCTTGTACTCGTGTTTGACCGGTCGCGCTGGTGAGTTCGAGTTTGTAGGAAGATTGATCCGCTTGCAGGTGATCGCCTGAGATCACAACAAGCGTGAGTAATAGGGTGTAGCGAATAAAATTGAGTGTCATGGCGCGCTCTTTGTTTAAAGGCGGGACCATTGAGTATAAACAAAATAGTGTCGCAGGGAGATAGGACTGCGCGCGAGGCGTCGGATCAACCGTCGGGGCCCGAGCCGGGCCCCAGACGTTCTTACAGCGGCTTAATTTAAAGCCTCTTTGGTAGTTTTGATGATTGCTGCTGCGACCTTGTAGGGGTCAGCATTTGAAGCGGTGCGTCGGTCTTCGAGTCTGCCTTTCCAGCCGTCAACGACCGTGCTGACAGGGATCCTGATGCTCGCACCACGATCTGAAACGCCATAACTGAATTGATCGATGGATTGCGTTTCGTGCTTACCCGTCAAACGTTGATCGTTTTCGGCACCATAAACACTCATGTGACGCTCGATATTCTTACCGAAGTTCTCACAAATCTTGGTGAAAATGTCTTCTTCACCAAGGTCTCTCATGGCACCGTTTGAGAAGTTCGCATGCATACCCGAGCCGTTCCAATCGGTGTCACCCAATGGTTTAGGATGATAGTTGATGGCATAACCATACTTTTCACCGGTACGCTCGAGTAGGTATCGGGCCAACCAAATCTGGTCACCAGCTTCTTGAGCGCCTTTGGCAAAAATTTGAAATTCCCACTGGCCGGACGCGACCTCTGCGTTGATGCCTTCAACGTTGAGACCAGCTTCTAGGCAAACATCCAAATGCTCCTCAACACAGTCTCGGCCGAAGGTGTTGTTGGCCCCGACGCTGCAGTAGTAAGGTCCCTGAGGTGCGGGATAGCCGCCTCTCGGGAAGCCAGGAGGAAGGTCTGTGTCGATATCCCAGAGGAAATATTCTTGCTCGAAGCCGAACCAGAAATCGGCATCGTCGTCGTCAATGGTTGCTCGACCGTTGGACTCATGTGGGCTGCCGTCAGGGTTGAGAACTTCGGTCATCACAAGATAGCCATTGTTACGGTCTGGGTCAGGGATGATCGCAACGGGCTTGAGCAAGCAGTCTGAGCTGCCACCTTCGGCTTGTTCTGTTGAACTGCCGTCAAAGACCCACATCGGGCAATCCTCTAAATTGCCAGAGAAGTCGGTTCGAACCATGGTTTTGCTGCGTAAGCTTTGGGTCGGCTTATAGCCGTCTAGCCAGATATATTCGAGTTTTGCTTTCATGGTTGGGTGATCTCCTTACAGTGAGTATTGCTGTGATAAATAGTGGTTGTTTGGCGATTTCTTAGTGTGCGTCTCAAAAGTCGACGCTGCTAAAAATATCAGAGGCTCCATCGCTACGCGGCAGGCCAGTTTAATGCACAAGTTGCCCTGAGTAAAAAGCAAGGAGTATGCCACTCGAGGGTTTTTTATAAATTATTGATTTAAATGAACAATTCGATAAACCAGAGCATTTAGCCAGCAAAATCGCACTATTTAAGTGCGCTCCGACGCTGACCCGCACTTAAATAGTGCGTTTCATTGCACTGCCATCTAGAACCTGTTTTGAAATCGTAAGAAGAAGGCTCGCACTGCATTGCGTTTTCAGTATAATCGGCGCGGCGAAAGCGCCCCTCTATCCCTTTGGACACCAGCTATGGCTCAAAAACTGCGTAATGTTGCGATTATCGCTCATGTTGATCATGGGAAGACCACCCTCATCGACAAGCTTTTGTCTCAGGCCGGAGCTCTGGCTCGTGGCGATGAAGGCGGTGAGCGCCTCATGGATTCCAATGACTTAGAACGGGAGCGGGGAATCACCATTTTAGCCAAGAATACGGCCATCGATTGGCGGGGCGTTCGAATCAATATCGTGGATACGCCAGGACATGCTGATTTTGGTGGAGAAGTCGAAAGAATTTTGTCGATGGTGGATTCGGTACTCTTGCTCGTTGATGCTGTTGAAGGGCCGATGCCGCAAACTAGATTTGTGACGCGAAAGGCTTTTGAGAATAATCTGAACCCGATCTTGATGGTCAACAAGGTAGACCGTGAAGGGGCTCGACCGGATTGGGTTGTTGATGAGGTGTTCGAGCTATTTGACCAATTGGGCGCCACAGAGGAGCAGCTCGATTTTCCCGTGGTTGTTGGTTCTGCGGTCGAGGGTACAGCGGGACCGAATCTAGAGACGCTTCAAAACGATCTGAGTTATTTGCTGGACCTTTTGGTTGATCAGGTTCCGCCACCAGAAGTTGAGGTCGAGGGCCCGCTGCAAATGCAGATCAGCGCACTGGACTACAACAGCTACGTTGGTCTAATTGGGTTAGGAAGAATCACCCGAGGACAAATTAAGAAGGGTCAGCAAGTTTCAGTGGTGGGATTTGATGGGCAGGTCAAGAAAGCCAGAATACTGCAAGTACTTGGTTTCTCAGGGTTGAATCGTATCGAAATTGAGCAAGCGAGTGCTGGAGACATCGTCTGCATCTGTGGAATTGATGGACTTAAAATATCAGACACGGTTTGTGCTATTGATCAGCCCGAGGGTATGCCTGCATTGGTTGTCGATGAACCGACGATTTCAATGACTTTCCAGGTGAACACGTCACCTTTTGCAGGAAGAGACGGAAAATTTGTTACCAGTCGAAATCTGAAAGATCGGTTAGCCCTAGAGCTTCAGTATAACGTTGCGTTAAGGGTTGAGCCCGGTGACAGCGCTGATAAATTTGTGGTCTCGGGGCGCGGCGAGCTCCATCTCGGTGTCTTAATTGAAACCATGCGGCGAGAAGGTTACGAGCTAGGGGTCTCTAAGCCCGAGGTCATTCTGAAAAATGAGGATGGGGTGATCAAAGAACCTTACGAGCACCTAAGCATTGACGTTGAGCAGATCCATCAGGGAGCGATCATGGAGGTGATAGGGACCCGAAAGGGCTCTCTGACCAACATGGTGCCAGATGCAAAAGGGCGGGTTCGGCTTGACTTTATCATTCCGACCCGCGGCCTCATTGGTTTTCGTTCTGAGTTTATGACGCTTACCTCTGGGAGCGGTATCATGAGTAGCGTTTTTGCGCACTACGGAGAGCAGTTGGGTGACGACCTCAATCGTCGGCGTAATGGCGTGTTAGTTTCAATGGTCGGGGGTAAGAGTTTGGGATTCAGTCTCTTTAACTTGCAGCCACGCGGACGATTGTTCCTGAATCCGAATGAAGAGGTTTATGAGGGCATGATTATTGGAATACATTCGAGAGGGAATGATCTTCCTGTCAATCCAATCAAGGGCAAACAGTTGACCAACGTTCGAGCAGCCGGTACCGATGAAAACATTGTGCTAACGCCGCCCATTGAGTTCACCCTTGAGCAAGCGATCGAATTTATCGATGATGATGAGCTGGTCGAAATAACACCGAACCATATCCGTATCAGGAAAAAATTATTGACTGAGAACGAACGAAAACGGGCTTCGAGAGTCAAGAGCGAGCCGGCTTAGTGAAGCTTTTCCCCTTGTCCATGTCTTGGCTCGTTAAGTCGATTCCCTTCATTGGTGCAGCTCTGCTACAGGAGATTTCCTTGAGGGACGGTAGTTTTTGAAAGCCCTGATTCAGAGGGTCTCTGAGGCCAGTGTGCGCGTTGACGAGCAGGTGGTGGGCGAGATTGGCTTAGGGCTTTTGGTATTGCTGGGTATCGAGCGAGGCGACTCCTCTACCACCGCGGATAAACTGCTTCATAAAGTGACACGCTATCGGGTATTCAGTGATCCAGCGGGCCATATGAATCTTGACGTGAATTCAGTGGGAGGGAGTTTATTGGTGGTGTCTCAGTTCACCTTGGCGGCCGATACCCACAAAGGTTTAAGACCATCCTTTTCTTCGGCGATGCCGCCGGATGAGGCCAAAGGATTGTTTGATTATTTTGTACGGGCAGCAACAGATGTGCTCCCCGTAGAGACCGGTCGATTTGGCGCAGACATGCAAGTGCATTTAACCAACGATGGGCCGGTAACTTTTCTGTTATCCGCTTAGCTCAGACCTGAGTATTTCTCACGGCTGTAACCCTTCCCGGAGCAACGCTGAAGGTATCTCTTTTGGCGCTGAAGCGCTGATGCCCGCCCTGGCCCGTGCTGCGAGAGCATTTAAAAGGCCCAGCCTCAAATATCGAGTCCTAAGGAGCAATATCTAAAACGCTCACGTGAACGCTGATGTACCGCGCGCAGGGAAAGGTGGTTGGTTGGGAGATCCTAGCTCAAAGTTGGATCGCGCCAGATCCTGAGCCCCAGGCCGATTGAGCTGCTCTAGGTATCTTCAGACTCTGGCTCTGATGATTTCTCTGATAAGAAGAGGTCAGCCATTAAAATGCCCGCCTCAAAAAGCAACCACATGGGCACGGCTAAAAGTATTTGTGAAACAACGTCGGGGGGTGTTAGAAGCATGCCAACGATAAAGCAACCGACAATGACATAGGGTCGTTTCGATTTGAGCTGGGTCGTGGTTGTTGCGCCGCTCCATACTAAGAGCATTGCGGCGATCGGGATTTCAAACGCGATGCCAAAGGCGAAAAACAACTTCAGAACGAAGTCTAGATAGCGATTGATATCGGTCATGATGGTTACGCCTTCGGGGGCAACACCGGTAAAAAAAGCAAAAATCAAAGGAAATACAATGAAGTAAGCGAAAGCCATGCCGACATAGAAAAGCACGACACTCGAAACCAGCAACGGGCCTGCCATTTTCTTTTCATTACTGTACAGACCCGGTGCAATGAAGGCCCAAACCTGATGCAAGATAAAAGGGATAGCCGCAAAGATCGATAGCACGAGCGTGAGTTTGAAGGGCGTTAAAAAAGGCGATGCGACCTCGGTCGCGATCATCGTTGCATCAGTGGGCAAAAAAGCGCGAAGGGGCGCTGAGATATAGGTATAGATATCGTTTGCAAACAGAAACAGAGGTAAAAAAATGACCATGACGAAACCCACACACTTCAGCAAACGGCTTCGCAATTCGATTAAGTGCTCGATTAAAGGTTGGCCTTGTCCGTCAGGGGCTTCCTCGTCGCCGGGATCAACGTTGGTCGGCATCAGTGACTCGAGATGATTCAGGTTGTGTGGCAGATTGAGTGATTGCCGCGGTTTCTTTTGCTGCGAGTTCAGCCACCTCGTCGGTTGTATCTCTGATGAACTGCTTTGATCTTTCTATTTCCTTCAAGATGGCTTCATTGTGAAGCTGCTGCTTTATTTCGTCTGCACCAATGCCGCGTTCGATATCTGCACGCACCTCATTAAAGCCACGCTTGAATCGGCCGATTGTTAGCACAATCGAACGAAGCGCGCCTGGAAGTTGCTCGGGTCCAATAACAATCAGACAGACCAATCCTATGATCACCAGTTCGGGGAAACCTATGTCAAACATGGGTTAAGGCTTTTCAGCCTCGGAGTTTTCTGATGTTTGGGATGTGCTGGCCTTTTCTGAGGCTTGCTCAGCCGTGTTGTCTTCAGAAACGGCATTCTTAAAGCCTTTAATTGCTGATCCTAAGTCTCCGCCTAACGAACGAAGTTTCTTGGTCCCAAATATGAGCAGCAGGATGAGTAAGATGATAATCAGTTCTGTGGGTCCCGGCATGGGTCACTCCTCGTTGTTGTTTGGTCGAGAACGTTTCTCCTCGATTCCAGATTTGCCCTCTCGGCGCTTGAGCTCTGAGAAGACGTCGTCTGGAGATACCCCATTATGCGCCAATAAGACTAAGGTATGAAACCAAAGGTCGGCGGTCTCGGAGATCACCGATTTTGCCTGTAGTTGTGGATCGATCGTTTTTGCGGCAAGAATCAGTTCGATTGCCTCCTCACCGATTTTTTCTAGGATCTTATCTAACCCCGCTTGCTCTAGACTGGCAACGTAGGAGACAGCCGGATCGTCGCTGTGTCGGGATTGGATGGTTTCGTACAGCTGTTGGAGCGCATCACTCATTGGGATAGATCTCCGCTGGATCTTTGATTGGAGGTTCCGTCTCGGTCCATCGGCCGTCGACGAGTTGGCGGTAGAAGCAGCTGACGCGCCCAGTATGACAGGCAATGCCCCCAGTTTGTTTGACTCTCAATAATAACACATCGCCGTCACAGTCAAGATGAATGCTAATGACCTCCTGGGTGTGACCAGAGCTTTCTCCTTTTTTCCAAAGCTTCTGCCTTGACCTTGAGAAGTAATGGGCGATACCCGTATCGACGGTTTGTGTCACGGCAGACCGATTCATCCAAGCGACCATGAGCACTGAATCACTCGCATGGTCCACCGCGATCGCCGGAATCAGGCCTGCGCCATCAAAAGTGAGTGCTTCTAACAGACTGGGCTCTTGCATGAGGAACTCCTAGGATTTGATCAGTTGATAGGCGCCAACCAGGCCGAGCCCCATCACTAAGGGCCAAAACAGGATTGTCCCAGAACTCTCGAGGGTTAAGAGCGCAATGGCGCCAGTGCAGGCAAGACTGAGGAAAAGGATCGATCTGCCTCGGGCTTTGTGCTGGGTCGCTCGTTTGATCTCAAGACGCTGAATCTGTTGATTTTGCCTGCGCATGGCTTCACTGAGCCGCTCGATACGGCGTGAGGCTAAGAGTAGGTTCCTGGGAAGGTCAGGTAGTTCGTGGAGCAGCTCCGGGCCGATGCGCTGAAATTCTTTTATTAGATTGGGTAATGCCTTTTTTTCGCGTTGCCAGTCCAGCATAAACGGTGCAGCTGTGTTCCAGAGATCTAGCTCACCATAAAGGTGTCGACCAATACCTTCTATATTGAGCAATGTCTTTTGCAAAAGAACCAACTGTGGTTGCACCTCCATCTCAAAATCCGCGGCGGCACTAAAGAGTGAGATCAGCAGTTTCCCAAATTCGATATCGGCCATTTTTTTGCCATACAGTGGCGCACAGACCTCGCGAATGACACGCTCAAATTCTGTGACGTCGATGTGGGCCGGGACCCAACCACTGTCCACGTGAGCTTCGGCAATGTCCAAATAATCCTCGTTAAAGAAAGCGCTGAGATTGCGGGCTAGATAATTGCGATCGGCACGGGTGAGCGAGCCGATGATTGCGCAGTCTAGGGCAATGTACGTGGGTTCGTTAGGGTTCGATGTGTCAACGAGAATATTGCCGGGGTGCATGTCCGCGTGAAAAAAGTTGTCTTTGAATACTTGAGTGAAGAAGATCTCAACGCCTAAGTTGGCCAACCGTTCAAGATTGACGCCTTGTTCGATCAGTTGATTCTTGTGGCTGATAACGGTCCCCTTGACCCGCTCCATGACCAGAAGGTTTTTCTGGGTAAAATCAGCGTAGATTTTGGGGACATAGAGTTTGCCTCGCTCTAGCCAGAGTGCTCGTAGCTTGATGGTGTTTTGGGCCTCTTGCTCGAAATCTAGCTCTGCCAAAATCACGTTTTGATAGTCGTTGATGAGTCGTTGCAGATGCAGTCTCGTCGCTTGCGCCCAACTTCGATCCACGACTGCGGCCAAGCTCTCCAAAATCCCGAGGTCTTCCACAACTCGCTCAGTGATATCAGGTCGTCTGATCTTGATCACCACTGGCTCGCCATTTTTAAGTTCAGCGGTGTGCACTTGGGCAATCGACGCCGAGGCCAATGGCTCGAGATCAAAGTGCACAAAAGATTCCGTTAGGGGATGACCCAAGCTGGTTTCAATCACGGCCGCAGCGATTTCAGAATCAAAGGCGGGCACCTGATCTTGGAGAGTCTCTAGCTCGTCAGCAATGTCAGCTGGCAAAAGGTCTCTGCGAGTAGAGAGCAACTGACCAAGCTTGATAAAAGCAGGCCCGAGTTCAATGAGGGCCAGTTTAAGATCGAGCCCGACACTCGGATGGGGTGCTTTTTTGAGCGCTAAGGGTAGAAGTCCCATTTTGGTGGTAAAGGAGACGTCTGGGCCCAGAGTGATCAGACGGTCAAGGCGATACTTTCCGAAAACCAGAGCAACGTGCAGCAGACGTTTGATCGACAGTCTAAGAGGTTTCATCCACTGCTCGTTTTACGGCTCTGATCAGTTGACGCGGTACTTGGCATCGGTGCCTCACCGTAATGCATCGCTGCGACGCCGCCACCAAGATTACTATAGCCAACACCGACAAACCCGGCCTCGCGCATCATCGATGCAAGCGTTTCTTGATCAGGATGCATGGCGATAGATTCAATCAAGTATTGGTAGGGTGCCGCATCGCCTGTTAGCCATTGACCGACTCTCGGCCAAAACGATGAGAAGGCTTTGTAGGCCGGAACCAAGGCGGGTATTTGAAGTTGCGAGAATTCAAGAATAACAAGGCGAGCGCCTGGCGAGAGGGCGGTTCTGATGGCGCGAAGCGCTTGGTCCTTATCGGTAACATTTCGTAAACCAAAGCCGATGATTGCAGCATCAAGACTTGCATCTGCCAGGGGCAGACACTCAGCATCGCCCTGGATCAGATGAACATCGTTGTGACCTTGATCAATGAGCCGGTCTCTGCCGACCCCAAGCATGGCAGCGTTGATGTCGCACAGAAGCACGGTGCCTGTCTCGCCGACTCTCTCAGCAAGCAGTGCAGAAAGGTCTCCGGTGCCGCCTGCAAGATCAAGGACCGTGTCGCCTTGCCGAGCGCGGGTTGCCTCGACCGCCATTCGTTTCATTAAACGGTGAGTGCCCAGAGACATCACATCGTTCATGATGTCGTACTGTCCTGCAACCTGCTTAAACACCTGCGCGACCCGCTCTGCTTTCTCGGTTTTAGGGACTTCTGTGAATCCAAAATGAGTGTTTTCTTCGGTCATAGTACATCAAGCGCAATGAAGCTCGAGACCATTGTACACGGCTGATTCCAAACGGGCGTTAATTGAGTGCGATAAACTGAGGATCACGTGAGGCATTTTTTGCCTCGAGCTGCTCTAAATATTGCTGCCAATACAGATCTTGACCATCGCAGAGGTCTCTAAGGTAGACCCAACTATAAATTCCGGAGTCGTGCCCGTCAGAAAATATAATTTTAATGGCGTAATGTCCTTGCGGAATCACATCCTTAAAGGTCACGAGGCGTTTACCAACCTGCAGAACCGATTGTCCGGGCCCATGTCCTTGAACCTCCGCTGAAGGTGAGTGCACCCTTAAAAATTCTGCGGATAGCGAGAAAGATTCGTTGGGGTAGTGCAATGACAGTGTTGCCGACTTCTTATGGATTTTGATTTCTGTGGGTTTCAACTCAGCACCTAGAGGATATAACGAGAAAGATCATCGTCTGTCGCAAGATCGGACAGTTGCGCTTTGACAAATTCCTCATCGACGATCACGGTGTTGTTTGCATTTTCAAAGGGGAAGTCCGTGGCTTGAAATGAGATATCTTCAAGCAGCTTCTCCATGACGGTGTGTAAACGCCTTGCACCGATATTTTCAATGCGTTCATTGACTTGCCACGCAATGGTCGCGATGGCGTGAAGCCCAGATTCCGTAAACTCAAGACTGACATTTTCAGTCTGCATGAGGTGCGCATACTGCTCTGTCAGAGAAAAGTCTGGCTCTGACAAAATCCGCTCGAAGTCTTCTATGGTCAAAGGTGCAAGCTCAACCCGGATGGGCAGTCGGCCTTGCATTTCAGGAATCAAGTCGGAGGGTTGGCTCAGATGAAAGGCGCCGGAGGCGATGAATAAAATATGGTCAGTTCGGATCATGCCATACTTGGTTGACACGTTAGAGCCTTCGATCAGAGGTAAGAGGTCTCGCTGTACACCTTCTCGCGAAACATCGCCGCCCGATTGAGCGCTGCTTTTAGCAATTTTGTCGATTTCATCAATAAAGACAATACCCGTTTGCTCGACTGCATCTGCCGTGGCTTGGCGAAGCTGATCCTCATCAATCAATTGGCTGGCTTCCTCTTCATGAAGCGCTTTAAGCGCAGCTTTGACTGACAATCGCTGCCGTTTTTTATGTGCAGGCGCCATATTGGAAAACATGTTTTGGAGCTGATTGGTCATCTCTTCCATGCCAGGAGGTGCCATGATCTCAACGCCCATTTTGGTCGGTTGGATTTCAATATCGATTTCTTTATCGTCGAGGGCACCTTCTCGCAGTTTTTTTCTAAGCAATTGTCGGGTTGAGTTATTCTGGTCCGCAGAGCTGGCGTCGTCTCTGGCGGCAGGTAACAGGGCATCGAGTATCCGTTCCTCGGCCTTATCCTCGGCACGCGGTTTTGCCTCGTTGATCAATTTGTCGCGCAACATCTTAAAAGCAGACTCGGTTAAATCTCGAATAATCGACTCGACGTCTCTCCCGACATACCCGACCTCAGTGAATTTGGTTGCCTCCACTTTGATAAACGGCGCATCTGCCAGTCTCGCTAAGCGGCGTGCGATCTCAGTTTTCCCAACGCCGGTAGGCCCAATCATCAAGATGTTTTTGGGAGAAATCTCTTGCATCAGTTCTGGCGCCAGTTGTTGGCGCCGCCATCGATTGCGAAGTGCAATTGCGACAGCGCGCTTGGCGTCTTCTTGACCAATGATATGTTTGCCGAGCTCGTGAACGATCTCTCGGGGCGTCATGCTGGTCATAGTGTATTCCTCAACCTAATTTAATCCGAGGTTATTGATTCGATCGTAAGGTGGGTATTGGTGTAGATGCAGATGTCTGCGGCGATGTTGAGACTCGCCTCGACGATGGTTTCAGCGTCTAAGTCAGAGTGATTGAGCAACCCGGTTGCGGCGGCCTTAGCGTAGGGTCCGCCAGAACCGATCGCCATGATGCCGTCGCTGGGTTCGATCACGTCGCCTGTTCCGGTAATGGTTAGCGCGTGAGTGGCGTCTGCGACAATCAGTAGCGCCTCTAATCTTCTGAGCGCCCGATCGCTGCGCCAGTCTTTGGCTAATTCCACGGCGGCTCTGACAAGGTGGCCCTGATGTTTTTGCAGCTGGGTTTCAAAGCGTTCAAACAAGGTGAAGGCATCCGCCGTGCCACCAGCAAATCCCGCAATCACCTGGTTATTATGTAATCGGCGCACTTTCCGGGCGTCACCCTTCATCACGGTGTCGCCCTGGGTGACCTGACCGTCGCCTCCAATGACCACCGCGTTACCACGCCGCACACAAAGGATGGTGGTGCCTCTAAATTGTTCCATAGGAGTTTGCCTCGCCTGGTAGCAGAAGTGGTGCCAATAACATAAAAATCAAGGTTTGCCAGTAATAGGAATCGATGGAAAATTATTAGCCGCTAACAGCGTTTGAGCTCGATTGAGATAGGTCTCTGATTCAAAAGGTCCGATCATTACTCGGTGCCAAAGGGTGCCATCAACTTCTTTTTGGGTAATAAATGCTGTGAGGCCTAGCAGCAAGAGCTCAGCGCGTCGTTCATCGGCATCTCGTGCAGCGCTGAATGAGCCCGCTTGAAGGTGGTAGATCATTTTTGGATCGCTTGGCTGCTTTGCCTGTTGGTATCCGGCCACGGTAGAAACTTCGGCTTCCGGGAAAAGGTCATAAAAAGACCAATCGATTCGGTCTGATTTCTGATCAGCGGCTGGCTTCGGCGCTGATGCAGAGGCGGTGGCTTTAGGCTGGACAGCCGCACCCCCTTGTGATGGCGCTTGAACGATGATGTTGTAGAGCAATGCCACGAGTAATCCCGAGCCGACGCCAAAGAGGTAACTCCCTAATCGACTCTTATTTTTTTTGGGGGAGGCTGACTTGCGGTTCATTGGTTCAGTTTAAAAGATGCCTTCAAATATTGCACAGTGTTCCGATTGAAATTTCGGTAACAATTTTTTCAGGCATCTTAGTTAAACAGGCTCGCTCGGATCAACGTCGATAGACCATCGCAGTGCTCGGTTTTTGGTTTTGCGCAAAAGATGCTCAATTTCAATCAGGGTCCGCGCGCGCGACTGTCTGTTTTTGCCAGTGATGAGCAGTTGTGCCCGGTACCATCCAGCTCGTTTCTCCATGCTAGGGCGGATGGGACCAAGAACTTCGCACCCCCGGCTCGGTCTGATTTTTGCAGCGATTCCAGTCAAAAATTGATAAGCAGCCTCTGGCCGGCGTGCATCGGCGCGTATCGCCGCATGATTCGCATAGGGGGGGAGCTTGTGCTCGTGACGCTGTCTGAGCAGGTTGTGAGCAAACGTCAAGTAATCACTCTTGATGAGTGCTTGTAGTTCGGGGAGGTGCTGGAGCGTTGTGCTCAAGTAGACAGCGCCTGGTAGGGATTCTCTGCCGCTACGGCCTCCTGTTTGGATAATTAGTTGGGCTGTTCGTTCGACCGCTCGATAGTCCGAGCTAAAGAACCCGTGGTCGATATCGAGCACTAGAGCCAGGGTGATACCCGTGAAGTGGTGACCCTTAGCAAGCAGCTGGGTGCCGACGAGGATGCAGGGACCACCGGCATTGACTTGATTGAGCATCGATTCCAGCGCGCTGCGCCGCTGAGTGCTGTCGCTGTCAATGCGAATGATTGGATACTCCGGGAAATGCTCGTTGAGCATGGATTCCAGTCGTTGGGTCCCCTCTCCCAAGGGAATCAGACTGAATTGGTTGCAGGACGGACATTGGGAGGGAATCCCTTGCTGATCCCCACAATGATGGCATTGAAGCTGGCTGCGGGCTTTGTGTAGGGTCAGACGCGCATCGCATTGGCTGCACTGAGCGATCCACTGGCAGTGGGAGCAATATAGAACCGGCGCATAGCCACGTCGATTACGCATGACCAGCACTTGTTCGCCTTTGCCGAGTACTTTTCTGATGGCCTCGAGCAAAGCAGGGTCGGGAAAGGCACTGGTCTGGCCCTGGGGCACCGGAAATAGCCTGTACTGCTCTTTTTGCGCGCCGTTGGCACGCTCTGGGAGATTGAGGAGTTTGTATTTTCCAGACTCGACGTTTTGCAGCGATTCAAGGGAGGGTGTTGCTGAACCGAGAACGACCGGAACTTTCTCAATCAGGCCGCGTACGGTCGCCAGATCTCTCGCCGAGTAATGGAAACCATCTTGTTGTTTATAGGATTGGTCGTGCTCTTCATCGACCACAATCAGTCCGAGCTCACGGGTTGGGCTGAAGATTGCCGAGCGCGTGCCGATGATGATTCTTGCTTGACCCGACCGAACATCGCGCCAATGATTTGCCCGCTCTCGATCGGTGAGGTCTGAGTGCAACGCCACAACCGGGGCATCAAAACGGGCCTTGAAGCGCTCGATGGTTTGGGGGGTCAGAGATATTTCAGGGATAAGCACAAGCGCCTGACGACCGCACTGGAGTACTTTTTCGATTAATTGCAGATAGACTTCGGTTTTTCCGCTACCGGTCACGCCGTAGAGTAGATAAGTCTGATGGCCATCAAATTCTACTGCGGTGATGGCATCTCGTTGACAGTCAGTTGCGTCCAGCGCCTGATCCTCGCGTGCGCGCGCTCGATATATATCGGGAGGCGTCGACTCGGTTTGCCAGTGTGCCCAGCCTCGCTGGAGTAGAGCATCAACCACCGATTGTGAAAATTTTTCTTCCGCAAGGGCCTCCCGGTCCAGTCGCTCGCCCAGGGCGAGACGGCTCATCAGTGCCCGTTGCTTAGGCGCCCGACTGAGCACAGCGTCGATGGGCATGTCGCCATTGGCACTTGCGCAGAGGTAGCTGGTTTTTGCCTCGATCAGGTCGCCGGATCGAATTTTTTTGGGCAGTGCAGCAGCAAAAACTTCTCCCAGTGGGTGCAGGTAATATCGAGCCGCCCATTGACAGAGCTCAAACACTGGAACCGGTAACAAGGGCTCGTTTTCAAACACAAAATTGATGGCTTTGAGGGTATGGCCACTGGTCTGAGGGCTTGATGCGGTGCTGATGACGATGCCAACCAAAAGGCGACCGGAAAATGAGACGCGAACGCGTTGTCCGATTTGAATGACCTCATCCGAGCGATATTCGAAAGCAGAGGGAAGCGGCACGGGCAAGGCGACTTGGTAGTAGTGTTCGTTGTGGGTCGGCGTATTGTTCATAGATCGCTTGAGCCGCTTGCTTCTGTGGTTTTCTCTGGTATCATTTGCGCCTTTTTAGCGAACTGAAAGCTAGGTATTGTAATGAAAGTCGATGCGCACCCTAAGTACGAGCCGATGAAAGCCACATGTAGTTGCGGCAATGTCGTCGAGACAAAATCAACGTTGTGTTCCGATATTTCAATCGAAGTGTGCTCGCAATGCCATCCCTTTTACACAGGCAAACAGAAGACCATCGACTCCGCGGGGCGGATTGATCGGTTCAACAAGCGTTTCCGTCGTGGAAGCAGCAGCTAAAAGATCGCTTGGAAATCAGCACCTTCGTCCTCCTCGGTTAGACGCTGAACAGCTGCCGGTGCAAACTCTTTTCTAAAATATTCAAAGACGCCATCAGGATCAGAAGGACTGGCCCGTTGACCAGTTTTTGGATCAATCTTAATGGAAACAATTCCGTCGGGCACACGGACGTTAGTTGGGGTTGCTTCAGGCAAGCCTGATCGTGCAAATTCAATCCAAGTCTCGATCGGCGTAGTTGAGCCCCATTCCCGATTGCCGACAGGGGCGTTGCTGGAAAACCCGGCCCAAGCTGTTGCCGCAATGTCCCCGTTATAACCCGAGAACCAAATATCAGCATCATTGGTCGTCCCTGTTTTGCCCATCAAATCTGTTCTTTTGAGCGCTCTGAAAGCTTTCCGCCCAGTTCCTTTTTGAATCGTGTCTTTAAGAATGCTATTCATGATGAAGGCAACTCGCGGATCGATAACCTGCTCAAGGGAGGGACCATTACACCCGCCGCGACAGAGGCGTTCACGATCAACGATCGACGACCCCTCGTTGACCGTGGTGATGGATTGAATCAAAAAACTATTCACTGCTCGACCGCCATTGGCAAATACGGCGTATCCGGTTGCAATCTCGAGAGGCGTCAGGGCGATGGTGCCTCCGCCAAAAGCGAGTTGAACATTGTTCGGAAACCCATCCGTATTGAATCCGAAGCGGCTGACGTAGTCGATGGCGTTTCTCGATCCATAATCCAGCAATACACGCAAGGAGACCAAATTGATGCTGCGATACAAGGCTTCTCGCAATCTTATGTTGCCCCGAAAGCCGCTGCCGGAATTTTTGGGCCGGTACTTTTCCTCCAGCTCACCGCCAGGCAGCACAACGGGTGCATCGTTGTAAATCGACGCAGCGGTTATGCCTTGCTCCATAGCCCCAGCGTAGAAAAACGGCTTAAAAGTCGAGCCCGGCTGACGTCTTGCTTGGGTAGCATGATTGAATTGATTGAGCTTGAAGTCATAACCTCCCACCATCGCTCTGATGGCGCCATCATCCGGATCCAATGCGACAAATGCTGCCTGAAGGGAAGGGATTTGTCCCAGCCGCCAGCGGCCATCCTCCAAGGGTGAGATCCGAATTAAATCACCGATTTTCAGGATATCGTTCACTGTCTCAGGCACTCTGCCACGCTGGTTGACAGTCACGTAAGGTCGCGCCCAGCGCAGTCCTTCCCATGAAATTGTCTCAACGCCGCCTGTTCGGGTAAGCACCTCTGCAGACTGATCGTTAATTTTGACGACGATGGCAGGGTGCTGATCGCCGATGATGCTGGTGTCCTTCAAACGCTGTTTCCAATAACCGGGGTAGACGGTCCGATCACTGCTAAGGTAGGTCCGTGTCCCGGCCAGTTGAGACTCCTCTGGGCCTCGATACCCGTGCCTCAGATCATACTCATTGAGTTTTCTGATGACGGCTGCTTCTGCTGCTGCTTGCATACGACTGTCGATGGTTGATTCGACGGTCAGACCAAGCGCATAGGCCTTGGATCCAAACGCTTTAATGACTTCGCTTCGAATCATTTCTGCCGCGTAGAGTGCCGGAAGTTCAATTTGTCGGTCAAAGACCCGTGCTGTAATGGGCTCTTGAATGGCCAATTCGTAGGCATTACGAGGGATTGAGCCCTGTTCTACCATTCTCTGGAGAATGAGGTTTCGGCGCTCGAGGGCTCGCTCGGGACCATTGATTGGATTGCCTGCTTCGGGGGCTTTTGGAATCCCTGCGAGCATGGCCATTTGAGCAAGACTGAGCTCTTGAATCGTGCTGCCGTAGTAGGTTTGGGCGGCGGCTTGAATGCCATAGGCATGCTTTCCAAAGGGGATGATGTTGAGATACAGCGTTAAAATCTCCTGTTTGCTGAGCGCTCGTTCGAGTTTGAGTGCCAGCAGCATCTCTCTGAATTTTCGAATGAATCGAACTTCAGAGGCGCCAGAAACGTTTTTGACCAATTGCATGGTGATGGTCGAGGCGCCTGTTTTGATATCGCCCTTGTTCATGAAAAGTTGCCAAGTTGCGTTTGCGAGGGTTACCAGATCGATCCCACTGTGCTCGAAGAAACGCTTGTCTTCAGTGTTGAGTAACGCATCAATGAACCTTTTTGGAATGTCTTCGAATTGAATGGGAATCAACCTTTCCCCATATTCTTGAATGAGTTTACCGTCACGACTGACAATTTTAAGTGGCGCTTTGAGAGTGACATCGGTGAATGTCGAAATTTCAGGGATTTGGGGATTGAGATAGAGAAAAGCCGCGGCGAGCCCCATGCCGAGCGTGGCGGTCGCGAGACTCGCGGCTCGCAGGACGAATATCAGAAATCGTTTCATCTAGTGTGACTGACCCAATTTCGAAGTTAAGACGTGAGAAGTTTCGGGCGCATCGTGGACATCCCGTAAGTGCTAATTATGAACGCCTGATTCGGATGAGTATAGTTTATTCGATGGTTTTGGGTGATACTCTAGGTTATCAAGGGCCATAAAATAGGGAAGCCAACTTGGCTCACTCTGAGAGAAAGGCATGCTGAAGTTTCTGAAGCGTTCAAAGCCAGGTTTAATTGGCTTGGATATCAGTTCGTCTGCGATCAAATTACTCGAACTAGGTTTGGGTCCCGATGGTTATGTGGTTGAGAGTTACGGCGCCGAACCACTGCCGGAAAACGCGGTAGTAGAGCAAGAAATTGTTGATCTTGATGCTGTTTCAGAAGCGATTAAACGACTGAAATCGACAACAAAGGCCAAGGCAAAGGCGGTGGCTGTTGCTGTTGCGGGCTCCGCGGTGATTACCAAAACCATCGAAGTGCCTGCATCGCTGAAAGAAGATCAGATCGAAGAACAATTGTTGCTCGATGCGGATCAGTATATTCCCTATCCGCTGGATGAAGTTGCGCTTGATTTTCAGGTGCTTGAAGAGAGCGCTCGATCGCCTGAACTCGTAGAAGTTCTGCTTGCAGCTTGTCGACGAGAGCACATTGAATCTCGGCAAGCCACTGTCGAGATGGCCGGCTTGGAAGCTGAAGTCGTCGACATTGAGGCCCACTGTGTTCAAAGAGCGATTTCCCTAGATCTAGACCTGTTTACACGCGATGGCGAAGAAATTGGCAAGGACGTCCTGGCGATTGTTGATATTGGTGCTGAGATGATGACCTTGTCTGTGGTCTCCGGAAGCGAGGTGCACTATACGCGGGAACAGATGTTTGGCGGTAAGCAGCTGACGGATGAAATCCAAAAAAAATATGGGATGACAACGGGCGAAGCCGGGTATGCCAAAAAATTTGGTGGCCTTCCCGATGACTACGAGGAATCGGTGTTAAATCCTTTCAAGGAAGCGCTGCTACAGCAGGTCATGCGGTCTTTGCAGTTTTTTTATTCAGCCACAGCCTTTAATGATGTTGATCGAATCGTGCTGGCAGGTGGCACCGCAAATCTAGCGGGACTTGCAAGCTTCATTGAGGCGAAGTTGGGCACACCCTGCAGTGTCGCTAATCCCTTTGACAATATGCAGATCAGCGATCACGTCGATAAGGAGCGGCTGTTGAAAGATGCGCCTTCGATGATGATCGCTTGCGGATTGGCGATGCGGAGCTTCGACTGATGTTTAAGGCCTGTAAAATGAACCTACAGGAACCCTCATGGTTAATCTGAAAATTAATCTGTTGCCTTGGCGCATTAGGAAGCGCGAGCGCTTGCAGCGGGAGTTGGTCAATGGGCTAGCGGCATCAGCTTTGATGGCAGCTTTGATAACCGCGGGCGCCTGGCGATTCTATGAAGCAGAGATCTCGGGTCAAAACGCCCGAAATGCCTTTGTAAGCGCTGAAATCAAAGATCTGGAGTCAAAAATCAGCCAAATCCGAGTGCTCCAAAAAAAGCGCAAAGAGCTGCTGGACCGGATGCGGGTTATCCAAGAATTGCAGGGCAATCGGCCCGTCAGTGTTCGCCTTTTCGATGAAATGGCGCGTCAGTTATCCGACAATGTGTTTTTTGAGCGGCTCGCGTTGTCTGGTGAATCAATCGCGATTACGGGGGTTGCCGAAGACAACAATCGAATCTCCAGTCAGTTGCGTCAGTTCGATGGATCGGCATGGTTTACCGGGGCCAACGTGACCTCGATCAATGCCTATCCCCAGGCTGGGCCAGAGGCGAGCCGATTTTCGTTGTCGGTGCGTGTGAGTGCGCCGGCAGCTGAAGCTGGGGACCGCTGATGGCTCTTAAAGATACTTTGGCCAAGTTGAACGAGATCGATTTCAATGAAATCGACCTTAACGATATCGATTTTAGCAGTGCTGGCCTATGGCCGGCGCCGGTCAAGGCACTCGTGGGTGTTGCTGTTTTTGTCGGTGTGCTGCTCTTGGGCTATTTCTTTTTGGTCACGGACTTGCAGACAGAGCTCGATCGGGTTGTAAAGGAAGAAGGTCTACTCAAAACTGAATTTAAAGAAAAATACCGGCAAGCGGTTCACCTTGAGTCCTACCGGATACAAGCGCTGGAGATGGAAGAAAGCTTTAAGCAAATCTTGAGTCAGCTACCATCAGATACGGAAATCCCCGGTTTGATCGAGGACATTTCGAAAGTCGGTGTATCCAATGGTTTGGTTTTCAATAAAATCGATCTGTTACCCGAACGAATTCTAGAATATTACATCGAGAAGCCCATCAGAATAGAAGTGGTCGGGGGTTATCATAACCTTGGTGCTTTTGTTAGTGATGTCGCAGATTTGTCTCGGATCGTCACCCTCCACGATTTTCAGATCCAACCTCAAGGGGGTGGCCGAACAGAGGGCGGAACCCTGCTAAAAATGGGTATTACAGCCAAGACTTATCGCTATAAAGATGGAGCTGGCTCGTGAAAGCCGTTAGCGCTCGGCGCACTTTTCATGTTTGGGCGACCGCTTTGATGGCGTGTTGGATGATGTTGCTTGCAGGATGCTCTGGTGGCGCTGACATGCAAGACTTGCGAGCCTTTATGGATGAGGTCGCGGCGGCGCCTCATGGCAGCATTGCGCCGCTACCTGAATTTAAGCCTTATGAGCCCTTTAAATACGGTGCCGCCAACCTGCGAAGCCCATTTCAGGCCCCGGTAGTGGTGCCGGAGCGGGCTGACGAGCCGGCCCCTGGCTCTATTCAGCCGCCTTCAAATCATGTGAAGAGTTACCTTGAGGGGTTCAATCTTGCGTCCCTTCAGCTTGTCGGATCGCTCAAGCTAAGAGGTCAATATTATGGGCTCATTCGCGATGAAGAAGGCACAATCCATCAGGTCGGAGTGGATCAATATATCGGTACCCAGTGGGGGAAAATCGAAAAAATTGAAGAAGATCGTCTAGAAATTGTCGAGATCGTCAGCAATGGGGGCGGAGGATGGTTGCTACGGCCCAGAACAGTTGAATTAGTAGGTTCTGCGAAAGAATAACGCACCGAGGATGGTTATGAAAAATAGGATGTTGTCTCAGTCAGTTCGATATCTGATGCGTTGTTGGGTTCTCTGCTCGGGGCTGCTGGTGCTTTCAGGGGCCTATGGAGTTGAATTGCAGCAGGTCGATTTCTCGATGGCCGAGGGAGATCAGACCAATATTGTACTCACCTTTGACGAAGTCCCGCCGCTTCCCTCTGGATATGCGATTGCTCAACCAGCTCGGATTGCACTAGATCTGGTGGGGGTGCGAAGTGGACTCGCTTCGAAATATCATAATTTAGGTTCCGGGACCGCACAAAACGTCACGATCTTAGAGGCGGGTGATAGGACGCGAATCATTGTGGCCCTCGCAGAGCTGGTGGGCTACACCACTCGAGTGAACGGCCGGACGCTTGTGATTTCTGTGGGTCGAGATTTAGGGGCGCAACAAGGCAATAGCCTTGCCCGTTTTGAGGAAGGAGTGGACGCAACTCAGGCCGTGACTGGCGTCGACTTTCGGCGCGGTAATGACGGTGCGGGTAGGGTGATTGTCTCTTTAAGCGACGCCAACATGGCGGTTGATATTGATCAGCGTGGAGGGAACATTGTTTTGACGATGCCGGATGCGTCAGTCGCCAGAGAGTTGGTCCAGCAGCTTGATGTAACAGATTTTGCGACGCCGGTTTCGCTCATCGATGTCTTCGAGCTAGGCGCTTCAACGGTGATTGAGGTGCAGCCAACAGGCGCTTTTGACTACTTGGCGTATCAAGCTGATGATCGGTTTATTCTCGAGGTTAAACCAATTGTGGCAGGGAGAGGCCCTGCAACCGCTGGCGATGGAACCTTGCTGTATGAAGGGGATAAGTTATCGCTGAATTTCCAAAATATTGAAATCAGGGCTGTGTTACAGATTGTTGCTGATTTTGCTGATCTAAACCTAGTTGCCAGCGATGCTGTATCGGGCACGATCACTTTGAGGCTCAAGGATGTGCCCTGGGATCAAGCGCTAGATATTGTTTTGCGGACGAACGGACTCGATAAACGTGTTCAGGGGAATGTGCTTTTGGTCGCGCCTGCCGCTGATCTCGCTGATCAAGAGAGGGCGGCGCTAGAAAACAAACAGGAAATCGCCGAGCTCGCTCCCTTGAGAACAGAATTGATTAAAGTGAAATATGCCAATGCGGCAGAAATCGTGGGCTTATTTTCAAGTGCGGGAGGCGCGGGCTCTGAAGACAGTCCCAGCGGTATTGTGTCAGAGCGCGGTTCGGTGATTGTCGATGATAGGACCAACTCCATTATCTTGACGGAGACTCAAAGCCGGATTAATCAGCTGCGCAGCTTGCTGGATCAGCTCGATATACCGGTTAGGCAAGTCATGATCGAAGCAAGGATCGTGAAAGCGAGTGATAGCTTCAAGCGAGAAGCCGGGATTCGTTGGGGAACAGCGGGTGAAATTACCTGGGGGGACAGCCCCAACGGTATCCAGTACGGCAGCTCGATCGAAACCCTCGGCGCTACCCCTGCAGAGAATCTTATTGTCGATCTCGGAACCGGATCTGGAAAGACGGGGGGGATTGCGTTTGGGCTCGTGAATAACGATCTTTTGCTCGACCTCGAGCTGCAACTTTTTGAGAGCGAAGGAATTGGCGAAACAGTGTCGAGACCTACGATCATCACTTCAGACAAGAGCACCGCCAGTGTGAATTCAGGAAGTCAGATTCCGTATCAATCCGATACGGGTGGCGGTGCAACGGCGACAGCGTTCATCAATGCGACGGTGGGGCTGACGGTTACACCGCAAATCACTCCGGATGACCGAATTATTTTGGAGCTTGATGTGACCAATAACTCTCGAGGCGACCCAACCCCTGGTGGGCCCCCTGCCATCGACACCGAGAGCATTCAGACCCAGGTCATCGTGAATGATGGTGAGACCTTGGTGCTGGGCGGGCTCTATCAGACTCGGACTGATTTAATTCAGCTGAAGACACCGGTTTTGGGTGACCTCCCTTTGGTGGGCCGTCTGTTCCGCAATTCAGCTCGGACTAATGATAAAGATGAACTGCTCATCTTTATCACGCCTAAAATCATCAGAGATTCAGGGCAGAGTGTGCGATAGATAACTCTGGTGAGCTCGAATGAAACTCAATGGTTCTTCAAGTATGTTCCTCGTCGGGCCGATGGCCTCTGGGAAAACAACCCTGGGCAAGCTGCTTGCGAAGCGGCTTGGTCTCTCGTTTGTTGATACAGATCAAACCATCGAGCAGCGCAGTGGCGTCAGTGTTCGAATTATTTTCGACGTTGAGGGTGAGGCTGCATTTCGGGATAGAGAAACTGCAGTGCTTCAGAATCTCTCTTCCCAGGCAGGCCTTGTCGTGGCAACAGGAGGCGGCTGCGTCTTGCGTCCTGAAAACCGGAGGCTTTTAAAGCAGAGCGGGTTGGTTGTCTTTTTGGATCCAGACCTGGAAACCCAGCTTAAGCGAACCGAGGGCGACCGAAAGCGTCCGCTGCTGCAGAATGTCGATCGCCGCACTTTTTTGAAACAGATGAAACAAGAAAGAGATCCCCTTTATAGAGAAGTCGCAAATGTTCTGATTTCTGTTGACAATCGTCCGGGTAAAAAAATGTTAGAAGTCCTGATGCGGACTTTGGTCGAGCAGCAGTGGGTGAGTGAGTGATGAAAACAATCCGTGTTGGTTTGGGTGCTAGAGCGTACCCGATTCATTTTGTTGAGGGTCTAGTCTCCGAGGGGACTGCCAGAGGTTTCGCAGAGCTTGATGCCGCTATCGGTGATTCGGTATTTGTCGTCACAAATGAAACAGTGAGCGGTCTCTACTCAGTCAATATTCAGGCCTTGTTCGGCGGGCGGGGGTTGAGTACTTACGTGATGCCCGATGGAGAATCGCACAAAACGATGGATCAGGTGCTGGCCATTGTTGGTTGTTTGCTAGAAGGCGGATATACCCGTGATACGACCGTTGTGGCGGTTGGCGGGGGCGTTGTGGGTGATGTCGCGGGTTTTGCCGCGGCGATCTATCAGAGAGGAATTTCTGTCGTCCAAATACCTACAACGTTGCTTGCTCAGGTTGATTCGTCCGTGGGCGGAAAAACAGCCGTCAATCATCCCTTGGGCAAGAATATGATGGGTGCCTTCCATCAACCCAATGCGGTCCTGATCGATGTCACGACGCTTCGCACATTGAGCGCACGTGAATATGCAGCAGGGCTTGCAGAAATCGTCAAGCATGCAGCGCTGGCTGATCAAGATTACCTTGTCTGGCTTGAAAACCACGTCGCTGAAATAGTGGAGCGCGAAACCTCAGCGCTGAGTGTCATGATCGCATGGAGCTGTCGAATTAAAGCCGAAATTGTTGCCGAAGATGAAACCGAGCGCGGCCGCAGGGCTCTGCTGAATTTCGGGCATACCTTTGGCCATGCGATAGAGACGCTCTCTGGTTATGAGCGGGTGCTTCATGGGGAGGCCGTGGCCATTGGTATGGTTATGGCGGCTGATTTGTCGTGCCGATTAGGAATGATTGACCAGCAGGTTCGAGACCGTATTGCTCGGTTGCTGACGGCCTTTGGATTGCCCGTAGCACCAGAGAAAGGTTTTGACTCAGTGGCATTCAGATCAGCGATGGGTCGAGACAAGAAGGCGACGAGCGAGGGGCTGCGCTTGATCGTCCTTGAGTCGCTTGGGAATGCCGTCATCACAGCGGATTATGGCGAAGACAACCTCAGGGATACATTAGCGGCTTACTTGACCTGATCAATGACGGCACCAGCTCGAACCAGCGTGTTTCAACAGCCTAGGGCAGTTCTGAGAACCCCATGAGATCTCTGTCAATTTCCCGGGCAGCCTCTCTTCCCTCGTTAATGGCGCGAACGACAAGGTCTTGTCCCCGCCGACAGTCTGCAGCCGCATAGACCTTGGCAACGCTGGTTCTGAAATTCACGTTATCTGCCGTAAAGTTGCCTCTGGCATCGATATCGAGATTGAGCGATTCGTTGATGTAATGCTCGGGTTGAAGAAAGCCCATCGAAAGTAGGACGAGGTCCGCTTCAAAAGTGCGTTCTGTACCCGGAATCTCGTTCAGGTTGTGATCAACGTCGATGGTTACCACACCTTTAAGGGTGCCATCATCGTCTCGCAGAAAGGATTTACTAAGAACGGAGTACTCTCTCGGGTCTTTGCCAAAGCGGTCGGTGCTTTCAGCGTGACCATAATCCACACGGAAAATTCTCGGCCACAGCGGCCAGGGATTGTCATCTGATCGTGACTCGGGTGGTTGTGGTAATAATTCGAAGTTGACCAAGCTTTTGCAGCCGTGCCTGAGCGATGTTCCGATGCAATCGGTCCCGGTATCGCCACCGCCAATGACGATCACCTTCTTATCCTTCGCAGAAATGAAGTGCCCGTTTTCTAGATTGGAATCGAGTAAACTTTTTGTATTGGCAGTTAAGAATTCCATGGCGAGGTGAACCCCTGGCCCCTCTCGTCCAGGGATTGGGAGATCGCGAGCGACGGTTGCGCCTGTGGCCAGAAGAACAGCATCAAAGTCTTGAATTAATCGTGTTGGGTCAACGGTTTTTCCAACATCTTGATTCACTAAAAACTCGATCCCCTCTTTTCGAAGTAAATCTACCCTGCGCTCAATGAGGTTTTTCTCTAGCTTCATGTTGGGGATGCCGTACATGAGCAGGCCGCCAATGCGATCTTCGCGCTCAAACACCGTCACGGAGTGGCCCGCTTTGTTCAGTTGGGCCGCCGCCGATAAACCGCAAGGCCCAGAACCTACGACAGCAATGGTTTTACCCGTTCTTTGGTTTGGCGGTTCCGGTACAACCCAGCCCTCCTCGAAGCCTCGGTCTATGATGGCCGCTTCGATATTTTTGATGGTAACGGCTGGATTGGTGATTCCTAGAACGCACGCACCTTCACAAGGTGCAGGACAGACTCGCCCCGTAAATTCTGGAAAATTATTGGTCTTGTGAAGTCGATCTAGCGCGTCGCGCCACTGATGCTTGTAAACAAGGTCATTCCATTCGGGTATTAGATTAGAGATTGGGCAGCCGTTGTTGCTTTGGCAAAAAGGCACGCCGCAGTCCATACAGCGGGCACCTTGAGTGGCAAGGTGAGCCTCATCTGGCGCTGTGTAGATTTCTTTGAAGTCCAGCATGCGCTCACTGGCATCACGGTAAGGCACTGTTTGACGCTCAAATTCTTTAAATCCTGTGGCTTTTCCCATAATCGTAAACCTCTACGCTGTTCCGGTTTTTTGCTGGCGCTGCTGTGCTTCGAGTACGCGCTTGTAATCGCTGGGCATCACTTTAATGAAAGCGGCTTTTTCCTGTTCCCAGTCCTTGAGTAAGCCCTCAGCAACAGCCGATCCTGTGTAGTGATGGTGTTTTTCAATCAGTGATTTGAGCTCAGCCTCGTTGGCATCGGAGAGCGTTTCAAGTTCGAAGGTCTCCATATTGCACTGCTTGTGAAAGTCGCCCTTGCGATCTAAAACGTAGGCGACGCCGCCGCTCATTCCAGCACCAAAATTGCGGCCTGTCGGCCCTAGAATCACCACTACGCCTCCAGTCATGTATTCGCAGCCATGGTCTCCAACGCCTTCAACAACGGCCTGTGCGCCACTGTTTCGGACACAAAACCGTTCTGCTGCAATGCCCCTAAAATAAGCTTCACCAGAAGTCGCGCCGTAGAGAACAACGTTGCCTAGCAATATATTGGCCTCTGCGGCGAAGGTGCTATCTCTAGGTGGGTAAAGGATAAGTTTCCCCCCGGAAAGACCTTTTCCAACGAAGTCATTGGCATCACCTTCAATTTCAAGTGTGATGCCTTGGGCAAGCCAGGCGCCAACGCTTTGGCCGGCCGAACCTTTCAATTTCAGGTGAATAGAATCGTCAGCCAGCATTTCTCCTCGAGTGGCTTTAGCGACCTCGTGAGACAGCATCGTGCCAACGACCCGATTGATATTTAAAACCTCGCGCTCGATCCGCACTTTCTCGCCAGATTCTAAAGCGGGTCGGGCCAAAGCAATCAACTCACGATCAAGGGCCTTGTCCAGACCGTGGTCTTGAGTCTGTGTGCAATAGATTTCAGTGCCCTCGTAGATGATGGGCGCTTTTTGCAAAATTCCTGACAGGTCCAGTCCCTTCGACTTCCAATGCGCAACTGCCGTTGCGGTATCGAGGCACTGTGTTTGCCCAACCATCTCGTGAAGCGTCCTGAAACCCAGTTCGCTCATCAACTGGCGGACCTCTTCAGCCAACATAAAAAAGTAGTTAACGACGCTTTCTGGCTTGCCGGAAAATTTTTCTCTGAGTACGGGATCTTGGGTCGCGATACCCACTGGACAGGTATTGAGATGACATTTGCGCATCATGATACAGCCCATTGTGACCAGAGGTGCGGTCGCAAAACCGAATTCCTCTGCACCCAGCAATGCTGCGATCACAACATCTCTACCTGTTTTGATCTGACCATCGGTCTGAAGCACAACGCGTGATCTTAAGTTATTCATGACAAGGGTTTGGTGGGTCTCTGCGAGACCGAGCTCCCAGGGCATGCCGGCATGCTTGATCGAGGTCAGCGGAGATGCGCCGGTACCGCCATCATGACCGGCAATCACCAAATGATCAGCCTTTGCCTTAGTAACACCGGCTGCAATGGTGCCAACGCCAATCTCCGAGCCTAACTTGACGCTGATACGAGCACTGGGGTTGGCGTTTTTCAGATCGTGGATGAGTTGCGCCATATCCTCAATCGAATAGATGTCGTGATGAGGTGGTGGACTGATGAGGCCTACCCCGGGTGTTGAATGCCGGATCTTTGCGATGTAATCGTCGACTTTACCGCCGGGTAACTCGCCGCCTTCGCCGGGTTTCGCGCCTTGAACGATCTTAATCTGAATTTCGTCGGCATTGGCCAAGTACCAGGTCGTGACACCAAATCGACCCGAGGCGACTTGCTTGATCGCTGATCGTTTAGAGTCTCCGTCAACCATTGGTTCAAAACGGATTGGATCTTCGCCGCCTTCCCCAGTGTTCGATTTTCCGCCGATGCGGTTCATCGCGATGGCCAAGGCTTCGTGACTCTCAGTCGAAATCGAGCCCAAGCTCATCGCGCCGGTGCAAAAGCGTTTAACAATCTCAGCCGCCGGCTCGACCTCCTCAAGCGGAACAGGCGTAAAAACGCCTGTTTTAAGCGCGAGCAGACCTCGAAGAGTTGCTTGGCGAGTCGCCACGTTGTTGGCGTGTTGCGCAAAGGCTTCGTAGGCATCGCGACTATTGGTCTTTGCTGCAACTTGAAGGTTGGAAATACTAATCGGGTCCCACATGTGCGCATCACCACCGCTGCGCCAGTGAATATCCCCTGGGTTGGGTAGCTGTCTTACGTTGTCCGCCGTGCGCTCGGGATAACCCAAGCGGTGCCTTTGCAGGGACTCGGTGAAAAACGTCTCGAAATTGATGCCGCTAACACGACTGGTGGTTCCTCTAAAGCATCGCTCGATGATGTCATCGGCGAGACCAATGGCTTCAAAAATCTGTGCTCCTTTGTACGACTGCAGTGTTGAGATGCCCATTTTGCCCATGACCTTCAGCATGCCTTTGCCGACGGCTTTTCGGTACTTATCGGTTAAAACGGCTGGGTCCGGTATATCATCCTGATTGAGCAGTTGGTCCTCCCGTGCCTGCCAGAGCGCGTCGAGGGCAAGATAGGGATTAATGCCATCGGCACCATAGCCCGTCAGCAGGCAAAAATGATGGACCTCTCGAGCTTCGGCGGTTTCAAGCAGAAGTCCGATGCGTGTTCTCTCGTGGGTCGAGATTAAGTGGTGATGAACGGCGCCACAGGCTGCCAGAGCACTGACCGCCATACGCTGACTCGATACGGCGCGATCAGAGAGGATAATCAGTGAGAAACCGTCTTTGATGGCAGTGCTAGCCTCTTCACATATCCGATCAAGCGTCGTCGTCATCCCGGACGCGCCTGCGCTATGATCAAAAGTTATATCGATCATGCGAGCCCGCCAACCATGCTGATCCAAGTTTTTAAGTTTGGCCATTTCCGCGGTTGAGAGAATCGGATGTGCTAAGTGTAGACGTTTGGCTTGAGCTTCGGTGCTGTCGACCAGATTGCCCTCGGGTCCAACAAAGCAGCCCAAGGACATCACCACTTCTTCTCGTATCGAGTCGATCGCAGGGTTCGTGACCTGTGCAAAAAGCTGCTTAAAGTAGTCGTAAACCATTCGCGATTTATCAGAAAGGCAAGCGAGCGCAGAATCGTTGCCCATCGAACCCAAAGGATCTCTTAAATCGGTGATCATTGGCCTGAGCATGAACTGCATCGTTTCTGTCGTGTACCCAAAAGCGCGCATCCGCTGCAGAAGCGAATCCCCAGCAAAAGGCGCGTCTGAAGGCGCATCGTTAAAGTCAGAAAGCGTCAGCTTTTGCTCGGACAGCCAATCTTGATAGGGTCTCATCGCCGAATATTCTGACTTCACGGCGTCATCCGCTACGAGTTGCCCAGCATCGAAGTCAAGAAGGAACATTTTTCCTGGTTGTAGCCTACCCTTGAGCACGACATCTTTAGAATCAACCGGAAGCACGCCCACCTCTGAGGCCATGATGACGCGATCATCAGTGGTCACGTAGTAACGGGATGGGCGTAATCCATTTCGGTCTAAAACAGCGCCAATGGCATGACCATCGGTGAAAACAATGGAGGCTGGCCCGTCCCAAGGTTCCATGAGCGCCGAGTGATACTCGTAAAAAGCGCGTTTTTTTGGATCCATGTTGACATCGGCTTGCCAAGCTTCTGGAATCATCATCATGACGGATTCTTGTAAGGATCTTCCGGTCATGAGCAGGAATTCGAGGGCGTTGTCGAAAGTACCGGAATCTGAGCAATCAGGCTCGACCAGCGGAAACAACTTTTTGATGTCATCGCCAAAAAGGGCTGAGGATACTGTGCCTTGGCGAGCAGTCATCCAGTTTTTGTTGCCCCGCAACGTGTTAATTTCACCGTTGTGACTCATATAGCGGTTTGGTTGCGCGCGATCCCAAGAAGGGAAGGTGTTGGTGCTGAATCTAGAGTGCACCATTGCCAGGTGCGTCTCATAACTTGGGTTCAGCAAGTCCGGATAGAAGGGAAAGAGCTGCGCGGGCGTTAACATGCCTTTGTAGACGATGACCCGAGGCGATAGGCTGCAAGCATAAACCAGCTGGCCAGGTGCGAGGGTCGGTTGTAGTGCCGCAGAGAATCGCTTGCGCACAATGTACAGTGATCTGGAGAAGGCAGCTTCCGAATCTGGATGAGCAGAGGCGCCAGACTGCCCAACAAAAAGCTGGACGATGTGGGGCATGGCCGCTTGCGCCGCAGGGCCAATATCGGCGTCTTCTGGGGCGATGGGGACGTCTCGCCAAGCCAAAAAGGCGAGGCCTTCCTCTGCGATAATAGACTCTATTTGAGATTGACAAGCTTCCCTCAAATCACCGTCAGTGGGCAAAAAGAGGTTGCCGACTGAGTATAGACCGAGCGCAGGGAGCTCAAATCCGTGCTCTGCAGCAATTTTGCGAAAAAAAGCATCTGGAATCGCCGTTAAGATGCCTGCGCCGTCCCCGGTGTTTTCCTCAAAGCCGCAGCCACCTCTATGATCCATGCGGCTGTTGACCTGATAGGCATCAGTCATGATGCCATGACTGGCGACCCCTTTAATGTGTGCCACGAAACCAACGCCGCAAGCGTCGTGCTCTTGATTGGGGTCGTAAAGACCGCTTTGGGCGGGTAACCCTATTCTTCCGTCGAGTCTGTTACTCATTTTAATATCCAAAATCTCACCCGCTGGGGCGGTAGGTCTTTTTAAAATCTGTTACGCGTTGAGTCACTGATTGGCTCTCGGACATAGCCGAAGCGAAAGCTGTGACAGAAGACACGGGCTTCATGAGATACTCAGCAGGTTCGCAACCGCATTGGGCGAAAAGCCGGATCGTATTTGAATCAGCAACCGATCGTTGTGCCTTGGGTCTTTTGAACCTAACACACACGAAACCTGAGTGCGGTGCTGAGTGTAATGCCCCGCGCTTTTCCGAGGGATGGTCACCGAACTTAATGATTTTGGTGGCCAGTCCCAGAGGACCGCAAACAATAGCAAAGCGGTGTGCAAAGTCAACCTTCTTGGGGCCTTTGAGCGTGTTAAAAAGTCTATAAATAATTGTTTTAATTAGAATTTATTGCCGGACCGGAAGAATGGAGATTTCCTGAATGTTCGCCGCAGTCGGAATTTTGGCCCTGTCGGATAGAACCTGATTCCCAATGCTTGGGTCCAGATGAACATTCGACCCGCTTTTGGTCAAAAAAAGGGTGTTATACTGCCCGCCCAGGCGCAGGCCGCCACTATCAATTAATGTCTGAGGAGTCGCTCTAAAATGAAACCCGCCGTTAAAGTCGCCGTTACTGGTGCAGCTGGACAGATCAGTTATTCGCTATTGTTCCGCATTGCTTCGGGCCAGATGTTGGGCGCTGATCAACCAGTGATACTGCAGTTGTTGGAGATACCACCAGCGATGGGTGCCTTGGGGGGCGTGGTTATGGAGCTCGAAGATTGCGCGTTCCCTTTGCTTGAAAGTATTTTGGCCACAGACGATCCAGAGGAAGCCTTCAATGGCGTCGCTTACGCTTTGTTGGTGGGCTCAAGGCCTCGTGGTCCTGGTATGGAGCGGAAAGACTTGCTCGAAGCCAATGCGCAAATTTTTTCCGTTCAAGGCAAAGCGCTTGATGCGAAAGCAGACCGCGATGTAAAGGTTTTGGTCGTGGGTAATCCGGCCAACACCAATTGTCTGATCGCCCAGCGTAACGCACCGGGGCTAGACCCGACGCAATTTACTGCGATGACGCGCCTTGATCACAATCGGGCCTCAACCCAATTGGCTCAAAAAACGGGTTTTCATGTCAATGATGTAAAGGGTTTGGCGATTTGGGGCAACCACTCTGCGACCCAGTACCCAGATATTTTCCATGCAACGGTCGCCGGCAAAGCGGCCCCTGATTTAGTTGATTCGGCGTGGATCGCTGACGCCTTTATTCCTACGGTTCAGCAGAGAGGCGCTGCAATCATCGAAGCGAGAGGGTTATCCAGTGCTGCCAGTGCGGCCAATGCGGCGATCGAGCACATGCGCGATTGGTCTCTAGGGAGTCAAGGGGAGATCGTCTCGATGGGTGTCTATTCAGACGGAAGTTACGAAATCGAGCCGGGCTTAATTTATAGTTTCCCGTGCCAGTGTGAGGAAGGCGCCTGGCGGATTGTTCAGGGACTCGAAATCAATGAGTTTTCACGATCTCGTATGACGCTAACCGAGCAGGAGCTTCAAGAGGAACGTGATGCGGTCTCTCATTTGTTGGGATGATCGCTTGTAGTTTAGACGCTCGCCATCTCCAGACAGCGCTGTTGATCGGCGATCTGATGATGCTTAACGATGGCAGATCGAATCGAAAACAGTGAAATAATCGGGAAAAGTTTTAGCGGTTACTTCAGGTGCCTTAATCGTCACTGAACTGTTACTCATCGCAATGAGCGAAAAGCACATGGCCATACGGTGATCTCCATAGGTCTCGATCTCAGCCGGCTGTAATTTATCGGGGGGTAGGATGGAGATGCTGTCTTCTCCGACGGTGACGTCGGCGCCGACTTTCTGGAGTTCAGCTGCCATGGCAGACATCCGATCGGTTTCTTTGATGCGCCAATTATAGATATTTCGGATCGTTGTCCGGCCCTTTGCAAAAAGGGCGACAACCGCGACCGTCATTGCAGCATCCGGAATATGGTTGAGATCGATATCAATGCCTTTGAGGTGACCGGTTGAGGCAACGTGGACCGAACTATCGAGAATTTCAATCCTTGCGCCCATTTGTGCGAGGACGTTAACGAAATCTACGTCCCCTTGCAGTGAATTTTGACCGATGCCGTGCACCGTGACCTCTCCTCGAATTGCGCCGGCTGCGAGAAAGTAACTGGCTGTGCTTGCGTCACCCTCGACCAGCATTTTTCCTGGGCTTTTGTAAGTTTGGTCGCCGGGTATGTGAAAAGATCGATACTGATCATGATGGGTCTCAACGCCGAAACGTTGCATCACCGCTCTGGTGATGTCGATATAGGGTTTTGAAACAAGGTCGCCGATGATGTCGATCTGACTGTCTTGCGGAGCCAGTGGCAGGCTCATTAACAAGGCGGTCAAATACTGACTGGATAATCGACCATCAAGTTGGACCTTGCCACCCAGAATATCAGCATTGTTAATTTTGAACGGTGGATAGCCTGGTTGATCAAGATAGTGAATGTCAGCGCCGATTTGCTGCAGGGCTTCGATCAGATGCGCAATCGGCCTTTCTCGCATGTAGGCGTCCCCATCAACGAGAAAAGTGCCTTGAGCCATTGAAAGCATGGCGGTGAGCGGTCGAATGGCGGTGCCCGCATTGCCGAGCGATAGCGATCGCACCTCCGTCGACGGTGGGAACAAATGGCCCAAGCCTTGTACTCGGGCGTGCGCGGCGCGCTCATCGAGGTTTATTGATACGCCCAATTGCCGCAGCGCCTGAACCATATGTTGGGTGTCTTCGCTGATCAGTAGATTGCTGATATCAGTATTGCCCTCTGCGATGGCGGCCAAGAGCAATATGCGGTTGGTTAAGCTCTTCGATCCTGGCAATACGATCTGACCCGTCGCGTGCTTAATGGGTGTTAGGGTTAAAGTCTCAGACATTTGCGGGAAGCTCCATTGGGTCGAGCCGATGCGCTTGTAGTGAAAATTGCTCTAAAAAGTTTGTTAAGGACGGCGCAATCTGTTCAACAAGCCCCTGGCCCGGGCGTTCTAAAAATATTTTGCCGCTTTGATTATCAAGACTTAAGCTGAGTTCATCATCGTCATCTGGCGTGCCGATAAAAACAGAAAATGGAATATTGGCGCGTTTCTGTGCGAGATAATGGCCGACGAGATTTGAGATGAGTCGGTCAAAGTCGTCTTGATTCCAAATTTGAATCAGCGAAATCGGTCTACCGGCGTAGATGCCAGGCAGAGTGCCCGACCAAAAGCTACAGTAAAATTCTTTAATGGCTTCATGTATAGGCATTTCTATGGCGCGCTCGAAACCCTCGAAGGACATTTTGGGTGCTTGAGGAATGGGCCTCCAAAAACTGCTGCGGGTATCGCGTAAATATTCACAGGGTGATTCCCAGTCATCCAGAGACGTTTTGAAAACGCGATTGCCACTGCCAGAAAGCGCTGATTCGGTAATGTTGAAAAGTTGTCGATCAATCACGGGACAGCCTATTTCGCAAGCAAGTCATAAACAGGTTGTAAGCGGGTGTATTTTTGAGTGGCATCGCGCTTACGGTTGTCAGAAACAGTGGTTAAAGGATATCAGAAATGGCGGCGTTACTCTTCGACGGGCTTGAACGCTGGAGCCTTCAAACAAACTCCAAAAAACACAAGGGGTTTGCAGCACAATCCGCTCAAAATGGCTTAACCACCACCAAAATCAGAATAGGAACTAACAGCAGGAGCGCCGCTTCATTGTAGACCCTGAAAAAGAGTGATGTTCGAATGACCTCTCCGCGGGTCATTTGTTGAACGTACCTTAAAGACTGGAGTTGATACACGATGAGGCCCGCTACGAGTCCGAGCTTCCAGACCAACCAAGATCCGCGAAAGCCATAGTAAAGCCAAAGCATTAGGCCAGGTGCGATCGCAAGAATCATCATCACCGAGGAAAACTTTGAAAGTTTCTGAGCCATGATAACGAGCCGCCGAGTGTCCTCTCCATTGGCTTGGCCCTCGACGTAGTGCACGAGTATTCTGGGAAGATAGAAAGCGCCGGCCATCCAAGCGATCACGAATAACAAATGAAAAACCTTAGTCCATAACATAATCGATCTAATCCTTAGACAATGCCAAGAGCACCACCATCGACGGCAATGTTTTGTCCGTTAATAAAGCTGGCACGCGCCGAGGCTAAAAAGACAACAAGGTCGGCAACCTCCTCTCGAGTAGCAATTCGGCCCAAGGGGTTTTCAAAATAGTGCTCCGCAATTGATGCTTCTGCGGCTTCAAAAGTATCTCCCCAGCCGCGTTTCTGCGCGATCTTAAGATAGGCGGCCTCGACCTCGGGTGTCCTGATAAGTCCAGGGGAGACGAGGTTAACGGTCACGCCATCCCCCGCGAGCGCTTTGGCAAGGCCAGCTGTTAAATTTGCCAGGGCACCCTTTGATGCGTAGTAATGCGGCATGGTCGCATTTGGTCGGGTTGAGCCAATCGTTCCAAGATTAATGACCCTGGCTTGATTCGAAGCTTTAAGCTTTGGAAGCAGGCCTTGGGTAAGACGACTGACGCTCAGGACGTTATGCTCGTACATGTCTCGCCACTGATCGCTGGTTGTATCAAGCCATTCGCCCTTCGCTGCTGTCCCATAATTGTTCACGAGTACATCTAGCTCAGGGGTGAGTGCTTTGACGGCCTCGATCACTGAGTGAGCGCCCTCATCATTCCATAAGGGCCCAGTCACTCGAAGGTCAAATCGCGGGTCGAGGTCCGCTAACATCGCAGGTTCTGGGGCGTGTACAATCACGCGAGCGCCCTCCTGTAAAAAGCGCTCGGCAATCACGAGTCCGGTCCCGCGATGACTGCCGCTGATAAAAACGGTGCGTTGGGAAAGTGCTAGGTCCATTTTGATGACTGATAACAAAAGTAGTCGTAGTTTAACGGAAAATTCAGGATGGAATTAGGCGGGATAGGCGTTTTTCTTTTTATCGTTGCAATGGCCGCGGTCATTCAAACGGTTACAGGGTTTGCGATGGGATTGATCATTGTTGCCCTCACAACGGCGCTGGGATTGCTGCCTATTCTTGAGTCGGCGGCGATCATTTCTATTTTATCGATGGTCAATACTGTTTTAGTGCTCCAATCAACGCCCCAGCGTTTTGACCCAAGGCTTTTTGGGTGGGTCGTGCTCGGTCTCGTTCCCAGTCTAATTATGGGGTTCTTGCTGCTCGATGCATTCTCTGCCGTTTTGGAAAGTGCTCTGAAAATCGTGCTTGGTGTCATGGTGATTGTCGCTGGCGTTGTGATGATGCTCTCGCCTGAGCCATGGTCTGAGCGTTCGTCAAATGGCTCAGCGCTGGCGGTGGGATTCCTAGGCGGCTTCTTCGGCGGAATTTATAGTGCCGCAGGGGCACCGATCGCTTTTTTTCTGTATCGGCAACCGGTGGCAGTAGCCGTCATTCGGCTGACATTGCTTGCAGTATTTTTTGTTTCTACTTTCAGTCGTGCGGTGATTGGCGCTTACTTTGATCATTTTACCGAAGCGGTGGTGCTCAAAACTGCCTTGGCCCTACCTGTGGTCATCATCGTGAGCGTGGTGATGCAACCGACCCTCGCGCGCATTTCTGATATTTTTGTTCGAAGACTGGTTTTTCTGATCCTTCAGGCAGTTGGCCTCTGGTTGATTATAGAGCCTTGGATCTCTGCATGAGACAGACGCTGAGCGTTTGATCAAATTTTCGACCCACGTCTACCAAATTGCCAGTGAGTCTAAAGCCCTGACCCGCGTGAAGTTGAATGCTGGCTGGGTTGGGGAGGGTAATCATTGCGATCGCTGCGCAGGCCTCCGTTTTATCTAATTCCAAGAACAACCGCTCGTAAAGGATTTTCCCGAAACCTTGACCATACCGATGGGGCGTCAGGTAAATACTCGTTTCAACAGTGTGTTGATAACCTGCTTTTGCACGAAAAGGCTGACTCGAGGCATAACCAATTTTTTCTTCATCATCCTCCAAAATCCAAAGTTGATGAGGGGTGTGTGGCGCAAATTGCTCAAGCCAGCTTAAGCGTTGCTGTACGGTGTGCGGGGAGAGGTCGAATGTCGCTGTCGATTTTAGAATATAATGGTTGTAGAGATCGTTCAGCCAAGGGAGATCCTTTGTCTCTGCATGTCGAAGCACGGTCATATTAAAAAGGTCGCTGATGCCAGCGGTCAAACATAACTGAGTCCTAATCCATGGCGCAACTAACGGATTCCAATTTGCCATATCGAGATGATCAAGTCTCCGAGGTCCTGGAGGGTTTGGTCTCTGACCCCGCGTTGCTGAAACTAATGGGACAATGGGCAATGCCGAGGCTAATGCTGGTTTGGCCTGCACTGGTGACGTCGGTGATTCGCTGGCAGCTCCGCCGACAGATGAAACCTGCGAACTCCATTGCTGGGTTTCAATCGATCGTCAGAGGGTTTGTCGAAGATTTGGTCAGGAAGACCATCGACGATTTTGATGTGTCAGGAATAGATCAGTTAGACCCGAGTTGCGGTTATTTGTTTTTGAGCAACCATCGCGATATCGCGGGGGACTCTATGCTGCTGAATTTGGCCTTGCACCGTGCGGGCCTTCCCACCGTCTTTATTGCCGTGGGTGATAACCTTGTAGAGCAACGCTTTGCCACTGATTTGATGCGGTTGAACAAGAGTTTTTTTATAAACCGGACCGGGGAAAACCCCCGGGAAGTCTATCGAGACCTGGTGGCCAGCTCGTCGTTTATTCAAAGCCAAATAACGGAGGGGGCTTCGGTCTGGTTGGCCCAAAGCGAGGGTCGAGCCAAGAATGCGATAGATCAGACCGACGAATCGGTTTTGAAGATGTTGCAACTCAGCGACCGAAAAATGCCACTCCCCGACAAGGTTAAAGCATTGAAAATTATCCCAATGTGCCTTTCCTATGAATTCGATCCCCTTGATGTTCATAAGGCACTAGAACTTCGCTGCATCCAAGAGACAGGTGGCTATGAGAAAACGGCTGGCGAAGATTTACGCAGTCTTGCGCTCGGACTTAGCGGACACAAAGGACGGGTCGCTTTAAAGCTAGGGCAGCCGCTTGAGGGTGAGTTCCAAAATTTAGAATCGATCGCCAAAGCGGTCGATGCGCAAATTTTGTCTCAAACGGTGCTCTATCCGATCAATCATTGGGCTGCGCAAAAGCTCCAACCGGATCTTTGCGCCGGCGTGGCTGCGGAAGTGTCTGCAGATCTGGCTAAAAAATTCGAGCAACGTCTCACCCAGTGCCCGGCTGAGGATCAATCTTATTGGCTGGAGATCTACGCTAATCCCGCACTGCGCTCTTTTAAGCGGAATAACCCCATAAATTAAGGGGTTCCTCAGTCAGCGCACCACATTGCTCCCGGAGCGCCAAAATGTGGTTCGACCAATACCGCTCTGATTCAAAGAAGGGAAATGCCCTTTGAAAAGCCGGTTCCAACCAGCGTCGAGCGATCCATGCGGATTGGTGCATGAGCCGTAATGTCCGCAACGGTTCGATGAGTCTGAGTTCTGCCGGATCGAAGGTTCGGAAGTCATTGTAGCCTTCCATAATGGCGCGCAATTGTGACAGCTGGGAGGGTCGGTCTCCCGAGAGCAGCATCCACAGATCTTGTATCGCCGGGCCAGAGCGTGAATCATCAAAATCGACAAAATGTGGCGTATCGTCTCGCCACAGCACATTGCCCATATGGCAATCCCCGTGAAGCCGAATCGATTGGTATTGGCATTGAGAAAACTGAATCTCGCTAATCCTGAGGGCCTCCGCACTGACGGACTCATAGGCAGGTCTAAGTGTTTCCGGCAGAAAACTAAGATTAAGAATGTCATTGCGCGCGGTGACGCCAAATTCAGCAGTGCTGATTTCAGGACGATAATCGAAACCTTTGATGCCGCCAACGTTGTGAATCAATGCGATATGGCGTCCCATTGATTCGAGGCATTCTAAACTATCCACAGCGGGCGCTCTGCCGCCCCGTCGAGAGAATATGGCGTATCGAAGGTCCTCATATTCAAAGAGTGACTCGTTGTCTTGACGGACGGGGGGCACGACCGAGACCCCATGATCAAATAGCTCTGCAGAAAAAAGGTGTTCCTCTTCAATCATGTCCCTTGTCCAGCGATTGGGACGATAGAACTTTGCGATCAGGGGTAATGCATCCTCGATGCCAATTTGAAAGACACGGTTTTCATAGCTATTGAGTTCAAGAATCCGGGCATCGCAACGAAAGCCAAGGTGCTCGATGGCATCGAGAATGCGATCGGGAGACAAGTTGGAAAAATCATCCATGGTGTCTTACCAGTGGCGCCAGGGCCGTGGCCTTGATTTGCGCATAAATAGTCTGGTCTGGCTTTAAGCCCAGTATTCGCTGAGAGCGGGCCGTAATTTTGGCGGTGAAATACTGCTTTTCACATCGCAGCAATAGCAAACAGGCACCTTGTTCAACATGCAGTTCAGCGACTTCACAGGCCAAGGTGTTGAGAATGCTTGAGTGCAGTACAGGCGTCTTCACCAGACTCACATCCTGACGGTGAACGAGCAGCCTTACCGTCGCCCCAGTCGGCATATCGAGTAATGGGATCAGCACGGTTTGGCGACCCAGTTCAACTTCTGTGAGCGCATCTTCAGGGTGGTGTTTGACAACCTGGGTCATCAGAACTGCTCCCGCTGATTCTTCCTGCTGAGCGACGAAATCGAAGTCTGCGCTGAGGGTTGTTAATGTCTCCGATCGTTTGATGCGACCATTTTCGATGATCTGAATATGATCTGCTAATTGGATGACTTCATCCCATTGGTGGCTGACATAGAGCATGGGTAGTGCATATTCAGATTTGATTTGTGTGAGCGCGTTGAGGATGTTGGCACGAGTGCCTCGGTCGACAGCTGCCAGAGGCTCATCGAGCAAAAGCAGTTTGGGTGCATTAGCCAGTGTTCGAGCGAGGGCGACCCGCTGTGCCTCCCCGCCTGACAGCTGATCGGGGCTACGGTCCATCAAATGCGAAAGTTCAAAGATTTCGATCAGGGTGGAGTCATCAAACCTTGGGCCATCATGCCGGCGATTTCGGGCGTATTGGATATTTTCTGCAACAGTCAGATGAGGAAACAGCAACTGTTTCTGAAAGACCATGCCGATCCCCCGGCGCTCGGGTTTTATAAATTGTGTGGGGTCTTGCCAGACACCGTAGGACGTTGCGATATGAGTTCCAGCAGATTCCACGGGTGGGATAAGTCCCGCTAGGGCTTGTAGCAAAGTTGATTTGCCTGCCCCGGATGGGCCAAAAAGCGCGGTGACACCCTGGTCGGCCATTTCAAATTCTGTCTCAAGTCGAACCTGCCCAAGACCTTGAATCAAAAACTGTGCGCGGATTAAGCTCATCGAGTGCTCAAGCTCGAGGCTCGATATCCTCTATGGGTTGCCCATTGCACAAGGGTTAGGGTGATCAGTGAAAATCCAACCAAGCCCGCCGCGAGTAGGTGTGCCCGTTCATAATTTAATGTCTCAACGTAATCAAAGAGCGCAATTGAAAGTACGCGTGTCTCTCCTTCGAGGTTACCGCCTATCATTAAAACGATCCCAAATTCTCCTAAGGTGTGTGCAAAAGTCAGGGTGCAGGCGATCAAAAAACCGTGCTTAGAGAGCGGTAACACCAGGGTGGTGAATCGGTCGATGGCATTTGCGCCCAAAGAAGCGGCGGCTTTAAACAGATCTTCTGGCAGTTCTCGAAAGGCAATGATCATGGGTTGCATGAAAAAGGGTAGCGAATAGATGATTGACCCGAGTAATAAACCCTCAAAGCTAAAGGCGAGTGATGAGCCGAACCAATCAAGCCAGGTCGCGCCAAATAAATGATTGGGTGAGAATGCCAATAAAAGATAGAAACCAATGACAGTAGGTGGAAGAACCAAGGGCAGGGCAAGCAGAGGAATGCAAAGTCCTGCGAATAGGGATTGGCTGCGCGCTAACCACCAGGCGATTGGCGTACCCAGCAGCGTCAAGATCATGGTGGTGAAAAAAGCAAGTTTCAGCGATGTGCCGAGGGTGATGAGATCGGATTCCATCAGGATGGCTGCTCGAGGGATGATGCTGTTTTGTAACCGGCAGATTCGATGAGGCGCTGGGCGCGAGCGCTGCCGAGGTAAATCAGGAGTGCCTCGGCTGCGGTGTTCTCTGAAAGTAAGACCCGCTTCTGAATGATCTGAGGATAATCGTTGAGAGCGGGCAGGTAGAAATCACTCTGAGTTGCGCCTGCTTGAATCAACTGGGCCAGGGAGGTGATGGCAGCTTGCGCGTTGCCGGTGTCGACAAATTGAAAAGCCTGGTGAACGTTGGTGCCTTGAATGAGCTTCGGCTCATTGTCAAATAGTCCTGTCTCTAGGAGATGCATTGCAGCGAGGCCATAAGGTGCTAGCGCGGGGTTTGCAATCGCCAGGGATCCTCGGTGCTCCCTAAAGAAATCTTGCCAGGGTTGAGTACGATTGGGGACCCAGATCGCAATTTGACCAACCGCGTAGGTCGCAACAGTGCCGGCCCGGGCCACGCCATCTCGCTCAAGTTGTTCCGGCCGTTCAGCGTCGGCGGCAAAAAACAGGTCATAAGGCGCGCCATTGCGTATCTGGGCAAATAGCATTCCAGTTGAACCGCTAACCAGCTGAAAGGAGAAGTTGGGTGCATCAGCTTGGAAATCGAGAATTAAGCCCTCTAGGGTGAGTTTAAAGTTAGCGGCAACAGCGATGGTGGCCTGCTCCTTTTTTGCCTGAACGTGACTTGAGTACACGGTGCTGGCTGTAAGTGAAGCAAGTAGCAAGAGCGTGAGGGCTCGCACGGTCAAACCAATCCTGCCTCGGCTCGCTGAATGAAATCTTGTATTAACCAGCCTGAAATCGAAATCATCGCTGGAGGATTTGGCAAGGCATCATATGGAAACCACTGCGCGTCGCTAAGTTCGTCTTCTTGGATGTTGATCTCGCCGCTGTCGTATTCAGCATGAAAGCCAAGCATCAATGAATTTGGAAAAGGCCATGATTGACTGCCAAAGTAGGCAATGTTCTTAACTTTAATGCCAACCTCTTCAAACACTTCCCGTCGTACGGTCTCTTCAATGGACTCTCCAGGCTCAACAAAGCCGGCGAGGACGCTGTAGAAGTTTGCTCGAGCATTAATATTTTTCGCAAGTAAAATATCCTGACCTTTGTTTATGCAAACGATAATCGAAGGTGACAGTCGAGGATAGAACATCAAACCACAGTCCACGCATTTACGTGATCGGTCAGTGCTCTCGGAGGTCGTCTCGCCGCCACATTGGCCGCAATAACGATGGGTCTGAAACCACTCTACGATCTGTTTAGCACGGCCGATGAGATAGAAGAGATCAGGGTCAACGCTACTCAGAAAACTCCATAACGTCTCAAAGTAATAACCCTCCGGTTCTTCGGCCTCGCCATTAACCTCGACCGCGAAAAGCGGAACGCCCGCAATGGATCCCAAGAAATGCGAGGATTGCGCTTCGAGCATGGACCAGCGAAGCTCATCCTCGTTGAGGGGTTGCCAATGTTCATGTGCGGACAACCCTAATATTTCCCCATCAGAGACAACGATGTAGTGAGGGTTCTTGGCATCCTCGGGCGCCACGGTATCCGAAAGAAACGATGTCTTAAAATCGATTTGCTGCCAGTTCATGAATAAACCCCAATCAATTGTAGCGAGACTCTATCACAGGCCGCGCCATTGAATCATCCGTTGGTCGCCGGTCGGTGGTCTGCTGCTCCTTTTAACAGGGAGTGTTCTTGCGATTGACCAGATTGAAATGCGTTGCGCACCCCCAAACCTGAGAACTTCGCTGACTTGATGGGCGGTCGCCATAGATGTAACGACATCGTCAACGACCGCGATGTGCTCTCCTTGAACCGATTGTTGCAGGGCAAAAGGGTTGGTTGGGCTACTCAGGCGGTCGGCTCGACTCTGGTGTTTTTGAGGAGGCGTTTCGGTGACTTTTTGGATGGCGTGAAGGGATATCGGGATTGCCAATTGCTCAGATACATCCTTGGCGATGAGCTCCGCTGGGTTGAATCCACGCTTTCGCAAGCGGCGCCTATGCGAAGGAACGGGGATAAGACGATCGGGCCTTATCCTTGATTTTAAGGGGCCTTGAGTAAGCAGCAAGGATAGTGCGCGGCCGAGGTGAAGCTGCTCAAAGTCTTTAAATCTAATGATCAGCGGCTGGACAGGGAACTCGTAGGCAAAGGCAGCGCTACAATCGTCGAAAGCAAGATTGCCAGCGCTGCAGGATGTCCTTGGATGCAGGGGCCAGGGGATGGCGCAATTTGGACAGCTCCTGGGTAGCCAAGGCAAGTCCCGGGTGCAGTCTCTGCAAATGCTCGCTGTTTGCCGTTGTGATTGGCCGCACAACAGACAGGGGATAGCAAAGTGCCGGAGAAAGGCATCAATCATGTGGCGAGTTCGGATGTGACCTCATCAGATGATCTCAGGATTTGGCGAAGCCGCTGCAAGCCATTCACGTTGACCAGGGTAGGCTTAATCCTGAGGGCAGGTCCGTGACTCAATCGGGGCGTTGCAAACCTTAAACTGCTTGAGTTGCCTCACCCAGAAAATGACCGCTTCTTGATGAGTCAGCTGCTCAGTGCTTTCAAAAGCGGGCACCCTCAACAAAATAGTGACCAGATAAGTGCCCTGGCTTGCGATGGCTTTGGTCAGCCGCAAGTATCCGTGATCACTGAGCGTCATTTTTGGGCAGGTTAGCAGAACGACTGTCGATGGATGATGCGCCTCTGAGCCCGACCAGATTCTTTTGAGTTCAGGGGATTGGCAGTCCTTGGCTTGCTTGAGCTCATAGTTCCAGATTTGTTCATCGATGGATCCCTCGGGACGCGCTAAAAGGTGTTCCAGTCGAATCGTGATGTGGGGCTGTTCAGGTTGAGCTTGAGGCATTTGATATTCATCAATCCGAGTGCGGTCCGATTGGGTCTGAAAAGTTCGTGTTGCAGCCTCTGGAATCGGCCCGATAAGCCGCTCAGTCTGAATGCTTGAAGGTTGTGTCTGGCAGGAGGCGAGGAGCAGGCACAAGCCTGCAACCAGAGTGTTGCTCCTGAGATGAGTGCCAAGGTTTGTGTCTTGCAGGCGCTCAAGGCGATAGATCATCCGTTGATACGTGGTTTGTAATAAAACATTTGTTGACCTTCTGACGGAAGCGAAAGCGCTGAGACGACGCCCGGTACAACGACAGACCATGGCAGGGCTTGTCCAAGGTCGAGGGCGCAAGATCCGCTTCGCTTGCCAGGTGTTTGGCGCAGTACCCAGTACCTTCGAAAAAGAACGCCTTTTCTCTGAATGTTTTTGCATAGCCAGAGTCTAGCCGCAAAACAATCAAGACAGGAGGAGGATATTATTCGGTTCGGGGTGCCGCCAAAGTCAGCGCATACGTTTTGATTTCATCATCTCTGAGCGTCGTGACCTCTACGGTATCTCCAGGACTATACAGTTCGAGTAAAGAAAGCATGGTGTCTTCGTTGGTGACAGGCTCAGAGTCGATTGCGATAATGACATCACCGAGATGGATGTTGCCGCGCCGATCCTCACGGACGCCAACAATCCCAGCGTTGGCAGCGGGAAGGCCGGGTTTCACAGCGAACACGACAACGCCTTTGATTTTTAGACGCTTGGTCCAAGAGTCAGACAGGGTTTCGATTCCAAGAACCGGCCGATACAGCTTCCCATATTTTTTAAGCTGGGGAACCAAGGATTTTAAGGTAGAGACGGGAATGGCGAATCCGATTCCGGCACTCGCACCGCTTGGACTATAAATCGCGGTATTGACGCCGATAAGCTCGCCTTGGGAATTAAGGAGTGGGCCGCCGGAGTTGCCCGGATTAATCGCGGCATCAGTCTGAATGACATTGGAGATGGTTCGATTGTTCATAGATTTGATTTCTCGCCCCAATGCACTGACAACGCCCACAGTCAGCGTGGTATCGAGTGCGAATGGATTGCCAATGGCGAGTACTTTTCTTCCAACAGCCAAAGCATCGGAATTGCCAAGGGGTAGCGGGGTCAGCATTTCTTTCGGCGCATCTATTTTAAGCAGCGCGATATCCTTCTCAGGCGAGGTTCCGACGACCTTGGCCTCAAATTGTTGTCCAGACTGAAGAGCAATATTGATCTTATTCGCGCCGTAAACAACGTGAAAGTTGGTGACGATTAGGCCGCTGTTATCCCAAATAAAGCCTGTTCCAGAACCTTTTGGAATTTCAAGCACATTCAGCGAAAAGCGCTGTCGACGTAATTGGGTGTTGGTGACGAACACAACAGAGGGACTGGCTGCCTCAAAGACAGCAATATTATTCGCTTCATCGGAGGTGAGCTGCGGCGCCACCACCGTCATTGGGTCGGTTGCAGCGGTTGCTTCCTCTTTAAGGAAGGAAAGTAAGCCCGCACCTGCGATGAAGCCGATGAGGAAAACGAACCAAAACTTTTTCATAATCTCAGCTGATTTATCGGGTCAATGGATTGACTTGCTCTACAGGATTATTGACATCAGTAAATCGGTTGAGTTCATAAAGATCGTCTGCCGTGAGGTGTCCGATGAGCTGCTTGAGGCGGAGGGTGTCGTTGATATATCGATATCGGGCGCTGGCGAATTGGAACTCTGAAAAGTAAAGGCGTTGCTGGGCAAGCAGAACATCCACAATGTTTCTCGTTCCGACCTCATAACCGGTTTGAGTGGCTTCGAGTGCTGAGCGTGAGGATTCGATTCCTCTGAGTCTTGCTTTGACCCTAGCAACGTCGGTGTTGATAGCGGTGAAAAGTGCGCGAACATTTTCGCTGACTTGGCGCTGGGCCAGATCGAGTGTTTCTCTGGCCTCAATGAGCCGATATTCTGATTGACGAACAGCAGATCGTGTACCGCCGCCTGTATACAGCGGTAGGGTCAATTGCAGGCCGTAGACTTCGGTGTCAGAGCGGTCAGTCTGAAAGGCGCTAGGGTTCTTGCTGGTTTGAGAACTGTAACTAACCGAGGCGTCCAGCGTCGGTAAATGCCTGGATTTATTGATGGATGCTTGTTTTTCAGCAGCAGCGACGGCGGCGCGACTGGCAATGATGGTGGTGTTTTTCTTAAGCGCAGCCTCAACCCAAGCTGCTTCATTTTGTGGTTCTGGATGCCGAACAGGAAAGTCTGCGGTCAAGGCCTGAACAGCGGTGAAGGTCTGACCGGTTAGTCGCATGAGAGGTTCAAAACTGCGTGCCTGGGCGCCTTCTGCTTCAATCACATTGACAGTCGAGGCGTCGAAGCTGGCAGTTGATTCAAGCACATCAGTGATGGCGACGAGGCCGACATCAAAGCGTTGCTGAACCTGCTCGAGCTGTCTTTTTACCGCGTTGCGCTCTGCGTTTGCTGAACCAAGCCCATCGTGGGCTTCCAAAATGGCCAGGTAGGATTCAGCAACGCGAACAATCAGAGCAAGTTCCTCAGCGGTATAACCTGCTTGCGCTTGGGCCCTGATGCTTTTGGATTGTTGGTATTGATACCAGCGATCCATTCGAAAGAGGGGTTGAACAATACTTGCCTGCCAAGATTCGTTGATCGTGGTTGTATCTTCGAAGAGGGTCACGCCGCTCAAAGGATCGAACTGGCGCAATGAAGGACTGGTGACGTCTTGATAATTGGCAGAGACAGAAAAACCCGGCAACAGTCCTGCTCGTGCTTGTGGAACGACCTCTCTCTGAGCGTTGAAGGACGCTTGGGCAGCACTGATTTGCGGGTCATTTTTTACGGCAAGCCGGTATACACCTGCCAAATCAATGGTTTGGGCGAAAGCTGCCGTGCAAAAGCTCGTGCAAAGAAGGCCAATCAGTACTCGTAGATTCATCATAACGCAATCTCAGTGGTCGCTTGTGTCAGCGCCGGGTGGGAAATAATACGCGTCTCAGGCACATTTTGCGAGTGGTGCGAAGCCCTTTGATTTGGCAGCAAAAGTAGCGACCGCTCCCTAGGCAGAGGTTGTAACCCTAAGAACTTGAGGATTTGGCGTTGATTTCCGGTAGTGGGAAAAAATCGAGATTTGATTGGATCAGTTCCGCGATGGCCAAGCAATGATGCTCGCAAAAGGGCGCGGCCACGATTTGCAGTCCGATCGGTAGTCCTCGGTGATCGAGGCCGCAGGGAATGACCACGCCAGGCCAGCCGGTCAGGTTGTAGGTCATGGTGTAGGAGTAATTCAGCATATTCTCCGTCATGCCGTGCTCGATCGCAGTCGTCGCATTAACGGGGCAAATTAAGACGTCCACAGCATTAAACGTTTTGAGCATCGCGCTTTTAAAACCGTCCCATATCGAGAGAATGTGTGTTAATTCCGAGGCCGACAGACCCGGCGCTGCTTGGGATAAGTTTTGAGCAATGGCTTGTGAGGGTGTCTTCGTATTAGACCTTTCAAGGAGGTCTTTGACCGTCTCGTGATCATCCGCCCCAAGGACACGGGAGAAGATAAGGGGCGTCATTTCGATACCATCTGGACGATGCTCGGCGATCGAGAGGCCAGAATTTGCGAGGCGATCAATGACCGATTGGATTGCACTGCAAATATCAGTTTCAGGTTCTGCTAGTCCGTTATTGAGATGGAAGCCGACACGCAGCGTCTGGGGGTCTGTTTGCTCTGCAGTTACCCTAGGCGCGCGCCGTGCATGCGGATCGACGAAATCGGGACCTTCTATGACATCGAGCAGTAGCCTGAGATCCTGAACGTATCGAGCCATTGGACCGGGTTGGGTAAGCGGTGCCCACAAACCCTCACTGGGCAGGGCATTGCCTGTGCTAGGAACCCGGCCAGATGTCGGCTTGATTCCGGCTATGCCGCAGTAGTGTGCAGGCAGTCGGATGCTGCCGCCGGTGTCCGTGCCAATATCAAAGGGAATTGCCCGAGCTGCAATCAATGCTGCAGCGCCGCCAGAACTTCCCCCTGGTGTTCGCGTGGGGTTGAAAGGATTGTTGGTTCGGCCAAAGAGATTGTTGTCGGTTTGGAAGGCCAGGGTGAATTCTGGCGTATTGGTCTTACCCATTAAAATTGCGCCAGCGCTGCGCAGTCGCGCGACACAACTGGCATCGCGAGCTGGACGAAAGTTGGCTCGACCTTCGCTACCCCAGGTGGAGATGAAATCAAAGGTATCGAGGCTGTCCTTGATGGTCATTGGGACACCGTGCAGAGGACCAAGCGACTCTCCCGATGCGCGGGCAGTATCGGCTTTGGCGGCATACTTTAGGGAAAGTTCTGGGTTTAAGGCAACAACGGCATTGAGAACAGGGTTGACCGCTTCGATTCTAGCGAGTGCCGCTTCCGCGAGCGCCACTGCGGTTGTCTCTCCATCCTTTACTGCTTTGGCAATGGCGGTGATCGGTTGATCAAGTAGCGCTGTCATAATGAATGCCTCAAATGAAGGGTTGGACTCACTCTAAGCAGATTCTCTGTGGGTCACAAGCTTCATTGATGCCAGAGTCATCGCCTGTAACTGCGCCGTAACCTTTATCCTGCTGGATTGATTGAGAGGCTGAAAGCCTGATCATCGATCGTCAGTTCTGCCATGGACGGTGAAGGCGCATCGCAAATTACCAGTACCTCGCAAAGGGTCTCTCGTTTGATGTAGGCACTGTGTGCTTCAATGGCTTGCAGAATGGCTGGATCGCCATGGACGTCGATCAGAATTCGGTCGGTAACCTCAAGTCCCAGCTCTTTTCGGGTCTTCTGAATGCGGCTAACGACCTCCCGGGCGAGCCCCTCTGCGATTAGGTTGTCGTCAAGATCTGTCGCAAGATCAATAGAGATAAAGCGATTCGAGACTGCATTGGTGCCCGGTTTGGCTTCTCGGAAAATGAGGATGTCATCGATCGAGAAAGTTTCGTCATCGATCGTGACGCTGCCTTGGTCTTGAAGGGCGATCAACTGTGCACTGTCTAATTGGTCGATCGCTTGCTTAAAGGCTTTAAAGCGTCCACCAAGGCGTTTCCCGAGAACGGGTGAATTCGGTCTCGCAAACAGACTGATATAATCGGACTCGTTGGTTTCGTACTGAACTGTTTTGACGTTCAACTCACTTTGAATATAAGGCTCAAGACGGCTGATTTCTGTCAGCAGGGCTGGATCTTGATGAAGAATAATCAAATTTTGGAGCGGGTATTTGGTTTTTACCCGGTCCTGATTACGTTTCTGGCGACCCAGCAAGATGATGTTTTGCATTCTACTGACAGCTTCCTCGAGTCCGGGTGCAATACGGGAAGATTCTGGTTGAGGGTAGCGACAAAGATGAACTGACTCAGGGCTTTTGTTCTGTTTGGGTAAGGCCTGAAACAACGTTTCTGACAAGAATGGTGCAAATGGCGCCATACAAACCGTGAACTCATGAACTGCTGTATAGAGTGTTTGAAAGGCGTGGCGTTTGTCATCGGTCAATGCTTCATCCCAAAAACGACCGCGATTGAGTCGGATGTACCAGTTGGTGAGATCCTCGATAAAATCAAATAAAGCGGGTACCACATTATAAAGACGATAGGCCTCCATCTCTCGAGTAATGTTCGTCTTTAGTGATTCCAGTCGTGACAAGATCCACTGATCCATAATGTTAGGGCTGGTCTCGGGATTCTGGATGGGCGACCAAGCGTCAATCTGGGTATATGTTTTTAAAAATCGGTAGGCGTTCAGCCAGGGCAGGAGTGCGCGCCGAGTCATTTCCTTGACGCCGGCATCTGTAAAGCGTTGTTCCTCACCTTTGACCAGACCCGAATTGATTAAATAAAGCCTGAGAGCGTCTGCACCGTAGGCCTCCATGAGTTCATCCGGGGGCGTGTAGTTACGAAGCCGCTTGGACATTTTTTTACCGTCCTCGGCCATGACAATCCCGTTAACAATGACGTTTTTAAAGGGATTGGTCTCAAACAGCGCATAGCCAAGGACGATCAGGGTGTAAAACCAGCCTCGGGTTTGGTCCAGCCCCTCTGCAATAAATTCAGCAGGAAACCCCTGTTCAAATAAAGTTTGATTTTCAAACGGATAGTGCAGTTGCGCGTAGGGCATGGAGCCTGATTCGAACCAACAGTCTAAGACCTCGTCAATTCGGCGGTAGACTCCGGCCTCACCAGGTTGTGTGAAAGTCAGTGAATCAACCACTTCTCGATGGAGGTCTTCAACCTGTACGCCTGTTAGATTTTTGAGCTCTTCGATTGATCCGATGCAGCGGGTGTTACCGGTTTCATCATTGATCCAAATTGGTAGGGGCGTTCCCCAGTATCGATTTCTTGAAATCGCCCAATCCATGGCACCTTCTAGCCAGTTACCCATTCGACCGTTTTGGATGTGATCGGGGACCCAGCGGATATTCTGATTTTCGGCGACCAACGCATCTTTAATTTGGGCGACTTTGACGTACCAAGAGTCGATGGTCCTGTAAATGATCGGCGTATCTGATCGTGGGCAAAATGGATAACTGTGCTGAATGACCTCTTGCACATAGAGCGCACCCGATGCCTTCAACGCTCGGATGATTGCCTTGTCTGCATCTTTGACATGCTGACCGGCAAAGTCAGTCACAGCACTGGTGAAACAACCTTGCATGTCGATCGGACACACGAGGGCTTCAATCCCAGCCTGTTTGAGCACGCGCAAATCATCCTCTCCAAAAGCAGGGGCTTGATGCACAATGCCCGTCCCACTGTCGGTTGAGACGTATTCATCCGAAACAATCTGAAAGGCGCCATTGGCGCGTTCATCGAGAAAATAAGAAAAAGGCGGTTCATAGGTTTTGCCGACCAGCGCTGCGCCCAGCAGGGTCTCAACCTCTGTCAGCGATTTTTGTTCTTGGTAATGCGGCAGCCGGTCTGAGGCAATAATAATATGAACGCCGAGGTCCTCGTCGCGCACCTTGGTGTAGGTGATCTCATCCCCAACGCAAAGCGCAAGGTTGGAGGGCAGTGTCCATGGCGTGGTTGTCCATGCGGCCATGTATGTGTCTTGTTCATCGCAAAGCTTAAACAGAACCGTCACTGCTGGATCTTGGGTTTCCTGATAGTTACTGCCTGCTTCAAAATTGGAAAGCACGGTACCCAGGGCGGTAGAAAAAGGGACTACTTTTTCACCCCGATAGATGAGGTCTTTGTTCCACAGTTGTTGAACAACCCACCACACCGACTCCATGTACCACGGTTCCATCGTCTTGTAGTCATTGTCAAAATCAACCCAGCGTCCAATGCGGCTGATGGTCTTTCGCCACTCCTGCGTATACCGCTGAATAATACCGCGGCAGGCATCGTTGTAGCCTTTGATACCGAGCTGCTCGACCGCTTCGGCCGAAGACAACCCCAATGATTTATCAATTTCGTGCTCGATGGGCAGTCCATGGCAGTCCCAACCAAAACGGCGTTGGACGTAACGTCCTTGCATTGTGAAATATCGGGGAACGGCATCCTTGAGAATCGATCCGACCAAGTGTCCGTGGTGCGGTAGTCCTGTCGCGAAGGGAGGGCCATCGTAGAAAATGTAGGGATCGTTGTCCTTTGTCGCTTGAAGACTTTTTTGAAAAATGTCTTGGGATTGCCAAAACTCTAAAATGTGGTGCTCGGCATCAACAAAGGAGAAGCCATCCGCATCAGGATCGATAGGCCGTTGACTAGACATTGTGGGTCTCCAAAGTGGCACTGCGCGGCGCAGCAAGGTCGTGCTTTAAGCCGAAGGTATCAGGGAGGTTGTTTTGATCGGCTATCCTAGCGACTCTCGGCTTCCTGTCAATATCTGTTCAACCCGGATGGTTTTGAACACCGGTTACGCTACCGCGCAAATTAATTTTTTCCAAAACGGCGGCGACCAACTTCTCTATTTGAAATTCAAAATACCAGGATGGTGCATCCACATGGGCAATGGAAGTTGTACCAATCAATTTGAACGCCCAGCCCTCGCGTTCGGCACGGGCATGGAGCGAATTAAGACGATCCCAAGCTGGATCGCTGAGTACCGGGTGAACACAGGCTGCGGTGATGTTCTGAGCACCTTCATCTTTGAGGGTCTCGATGGCGGCGACCACCGAGCCTGCGGTATCAATAATGTCGTCCACGAGCAAAATATCTTTACCTGCGACCTCACCAATCAAGTTTGATCGAAAGACAGTATTTGGTTGCGAGTAGTCACGCTCTTTGGAGAGTGCGGCAAGTTCTGCAGAGAGTTCTTCTGCATAAATGCGGGCATTTTCAAGATAACCCACGTCCGGTGACACCACCACGCCCCCGGTGAGACCACTGGCTTTTAACCAGGGCACGAATTGTTTGGTCAGAAAAATATTCTCTAGGTGGGTCTGTCTTGGGTTAAACATGCCTGCGATGGCGTCGTTGTGAATTTCAACGGTGACAACTCGGTCGGCACCAGCGCTCTGCAGCATTCGTGCAAACAAGCTCGCGCTGATTCCTTCTCGCGTTCGGCCCTTGCGTTTGTCTTGCCGAGCGCCTGGGTAGTAGGGCAAGACCGCGGTAATGTATTGAGCGTCCGCATGTGCTGCAGCCTCTACGGCATGAAGGAGCATGATAAAACGCTCATAAATTGACCTTTCATCCTGTCGGCCGGCCACATTTTGAAAAATGTAGAGATCATGCCCCCGAACGTTGGCTTCAATTTCGAGCTTTCCCTCCCCGCAGGCGAACCAAATTTCTTTGGTGGGCAGAAGTGGACTGCCGAGATACTCGGCAACTCGACTGGCAAAGGGACGGCCCGATTCGCAGGTCATGAGGGCAATGGGCGCTCGCGGATTGCGGCCTTCAGGTGAAGTTTGCTTATTCATTGACATTAAGGAGTCCTTTTAGCGTTGAAAGTAGAAGTGCATGCTCAACCTTAAGAACGCGCTCTGCGAGCGCTTCTGCCGTCATACCTTCATTAATTGCGATCGAACTTTGCGCAATGACCGCGCCTGAATCGAAGCATGCATTCACGTAGTGGACGCTCGCCCCCGATTCTCGCTCGCCGGCAGCAATTACGGCTTCGTGAACGTGCCTGCCATACATGCCTTGCCCGCCATATTTTGGAAGTAAAGAGGGATGAATATTAATCACTCGGTTATCAAAAGCGGCCAATGTCAGCGGGCCAATTTTTTTGAGGTAACCGGCGGTGATGACCCAATCAATGTCGTGGCGTTGTAATAGCGCTCTCAGTGCAAGATCGATGCTTTCCTCGCTAGAACGCTTCGCCGATGGTAGCGCGCTTCGCTCTAGGCCTTGGTCAAGGGCAATTTGCATGGCGCCGCAATTAGGCTGGTTGGTGACAACCAGAACCACCTTGGCGTTTAATGATTCTGACTCGCAGGCTCGGTGAAGATTTAGCAGATGCGAGCCCCGACCTGAGACAAGCACCGCAAGTCTAGCTTTCGCGCGCTGAACCACTGGGGAATTCAAGATGACGATGGCGGCGAAAAGCGTGTGCGGAGTTCGTTTTTTTGAACCTTGCCCATGGTATTTCGCGGTAATTCAGGAATGAAGAAAACGTGCTTTGGGATCTTGAAGTTTGCAATATCGGCCTTGAGCGTTGCAATGATGGCCTCTTGTGAACAATCAGCCCCGTCAAGCGGGACGATAACCGCGCAGACCGCTTCACCAAAGTCAGGATGGGGCAGTCCGATCACGGCACTTTCAAGAACGCCATCCATTCGATCGATCAGAAGCTCGATTTCTTTGGGGTAGACATTCAGACCGCCAGTGATGATCAGATCTTTGTTGCGCCCCACAATCGTGATGTATCCCTCAGGGTCGATGCTGGCAAGATCGCCAGTTTTGAAAAAACCATCACCTGGGCCCTCGCTTGTGAAAGACTCCGCAGTTTTCTCAGGGTTTTGCCAATACCCGCTAAAGACGTTCTCGCCTTTAACCCATAGGTCTCCAGTGTCACCGACCGCTACGTCGATGCCGGAGGAATCAACGACTCTGCATTTTACTCCGGGGAGCGCAGGCCCAACCGTGCCTTTTTTACGCTCGCCCGAAAGCGGGTTGGATGTGTTCATCCCAGTCTCGGTCATACCATAACGCTCCAAAATGGTCGTCCCTGTTGCCTGCTCCCAGTCTGTAAAAGTCTGGGATAGAAGTGGTGCCGAGCCAGAGGTAAACAGGCGCATGTTGGCGCAGTCCTGCGCTTTGATTCCGCTGCTCAGCAGTCGGGTGTAATACGTTGGCACGCCCATAAAGACGGTGGCAAGCGGCAAGGTTGCAATCACTGCATCAGCGTTAAAATTCGGCATTAAGATGATTGGAGAATTTGATAAAAGCGGTAAGTGCAGCCCCACGAAAAGACCGTGGACATGAAAGATGGGTAAGGCATGCAGCATGACGTCGTGATCGGTCCAGCCCCACGCCGTCCGCAAGGCACGAGCATTGCTGATCAAATTGCCATGGCTGATCATCGCGCCCTTTGGGAGGCCGGTTGTGCCTGAGGTATAGACAATCACGGCGATATCTTGGTCTTGTGATGGATGAATCTCTGGATGAGTTGGGCTGCTATCGGCCAGATCGCGAAGACTGCCCCGGCCGTCTTGATCCAGAGTTCGTGTTTGAGGCCGGTGATCGAGTTGATCAAGATGGCCAATGGATGCGGCTGGATCGATAACAAAGAGTTTGGGTTTGGCATCAGTAATAAAGTGGCTAAGCTCACTGGCCTGATAGGCAGCATTGAGGGGCAAGTAAATCAGCCCAGCTCGCAAACAGCCGCAATAGAGGTAGATATTCTCAATTGATTTCGCGATTTGAACAGCCACCCTGTCGCCGGGGTTAAGTCCAAGGCTGAGCAGCGCTGACGCGTATTGCGCACTGCGCGTTTCAAGGTCGCCGTAGGTCGCCTCGCACTCTTGATTTGAGTTGATCAACAGCGGCCGTTTCGGCTGTAAGTGTTCCGAAAAAACGTGATAGAGATTGCTCATGCGGGTGCTCATCAATTGGGTGAACGATAATGAGGGGCCGATTGGATCAAGGGATGGGTTGTTTTTACCCTGCCGGTTAATCTGTTCTAATTATAGCGCGAGTGGGGTTAGATTTCTGCCCCGCCAAGATGGAAGTCAGTCTAATGATCAAGGAGTTGTTGGTGAGTAAAACAAGGGGGTTGAACTTGCGAAACGGTCTAAAAATTGGCGCGTTTGTTCTGGTTTGGATGATGGGCCTCAACCCCTCATTGCTAATGGGCGGGGTTGGTTTGGAAGCCGGTTGGACCAGGGGGGTTGCGGTTGGATCAGATCGAATTGCCGTTTACGGCATCGTGACGAATGATACCGAGCGACCTGTGGAAATCGTCGATTTCGCGATGCCCGGTGCTGCTCATGTCATGCTGCATGAATCGGTGCTGGAAAATGGTCGGATGCGAATGCGTCATATCGATGGATTCGTCGTCCCCCCCCAAGGCCGAACTCAGCTCGAGCCGCTTGGATTGCACTTGATGGTGATGGGCCTTGATCAAGCGCCAGATGTCGGCGACCGTTTGAGCATATTGGCGGAGGACGCCGGCGGCAATATTCATGAGTTGGTGTTTACCGTGCAGTCATTAGACAGTCTGGAATTTGAGGATAACTAGCCTGTGCAAGCACCCGAGCTAACTGAGGGGCTGAAAGCTCACCGTGCTGGCCATTTTGGGGAGGCTGAGGCGCTCTATCTGAAGCTCCTCAAAGCTCAGCCGAATCACTCCGATGCGATGCATTTGCTGGGGCTGATTCGGGGTGAACAAGGACTTGAGAATGAGGCCATTCGTCTCATCGAAAGCGCGATCAGTCAGCGGCCATTAGCAGCTGCTTATCATCATAACATTGCTGGGCTGTACCGCCGCGTGGGCCAGCTGGAGTTGGCGCGCGCGGCTTTTGAGCAAGCATTTATGCTTAAGCCCGATTATGGTGAGGCTTATCAGGGGTTTGCAGAGGTTGTGTCCTTCAAAGCAGGAGACAATTTTCTGGATCGGATCTCTGAGCAGCTTGCGTCGAAGACCCTTGACGATCGGACGCGGTGCTATTTGCATTTTGCTGCAGGAAAATTTTTAGATGACTGCGGGTCTTTTGATGCGGCGTTTAACCATTACATGAAGGGCAATCAGTTCGCTGCAAGAGACTATAACACCGGCAAAAATCGGGCGCTGTTTCAAAATTTAATGTATTACACTCAGGAGCTCAGTGCTGCACCGCTATCGCTAATAGGCGATCCTTGGGAGGGTCCAGCACCGATTTTTGTTGTCGGCATGCCAAGGTCAGGTACCACCCTAGTCGAACAAATATTGGCGAGCCACACATCGGTCTTTGGCGCCGGAGAACTAAACGAGCTTGCTCAAGTGGCCCAGCCACTCTTAACAGCGATGCTTCGATCTAGTCAGTCAATGTCCGGCCGTCAAGCCGAGGATCCGGAAAGTTTTTTAAGAAGGAAAGCTGAAGCAGCGGGCAAGCAGTATCTTCAGCGTATTCAGTCGTTGAACTCAGACGACGAGATAACTTGGATTGTCGACAAGCATCCCTTGAACTTCAGATTTATTGGCATGATCAAAGCGATGTTGCCGCGCGCGAAAATTGTTCACGTTCGGCGACATCCGCTCGACACCTGTTTGAGTTGTTTTTTTCAGAATTTTACCCAGGGCCAAGACTATAGTTTTGATTTGGTGACGTTAGGCCATTTTTATCGGGATTATCGAAAACTAATGACCCATTGGGCCAACGAGCCAGAAACCGATTTTTACACATTGGAGTATGAAGAACTGCTGAGTGCTCCAGAGGCGACGATTTCCGCACTGCTGCGTTATTGTGAACTACCTTTTGAACCGGCGTGTCTTAAGTTTTATGAAACGGAGCGCCCGGTAGCGACCGCAAGTTTTAAACAGGTCCGTCAACCTCTCTACCACACATCCAAGCGTCGCTGGCTGAATTATGCAGAGCACTTGAGGCCCTTGGCGAGAATGCTTGGCATCGAGGATGAGATACCGATCAGAGTTGGGCAGAGCAAACTCTAAGTCGACACTGAAATCCCCCAAACACCATGCTAAAGTTTGGTCGAGAGAGGGGGTCAATTATGAGTGGTTATTCTTGGGGACAGTTAGAGACTGCGGCACCCGACATTGCTGAATTCGGTCGTTTGCGACTCGATGGTAAAGTGGCTTACCTTGCGACGGTGCGGTCAGATCAGCGTCCTAGGTTACATCCCGTCACCCCAATTATTGGGTTGGGACATTGCTTTGTTTTTGTCGAGCCGAGCACACCAAAGGCCCAAGACCTCCTGAGCAGCGGTTGGTTCAGTCTTCACTGTGCGATGAATGATAGCTCAGGCAGCAGTGGTGAATTTATTCTAAATGGCGGCGTAAAGTTGGTCGATAACCCCGAACATCGAGCGCTTGCTGAATCGATCTCAAGTTACCGACCTGCCGCTCGAGCGGTGTTGTTCGAGCTGGAAATTGATGACGCGCACGCGATTGAATATCGATTTGGGCGGGCGCACCGCCGTAAGTGGCCTGTCAATTCCTAAGGTTCGGACCAGCCTTTATAACTTCAGTGCCTTGAGCGGCAGATTCAGAGAATCGATGAGGGTGTCAAGGCGGGCGCGGGCATCGTCGTTGAGTTTTGTAGGCTTCATTGGAACGCCTTTGATAAAAACAGTTCGCTCGATACTTCTAAGGGCTTCAGCTTCTGCAATCAGTGTTTGGCGGTTCCTTAGGGCTCGGTCAAAGGCATGCTTTAATCTGGGCTGACTGACTGAGTGCGCACCCAAAGACTGATCAAAAAAATCAAGCGTAAGTTCGGGGTCAACGGCCTTTAAATAGACGAGGGTGGTGAGGGTAAGGTGGCTTAGGTGCGCACCTTGCGAGTAGCGCGTCTGGTAGAAAGGTTCTTCAGCGAGCCGTTCGAGCAGAAACAGACTCATCGCCGATCGATTGATTATTGATTGGGCAGGAAACCAATTGGGAGAACGACTCTGGGATTTCAGGAAATGGTGGCCCGGAAGGCCCTGGGTCAGCGCGATGATTTCGGCATCTGCCCAAGCCAAATCAGGCAATATTGATCGGTTGATTCGGATGCTTGAATCGTTGTCCTGGTAGAAAAAGGCGCGGTCGGTTGATAGCAAGGTTGGCTTGACCAGTAATGCATCCAAACGGTCATAATCAAGGGTCAGTGGGTTGAGTTGAGCCTGGGTCAATAATGCTTCTTGAATCAGGTCAAAAAACTGCTGAATGTCGCTGTCTCCAGCGCCGATTAGATGTGATCGTTCCTGCGTGTCTACCTCAGGTGGGAATTGGGTGCGCTGCAGGCGCTGTAGCCGCGCGTAGAGCCAGGGTTCGATGCCAACCGGGATCTGGCCAGTTATGGCCTGGTTCTGGTTGATTGCCTCCCCTCGCGCCCATCGTAGGGCATCGAGAAGGCGCTGTTGGTCCGCCCTTAACAATGTGGTGTCAACGCTCGATTCAATGCGTTCAAGGCAATTCATTCGAAGTTCGCGCAAGGGCGCCTCATCAAGGGGGAGTGCCACCGGAGGTTTAACGATTTGATCAAAAAGGACCTGTTCGAGCCGAGTCTTCAGTGCTCTCTGCTCGCTGTTTGCACTGACCGGATCTAAAGTTTCTGATGGACGGTTTGAACCACAGCTGGCAACGAGCAAAAGACATACCGTGAAGCTCGCACAGCAAATGAAAGGTCTCACTGGGCAGAAGGCTTGGTGATGATGGCAGTGAGGGACTGACGGGTCTCTGAGTGACTCTGAATCCGGTCCAGATAAGGGGCAGCCAAGGCGGGATCTGTGCAGGCATCGAGATTAATGTGAATGTTCAGCTCGGCGCATTTCAGGGTGCAATCGAGCATCAGGCCAACCATCGCTGTGTCTGAGGCGAGATTTTGGTTGGTGGAGGCTTGAACGGTTTGAAACTGACGCGCAATCTTGGCGGCTAACTCAAAAATCATCAGCGGAGGTTCCGCAGCTTGCAGGTAGGCAGCATCGATTTGATCAGGTTCAAAACCGTTTTGGCGCCCAGTCTTGAGGGATTTGATCAGCGTTTTGTAAGCCGCTTCGTCGGCTTCGCCAAGTTCTAAAAAACGTTGGGTGCTGGCATCGAGCGCGGCAATGAATTGCGGACCAAAATCCCCATGCTTGCTGTAACGGCACACCATCGCAAACAAGGCCGTCGACTGCGCGCCAAGATGCGCGGCTACGGCGCCACCGCCTGGCGTGGGGTTTCGGCTGGCCAGGGCATCTAGCCAATCGCCGATCGACGTATTGGCCCTCATAGGCTCGATTCCTGATGAAAGTTTTGATAAAGCCTCAGGGTGTTACGCAGACACATGGCAACCGTCATTGGGCCAACCCGGGGCAAAAAGCGTGCGGTCTGTGTGGTGATGTCGTCGCTGAAGTTGTTGACGCTTGAAAAGTTGATGCAAGCCGTTTCTGGTCTGATTTCTGAGGCTGTGATGGGTGGAAAGCTGGTATTCGGAACACCTGTGATTACGATATCTGCTGCGATCAGCGCCTCGGACCGACCAATCTTGATTTCTCGAGGTTGGGCATTGATAAATTCCAAGGGGCCATGTTCATCAAAGGACAGAACGCGGGCGCCATCGTTAGAGAGCATGACGGCTAAGGGGCGTCCGATGACCTCGCTGCGATTGAATATGGTGACGGTACGTCCCAGCAAGGGCTGTGAGTTATCGTCAGAGATATCCTGGTAAACACCAAGTTCGATCAGCAGCTTCACAATCGCCAGAGGTGTGCAGGGTAACACTGCCTTTTTACCGGGTTGATCATCTGCCGCATGCCGCTCATTGGCGTAGAGTTTGCGAGTCCAATATTGACTGCCGGCTTCGATGTCTTTGGTGTAGTGGACTTGGTTTCTTAAAAAATCGTCCTGTCGATTCGCAAAAATAGGATAATAAATGAAGATGCCATGAATCTCAGGATCGTCATTGGCCCGAAGTATTTCCTGTTCAAGCTCGAGCCGATTAACTTTGCGCAGCTCATACTTGAAGCCAGCCTGGACAAATCGTTGGCGCGTTGCTCGAGCATAGGCCAGAGAAGGCTCGTCGTCGCTTGCGATCAACGCTAAAACGTTGGGGACATGCGCAAGGTCCTTGGCACTGAGTGCGGCCTCTAAAAAATACTTATTGGCGAGTTTTGATAGATTAAAGGAAGACACGACGCATCGCCTGATTATTGTGCGTCTGATGGCGTGCGGGTAATACTGCCCAAATATCCACTGTGATGTCTGCGCCCATAATCTTCTTTGGTGAAGTCTTTGAGAGACATCAGCGTGAGCGCGATCGCATCGCTGATGGCTAACATGACGGCAATAGAGGCACTGGGCGTGAGAGAGAGTGGACAAGGCTCGATGATATTTGGCCCCATATCAAGTATCAGCTTGCAAAACCCCCTCATGGGAGAATCCTTATGGGATGTCACACCAATCACTTGACCGATGCCGAGTTGTTGAGCGATTTGCAGCATTTGGATGACTTCGTTGGATTTGCCACTCGTTGAAAATGCAACAATGGTGTCACGAGTTGTCACCATTCCGAGATCACCGTGACCCGCTTCCGCCGGGTGAATAAAAAAAGCAGGTGTACCAGTTGATGCTAAGGTTGCGGCAAATTTTCGTGCGATAAATCCCGCTTTGCCGATCCCTGTGGTGATGACTCGACCCGGGGTATCAAGCAATAGCTGCACGCTGGCTTCAAAATCTTCCGTGACTGAGACTTGCTGGATGGCTGCGGCTTCAGCGTCCATGATCCGCTTCATGTTTTCTCGAATATCCAAAGGTGGGTCCTTTTTCGCCACGCGGGCTGTGGGTGCACTGAATCGATGCAATTATACCGAATTGATGCGGCCGCTTTGAAGAAGTTTGAGCGATTCTTCTTGGATATGAGGGTGGTAGCTTAATAGCGCCGCCACCCTAGGCAGTGGAATCCACTGAGTCCCGAGCAGATAATCCGCATCGGTGACGACTGCGGGCTCATGGTCTTCGTTGAGCGCGCCGAGAAACCAATGGCACTCGCATGCATAGTGGTGTTTGTTCCAACGAAAGAGATAGTTTGTTTTTAAACCTTCACTGGTCAAATGGATTGCGTATCCAGTCTCCTCAAAGGTTTCTCTAACGGCACAGGACTCAGGGCTTTCCCCTTGTTCGATCATGCCGCCAGGCAAGGACCAAAACCGCTTAAAGGTTGTCGGGTCTTCAAGCTCGATCATGAGAAGCGAATTTTCTCGTTGGCATAAAACACTGGTGCGGCGGCGAGTAATGGACGTCACGGTCGAGGTCCTACGAGGTGACAGGCTGCCCAATGTTGATCATCGGTTGGAATCAGCTCGGGAGCCGCCACTGCGCAGCGATCGGTTGCCTGAGGACAGCGAGTGTGAAAGGAGCATCCCGGGGGCGGTGAAATCGGCGACGGTACATCACCCTGTAGGGGGACTCGCTCGACTTTGATGTGTGGGTCCGGGTTTGGAATGGCTGCGATGAGAGATTGCGTGTAGGGATGTTGCGGGGCAGCATAGATCGCTTCACTGCTGGCTTGTTCGCTGATCTTGCCGAGGTACATGATCGCGACACGGTCTGAAATATGCTTCACAACCGCTAGATCGTGCGCGATGAAGAGGTAGGCTAAATTGAATTCCCGCTGAAGGTCCATGAGGAGGTTCAATATTTGACTCTGGATAGAAACATCCAAAGCAGACACGGGTTCATCGCAAATAACCAGCTCCGGTTTGAGTGCCAGTGCTCGCGCAATTCCGATTCTTTGCCGCTGCCCTCCAGAAAACTCAAAGGGGTACCTTGTGGCCGATCGAGCTGGGAGGCCGACCGTATCGAGCAATCCCGCGACCGATTTTTGACGACTTTGCCGATCGCCGATTCCATGAATGATAAAGGGCTCTTCTAAAAGTTCGCCGACGGTATGGCGAGCATTGAGAGATTCCATGGGATCTTGGAAAATCATTTGAACATTTTGTCGATAAGGCAAAAGTTGTCGGCTGCTCAGTTGCGCAATATTCGTGCCTTTGAAGTTAATAACGCCGTCAGTTGGACGATACAAGCGGGTGATGCACCGCCCTAGAGTTGACTTTCCACAGCCGGATTCACCGACCAAGCCGAGTGTTTCACCCGGGTTGATGGTTAGGTTGACGCCATCAACAGCATAATTTTTGGCCTTGGCACGGTTGAACAAGCCGCCCTTGACCGGAAAGTGCATTTTTAGATTCTCGACTTCCAGCAGGGGTGTTGTCATAGGTCTTGCCACCTGAGACATCGAACTTGATGGACATTGGTCACGGGTTCAACAGCAGGTTGCGCCCCGCTGCAATCGGGTATTTGATGCGCACAACGGTTGGCAAAGCGGCATCCCGGTGGTAAATCATGCAGGCTAGGCACCATGCCAGGGATGATATCCAGCGGCTGCTTAGATGGGCCATCGAGTCTTGGGATTGATCGAAGTAAACCCTGTGTGTAGGGGTGTTTTGGCGCGTCAAAGATGTCGAACACACTCCCGTATTCGACCACTTGTCCAGCGTACATCACGACCACCGTGTCACAGGTTTCAGCAATGACGCCCAGATCGTGAGTGATCATGATCATGGCCATACCAAGATCGCGTTGGAGGGATCTAATGAGATCTAGAATTTGCGCCTGGATGGTGACATCCAGCGCAGTGGTGGGTTCATCTGCAATCAGCAATTCAGGCTGGCAAATGAGCGCAATGGCAATCACGATACGCTGCCGCATCCCTCCAGAGAGTTGATGCGGGTATTCTGTCATGCGGATTTCGGGCTCAGGGATCCCGACCCTGTTTAAAATAGCGATGGCCGTGGCAATTTGCTCCGGAATGGCTTGGTCCGTGTGCAGTGCGACGGCTTCGGTGAGCTGCCTGCCGATGGTGTGCACCGGATTCAGTGCGGTCATCGGCTCTTGAAACACCATACCAATTTCCGCGCCTCGGATTTGGCTCAAGCGTTCGTTGCTCGCAGCTACGAGATCCTCTCCTTTAAACAGAATCTGTCCAGCTTGGATTTGACCATTAGGTTTTGGAAGCAGGCCCATGACCGACAGTGCACTAACACTTTTACCGCAACCGGATTCCCCAACAATGCCTAGCGTGCCACCAGCCGTTACCTCAAAGCTGACACCGTCAAGAGCGCGTACACGGCCTTCGTCGGTTTCGAATTCGGTCACCAATTCTTGAACAGACAATAAAGGGCTCATGGTGATGGAGCAGTCCTGTATTGATCGTAGATTTCGATGGTTTTGGTTAAAGGTAGATTGTCGGCTCGAGCATTGAGCGTCTCCGCCTTGATGTCTTGATCAATCCAGTGAACGAAGTACTGAGATGGACCAGAAGCATGCTTGAAGCTGAAATCAGCTGGGTACTGAATCCATCGCCAATGCCCGAGTCTGAAGAAGCCCGAATAGAAGCCGGGCACAAAGGAGGCTTCATCATGATGCAACTCGCTCATGGTGTGGGCGAGTTTTATCATGGTTTCGCTGTCTGATGCTTGACGATATTGATCAATCAGTCTATCCATCTCAAAGACTGCAAAGCTTTCAAGGTTGTTGGTTTGGGTTTTTGATTTTCGCTCGGGATTGACGCTGCCGTCCTCCAAGAAGGCTTTATCATAGGCATTACTCGAGTGGTAGGTTTCCCAAAACCGCGGATAGAGCTCGAGACTGTAGCCAAAAGCGGAGAAGTGAATATCGTGCTGCTTTTCTTGAACCTTTTTCCAGCCCGCAGTGCCATCGAGCACCTCCACGCGAAATTCGATACCGGCCTTCAACGCCTCCTCTTTTAAAATCGTTAAGATGTCTTTCATAGATTCATAGCCCGAAGACACCGTAAAGGCAAGACGCGTTCCGTCTTCGCGCATCAGAATGCCGTCATCGCCGCGTTCAACAAATCCAGCGTCCGCGAAGTGTTTCATCGCTGCCTCAACATTAAAAGGTCTGGCGCTCAGGGTTGGGTGACTGAAAGGGCCGTAACCATCATTGGCAGTATTGAGGCGGTCATAATCGCCTCTGAAGAACTGGTCAATGACGAGTTGCCAGTGTGTGGCATGCTGTATGCCAAGGCGTACGCTTTTTTCGTTGAGCAGGGGTCTGTCGGTATTGATCCAGAGTCCGTAGGGCGGCCGGGGTCGCTCGTTAAAAAACCATTTCTTGTGGATATAGCCATTTTCGACGTCCGCGTCGGTGTTGGGGAGTTTTTCATACCAGTATTCGGAGAGGTTTAATCCGAACTGGTCAATGTCGCCGCGCTTAAATGCCTCAAAAACCTTTGGTGTGTCTCGAATTACAATGAGATTGACCCTGTCGATATTAAATCGATAGCGCCAATGCTTTTTGTCCTTGGCCCACCAATCGGCGTTGCGGGTGAGTTTGATGGAGCGACCCTTTTTAAGGTCGCCCTCTTTTAGGAGATAGGCCGCAGTGGTCGGGGCGAATCGCCATTGATACCGCTCAATAAAGTCATCGCCAACCTCGCTGTAGAAGTGTCGGGGCAAGGGGCGGAGCTCTAATACCTTGGAATCGGTATCGGGTTTGAGTTCAGGAATCGAAATCGAGATCATATGATCGCTATATCGAGTGATATTGGTGTATTGGCTTTCATACCAATTGTTGTACCAGGGGGCTGTGATGTATTGCGTTCTGAAAAACCAAAAGATAAATAAATAATCGTCCGCTGTAATTGGGACGCCATCGGACCAGGTCGCGTTCGGATCGAGTTCGACATAGACGGTTTTAGCGTCTTGATCGACAGCCCAGCGGTTCGCTAAACCTGGGAAATAATCGAGCTGGTTAGGATGGCGGTGGGCCAAAGCCATCGAGGTATAATCGAGGATCCAGGGCCTGAAACCACCGTTTGAGTCAGGTCCAACCGTTCTAAGGGTTCTGGGGAAATCTGCCAAACGCACTGTTTCCATGCCGCCCTTTACAGCGTTTGAACTGCCCACCTCGGGCAGATCGGCACCGTCCTCCCAATCGAGATTACTCGGCACATCGTTGAGGGTTTTAAAAGAGAAGAAGTCGGGGTGATCTTTATAATACTGTTGAACTTCTTCGGTATTGTCGATTATTCGCGATTGCTCCTGGGGCGGACTATCGCCGCACGCCGCAAGGATCAGCAAAGCAAGTGCAAGGTAGAGTTTGAGTTTCATAACGGGCTCACCGATAAAGGGTAAATTGTTTAGGGTCGAAGGATTCTCGAATGGCCTCGCCGATAAACGTGACCAGACTCAGAATGATGACCAGAGTGCCAAAGGCTGCTGTTACGATCCAGGGTGCCGTGCGCAGATTAGCAGTGCCCTGCTGTAGCAGCTCTCCCAAGCTGGGTGTCGGCACCGGAAGACCAAAGCCGAGAAAATCAAGCGCCGTGATGGCTGAAATCGCAGAAACGACGGTAAAGGGCATGAAAGTGACCAGTGTCGATAAGACATTAGGTAAGATATGGCGGAATATGATTCTGGGCGCGCCCGCGCCCATCACTCGCGCGGCGGCCACATAATCCCGGGATTTTTCTTTGTAGGTCTCGGTGCGCATGTAGTAGGTCATGGAGGTCCAGCTGAAGAGCACCATCACTGACAAGAGAATGCCAATTCGCACTGGGATTGAGGCGGCCGATGGGATCACCGAAAAGACGATGATGACCATATACAGAAAGGGAATGTTCGACCAAATTTCGATGAGACGTTGAAAAAACAGATCGAACAATCCGCCTAGATATCCCATCGCGCATCCGATGACAATGCCAATCAAGTAAACGCTGCACATAAACGCAAAAGCGAAGAGCAGGGCTGTCCGGGTTCCATAGACCAATCGAGCGAGAATGTCTCGGCTGGTCGTATCAGTGCCCAGAAAATGGCCTGCGCTGAAGTCAGGCGCTTCAGGCCGCATGATCCCGCCTTTGGCGTCGTTTTCATAGGGGTTGTAGGGTACGAAAGGCATCAAAACCCAATGATCGGAATCGCTGTTGTCGAAGGTTGTAGCGAGCTCTCGGTAGTTGGTCTCATAACTGTAATCCTGACCAAAGGTCGTGCCAGGGTAGAAGCTACCGTAGGTGGGGAAATAGAGCGTGTCATTATAATGAACGATCAAGGCGCGACTATTGACAAAGAGCTCTGCTACGCTGAGCAGTGCGATCAAGGCGCTGAGACACAAGAAGCTGTAATAACCGAGGCGTATTTTTCTGAAACGCGCCAGCTTTTTACGGGTCTGCGGATTAAGGGCCAACATCGCTACTGAAACCGGATTCGAGGGTCGACCAGAGCAACCAGAATGTCTGAGAGAATATTGCCAATGAGCAACAGAAGGCTGGCCAGTAGGACGATACCCATCACAACAGGATAGTCTCGGTCCAAAATTGAGGTTAGTCCTAGGAGACCAAAACCGTCGATATCAAAAACCCGTTCGATGAGAAAAGAGCCGCTGACCAAAAGCGTAATGTTTTGCCCAAATGTTGTCGCGATCGGTATGAGGGAATTTCGGAGCGCGTGCTTGAGGACCGATTGCCGAAAAGGAACGCCTTTTGCCACAGCCGTTCTAACATAATCAGCGGCTAAATTATCCATCAGGTGGTTCTTTAAAAGCAGAGTGACCAGCGCGAAGCTCCCAACCATGTAGCAAATCAGCGGCATGGCCGAGTGTTCGAGGAGGTCGATAAATTTTCCATAGGTTGATTTATCATCGAAGCTAAAACTGACAAAGCCGCCCATGGGGAGCCATTCGAGTCGCACCGAAAAATAGAGCATGAGTAGCGATCCTAGGGCGTAGCCGGGAATCGCATAGCCAATGAAAATTAAGATTGATGAGACGGTGTCAACCGGCGTACGGTGACGTACCGCTTTGATCACCCCGAGTGGAATGCAGACCGCATAGGTCAAAACTAGCGTTATGAGCCCATAGTAAATCGATATAGGGAATCGCGACTGGATGACATCCCAAACGGGCTCGTTATAGCGATAGGAGGAGCCAAGGTCGCCTCGAAGCACTTTGCCGGTCCAAATCAAATAACTCTCTAGGATGGGTTTGTCGAAGCCGTAATACGCTTTTAAGCTTTCGAGTTGAGCCTCCGAAATGGCCATGCCCTGGCCCGCACTCTGTGAGAGACTGCTGCCGGTGGCGTCCATGACTTGCGCTTCCATGATCGCGCGCTCAAGCGGTCCACCAGGAACAATTCGAGTGACCGCAAAGACAATAATGGTCACACCGATCAGGGTCGGAGGGATTAAAAGAAGCCGTTTTAAAAAATAGTCGCGCATGACGAGGCAAAATAATGGTTTGGAGAGTTTGTCGCTGCGTATGTTGACGGCCCTTGGGATGTTGTGCAAGTAAATTTGCGGTCCATTCTATCCCTGAAGGCTCGGTGTTGACCGGTTCATCCGAGAGATCGTTTGGCGACGTGATCAAGCGGCGCATGGAGCAGTCGGTTAATCATGTAGGCACTCATAAAAGCAATCGGCTAATCGAGGGGCGCGAGGGGCTGATCCATTGGGCTGCATTTGGTTCATCACATAAGCGAACGCAATTTCTTGTTCGGGATCTGCAAAGGCCGATGATCCGCCGGCGCCGTTATGGCCGAATGCTGATCGTGAGGGGCCAAACCCGGCACCGGGATTAAGTATGAAACCACCCTGACTTCGCTCAATGGTTTGCCCAAGGATAAGGTCTGTTTGATCTGTCACCGCGCGTCTGCAGGCTTGGTCAAGGCCAAAACCGCCAACCTTAGCGGTCCTCTTCTCGAGGGCATACGCGTATAACCGAGCCAACCCCTCAGCTGTGGCATGGCCATTTGAAGCTGGAATTTCGGCTTGTCGCCATGCGGTAGAACAGGCGTCTTTAAATGGCCGAATGATTGGATTTTGCTGGGCTTGCCGTCTTAATGCCTTCCGAGACTCGGAAACCGGTGTCGTTAATGCGCTTGGTTCATCGCCGGTGAATGGCTGGTTGCCGCGACTGGCTCGATTCGGGCCAATCAAATCAGCGCAGCGGTCTAGATCGCGGGATAAGAGACCCAGATGACAATCTGCACCAAGCGGCTGTGTAATGTGCTCTCGAAGATAGCAACCTAGGGTTTTTCCGGTGATACGCCGTAGAATTTCACCGGCAAGAAACCCCCATGTCACAACGTGATAACCCGATTGTGTTCCGGGTATCCAGCTGGGTTCAGCGCCGGCCAACAGGTTCGTTAATTTCTGAGTTTGATAAAGGTCTGAGACGAGCAAGTTTTGAGAGAAACCAGAGAGCCCTGCCTGATGCGACAGTAGCATCCCAATGCTGATTTCACCCTTAGCGTTTTGGGCAAACTCAGGCCAGTACAGATTGACAGGGTCGGAGTAGGCAAAGGCACCGGTTGCGTGGAGATGGCCTAAAGCGAGGGCTGCAACGCCTTTAGTGGTTGAGTAGATGTTTACCAGAGTATCGGCGTGCCAAGTTTTTGAGCGGTTGATGTCCTGCCAGCCTCCCCACAGATCAACTACTTTTTCGCCTCTAAAATAGACGCACAAGCTTGCACCCACTTCATGGTGTTGCCAAAGCTTGAGAAAGGCCGCGCGCACGGGTTCAAATTGGGGGGTAACAGAGCCCTGAACGAAGTGAATCAAAAGATTTTAATTCCCGTTATGATCTGGCATGAGTGTAATTTAATCGGAACAAAAAAGGAGGATTTATGCCCAGACTGAGTCAAGTGGGTCGAGAAGCTGCGCCTGAGGATGTTTGCCAAGTCTATGATGCGGTATTTGGTGATGGAGTAGACCCCATCGAACAACCGGGCACCGCAACAGGAACCCCTGGTAATTGGTGGACTGTGTTTGCTTTGGTTCCGGATTGCTTTCGGCATGCTGTCGCAGGGTTCCAGTTTTATCGCGGGCGTAGTCGAAAAATTAGCCCCAAACTTCGAGAGCTAGGTCAGGCAAGAGCGGGTTATGCGCGAGGAAGTCTCTTTGTTTTTTCGCAACACTGCAAAGCCCTTCGGGGGGCTGGTTTCTCAGAAGCACAGATTGAGGCTATTCCTTCCTGGGGATCGAGTACATGTTTCTCAAACTTAGAGCGGGCAGTGCTTGCTTACACCGACGATCTGGTGCTCGCTGGCGGTCGAGTGCCCGATGCAACGTTTGCTGCGTTGAAAGCAGAGTTGAGTGACGAGGCGATATTGGAACTGACATACATCACTTGCACCTATGAAATGCATGCAACGATGTGCCGCGCGCTGCGCCTTGAGTACGACGATGTTGATGAGCGATTGGTGGAAGTGCCACTGCCCGAGGGCGAGGCGCGCAATATTGATTTTATGCGGGCGGTTGATGAGATGGATAGGGAGGGTAAATAGCCATTCGCCGATAATCGGATGGGTAGTCTTGCCGCAACTGCTGGATTCTCTGAAGGAGCGTAAAGAAATCGTCCGGCATAGGATCAAGTTCTGCGTCGTCGATCAGTTGTTTTAAATATTGGACTTGTCCTGGGCCAAGGCGGTGAAAATGTCGTTTGAGCTTGCCCAATCTTAGGTGCGCTTTAATCTCGCGCTGACTCTCGAGGTGCATAGTGCTTGGCGCGGGTAACCTCCCGGGTGCATTGAGGATCGCTCGAAGCCATTGGCTCTGGATTAGAAACATCGGAAATGGAATGACCAAGAAAGGCAGTCCGATGAAGGCGAGGGTCGGGTGCTTGACGGATAGGATTTGGCGATAAAGGGGCGCAACGAGGTTGTCGTCGACTTCGACCAAGTCAGGGTCCAAAAACGGAAAACTATAGCGATAACCGGTGCAAAAGAGCACTGTGTCGATGTCGTTGAGGTGTTCGCCAGACTTCAGCACAACCGTGGCACCCTCAAATCCGATTGGGTCGGACTTAATGCGCACTTGTGGCAATTCGGCTGCAATTTCTGACATCGAGGTTGCGTGTCCGCACCAAAAAATCTGCGAGGCAGTGGTGTTGATTTCCCGAACGAGATCCAGCGCGGAGGCGTTGCCTCCCCAAATCAGGACCTGTTTTCCCTTAAAATCGTCAGGCTTTTGATAGTCCTTGGCGTGCATGATCCTACCCTGAAACGTTTCGATCCCCTCAAGCACTGGAAGATTGGGCTCAGAGTAATGGCCATTGCAAACCACGACCGCATCGGCCGAACCGAGCTGTCCATCAGCAAAATGAAGGTCCCAACCCTCCTCTACTGGCGCTAATCTTGAGATTTTCTTATTCAAATGAATTTTCTGCGATAGGGCATGCTCTTTGGTAAATGCTTCAAGGTAGGAGAGTACGCGCGTATAGGATGGATAATTGTAAAGTTCCTCGGGTTCGGAAGGATCGAAAAGTCGTGCATAGTCGAAGTTGGGGTATTGCATCAGTTGCATTGGCAAATTGGTGCGTAGGCTGGGATAGATCGGTGTTTTCTCGTACTTTGCATCGGCGTTCCATAGCCCACCAATTTGGGCAGATTGCTCATAGAGCGTAATCTTGTGATCCCTTTGCAGAACAGAGGCTGCGGCCAAGCCAGCCGCTCCTGCACCGATGATTGCAATGTCCATAAATTGTGAAAACCTTTGACCGGTGAGGCTAAGCCTACCAAACCTTGTCTCTCAATGGGGTGTGAGGGAGTGCCGGGTTTGAGGGGTTGCCCTTAAACCGTGTCATAATAGGGTCAAGGAGTTCCTTTGGACACGATGCATTCCGCCAGTTTAGTTAAGATCGAGCAGCTCTCGCGCTCAACCCGGTTGTTCCGCTTTGAAGTCGGAGAGGAACTCGTGTTTACGCCTGGACAATTCTATCGGTTGACCTTCCGTGATGGTGACGGCGACTTTGAGCGTAGTTATAGCTTCGGCCAGTTGAACTTAGATTCTTCTCAGCGCTATTTTGACTTGGTGATTTCTGAAGTCTCTGGCGGGCGCGCGACAGCGTTGTTGTTCAATGCCGAGCCAGGACTGCTCGTCCGGCTAAGGGGACCCTTTGGGCGGTTGGTGCTTCCAGAGGGTGAGCATAGACAACTTTTCTTGGTTGCGACCAGCGTTGGTCTCGCGCCCTTTTTGCCGATATTGTCTGAGCTTGAAACCCATCGGCACGACGCCTTTGAATCGGTACACCTATTATTGGGTGTTCGAGACGAATCAGAATTTATATTTAAAGACGAATTACTCCAGCTGAGGTCACGTGCGGATTGGTTCGATTTAACGGTTTGTTACTCTCGCGAGAAACAGGTTCATGGCCCCTGGACATCTCTTGGCTACGTTACGAGCGCATTAACAACCTTCGACCTAGAGCCCAACGAGGACTTCTTCCTGGTCTGCGGAAATCCTCATATGATCGACGATGTATATCGGGAGCTGAGAGCGCTTAAGTTTGGACCAAGGCGGGTGATTCGCGAAAAATATGTATTCGCGGTCCAAGAGAAGACAGCAGTAAAAGGGGAACTCTCATCTAAGGATCAAGCGCTCCTTCAGCGAAAAATGGCGCAATACACACAGCAAATCATCACTGAGGATTGAACTTCCAGTGCCATGGCTCATAGCTGAATCCAGTTGTGTTACCGCGGGGATAACTCAGTGAAAAGCCAAAATTGGCTGCGTGCTGGTTCAGCCACTCAAACGCAGCTGTTTCCTCAAATTCAGTGATCAGCGGTGCTTGGGGTGGGCTGAATAAGTCGAGTGCTTCTCCGGTGTGATGTTCGCTGAATCCAGGTATCGCACTGACCGTTAAGATTGTGTCTAGGGGAGTCCCTGCCTCGAGCTTACGTTTGATCAGCTGGGCTTGATACTCAATGGAGCGAAATGCAGAGGTAACCTCGATGACGATACCGGCGTTGGAGGCTGACCGTTGAAGGTCGAGCCAACTCTTGACGGTTGCATGCGTCGCTTTCAGTGATCGGCCATCTGGGGCTGTTGAAAACATCTTGAGTTCTGCCGGGCTCGCTTGCCGTTGAGCCGGTGCGGAGTAGTTCTTCAGAATTTCAACGCCGATGCCAAGGGACCGATATAGATCGTGGTGTGCGGGGTCGATTGGAATGTTGGACATTGTTTCGGCCCTCATGGGCGCGCATCTTTTTTTGTTTGTTGCTGGTCTTCCATAAGGGTCGTGAGTTCCTGCACCTTACGGCCCTCGAGATTTTCTGAACCGCTTACCGATGGATGCGTTGCGGGGTACGACGACGGTTGTGCTCAATGCTAGCCGTCGGTTACTCCGGTACATCAGCCCACGAATGCTTGCAGATGAATATCTGTATGTCCGAAGGTTGCATCAATCATCATCAATCGCTTGAAATAGTGCGCGACAGCTAAATCCTCAGTCATGCCCATGCCGCCATGCAGTTGAACCGCATTTTGACCGACGAACCGAGAACTCTTTCCAACCAAAAACTTGAGTGCATGGATGTGTCTTTGCGCATCGTCTGTCCTCTGATTTTCGAGCATGGTGGCTTTCATGCACAGCGACTTAGCGAGATTATACTCAATGAACATTTCCGTCAGCCGGTGTTTAACGACCTGAAAATCTGCTAAGGGATGGTCAAATTGCTCGCGCTGCTTGGTGTACTCGATGGTGCTCTCATAGAGGACCTGCATTGCGCCAACTGCCTCGGCAGAAATGGCAAGGATTCCGCGATTGATGACTCGCTGCAGTAACGTGAGACCTTCTCCGAGATTGCCAACACAGGCAGTTTGAGGGACTTTGACCTGATCAAAAACGAGCTCAGAAGCTCTGAGGCCATCAACCGTTGGATAGTCTTTGCGCGAAACACCGTCGCTATCGGCAGGCACTAAAAATAGAGAAATTCCTGCGGGGTCGTCGGCGCTGCCAGACGTTCTCGCAGAGACCAGAAAGTGATCAGCGCTCGCTGCATGCAGCACGACGGACTTGGTTCCAGTAATGGTGTAGTTCGTATCGACGCTGACCGCGGTTGTCTCAACAACATGCAGGTCTGTTGGCGCAGCGGCTTCGAGGTAAGCAAGGGCGCCTTGAACTTCGCCTGATGCGATCGACGGCAGATAGGCTTGTTTCTGGTCTTCAGAGCCCCCGATGTCCAGTGCACCGGCAAACAGCACCAAGGTTGATAAAACAGGTTCGACAACAAGACCTTTGCCAAACGCCTCGAACATGATCATGGTATCCACGAGATCACCGCCTAGGCCACCAAAATCCTCCGCAATGGGCAGCCCAAGCCACCCCAAGTCTGCATAAGTTTGCCAATGCTGGCCGCTAAAACCTGTTTCGGAACTAACAAGTTTTTGGCGCGCGGTAAGATCGTATTCGCTCGCTAGAAATTTCTCGATGCTCTCGCGAAGCATGTTCTGTTCGTCGGTATATGCTAAATCCATGATTCTTCCTCAGCCCAGACCTAAGACATTTTTGGCAATAACATCTTTCTGTACTTCACTGGCCCCACCATAAATTGTGGTTGCTCTTCCTCCCAAATACGATTGGGTAGCGCCGTGGGCAAAATCGGGGCCGAATGCCTCGTGACCCCAGGGCGCTGCGAACATGCCCGCGGCCTCAAGGTTCAGTTCCGTGATTCTCTGCTGAATTTCAGTGCCTTTGAGTTTTAAAATCGATGATTCAGGTCCAGGATCACCGCCGGCAGCAACCCGAGCGAGGGTGCGCATCTCGGTAAACTCAAGCGCAAGTAACTCTGCTTCAAGCACACCGACTTTATTTTTAAAACTTGGAAGATCTAGCAACGTTCCGCCGCCGATTCGGATTTTCTCAGCATTGACTTTGGCCTTCTCGAGTCCAAGTACTGAACTTTGAATACCAGCAAGACCCGAACGCTCATGGGCGAGCAGGCCTTTAGCATAAGTCCAACCTTTGCCTTCCTCGCCGACCCGGTTCTCGACCGGAACTTTGACGTCCGTTAAGTAAACCTCATTTACGGAATGGCTGCCGCCCAATGTGATGATGGGTCGAACTTCGACCCCGGGATCATCCATCGGAATCAACAAAAAGGTGATACCTTCCTGCTTAGCGCCATCACTGCTTGTCCGCGTCAGGCAAAAGATCCAATGCGCGATATGGGCAAGCGTGGTCCAGATTTTTTGGCCATTAACCAAGTAATGTGAACCATCATCGCTCAGAACGGCCTTGGTTTTTAGGTTTGCGAGGTCTGAACCGGCGCCCGGCTCGGAGTAGCCTTGACACCAATTAACGCTGCCATCCCTGATGCCAGGCAAGAAACGCTGCTGCTGTTCTTCACTGCCATAATTCATGAGAATCGGTGCCAACATGCCAACACCAAATGGAAGCTGGGGTGGTGTCGGCTGCTTGCCCATTTCTGAGTCAAAAATGTAGCGTTGGGTGGCGGTGAAACCAGGTCCTCCAAAGTGCTCAGGCCACTTTGGAACATCCCAGCCCCCTTGCTCCCGAAGTGCTTCAAACCACTTTGAACGCTCCGTCCACATCGCCATTCCTGATGGAACATTTTCATCGATGAAGGCCCGTACCCGTTTCTGAAAGGCGAGGTCCTCGCTACTGAAAGATGTGTCCATAATGATCTCCTGTCCTGATGCGTTGTGTCCGCTATAGGGCCTAAAAGGAATGCTATTGTGCGGCATTGGCCAAGACCCAACAAGGCCGCCGGCTCAGCTTTTGAACTTGTAAACAAAAACGCTCTGCATCACTGGTTGACTGAAAATCGCCGACCCGAAGTCTGTAAACCGGTGTTTTACCAGGCTCGAAGTGATGACTGATGGTAAATGGCAGATCACGTGTGAGCTCTGGTAGCTCATCTTGAATGAGCCGCCAGAGATCAATGGCCGCATTTTTAGAACGCATGGCGCCCAGCTGGGTGCGAATAAAAGGAATTTGAAGTTCCTCGGAGGCAGGTTGGAGTTGGGCTTTGAAATCCTCGGGCAGTTGAAAATTCCAGACCCGATCAACCGCCACACTCGATTCTGTTGGCGTGGCCTCTTGAAGAACTAAAAAAGAGCGATCGATGGCTTTCTCGTAACCTTGATCAGCGGCCTTGGCCAACCAATATTTGGCAGCATCTAGATCCTGCGCGACGCCTGAGCCCGCCTCAAGCATTAAGCTGATTTGGTACTGAGCAGGTCCGTGGCCTTGCTGAGCAGCACTGAAATAGGCGCGGTAAGCCGCTTTTAGATTGACCGGAACGCCCTCCCCAAACCGGTGCATCATGCCAATGATTGTCTGTGCTCTAGGATTGCCTTGGTTGGCAATTTTTAAGAAGGCTTGGTGCGCTGCGACATAGTCATTGGCGCGGTAGAGTTCAGCTGCCTGTTCGAACGTTGGTAGGGTGTTCTCGCTTTGGCTGGCTAAAGCAGTACCTGCGAGACAGATGGCCAGGAGGACGATCGAGCATGTCGATCGCCACTGACGATCGGCATTAGAGGTACTGATGATGCAAGGTATCAAGGATTCTAAAGAATTCATCACGGGTCTCGTTGATGATATCTGCCACCGGTCGGACGGCTTCGATTCGGCCAGCCACTTGTCCTGAAAGCGGAATCGCCGCTTCCATATCTCCGCCGAAGTAAAGGGCCTGAGCATCGCCAAATTCGGGCATGATATTGTCATCGGCAAGCGCTTCTAGGCGTGCGGTTCGATCTGTCCGAAGCGCGCGAAGCGCGGGGGAATGAAATTTGTTCAAAAATACGGTGCCTGTCTCGGGTGCTTCGATAATGGCATTCTTCCAATTCTGATGAACCGGGGATTCCAACGCCGATACCATTCGGGTTCCCATCTGGATGCCCTCGGCTCCCAAAGCAAACGCGGCGGCCATAGTGGCGCCATCCACCATTCCACCCGCTGCAATAATAGGCACATCGACTTTCGAGCGGACGAGGGGCAACAACACCATTGAGGCTACCTCAGTTGGGTTTTTAAAGCCCCCGCCTTCTCCGCCTTCGACAATCAGTCCATCAACCCCCGCGGAAACAGCCTTGAGTGCTGCACTCAAGGTAGGAACAACATGAAACACCGTAAGACCAGCGCCTTTGAGCTGTTCGGTATACCGTGTCGGGCTTCCAGCAGACGTCGTTACAAATTGAACACCTTGATCGATGACGAATTGAGCAATCGATGGGTCGCGGACAAAAGCTTGGGCGATATTGACGCCGAAAGGTTTATCGGTGAGCGTCCGCATTTTTTTGATTTCTTCTTTGACGGCATCCAGTTCTCCGGAGCTGGTCTCAATGATTCCCAGACCGCCGGCGTTGGAGACGGCCGATGCCAAAGCTGAGCGAGCGATCCAGCCCATGGGCGCTTGAACGATGGGTATTTCTACACCCAGCATTTGGGTCACACGGTTTTCGTATGGCATAGCAGCTCCTGATCACGGTTAACGTAGCGTTGGTAGGTGTAATTGATATTTGATTCAAAGTGCTCGGTTTCGATTAAATCGAACTGGCGACGAGGGAATTCAGGGAAGTAAACATCGCCAGAGACTTCGATCTCCACTGTCGTTAAGTGAACACACTGTGCATCGTTGATCATTGCTCCATAGAGTTCGCCGCCGCCCACAACAAATATAGGGCGGTCGGTGCTTGCCGCAAAAGTCATGGCGGCGCTGATCGAGTTGAATACTTCACAGCCATCGTGGCGATAGCCTTGTTGTCTTGTGACAATTAGGGTGAGGCGACCAGGCAATGGTCGGCCGATTGATTCGAACGTCTTACGCCCCATTACCAAGCAGCCGCCCTGAGTGATCTTTTTGAACAGCGCCTGTTCCCCCTTCACCTGCCAAGGGATGTCTGAGCCGCGGCCAATGACGTGATTGCGGCTCTGGGCTGCAACAATGGCGTAGCTCGGGTTCACATCCGCTCCACAGTTTCGATACCGAGTAGATTGAGACCGGTTTTTAGCGTGTTCGCGGTCATGCGAGCAAGCCTAAGACGACTCTTTTGAATGGCTTCAGGCGCGGACAGAACTGGACAATGTTCATAAAAACTCATGAACAAGCCGGCGAGTTCATAGAGATAATTGCACAGAATGTTGGCCTGGTAGTCATCAAGGTAGGAGTCGAGTGCTTCACTCATTTGCAAATTTTTGAGGGCCAAGGCGAGCTCCTGAGGGGCGCTGAGATTAAAGCTCGCGCCTTCGTTCGTCATGGTGATCGATGATTTTCGGATCAGACTTTGGATGCGTGTGTAGGCGTATAAAAGATAGGGTGCCGTGTTGCCCTCAAAAGCTAACATCGTCTCCCAATCGAAAATATAGTCAGTGGTGCGATTCTTTTGGAGTTCAGCATATTTGATGGCGCCAATGCCGACTACCTCTGCTATGCGTTGGCTGTCTTGTTCAGACAGGTCCTCGCTACGTGCTGTGAGCAGTCTTTTCGCTCGGTCAACGGCCTCCAGCGCAACATCAATAAGCTTAACGTCGGCGCCGTCTCGCGTTTTAAAGGGTTTGCCGTCGTCCTTAAGGACCAGCCCAAAGGGCAAGTGTTCGGTGATCACCTCGTCTGGGATAAATGCCGCTGCCCGTGCAACCGCAATCACTTGTTTGAGATGGAGTTGCTGGGAAGCACCGACCACGTAAAGGATACGATTCGCTTTCAAGGTATTATGACGGTAGCGCAACGCGGCAAGGTCTGTTGCAAGATAGGGAAAGCCACCGTCTGTTTTTTGGACCATGGCGGGCAACGGCTGATCATTTTTACCTTTAAACTCGTCTAAAAAGACGCAGAGCGCACCGTCGGATTTTTCGATCAGTCCCAGGCGAGTCAGGTCTGCAACCAAGGGTTGTAAATCGTCGTTGTATTGGCTCTCTGGCATTGCATGATCGCGCGTCAGGGTGATGTTGAGCAGATCATAGACACGTTGGCCATGTTCCATCGAGGTGTTAATAAAAGTCTGCCAGAGCGTTTTGAGTTCTGGGTCGCCCGCTTGTAACCGAACAACATATTCTCGAGCCTTCTCAGCGAAGGCTGTGTCTTCTTTAAATCGTTTGCTGGCGACCTGGTAGAAGGCTTCTAGATCACTCAACTCCGCCGACTCTGTTGCGGCATTAGACTCATCAAGATACGCCAGCAAGCTCCCAAACTGCGCGCCCCAATCGCCGACATGGTTGGCGCGAATTGGTGTGTGGCCAACATGCTCGAGTACACGGACCACCGTATCGCCGATGACTGTTGAACGCAGGTGACCGATATGCATTTCTTTGGCTAGGTTGGGAGAGCTGTAATCGACAACAACACGTTCGGACTTCTCAATGACGGGTTTTGCCGATGAACTCTGTTTGGATAAGGCGTCGGCAAGATAGTGGTCAGTGAGCGTAATGTTAATAAAACCCGGGCCAGCAATTTCTGCAGTGAAGTCGGGCTGCTCGGCCAGCGCCGCGACAACGTTTTGGGCCAGTGTCCTAGGATCCATTTGCAATCGTTTCGCAGCGCTCATGACGCCATTGGCTTGATAATGACCAAAAGCGGCACGTTGGGATTGACGAATCATTGGGCTAGGTTGATCGATTCCCGCCTTTGTCATGGCAAGCGCCAATTGCTGTTCTAGAGACTGCCGAATGTTCATGATGGGCCCACGGTTAAATGTGCGGAGTATAACAGTTTGATTAGCTCTTTCGGGCGATCAATCGCTGTACGATTGCGTGTATTCTGAGATCACCATGGCCTGGGAAGCATCTGATCGGCTTGTTCCCAGTGCACCCTCTCGGTTGTCGCCCGAGTGATTGCAGTTTTCAGAGCAGCATGTGAGAAAGGTTTATTGAGGTTTTCCCAGGGGAGGTCTCTCAGAAGCTGTTGATGAAGAGCTGACGGGTTATTTGAAGAGATCATCAGCCCCGACTGATGGGGTTTTGTCGTTAAAACGAATTGAACAAAGTCTCGGCTACCCAAGCGCGGCAGGACAAGCGCACAAACAATGAGGTCGAGCTTTTGCCCGTGACGCTCAAAAATTGTTTTCGCGCTGAGACCGTCGCTGGCTCTGAAAACCCGATAACCCAAGGATTGGAGTGTGAGTGCGATGAAATCTTGCAGCTCCGGAGCTGGCTCTACCACCAGAGCACAGGGTTGATGCATAGGATATTGGTTTTTGGGCGAAGGTAAAGAGACAGAGGATCTCTTTGCTTGAGGAATAAGCAGGCGAACTAAGGTCCCGCCTGAGGGACTTTGCTCCATCGTAATTTCTGCGCCTGCTTCAACCAATAGCTGCTTCAGCATGCTAAGGCCAATGCCGTGACCACCGCGATAGATTTTGGTCGTGAAGCCGGGCTCGAAGACGCGATCGCGCATTGCCGCGGGTATCCCTGAGCCGTTGTCCTCAATTTCGATGATGTAATAGCTGCCTTGGATCGTCTCCTGCTGAAGTTCGCGGGTATTGGGCAGTAAGCGCAGGGTCACCTCACCAGCGTTAGCGATCGCATCCCGCGCATTTGCAATGAGATTGATTAAAATGCTTTTCAGAGTGATTGGCGCCATGGCGCAAAAAAGTTCAGACGGTTGGCCTTGGATTTCGATCTGATGCCTGATCGAAGGACCTAATGTGAGCGCCATTGCCGGCTCAATATCTCTAACCAAACTGACCAGATCACACGTGGAAGGTGCCGCTGACGAGCCTTTGCCTGGCAGCAAACTTTTCACAATTAAAGCCGCGTCGGCGCTTGCACTCTTTAAAGACTCAAAAGTGTTCTGATTTTGGGCGGTGGTGCTGGCTTTTAGCTGATCGGTTTGCGCTTGGATGATGGTCAGTAGATTGCCGAGATCGTGGGCTGCGCCACGTGCCATTTGACCTGCGATGATGGCTTCTGCCTGAGCCGTAAAATGCGCCTCTGCATCTTGAGCTTTTAGGCTGAGCGCCACGGCAGAGGTTCGGTCCGTAAAAGCATATAACTTTTTCTGGCGCCCTTGATCCAGAAAGCTTTGGGCAGAGAGGCAGATAGCGACTTGAGCGTCGTCTCTGATCAATGCGCCTGCGGGTAGTGCGGTAAGGCGCTCGTTGCCAGAACGGTCCTGGTAAAAACTTCGAAGTCGATCATCCGTCAAGGTCTGTGGAATGAAGTCGTTAATCGGTGCCCCAAGGACCTCAGCTTCGCTTCTTTCCAAAACTGAGATGAACTTCTGATTAAACCATTCGATGGTACCTCGAGGTCCTGTAATGCACATGGCCTCTTGGGTGATCGCCTCAATCGCAGGCTCGGCAGAGCGTGGAGCTCTGCGCATAGCAGGCTTTTGAATCGATGTGCTGTCTGAGATAAGACAAACCGTGATGTTGTTGTTCTGATTGTTGGGGTAAAGGAGAAGCGTAATCTCGGTGATAGTGTCTGTTTTGATAACCAGTGTGGTTTTCAATGGTTTGAACGCAGTATGTCTAGCCTCATCGATGAGTCGCAAGCAATCCTGATGACTGGGGTCATCAAGCTGACGACAAAATCCAGCGAGTGTCGAGAAGCGTTCTAGCGGGAATAGGTCGATGGGGGTTCGATCCTCCGCAAAAGTAATGCTGTTATCCTGATGAACCAAGAAATGCGCAATGTTCAGGGTGCTCAAGAGTTCGGCGGTTTTTTCTTGTTCGTCCATCAGCCACCGCTGGGTTTCATTCAGTTGAGCATGTTGCTGAAATACAGTGGCCCGCAATTGTGAGGCGCTCAGTCTTAGGCTATCCAGATTGATCATCAAGCGACTAATCGGTGGGCGCTGCATGGCTCGGATGATTCTCTGGACAAGAGGGACGCTGGCAACGCCTGTGACGCAATGTAGATCGAAACCGCGAGGTCTAGGGGTTACATCGAGACTAAACTGAGAGAGGCCGCAAAGCTCTGCAAACGATTTGACCTCTGCTGAAATCAAATAGGACAGGGCGATGTTGGTCGTTGATTCGTTGAGAGACTCTGCATGAATCCAGAGCCTTTGGGGGTCGTGTTGCTTGACCACAATCCTAAGTGGCATATCTTCAAATAAAAATCCGTACTCCCCCACTAAATCGATTAAGAGTCCAAACGGTCTGCGTTGAATCTGAGCAAGATCAATCCAATAGCGGTTCATTGGTTGTTGCCAAAAGGTCGCGGCTGCTTGATCAAATTCGTGGGCGGGTAAGACTTGGCGTGCGTTGGTAATTATTTGTTGGAAGTCGCGCCAAGTGAGTGCTTCATGGGTCTGCGATGCGTTGTGCGCCAGCGATGAATTTCGAGTCAAGAGGCTCAGGCCCAAGCGACGTTCTCGAAAAAACTGGATGAAGTGGGAAATTCTCTGGGTAGCGGGTCCGGATTGATGGTAAGTGGTCATGGTCAGTTCTTTTGACCGAGTATTTATCAGGATTCAGTCTGCTGCAAGTAAGGCGTTGCAATGTGCTCGGCAGCGCGTCATTAGCTCGGGATAGGCTTTGGGTACCTCGATGCTTGCTGCGGCGTCCAGGCGATAGACCCCGCGTTGGACTTTTTCAAACCAGTGGTAGTGATTGTCTCGCAATATTTGACCTGCGCGTAGCGAACACCCCGAGCTTCTGAGTGTTCTCGGGGAGGCGCTGCCAAGCGCCTCCAAAAAAGCAAAAATCAGTAATGCGTCCTCTCGATAGACGGTGACCAAGGGCGACGCAGCGCTACCGCCAACGTTATCCAGGCCCCCTCGTCCGTCGAACTCCTTAATCAAAGCTGCGGTCCGTCGCTTTGATGATCGTGGTCTAACCGGTGTTGGGCCAAAAGCCTGTTCAACTCGATGTCCCAGAGTCGAGGTATGAACCAGTAAAAGTCCAACACCCAGTCGGCGGAGTACTTTTTTGAAGGATCGAAAATTTCGGCCACGACCTTGAATGCCGGGTAAGCCAATGTAGACGGCTTCGGTCAGCGCGAATCGATCAATTGCTTGGTATAAGATCTTGAGGGAGGGTTTCACCTTAAGTTCAACGATGATCACATCTTTATCGCGTTTTGCGACGAGGTCGCAGTGATTCACTTCGCCGCGAACTTCAAACCCTTTGGCTTCAAACCAATCCTTGATTGGGCCATAAAGGTCCGATTCAGACATCATGCATCATTTTTATCAGAGCGGTTTTGAGGGTATCGAAGGCGCCATTACTCATCATGACGAGGTGGACGTGCTGAGATTCTCTGACTAGGTTCTCACGAATACTCTCGACGAAAGCTTCTGTCGATTCAAAGGTCAAATGCCCCTGCTCAGCGACGGCTAAATCAAGATTAAATGCGAGGTTTTCAGGCTTTAACCAAAAGACTCGATCGGCGCTTGCGCAAGCCTCCCCGAGTTGGTCTTGATGATGGCCTAATCGCATGGTGTGTGAACGAGGCTCGAGCAGCGCGTAGATCGGTTGGTCTTTCACTTTGGCTCGAAGACCCGCCAGTGTCGTCCTGATCGCCGTAGGATGGTGTGCGAAATCATCATACAAGGTCGCACTTGTTGCCTTGGCGACCAGTTCCATGCGTCGTTTAACCCCAAGGAACCCGCTTAAGTGCGCGAGACTGTCTCTTGGCACTACGCCCACATGGCGCGCCGCCGCGATCGCCGCTAAAGCATTGGAGACATTGTGCGTGCCGGTTAGATCCCAGTCTAGATTGCCGACTGACGAGCCGTTTAGTAAAACCTCCGAATCTTTTGAATTCGCCGTAAAACCGGTCATGACGATTTCTCGATCTTGGTCGGTAATGGCAAATGGCAACGTCTCCGACCAACAACCTCGCTGGATCAGCATTTTGACATTTGGATCGCCAACGTTGTGAATGACGAGACCATTCGCTGGAATCTGTCTAATCAGTTGATGAAACTGATTTTCGATCGCGTGCAGGTCTTCAAAAATATCGGCATGGTCGAATTCGAGATTGTTGATGACCAGGGTTTGAGGATGGTAGTGCAGAAATTTTGATTGGCGGTCGAAGTATGAGGTGTCGTATTCATCGGCTTCGATAACAAAAAATGGACTGTCCGTTAATCGCGCTGAACGATCAAAATTATTCGGGATACCCCCGATCAGATAAGAAGGGTAAAGACCAGCGCATTCTAGGATCCAGGCGATTAAGCTCGCTGTGGTGGTCTTGCCGTGAGTGCCCGCAACAGCAATGACCCATTTATCTTTAAGAATGTATCGACCCAAAAACTCAGCGCCGGAACAAAAATCGGTTCTGCCGGCTAAAAGTGCTTCGACGGCTGGATTGCCTCGGCCTAATCCTGCATTGCCCAGGACAACCAGATCGACGTTCTTGGGAATGCTATCTCGGGTGTAGGGACTTTGAAGTTCGATGCCTTCTTCAGCCAGTTGCGTACTCATTGGAGGATAAACTTGATCATCGCTTCCGGTTACGATGTGTCCCTGGGCCCGTGCAAGCAGGGCAATGCTTCCCATCAACGTGCCGCAGATTCCCAAAATGTGAACGTGCATCCCTAAAGCTCCGGAAATAACGAAAAGCTGGTGAGAACGCTCAGTAGTTCGATCAGAAAAGCAATAAAGGCACCCTGAACAATACTGATATTGATTGATCGTGCGAGGATGTAACCTGATATACAAAGCCACCAACCCAGCCACAGCCAAGTCAACGCATCTGCAACTGAAACCACAAGTCCTGGGGTGCCTTGCAGCAAAATAAGATTGATGGGGAGTAACAGGCAGGTCATTAGGGCGCTGGCGCCTAAGAGATTGCCGATTACAGCAATCGTGCGGTCTATAAAGCCTTTAAACCACATCAAAATGAAAATCAGAGAAACTTGGATTGTCAGGCCCACGACAACCATTGATATTGTGGTTAACAAGCTACGAGAGGGATAGCTCAGTGCGCTCGCGCAGATCACAATCAGGCCATACATCAAGGCAATGACTAAAAGGTTAGAGTGCCCCCCAGGCAACTCTGCGGGGTGGCGTCTAAACAGACACAATTGCCAGAAATAATGAAAAATCAGTTGCAAGGGGTTCAGCTCAGAAACAGATGGTTGATCGCTGAAGTGTGCCAGCATTTCAGCGGAATTGGTAACCGGGATTAGATTTCAAAGGTTGTGAGCGTCGCGCCGATAGCCGGTATCTATTGACCGTATCGCTTTGAGTGGCCCGGTTAGAATGATCGTTGTAATCACCAAGACGCAACCGCTGACGATCAAGCCAGCTTGCACGCCGTGATGTTCCGCAATGTACCCGATCGGCAGCATGCCAAGGGGCATCAGGCCATGAGACATCAGATCAATGCTCATAATTCTGCCACGCATTTGCTGATCTACTTGGAGCTGAACCACGCTTCGATTCATCGACATGTTAATCGCCGAGACAAACCCCATACAGCAGATCATTGAGAAGGCTGTGATGAAAGTGCTGGACAATCCAAAGGCGGCTACCGAAATACCCCAAAGTATATTGGTTGATAGGAGCCAATAGCCTTTGTGCCTCAGAGCACTAAGTTTAGCCAGTAATAGGGATCCGGCGATCGCTCCGACGCCCATCCCCGTCATCAGCAGGCCGAGGGTATCTGGGCCTGCTAGCAGCACGTCTGAATTGAATGCGGGTAGCAGCGTGTTAATGCTGAGCCCAAAGAGAAAGGGGAGTATTGATAAGAGGATGAGACCGCCCACGATGGGTGAATTGGCAACGTACTTCAATCCCTCAAGGGTATCTTGAAGCGGACTCTTACGCTGGGTCTGGGTTGGGTGACCCGGGTTTCTGATCAGGAGTACAGAGAGACCTGAAAAGAAGTAGAGAAGCGACAACACAATGTAGACCCATCCAACGCCGAAGGTCGAGGTGGTATCGCCTCCAGCCAAGTACGCAATCATGAATCCTGCCAGTGCTGGGCCAAGGATTCGAGATAAGTTCCAGGCAGCGGTGTTGAACGCCATCGCATTAAAAATCAGCCCTTCTCCAACAATCTCAGGGATGAAAGCGGTTCGGGCTGGAATGGACAGCGCCATAACGGTCCCGTTCAGAAAGCCAATTGCGATAAAGTGCCAGAACGTCACGTCTCCAGAAAAAATCACCACCGCCAAATAGAGCGTTGCGACGCCATTGACGATGGGGGACCAACCGATAATGGGTTTTTTTCGGAAGCGATCCGCCAGCACACCACCAACCAAAGAAAAAATGACCTGAGGTAGCATAAAAGACAGTGTGACCCAGGTTAGCTGAATCGGTGATTCGGTCATTTCGTAGACGAGCCAGCCCTGTGCAACGAGTTGCATGTTCATGGCAAAGGCGGATCCCATCATGCCTAACCAGAGGAAAAGATAATCCTTGATACCAAGGGCAGCAAAGAGCCGCTTGTCTGAGGTGGTCGATGACGGGGCGGCGCTTGATTGTGAATCGATTGGTTCAACCCCTTGTTCTTAAGCGTGCAACAGCGAGCAGACGAACTGTGCACGCGCAGCGCATGTTAGAGCTTATCTCTGTCGACGCCCTGCGATCCAGAGCAACGCCTTTTGCTTAAAAACAGCGGGCAACGCTCAATGACAGCGCTAGGTGACTAGTCGGGCAATCCGAGTACGCGTTTGCCAATGATGTTCATTTGAACTTCGTTGGTGCCGCCATAAATGGTCACCGCCCTTGAATTTAACCAATTGCGGGTTGCTTCAAGTTCGCTGTTTGCAAAGCCCTCACCTTCCCAACCAAGGCCTTGTCCGCCCATCAGCTCAGATTTGAGTTCCGCCGCGTTGCGGGCAAGGGTTGAGCCTACGAGCTTAAAGATTGAGGTTGTTGCGCCGGGGGTCTTTCCATTGAGGTTCTCTTGGACGACGCGGCGAGTCGTCAAAGAGAAGGCGCGCTCAGTCATGGTATGCCGGAGCACCTTATCGCGCGACTCTGCATCAGCAATCTTGCCATCGGATTCACCAATATATTGTTTGGCGATATCGGCGAGAACCTGCGTCTTAGCGACTTTCTTCTTGTTTGCTGCCCCGGAAAGACCGCCGATGCCAGACCGCTCATACTGCAACAGGCGTTTACCAATGGTCCAGCCTTTGTTCATCTCGCCAATCAAATCTTCTCGCTGGGCGATCGCACCATCGAGAAAGGTCTCGCAGAAGGGTGATGAGCCTGAAATCAAGCCTATCGGCTTGACGGTGACAGCATCCTGACGCATATCGAGCAAAACGAAGCTGATACCTTCATGCTTTGCTGCGGCTGGGTCTGTCCTGACCAATGCGAACATCCAGTCCGCGTGCTGTCCGCCTGAGGTCCATATTTTTTGGCCGGTGATGACAAATTGATCACCCTCAATGACGGCGCGAGTCTGCAGGGCAGCGAGATCAGAGCCAGCGCCTGGCTCGCTATACCCTTGGCACCAGCGGATCGTACCATCGCAAATATGTGGTAAGTGTCTTTGTTTTTGTGCCTCAGTTCCGAATTCAAGGAGAGTGGGGCCAATCATGGTGAGTCCCATCCCACTCGACGCTGCGGTTGCTTTGATCCGACCCATTTCTTGAGACAGGATGCTCGCTTTTTCTCGATCGAGCCCGCCACCCCCGTATTCGGATGGCCACATTGGCGCAATCCATCCTTTTGCAGCCATGCGCTCTCGCCAGACTTCAGCGGCCTCGGTGTTATAAATGAGATGGGCATCCTCCCAGTGGAATGAGAGATTACGCATCTCATCGGGACAATTAGCCTCTAGCCATTCTCGTGTTTCGGCTCTGAAAATTTCTGCATCGGACATGGGCGAATCCTGTTAGGCGTGTTGTCATGGAGTGAGTGATCGTAAGATTGTCGTCATCGCGACGCTTTTGTCCAGCTAATTCGGGTCACTATTAACTGGTGCTATTATAGGGTATTCGCTGATTGGTTTTTCGATGGGGACTCATCTCCGATGACTTTGCTTTGCGTAAGAGGAAGACGGAAAAGAAAAGCGCAAGGTTCGGCGATGAGGCGGAGTGTGCCTTTGAGGGCGTGAAGTCTGTGAACGATGGTCAGTGTAGAGGCCGAGTCCATGTGCGGCCTGAGCGAAGCGATAGACGCTCGTCGACAGAACAGTTCGTTGTGCATGTTTGGAAGATTTCAGGAGGCGACGGTGGGAGCAGCAGTGGATACAAACCGGAGATTGAGTTTAATTCGAGGATGGCTGCTGCTTGTTTGCGCCACGATCGTGCTGATGGTCGGTGTAGGCGGTGCCACTCGTCTCACTCATAGCGGACTTTCGATGGTTGACTGGAAGCCCATCACCGGAATTTTACCCCCGCTGAACGCTGCGGAATGGGAAGCCGAATTCGCCCAGTATAAGCAGTACCCGGAGTACCAAAAGCTCAACCGCGGCATGACTTTGGAAGGGTTTAAGACCATCTTTTATTGGGAATACGGACATCGCATTCTGGGACGTGCCATCGGGCTCATCTATGCGTTGCCGTTTCTTTATTTTTGGTTGTCGGGAAGCATTGAACGCCGATTTTTACCGCGATTTTGGATTGCGCTGGGTTTGGGAGGCTCCCAAGGGCTTTTAGGGTGGTATATGGTCAAAAGCGGTTTGGTAGACCGTCCTAGCGTCAGTCACTTCAGGTTAGCGGCGCACTTGTGCTTGGCGCTGTTCATCTTGGCCTATATTTTTGACTTATTTTTGACGCTTGGACGAACCGCTAAAACGGTGGTTCCAACGTGGCTTCGATCGATGGTCTTGGCTTTTACAATTTTGTTGGTTTTGCAATTGATTTATGGGGGATTTACCGCAGGTCTTAAAGCGGGACTAGGGTTTAACTCCTATCCGAAAATGGGAGAGCAATGGATCGCCGATGCGGCGCTGACGTTGATGCCATTTTGGACGAATCTGATCGATAACGGCGCGATGATCCAATTCATTCATCGCTGGTTGGGTTTGGCGGTTGTCATCTCAGCACTGATGGTGTGTATCGCGGCTTTGCGCTGGGGGGCGTCGGCGCGGCTTACTCGAGCCGCTTGCCTCTGCGTAGGTTTGGTGGCGGTGCAGTTCCTTTTAGGAGTGACCACGTTGGTGTTGGTCGTTCCTTTAAACTGGGCGTTATCGCATCAGGTATTTGCTTGCTTCTTGGTTTTGGGCTTAGTCTATTTGAATTATCTTGTTCGGCCGCAGAAGGCCTAGGAACCATGCGATGAAAGTCTGTTTGGCTCAGATCAATACAACGCCGGGGGATTTCTCTGGCAACTGGGCGCGGATACGAGCAGGGATTGTTCAAGCCAAAGCGGAAGGCTGCGACGCGGTGGTATTTCCCGAGCTTGCTATACCCGGCTATTTGAGCCAGGACCTGATGTACCACGAGCATTTTCTTGCCGGGAACACCCACGTCCTTAACGACGTGATTGCGCTGTCCGGGGAGCCCGGTTTTGAGACCTTGCACATTGTGGTTGGATACTTAGAAGCCAATCACGCTGCCGGAAAGCCCTTCTTTAATTCTGCTGCGGTCATCTGCGGTGGCGTTCAGGTCGCGAACCATCGAAAGCTTTTGCTGCCGTTTTACGACGTGTTCGACGAACAGCGTTATTTTGAACCGGGGCAAAGTCTCACTGTTTTTGAATTAGGTGGCGTGCAGATAGGCATCGCTATCTGTGAAGACCTTTGGAACGACAAGGGTGAAGATCATTATGCTTATCAGAACAATCCTTTGGCACGATACAGAGAGGCAGGCGTTGATGGGATTTTTTCGCTCAACAGCTCTCCATATGTGCATGGCAAACTGAGCCAGCGTTTGTCGGCGATTGGTTCGGGTCTGGGCGATATGACCCTGATATACGTGAACCAGTGGGGCGGTCAAGACGAGTTGGTCTTTGATGGTCAAAGTCTTGTCGTAGAGAACGAGCAATTGCTTCATATCTCGAGTCAAGTTAACAATGATGAATACGCGGTCGTAACTTGTTTAAACAGCCAAGAAAAATCAGGACCCTTTTCCAATAGTCGGCCCAAAAGCATAGCGCTTTATGATTTGTTGGTTTTGAGTTTGAAAGATTATGCCAACAAGTCTGGATTCGATCAGATTGTTCTGGCAAGCAGTGGTGGAATTGACAGTGCCCTCGTTGCGCAAATCGCTTGTGATGCAGTCGGTGCGCAACAGGTGCACGCCATCAGGATGCCTTCAATTTACAGCGCCACCGCTTCAAGCGAAGATGCGAAAACATTGCATGCGAATCTTGGTTGCTGGGATTACGAAGTGCCAATCGAGCATCAGACAGTGGTGGAGGCCCTCAATCAAAATTTTGCGGCCAATCAGTCCCAAAATAATTTGGTCACTCGCACTTTCTCTGACGGCGCATATAACGGGATTGCTGATCAGAATATGCAGGCGCGATTGAGAGATTTATATGTGATGCATTTTTCGAATGCATTTGGCGCAATGCCTTTGTCGACGGGCAACAAAACGGAATCAGCCTGCGGGTATTACACCCATTTTGATATGAACTTTAGCTTTGCCCCGATCAAGGACCTCTACAAGCGCCAAGTCTTTGAACTAGCGCGTGAAAAGGTGTGCATTCCGCAGGCTATTCTCATGAAACCACCGAGCGCCGAACTTGCACCCAACCAAACTGATGAAGAAAGTCTGCTGCCCTATGCGATTTTAGACCCGCTGGTACAGGCTTACATTGAGGACTACATCAATCAATTTGATGCCTTCAGTGCCTGGGTTGCCGGTAGTCTCGCCCGACAGGATGCAATTTCCCTCGATGCGGCTGTGCTCAATCAGTGGCTTCAAAGCCCGGACGCCGTGGAGCGATACTCAACATTAATTCGATTGATTGCATCGATGGAGTTCAAGCGGCGACAGACTTGTCCCGGTCCTAAAGTTTCAAAGGTTGCCTTTGGCATGGGGCGACGGATCCCAATTGTGAAAAAATTCTCCTGAGGCGTCGCCGCCAGGTTTCGTCCAGGCTTAGATGAGGTCAGTGATTCCAGTCCTAACCCTCGATAGGGACAACTCGAGGAGGCGACTTTTGAACTCTCGGAATGCTGATATTGATTATCCCGCGTTCAAGTTTGCCCGAGATGGAGTCAATGTCGGCATCCTTTGGTAAATTGAAGGACCGCTGTCCATTCGAGCCGTCGATCTCGGGATAAAGCCATTGCGCTTGGGTTGCCTCCTCCTGTGAAGAGGATCTGAGGGTGACCTGTAATTGATTCGATTCTGTCGTGATCTCGATATCACTTGGCGCGACGCCTGGCACGCAGAGCGCCAGCGTATAGTGAGACGGTGACGCTTCGAGATGATAAGACAGGGGCGCATGGCTCGTCTGTCCGCCAAGGTTTTGTGGTGCTCGATATCCCTGATGCTGCGAGGTCATCGTTGGCAGGTTCATCAATTGTGCTACTCGCTCTCCAAAAGGATGTATCGCGCTTAATCGCATTAAATGGGTCATGGTTTTTTCGCCTTTATATTGATTGTGAGCGTTACATAAGTTCAACGGCGCGTAATTCAAGTCTAGAGGGCTAATTAATGGATCGGCTTCGGTCCCCAGTTCGTTATAATCGATTGAAAGGCGAGCAAGGAAAGAGATGTGGCAGGATCGAATATATTTTATGCGCAATCGGGTGGTGTCACAGCGGTGATTAACGCGTCTGCCTGCGGTGTGATCGAAACCGCTCGCGAAACGCCGAAGATGGGCAAGGTTTTTGTCGGTAAGAACGGTATTTTGGGCGCGCTCAACGAGGAGTTGATTGATACCTCGCTCGAGCCGAAGCGCAACATTTCTGGATTGCGGCACACGCCGAGCGGCGCCTTCGGTTCTTGTCGATTTAAGTTAAAGTCGCCCGAGGAAAATCCGAGGGAATACCAACGTATTCTTGAGGTCTTTAAAGCTCACGGAATTGGTTATTTTTTCTACAATGGTGGTGGAGATTCGCAAGATACCGCTAACAAGGTTGCGGCTTATAGCACTCGGATGGGTTATCCAGTGCAGTGTATCGGGATTCCGAAAACGGTGGATAATGACCTGCCTTTTACAGATACCTGTCCAGGCTTCGGCTCAGTTGCGAAGTATGTCGCAATATCGACGTTGGAAGCTGGATTAGACGTCGCCTCGATGGCGGCGTCCTCAACCAAGGTGTTTGTCCTGGAGGTGATGGGGCGCCACGCTGGTTGGATCGCTGCAGCCTCTGCGCTTGCAGCGACCCAAAAATCGGATCCACCTCATTTGGTGATCCTTCCGGAAGTTCCGTTTGATCAGACACGGTTCTTGAAGAGGGTTGCCGCCACAGTTGCCCGAGAAGACTATTGCGTGATCGTGGCATCGGAAGGCGCTCAAACCGCGGACGGACGTTTTCTCGCTGAGTCAGGGGGGGTGGACGCGTTCGGTCATGCCCAGCTTGGGGGGGTGGCACCGATGCTTGTGGATCTGATCAAAAATCAGTTGGGCTTTAAATGCCATTGGGCAGTGTCTGATTACCTTCAACGAGCTGCCCGACACGTCGCTTCAAAAGTCGACGTTGATCAAGCATACGCAGTTGGTGCATCAGCAGTGAGGCTCGCCGCGAGCGGCAAGAGTGGTGTGATGGTAACCCTTGAGCGAAGTCAGGGCCGGGGTTATCGATGGCGAACCGGTTCGGTTGCTTTATCAAAGGTCGCGAACGTCGAGAAAAAAATGCCGAAGAAATTTATTACTCGAGATGGCTGGGGAATAACCGAGGCGGGCCTCGCGTACCTGCGGCCTTTGGTACGAGGAGAAGATTATCCGCCTTATGATCAAGGTATTCCAAGATACGTGCGGCTTAAAAACAACTTGTGTCCCAAGAAACTGCCTCCCTTTGAAGGCAAGTGATCATCACGTGTGTTGTCTTTTGAGGCGCCGGTCTTTTGGATGAAAGCGGTTTAGAGTGGTTCCGGAAAAGGGTCCTCCGCGCCATCAGGTAGCCCGATTTCGAGCGCATTGAGCGTCATCGAGACGGTCGTATAATAACCGCAGAGACCAACCAGTTCGATAACACCTTGTTGCCCGAGCAATTCAGCGGCGCGCTCAAAAATTGGCGTAGTAAGGTGATGCTGCTCATGTAGCTCAAGTACAAAGTGATAGATCGCGGCATCTCGAGCATCCGGAAATATTGGCAGCGTGCCTTTGTGGATTGCCTCAATGACGTCGGTAGGCACTCCCGCTGCCATGGCCATTGGTTTGTGAGCCCACCATTCAAATTTGGCCCGCCAAAATTTCGCAGTGACCAAAATTGCGAGTTCGATTTGTTGGCGATTGAGGCAACTGTTATAGCGATGGAATACACCCATACGAGACAAGTGTTGGCCCATTTCGGGAGATTCCGTCCAGGGTCCAAAGGGTCCTTCTAGCGCTTGTTGGGGCGATAAGTTTCTGGACTCGGCAATCAATGCCTGTAGTTCGGCCTGCTCGGTTGTGAGGTTTTGGGAGGGGGTCGCTACAAAACGCTTTTTCATTGGGTCTCCTGAGTTCTGAGAGAAGATGCTGGATTCAGATCTTCCTATCTTCGGGCAAAAAAAAGCGAGCCGAGGCTCGCTTTTTTAGGTCTTGGATTGCTTTACAGGAGTGGTGCGATCACAAGACTGACGATGGCCATAACATTAATCAAAATGTTCATGGCAGGTCCGGAAGTGTCTTTGAACGGGTCTCCGACGGTGTCACCAACGACCACTGCCGCATGGACTTCAGAGCCTTTACCGCCAAAATTGCCTTTTTCGATATACTTCTTAGCGTTGTCCCACGCACCGCCCGCATTGGCCATCATTAATGCCATCAGTACGCAGCCCAGTAGCGCGCCAGCAAGCATGCCACCAAGAGACTCAGCACCCAAAACAAATCCAACCAATGGCGGTGCTGCGACAGCTATCACGCCAGGGAGAATCATTTTCTTGAGCGCAGCGCTGGTCGCAATCTCCACACATTTTTCGTGATCAGGTTCAGCTTCGCCTTCCATCAAACCTTTGATTTCTCGAAATTGACGCCGAATTTCCTCAATCATTTCCATTGCGGCATCGCCCACGGCGGTCATAGTGATCGAAGCGATCAGAAATGGGAGTGTTCCTCCAATGAAAATCCCAACCAAGACCATGGGGTTTGACAATTGCAATTCGAAGTCTGGATATTTTTGTAACATCGTCTCAACGAAAGCGGCAATGATGGCCAGTGCAGCGAGAGCAGCTGCCCCGATGGCAAAGCCTTTTCCGATCGCAGCAGTGGTGTTACCTACTTCGTCAAGACCATCGGTAATTTTCCGAATGTCCTCACCGAGGCCGCCCATCTCGGCAATGCCGCCAGCATTGTCAGCGACGGGTCCATAGGCATCGAGTGCCATGGTCATACCGACCGTTGCGAGCATACCGACCGCGGCGATACCAACGCCATACAGTCCAGCAAATTCAGTCGACACGTAGATGATGCCAGCAATAAACAAGATAGGTGCAACAACCGACTCCATGCCAACCGCGAGCCCTGTGATCATGACTGTTGCGGTTCCTGTTTTGCCTGACTCTGCGATGCGCTCGACCGGCTTGCTTGCGGTGTAGTACTCAGTAATCAGGCCAATGGCCATCCCGCCGAGGGCGCCAGCAATAATGGCGTATAAAACATTGGCGCTGAGTCCCATTTGACCCGTGAGCCAATAAGCGCCTGCGATGAGAAGAACGGCTGAGAGTTGGTGTCCTGTGCGAAGCGCTTTCTCCGGCGCCGCGTTCGAGCGTAATCGAACCACGATAATGCCGATAATGGAGCAGAGGAGTCCGATCGATGCGAGCATCAAAGGAAACGCCATCAGATTGGCTTTGGCCTGATCACCCGTGGCGCCAGCTAGCAGCGCAGTGGCGGTGGGATCTGACATCACCATGGTTGATGCAATTGCGATCGTTGCGATCATCGAGCCGCAATAAGACTCGAAAATGTCCGAGCCCATCCCGGCCACATCGCCCACGTTGTCGCCCACGTTGTCCGCAATGACTCCTGGGTTCCGGGGATCATCCTCAGGAATACCAGCTTCGACCTTCCCGACGAGATCTGCACCAACATCAGCACTCTTTGTGAAAATTCCACCGCCAACGCGACTGAATAATGCGACCACTGAGCCGCCCATTCCAAAACCGTGGATTGCGTGAGCGGTTGCTGGATCACCGCCAAACAACCAATACAGCGACCCCAAACCAATCAGGCCGAGTGATGCGACACAAAGGCCCATAATCGATCCACCATAAAAGGCGACGGTAAGCGCACCAGCTTGGCCGCTAGATTGCGCTGCGGCTGTTGTGCGAACGTTGGCTTTCGTGGCAGAAAACATACCGAGGTATCCCGCGAGGGCCGATGAAAGCGCGCCTGCGGCAAAAGATATGGCAGTGTTCGTGCCTAAGAAATACCAAAGTAAAAGTCCGACAGGTGTCGCAAACATAAAGAGCAGCTTGTACTCAGTATGCATGAAGACCATTGCACCCCGATGGATGGCGTCGGCGATCTTTTTTATTTTCTCTGTGCCTTCATCTTGTCGTGTCATGACGACATAGATGACAAACGCGACGACGAGTCCGAATACGCCAAAAAGTGGCGGCAAATGATTGTCAAAAGTCATAAGTGATCTCAATAAATTGTGATAGTAACCCCCCGCCCGATTCGGGCGCGCGCTAATGGTACAAAATTGTAGGCGATCTGGGAACCGCTCTCTGATGAGATCCTGGGTGATTCAACGTCTTGTGGCCAAAAAACTAGGCGCAGATGGTGTCGAAGTTAGCCCTGCTCTAGTAATTGTCGTAGGTCGCTGATCGCAGCATTGGCGCGAGAGATGTGTGACGCCATCACCAGCGAGTGATTGGCTAACACACCTAAGCCACTGCCGTTGAGAATGAGCGGGCTCCAAAGCTTCTCTTGGGTGGGTTCGAGTTCCCGAATGATTTGTTGCAGGCTCACAGTTGCATTTTTTTTCTCAAGTACGGGCGCGAAATCGGTTTCCACCGCCCGAAGCAAATGAATCAGCGCCCAGGTTGAACCCCGAGCCTCGTAAAAAACATCGTCAAGTTCAAGCCAAGGCGTTTTGATTTCATTTTCGATGGCTGTCGCGGTGGACTGCTCGGCTGCGCTGTCGCCGGCTAAACCGGTGTCGAGTTGACGTTTGCCGACGCTTGCGCTGAGTCTTTGGGATAAAGAGCCAAGCCGAGTCTCAACCTCACCCAACCACAGGCTCAGGTTGTCGGCTCGCGCATAAAACTGTGCTTGCTGTTGTCGCGGATCACTCAGACGTTTGTGATAGTCATTTAGGGCCGTTAAACCTTTGCGGTACTCATCTTCTGTTGCAGGAAGAATCCAAGAATTGTTGTCGAAGTAAAATTGATTTTCGGCGCTGACCAGATCAGGGTCTTCGCTCGATTGTGACTGCGAGCGGCTCAGGGTGTTGCGAAGCGCGCGAGTCAGATCGCGAATCTGAACCAATACGCCAAATTCCCAGTTTGGTAGGTTGTCGAGAAAAATACCCGGGGGTAACCGATCATTGCTGAGATAGCCGCCAGGCTTGGTGAGGAGGGTTTCGCCGAGCAGGCTCAGCGCTTCAACCGTGCTCGTCCCAGTGACGGTGACGTCTGTTGATGTTCTGAGGGCTTTAAGCGAGCCATTTGTCTGATCAAAAAGGTCCGGTTCGCTGCTCCAATGAAATCCCAACCCGGCGGTCAAGACGAGAGCCATCAGCAGGGTTGCGCCCAGGAAACCCAGGGATAGTTTGAGGCTTGGCCCAGCTTCCATGGTCTCGAGCTGCTCTAGTTTTTCATCGAGTGATGCGCGAAAAAGGTTCTTAAACGGATTCTTCATTGTCTAAGGTGCTTTGGGAGGAGTCGTAATCGTACCAAGTTGGGGCTTAAAATGCAGTTCAATGCGACTGGGCGTATCAATCTTTAGGGTTGCTCTGAGTCGTTGTACCGTGTGCGCATTAATCTGTTGGTAGATCCACCGACCTTCGCGGTCGGTTTTCGAGTAGATGGTCGCTTTGGCGGAAAGATAATCTATTTTATTAGCGATATCTGAGAAGTAAGTACTAACTATTTTTGCGTTATGAGTATCATCTTCATTCATATCTGTGTCACGCCCTACAATCAGCCAGTCTGGGATAATTTCAATCGATGTGGCTTGCTCGCGCTTGCGCCGGATCTGCTCTGAGGCCGCTGCAATCGAAGGGGATTTCGGATTCACAGTGGCAGCACGCTCTAAAAATTGATGGGCTTTGGCGAAGTTGCCTTGGTCAATGGCAACCAGGGCCCAGGCGATATAACGATCGACAATGTTGTTCAGCCCCTCCAGAGCAGCGGGGTGATTCGGTCGCAGAGCGAGCAGCTCCCTGTAGTAGTGTAGGGCACTGGTATCGCTGGGAGTCGTCAATGCGTTAGCATCAAAAGCGGCCTTGGCCTGCTTGAGGATCAAATCAAGTTCAGTCTTCTGATCAAGGGTTGGCACAGGGTCAGAGAGGGGAATCGCAGTTGGTTCTGCCTCATCGTCGGAGGCAGAGGGCGTTATCATTGTGCAGCTGCTGATGTGTAGCGTTAGAATAATAGTTGCGAGGGTGGTTCGGGCGAGTGCCCAACCATCTTTGGCCCGAGCGGTTGACAGAAAAGTTTGGAGTCGCGCGCTCTGAACAGATTCAGCTTTGTGCATAGTCATAGGGCAAGTCTACGTTGGAGCGGAAAAAAAGAAAGGGCGGTTATGAAATCTTTAATGAATCAGTTTGTGCGATCAACGGCGTTGTTATGGGTGTTAGTCGCTGCGAGCTCCGTGATGGCTTCGAGTCTGTTTGAAAAATTGCCCTGGTCTAAAACCACTGGCCTATCGAGGGTGCTGCCTGTTGATCAAGCCTTCCAATTTTCGAGCTATCGAGCGAATGGTCAGTTGACATTGAGTTGGTTGATTACTCCTGGTCATTATTTGTATGCGGATCGAATCAGTTTGGTTGGCCTAGGAAGTGAAGTCTCACTGAATATCGAAAAACCGCTCGGTGAGCGCCACGTGGATGAGTATTTTGGTGACGTCGAGATATATAGAGATAACCTTGAGCTGTCCGTGGCGCTTAGCGCACTATCAGCCGCAGCGCCTGCCTCCGGGGGATGGGAAGTGCGATATCAAGGCTGCGCGGATCGGGGCTACTGTTACCCACCTCAAAAGCGGCCACTTGAAATCACTGATGACTAGGTGTGATGGCTTCCCCGTTTTGGATCGGGTGGTTAGGGCGCAAACCTGCGCCCGCTGAAACCCGCGTAGATTGATGTGTTAGCGATGACTAAAGTCATTATTCTGGTGGCTCTGAGGGTCTTGTTGGCGTCAATAGTGTTGGGGTGACTGGACCTTATGAGCGGACGGTCTATAAATCTATTTTGATAAAATGCGTCACGAACCCGATGTCACTGGCTATGCGTGTTAGCACTGGCAATACGTGTATTCAGAATCAAAACTGACTAAAATCCTCTAAAATCCTCTAAAATCCTCTAAAATCCTCTAAAATCCTCTAAAATCCTCTAAAATCTTCTAAAATTTTAAAAACAAAGGTCTGGTTATTTTAGTTAAAAGCAGAGGCCATAATCATAAAATCTTGGGAGAAATGTATCAATTCTACCAATTAGTCGGTCAGATGGATTGAATTGGGCCGTTACTATCTTCTTTAATTCTTGGTTATCGGCCATGTTGGCAGCTAGTGCCCACCTTCTGAATAAAATAAACTCCTTTAAAATCCACTAAAATACGGTTTATTTGACTCAAATTCGGGAAAATGAAAATTATACATTTTAAATAATTCGGTTTAGGATGGTTCGCGAAGCGCGTTCCTTTAGTGAAAGCGAATGAGAGAAGACAAAGTCAAGAGAGCGTATCTATGGTGAATTCTGTGCTGGTGCTAAATGGACCTAACCTGAACCTATTGGGTGAGAGAGAGCCTGAAGTCTACGGCTACGAAACATTGCAGGACATCGAGGCTAAGCTCCTTGCAGCCGCTGCACAGTCTGACATCGAACTTAGCTTTTTTCAGTCCAATGCTGAACACGAACTGATTAATCGGCTGCATGATGCCAAGGGCTCGGTTGACTGGGTGATTATTAATCCAGGCGCGTTAACGCACACCAGCATAGCTCTAAGAGACGCTTTTGCGGGGGTGGCCATACCGTTTGTCGAAGTTCATTTATCCAATGTTCACAGTCGCGAAAGCTTTCGCCATCACTCTTACCTATCTGATATCGCCGAGGGTGTGATTACTGGCTTAGGTTCTGCGGGTTACGAATATGCTTTGACCTACATTGCATCCAAGCGGGGCTAGCGATGGATATCCGAAAGGTTAAGAAGCTCATTGAAATGATGCAAGAATCGGACATCTCAGAGATAGAAGTTCGAGATGGAGAAGATGCGGTGAAAATCAAGAGAGGCCATGTCGATGATGGTTTGCCGCCATCTGAAGCAGTTGTGCCAATCATCGGACGTCCAAGATTGCAGGCTTATGCGAGCTTAGATGGCGCTCTGGACTTTGTTCGCGCTCCGTTAACGGGGGTTTTTTACCGATCTTTGGACGAGAGTATGACAACCCTTCAGCGGCTGGGCGAGATTGTGGCGGCTGGTGATCAACTTGGGGCCATAAAATCGGGTGATCAAAAAGTTCCAATTTTAGCGGAAGAGCCGGGTCTACTGATGGCAATGCTCATTGAGGACGGAGCGCTTGTGACTGAAGGAGACTGTTTATTTCAAATTCGCAAGTCCTAAGGCAGGCAGAAGTCTCATGCGCGTTTGCCAAGCGAGCAGCGTCACGAACGCAGGCCCTTCCAGAAAACCGCGGCATAGTCCCAGAGGATGGCCGATGACGGCTGCGGCGGATGACGAGAGCTGAAGATCACTTGTGCCGACTGTTTGAGCCAAATCCGAAGTGGCCTGGTTCAAAAGCGAGACCGCTGAAAATAAAATTGCTACAAGGAACGGTCGATGCCCGCCGAACCCAATGGCCCGAATCAATCCTTTATTGGGTAAACGCGACTAGAATAGGTGCCCCTTTAGCATTCATCGTCGCAGGGCGTTCGGAGGGGTCTGACGTTGATCAACGTAAAGAAATTTAAGGAGCTGATTTGCATTGGCATAAAGTGACAATCGCGGCGAACGCTTCAGAAGCAGATCACATCGAATCTCTGTTCTGGGATAAGGGTGCCTTATCGGTGACGCTGACTGATCCCGCGGATAGCCCGATCTACGAGCCAGAACCAGGAACAACGCCTCTGTGGTCGGCGCTAGAGATTTGCGGTCTCTTTGAGCAGGATTGTGACGTCACCTCAATTGTTGCCGAGTTTGAGGTCCTAGGTCATTTCGTTAATCAAGTCGAGACCTTGGCCGAGAGGGTCTGGGAGCGTGAATGGTTGAGTCAGTTCCAGCCGATGCCGTTCGGGCAAAGGCTGTGGATTGTGCCAACCGAGTTTGAAGTGCCCGAGGCTGCTGAAGTTGCTGTCCGGTTGGACCCAGGGTTGGCATTTGGCACAGGCACGCATGCAACAACAGCGCTGATCTTGGAGTGGATGGATGGCCACGATTTTAAAGCGCGATCGGTTCTGGACTACGGATGTGGTTCAGGTATTTTAGCGATCGCTGCGCTGTTACTTGGCGCGAGTCATTGTCAGGGAGTTGATTTAGATCCTCAGGCAATCTGCGCTACCGAGGACAACGCCGAAGTCAATGGGGTGGGTGACAGGCTTCAAGCAGTCCTACCTGCGCAATTTGAACCGAAAACTTATGATGTGGTTTTAGCAAATATTCTTGCTGAACCCATTATCGCCATGGCGCAACAGTTAATCGAATGTCTCGCACCGGAGGGTATCTTAGTGCTTTCAGGTATTATGTCGTCCCAGCAGGAAATGGTCGAAGCACATTTTTGTGATGACCTTCAATTTATCGATCAATTTGAGCGAGAAGGTTGGCTCTGTTTGGTAGCGCGGCGATGTTAGTAACCCAATGTCCAGTCTGCGGTACAGGGTTCAAGGTCACTCTTGAAGAGTTGTCCGTCGCCGATGGTGCGTTGCAGTGTGGCCATTGTCAGGCATTTTTCAATGCAGATGATATTCCCGAATTCTCTGAGGGTTACGAAGATCAACCTGGTGACTCTATTGAGGCGCCTATTGATTTCTCTGAGGGCGAGTCGGCGCTTGCTGGGTCAGAATCTGTGGCACCAGAGTCTGGGTTATTTGAGGCGCAAGAGGAATCGCTTTCAGCGTCTGACGGTATGGTCGATCCCCCTTTGGATGAGCCGGCGAACTCGGATCAACTTAATATTGATGAGCTGGAAGATGATCAAGTTGACTTGAGTCGGGGTGCAAACTCCTCTCAAGCGGAGTTACCTAAAGATCCATCCAATCTTGCTGCCCGGACCTCAAGCGCAGGTCCATTGAAAGGTAAGGGTGGGGACGTAGCGACGATGCTAAAGCGTCTTCATCTGTCTCATTCCCGCTCCTTATGGGGCATTTTGCTTTTGGCGCTGTTGCTAATCCAGCTTTTGTGGATCGCAGGTGAGCGACTTTATCAGACTCCCCTGCTCTATGGGGCTGCGAAAGTTTTTTGTAATGCCGTGGGTTGCAAATTAGATCGGTTTGAAGACCTTGCACTGCTGAGTCTCGGTGATGTCAATATGACGCCCTGGCAGGCTGGTCGGGCGCGTGTCACGGCAAGATTGACCAACTCGGCTGGCTTTGCCCAAGATCTTCCGAATCTTCTGTTTACATTGAGCGATAAAACCGGGCAAGTGATTGCTGCTCGCACACTTGAGGGTCAGAAGGACTATCGGGTTTCAGGGCGTCAAAAGTTAATGATCGAGGCAGTCGGTGAAGTTCGAATTGAGTTTGATGTCGCAGAGGAGGCATCCTACGGCAGGGCGGTATCTTATCAAATGGAATTGGTGAACACGCCTTAATCTGTTGTTATCATAGGGCCTCGTTTGGAGTGAGGTCTAAGATGCTCAAGATTGGCGACGTGATGCACCCGAGTCGAGCTGTTGTCGCGCCCATGGCAGGCGTTACCGATCGCCCCTTCAGAGACCTATGCAGGCAATTTGGTAGCTTTTGGTTGGTTGCCGAGATGCTCACCAGCGATCAAACCTTGTGGAACACTTCAAAATCTCGATTTCGGCGAATACATGCGGATGAGCCCAGCCCTCGTTGGGTTCAAATCGCCGGTTCAGACCCAAGGACACTCGCCCTTGCTGGCGCCGCAAATGAACGGGCAGGGGCACAAATTCTTGATATCAACATGGGCTGCCCAGCCAAGAAGGTGTGTAACAAGGCGGCGGGTTCTGCTTTGCTGCGAGATGAATCCCTGGTTGCTGATATTTTAGCTGCAGTGTGTCGGGCGGTTTCGATTCCGGTTACCCTCAAGTATCGATTGGGTTGGTCAAAACAAGAACAGAATGCTGTGACGGTCGCGAAAATTGCGCAAGATGCTGGTATCCAGGCGCTCTCAGTGCATGGGAGAACTCGCGCTTGTCGTTTTGAAGGGTCGGTCGATTACGACGCTATTGCACAAGTTAAAGCGGCGGTCTCAATCCCGGTCATTGCCAATGGCGATATTTGTTCACCTGAGCAGGCTCGGTGGGTGATTGAGCAAACAGGCGCTGATGCTGTGATGGTCGGGCGAGCTGTTCAAGGGAGGCCGTGGCTCCCAGCCGATATTGATGCTTATCTCAACGGACATACTCACCCAATTGAACGCAGCTTCGATGAGAAGTGCGATGCGATGCTCCAGCACCTTTCCTCACTTCATGAATTCTATGGAGAGGGGCAAGGAGTACGGATTGCTCGTAAACATGCTGGCTGGTTTTTTGCTGCGAACCTCGATGCGCATAAAGCGGCTCGTCAATCATTTAATCAGATTGCCCTGGCCTCGCAGCAAATTGAATTTCTGACGCGAATCAAGAAAACCGCTGACCACAAGGCAGCAGCATGAGAGAAACCCAAGGGGCGCCCGAGACATCCGTGCGATCGCCGCAGGTCAGTATAAAGACCTCGGTCAATCAAAATTTGGCCGAATATTTGCGGCTGCTTGAGGATCAGGACGTTCACGATCTTTATGCACTGGTGCTAGCTCAGGTTGAGCCTCCGTTGCTCGAGCGAGTGATGGCGCATGTGGGTCAAAATCAGTCAAAAGCTGCAGTGATGCTTGGCCTGAGCCGGGGAACACTGCGAACAAAACTGAATAAATATGGTTTGCTTTGAACTACGCTACCTGTAAGCACATCGCCCATGGCGCAGTCACTACGAAATAAGGAATAAGATGGAAAAGGTCGCGATTAAACGTGCATTGATCAGTGTTTCCGACAAGACAGGACTAGAGTCTTTGCTTGAGGCATTACAGGCATTCAATGTGGCTCTGGTGTCCACTGGGGGGACGCATCAAGCGATCGCGGCAGCCGGCTATGACGTCCAGGAAATTTCTGACTTCACACAATTTCCAGAAATGATGGATGGACGAGTTAAAACCCTTCATCCTAAGGTGCATGGCGGACTCTTAGGGCGAAGCGGGATCGACTCAGAAGTTATGGCCGCTCAGGAGATTCCCGCCATTGATCTCTTGGTCGTGAATTTGTACCCATTTGAGGCCGTGACCCAGCAAGCCGATTGCAGCCTCGAGCGCGCGATTGAGAATATCGATATTGGCGGACCCGCCATGATTCGGTCAGCCAGTAAGAATTTTGATCGAGTCACTGTGGTGACCAACCCCGAAGATTATCCGGCACTCATTGATGAGTTACAGGCGAATGGGGGCGCGGTATCGAGAAAATTTCGGTTTGGGAGTGCCCGACGCGCTTTTGCGAATATTGCGCAGTACGACGCGGCGATCTCTAACTATCTATCGGCGCGCGAGACAGAATCTGCACATGATCAACCCGACGAGTTCCCTGCTGTTCTGTCGCATCAGTGGATCAAGGTTCAGGACATGCGGTACGGGGAAAACCCGCATCAAAATGCGGCTTTTTACCGAGAAGTGCCCGCACCCTACGGCAGCTTGTCAAATGCAACCCAGTTGCAAGGTAAAGCATTGTCTTATAACAATCTTGCTGATGCCGATGCAGCGCTTGCCTGCGTAAGAAGTTTTTCGGAGCCCACCTGCGTGATCGTGAAACATGCCAATCCTTGTGGGGTTGCCTCGGCGATCGATCTAGGAAAGGCCTACCAGCGCGCCTTCCAAACAGATCCGACGTCGGCTTTCGGAGGAATTATCGCGCTCAATGGATTGCTTGATGCAAAGCTTGCCAAGGCTATCGTTGATCAACAGTTCGTCGAAGTCTTAATCGCCGATGAAGTGACAGCGGATGCCGCGTCGGTTATGGCCAGCAAGAAAAATATTCGAGTGCTGCAGTTGGGTGAGCGGACGTTGACGCAACCGTCTCATGAGCTAAAAAAAATCTCCGGGGGGCTCTTGGTCCAATCACCAGATACAATGTTGCTTGACCCGGAGGCTTTAGAAACGGTGTCGCGTCGAAAGCCGAGTGAGCGAGAGCTGTCTGATCTCATGTTTGCATGGAAGGTGGCCAAGAACGTTAAATCGAATGCAATAGTCTATGCAAAGGATGAGCAGACCATCGGCATTGGTGCTGGTCAAATGAGCCGAGTTTACAGCGCAAAAATCGCTGGCATCAAAGCATCTGATGAAGGCTTGATTGTCGAGGGATCGGTCATGGCGTCAGATGCGTTCTTCCCATTTAGAGACGGTATTGATGCGGCGGCCGCCGCGGGCATTACCGCGGTGATCCAACCTGGCGGTTCTGTTCGAGACGAAGAGGTGATTAGCGCAGCAGATGAAGCAGGTATGGCAATGGTCTTCACGCATGTTCGACACTTTAAGCACTGATGTTGGCCTTTAAAGAAAGAAGGATGATCTAGTGAAAATTTTGGTGGTAGGGTCTGGTGGCCGAGAGCACGCTTTGGCTTGGAAGTTTGCTCAGTCCGAGCGTGTCAGCGAAGTCTTTGTTGCCCCAGGCAACGGTGGGACTGCACTGGCGAGAAACTTGACCAATGTCGATATTGCGGTGATGGACTTTAAGGGGTTGAGCGACTTTGCCATTGAGCAAGGCATCACACTGACGGTTGTGGGTCCTGAGGCTCCCCTCGTTGCTGGTATCGAGTCGCACTTTGTCGCACTCGGACTTAAGTGTTTGGCGCCTTCTGCCGATGCTGCCCAGCTTGAAGGATCCAAAACGTTCACCAAAAATTTTTTGGCGCGCTACAACATCCCAACCGCACAGTACGAAAGTTTTCAGTCGGTGGGGCCGGCCAAGCGCTACGCTAGAACACTTGGGTTGCCCGTGGTGATTAAGGCCGATGGCCTAGCTGCAGGTAAAGGGGTTGTTGTTGCGCAAACCACCGCTCAAGCAGATCTTGCCATTGAGGATATGTTGTCGAGAAATATTTTTGGGGAGGCAGGGTCGAGGGTTGTCGTCGAAGCTTTTTTGCCAGGCGAGGAGGCAAGTTTTATTGTTTTAGCCGACGGTGCCAACTACATCCCGTTTGCAACCTCACAAGACCACAAAGCGATTTTTGATGGTGATGAGGGGCCTAATACGGGTGGAATGGGTGCCTACTCACCAGCACCGGTTGTCACTGACCCAATAGCCTCTCGGATTTGCCGTCAGATTATTGAGCCGACCCTTGCAGGTTTATTAGACGAGGGTATTCATTACACCGGGTTTTTATATGCGGGTTTGATGATCGATCAAACAGGCGCCCCAAGTGTAATCGAATTCAATTGTCGATTTGGTGATCCGGAAACTCAACCCGTGATGATGCGGCTTGAGAGCGATTTGGCCGAGGTTTGTCTGGCCGCCGTCGATCATCGCTTAGAGGGGCATCGACTTGAGTTTTCTGATTCAACGGCGTTGGCCGTTGTTGTTGCAAGCAAGGGATACCCTGAGGCCTACGAGACGGGAGGCGTGATAACTGGACTGGAGATCGAGCGAGGCTCAGAGGTTTTTCATGCGGGTACTCAGCTCACGGCCGACGGCTTGCAGGTCAGCGGTGGACGCGTGTTGGCTGTTGCTGCGTTGGGAGACTCGGTGCTTGCTGCGCAACAAGCGGTCTATCAAGATTTGGAAAAAATCGCTTTTGATGGCATGCATTTTCGTCGCGATATTGGTTATAGAGCCATCGCCCGAGAGGCAAACCTAATTGATCGATAATCCACCATCTATTGGAATGATTTGGCCTGTCATATTGGGCTGATGAAGGATAAATAGCAGCGTTTGAACAAAGCCCGAGACGCCGCCCAGAGTGCCGAGAGGCGTTTGTGTCAGCACTTCACTGAGCAGCTCTGAATCTCCTTGTAGTTCGGGGGGTAGCAACGCGCCGGGTGCGATCCCGTTGACACGAGTTTTAGGTGCGAGCTCGAGCGCGAGACTTCTGGTCAGCATGATGAGTCCAGCTTTACTGGCGCTATAGGCGGTGAAATCCTTGAGTGGCCTTCGGCCAAAAACGTCGCAAATATTGATGATCGAGCTTGCCTCGGTTAGGCAATGGTTTAAGCGTTGGCATATAAAAAAAGGCGCTTTGAGGTTAACCGCAAAGATTTGATCCCACTGGGATCTGCTCGTCCTGCCCTCAAAGCTTGGCGCAAAGACAGCGGCATTGTTAACGATCGCATCGAGGGAGGGATAGTCGATTTCGATGTTGGTGAGCATGGCCTCGAGTGATTCATCGTTAGAAAGGTCTGCCTGGTAACACTGCACTGATTCGGGTCGCTGCGCATTGAGGGTATCTGCAAGCGAGATAGCCGCTGCCTTCGATTGACCATAGTGCAGTGCGATGTTCCACCCACGATGATGAAGCGCTTTCGTGACGGCTTGGCCTAGGCGTTTGGAGCCGCCTGTGATGAAGACGGTTTTAGTCACGGGTCAAGATTTGGTGAATGGCGTCAAGTCGAAGCTCGCGCATCTGAGCCCTGATCTCTATGCCCTCTAATTTTGACGGATCACCCGTAAAAGTTACCGCCTTGACGCTGTCGACGAGTTGTTGCCAAACATGCTCCAGATGCTGTTTTTGATCCTGCTCAAGCGCATGCGTATCGCTGGCGATTTGACACAAGGTTTGAAAGCGAGCGGGTTTCCGTCGTGCATCGCAGGACTCGATGATATCGAGCACCTGCTCGGCGCTCAGGCTCTCAACACGGGCAAGCGGCGATGCAAATTCTCGCGTGAGTCGGCTTAGCTCAAGCCAGGCGTTGGGCAGTGCGAGGTGTTGCGCGGCGCTTTCAATATTGATTTTGGGGTTTTTAAGACAGATCACAGCGAACAACTCTGCAGGTGTATAACCCTCAGCGAAGTCGTCCAAAATTGACGTTGTTTCAAGGATTAGACCGGGTAGAACAACATTGGTTGCAGAAACCTGTTCGAGGACCTGAAAAAATCGTGATGGCTGGGGCGCATTCAGCCCTTTCTCGAGTTCTTTAAACATACGCGCGTTCGAGAGGCTTTGAAGCTCTCCAGAATCAACCATTCTCTGACAGATGTTGAGCGTTTCAGGGGCTACGCTAAATCCGAGGTGCGCGAACCGTGCTGTGAATTGAGCTAACCTGAGTACACGCAATGGATCTTCATAAAAAGCGTCTGATACATGGCGCAGAATTTTTCGGGCGATATCTTGCTGGCCACCGTGAGGGTCAATCAATTCGCCGTCGGCACTTTTTGCGATTGCGTTGATGGTTAGGTCTCGCCTTTGCAAATCCTCCTCAAGGCTGATGTCCAAACTGACATCGAACTTAAAGCCTTTGTGTCCTTTACCATGCTTGTATTCGCGACGGGCCAGTGCATATTCTTCAGACGTCTCAGGATGCAGAAAGACAGGAAAATCTTTGCCGACTTGCCGAAAACCGCGAACTAGCATCGACTTTGGTGTTTCTCCGATGACTACCCAGTCCCGCTCTTGAACGGGGAGTCCCAGTAATTCGTCCCGAACAGCTCCACCAACGAGGTAAGTTTTCATAGTGTACTGAGTTCTGTGGCGAGATCGATCATCATAATTGGGAAGGTACGCTAAAGTAAGTCTTGTCCTCGAGCCGCAGGGCGGTGAGCGATCTGCCGTAGACGCAACCTGTATCAAGGCCTGCTAAATCTGAGCGTCGCACGCCACCCAAAGCAGCCCAGTGGCCAAATAAAATGGTGATTTCTCTAAGTTCAGGATGCCGGTAATTGAACCAAGGTTCAAAGCCCGCAGGCGCTGTGCTGCCTTTGTGATGAAACTCGAACGTGGCTGAGTGCCGGTAGTAGCGCATACGGGTCAGGATATTGGTCGCAAGCCGTAAATGCTCAGTTGTCTCAAGGTCATCTCGCCAGGTCGTGGGATCGTTGCCGTACATGTTTTTTAAAAACACTTGCCAGTTTGCGCCGCGGAGATGCGCCTCGATTTCCTCTGCTATTTGCGTTGCCTGTTTGATGTTCCAAATTTCGGGTAAGCCAGCATGGGTCATGACAATATTTTTGCTTGGATCAACAACCAGCAGGGATTGTGCTCTGAGCCAGTTCTTAAATTCGGGTAATCGCGGATGATCGAGAAGATCAGAAATTGTGTCGCTTCCGCCGACAGTCGCGATGCCCTCAGAAATTGCTAAGAAATGTAAGTCGTGGTTGCCGAGAGTGACTTTTAAGTTGGGTAATGCCATCAGTAATTCTAGTGTTTCTACGTTTTTAGGGCCGCGGTTAATGAGATCTCCACAGCACCAAAGCGTGTCCCTTTTTGGATTAAATTTCATCTCTGCGAGAAGGGCGCGCAATGATGTAAAACAGCCATGAATATCGCCCACTGCGTATGTGCTCATTGTCGGCTGGCCCGCAAAAAATTTGCACAATCTATAAACTGCTTTACGGTCAGCGCTTCCGCCCGCAGAGTGGGGTCAATGTCCATGCTTGATAACTCCTCAGCAGTGATCAAATGAGACAGTGCGTTTCGAAGTGTTTTTCGTCGTTTTCCAAAAGCGCTGACCAGCACCTCAGACAGCAATTTAGGTTCGGTCGTATCGTGGACCTGGGTGCGATGAGGCTGCAGTTCAACGACGGCTGAGTCGACTTTTGGCGCAGGGTTGAAGGCATTGGCGGGAACATCGAGTACTTTTGTAACTCCGCAATGGTATTGGGCCATCACGGATAAACGACCATAGGCCTTAGAGCCAGGGTTGGCGACTAACCGATTGACTACCTCACGCTGCAACATAAAGATCATTCGCTCCGGTTTAGGCGTCTGTTCAAAAAGCTTAAATAACAGTGGGGTCGAAATGTTGTAGGGGAGGTTGCCAACCACAAAAAGCGGCATCGAAAAATGCGAGAAGTCATATTTGAGAACATCAGCTTCGATAATATTGACGGAATCAGGTAGTTTCTGACGGAGTCCAGGGATAAGGTCTCGATCCAGTTCAATAACACTGAAGGGTTGGTGGCCCCGAGCAAGGTGCTCTGTGAGGGCGCCTCGCCCAGGTCCTATTTCGACGAGCATTTGATGCGTTTGGGGCCGAATAGCATCGATAATCTGAGCGATAATGCCCGGGTCTTGAAGGAAGTTTTGCCCGAATCGTTTTTTAGCTTGCATGCTGCGCGTACTAACTGGGTTGGCTTAGCTGATCGGCAAGCTCGATGGCCGCTAAAAAACTGCCAGGCTCTGCGCGTCCAGTGGCTGATAGATCCAGAGCAGTGCCGTGATCTACAGAGGTTCGGACAATGGGCAAGCCTAGTGTTACGTTGACGGCGCTTCCAAAACCGCTGTGCTTGAGTACGGGCAAGCCTTGATCGTGGTACATCGCGATCACAGCATCGACGCCTTCGAGTGACCGTTGAGTAAAGGCAGTATCTGCTGGAATGGGGCCTTGAACGTGTTCGCCTTGGTCTTTAAATGCGCGAATCACGGGCTCGATCACGTCGATTTCTTCTCTGCCTAAATATCCACCTTCTCCTGCATGAGGATTTAGCCCGCAAACAGAAATGAGGGGTTGCGCCACACCGAATTGTGTCCTCAGAGCGTGAAGGGTTTGGGAAATGGTTGATGCGACCTTGTCTGATGTAATTGCTCCGGCGACATCCGCAAGGGGAAGATGTGTTGTCACCAGAGCCACTCGTAGACCTTGATCAACCAGCATCATCACGGGCTCACTGCTAAAGGTTCGGTGTGCAAGCCACTCGGTATGACCGGTGAATTTAGGGAAGGATTGGCTGACCACGGATTTTTGAATGGGTCCGGTCACCAATGCGCGCGCATTGCCGTTGAGGCAGAGCTCGACACCGCGTTCAAGGCAGGCAAGGACAAAGGCACCAGATCGATGATCGAGACTGCCAGGGATGCAAAGATAACCCAAGTCGATCGGCAAAACGTTTATCTGCTCTGGGCGATAATCCAGAACATGTTGCATGGTATGTACAGAAATATCGAGACGAAGTGCGGCTGCGCGCTGCTCGAGAAGGGCCGGATCGGTGATATAAAGTCGCGGAGCGCCTTCTGAGATCTTGGTCTCACTCAGAAGACAGATATCCGGACCTATCCCAGCGGGTTCACCGGGGGTGATTACAATCGGGGCATTAAAGCCTGACTTCGACAAAAGCGTCTTCTCTGATTTCACGAACCCAGTTGTCGACTTCTTCATCAAACGATCGGCCTCGAAGGAAGTTTGCAGCTTGATTGCGCTTGAAACGCTCGCTGAAATCCTCGGTTCTGCGTCCGGTTACTTCTAGAAAATGAAACCCAAATTCGCTCTGAAACACAGGGCTGACCTCGTTAATTTGAGTTGCTTCGATGGCCGCCTCGAAACTGCCCACGAATTCACTACCGGTGCTCCAGCCGAGGTCTCCGCCTTTGAGCGCGGAACCAGGATCCTCGGAGTAAAGTCGGGCAATTTCGTCAAAGGGCCGCCCGCCTAGCACCTCTTCTCGCAGGCTCTCTGCTAACGCTTTGGCTTCTTCTAGAGATCTAATTTCGTTTGGGTTTATTAAGACATGCCGCACCCGGGTTTGGTCTACCATGCCTGCTGCGGTTGCTCCGCGCTTTTGCAGTAATTTAATGATGTGAAAGCCCGAACCGCTTTGAATGGGGCCTTTGACTTCCTCAAGCTGGAGCTCGATCACAAGATCGGAAAACAGAGTTGGAAGCGCGGCGGGCTTCCGCCAGCCTAGGTCACCGCCTTCCAGCGCGTTTTTTCCGGCGGAATGGGTCATGGCCAGCGTTTGAAAATTTGCGCCAGAACCGAGTTCGATTACAAGCTGCTCGGCTTTGGCCTTGGTTTGTGCGATATCTTTTTGCGTCATATCGGAGTTCGTCGCGAGCAATATATGTCCAACGCGATACTCATCGGCTGTCAGTTCTCGACCGGCATCGGAATCGAGAAAATCTGTGATGGCTTGTTCACTGATTTCTATTCGGCTGTTCATGACGCCCTGTTGAACCCTGCCAATCATGATTTCCCGCTCGATTTGTTGACGCATACCTTCATAGGAGATGCCATCGCCAGCCAATGCTTCTCTAAATTGCGCGAGGCTCAGTTGATTTTGACCAGCGATTCTCGTCATGGCCTCATTGAGCTCGACGTCACTGATTCGGACACCGGCCCTTCTCGCCATTTGCAGCTGTAAGCTTTCAACAATCAGACGCTCTACAATTTGCTCGGTCAACACTTCATCGCTGGGCAGCTGAGAGGGGTCTTTTGCTTGAGCGTAGATTGCCTTTGCCCTCTCTTTAACCTCAGAGACGGTAATGACGTCATCGTCAACAATTGCTGCAATCTCATCGAGCATGACCGGTAGCGCATAGGATGAAAACGGGGTACCGGCGGCGATTAGCAAGAGTGTGAGGCGTATAAACATGGATTATGACCTTGTCTCAGGATTTGCCTAGCCGCTTCAACATTACCGTGGCATCGGCTTAAAAACTGGAACGCTTCGTTGAAAGACCCGGCTGATGTCGCTGCCTATACGCATGAGCCCTTTAAGTTCCAGCGTTAAAAACATGCCAGAGCGAGAGGCTCGTTCGATCTCATAACGCTGCTCATTCCAAACCAGTTGCGGGTCAAAGTAGCGGCGATAGGCGACTTCTAATGACCAGCAGCATGCATTGTATGATAGACCAGCTACGGACTCTATATTTTTGCCAGATGTATTGTTTTTCCCCCACAGACCGAGTATCTGCCATCGATTACCAAGGGGTGCGCTCAAGGCCAGTTGAGAGACTGAAAATTCCTCCCTTTGGTGTGCCCCCAGGCTTCGGTCGTTGAAGCTTTGATAGCGATGCTGAAGGCTGGCAAAGACTCCAGCGCTCGGTTGATAGGACACACTCAAAAATCCGGAGTTGATTCTCTGATGTCGTCGGTCATAGGCCAGCTGTAACTGGCCACTGAAAGACGGGGCTGGGTTCAGCGACAGGGCGACAAGAAGGTGCGATGTGCCATCGTCTTGACCGTTCGAGACTCGTTGGCTTGAGAATTGGTGCCTGATCCCTAACCGAGCACTGAGTATTTCTCGCCCTCTGGTCGAGTCAATCCATCGGTGGGCGAACCCTGCAGATAAGGTTGTATTTGTAGGCGCAAGATCTCCTCCTGAGGCACCGGTGGGATTGAAAATTGCCTCATAATTCATGGCCAGAGGCGCGGAATCGAGGATCGGTTGGTGCTGCCAGATATCATTCTTACCGAAAACAAGACTGATTCTTGGCTCCAGTGTTTTGGTGGTTTTACTGTTGAAGCTCGGTTTGAAAAGGGTTGTGGTGCCAAGCACTTGCAAATAGGGGAAGTTCTCGCCCCCGGCATCAAAGTGCTCGTTCGATGACGCATAATGCTTGTGTTGAAAGCCGATCGTGCTTTCAATTTTTCCCCAGTTTCCCTGCTTCGGCCATGAAAGAGCGGATTCATAGGTCCGTCGCTGAACCTTAGAAGGATGATACGTGCGCGAGGGTTCGCGAAATTGAGTCGCGCTCGCGAGGGCGGATACTCGGATCGCGCCCCATCGGCGATGATAATCAAGCATCAGGCTTGGACGTTTTTCAGCTTGCTCGGTAAAGACAGGGGTCAAGCTTTGGAAACCCTGGTAAACAAGTTGCGCACCAAGATGCCTGCCTTGGAGATTGACTTCGACACTTTGGTTGAGCGCGGACAATATTTTTTCGTATTGTGGATTGGCCGCCTGAATTGACCCGAGGCTTGCGGCGTGGGGCGCAACATCGCTGTCAAAATCTCTGAGAAAGTTGTCGTCTGAGGCCTCAATAAACTTAATTTTGCTAGAGAAGATGCCGCGGTTGTAGGCGTGAAAGACGCTGATGATATGGCGATCTTTTCGATCTTCGTCGGGCATGTCAGATCTTTCACGCCAAATTTCTAAATCATCTTTGGGTAGAAATTCGGCATTGATTTGACCGGTATAAAAATTCCCTAGGCCCCGGATTTCGCTACCGATGATCGTGCCACGCTTAGATAAATGGCGTGCAGTCACGGTTGCGTCAAAATTTGATCGAACGTTGAGGTAGTAATCAATACTAGTCTCTACGCCGTTGCGACTGTCTTGAGAAAGTCCAATCGGAAGAAATCCGGATTGTCGCTCTGTATCCGTTGCAAGCTTGATGTAGGGTAGATACAAAACAGGTAAATTTCGCACACGAAGGGCCATATTTTTTGCGGTGACCCGGCCTTGATCCGGATCAGCGGTAAGGGTGGCGCTGGATATTTGCCAAGTGTTTGAGCCTTGAGGGCACCGGGTAACAAGCCCTTTCGATAGATCAAGGCGACGACCCGGAGCGAGCTTGATTTCTTCGGCCTGACCTCGCAGGCCTGAATCACTGAGTCGAAAGCGGGCAGACTGAACGCTCCCAAGGCCCTCGAAGAAATTTCCCGATGCGGATACCCCGTGTATGCACAAACCGTTGTCAATAATAGACACCTGGTCGTTCAGGTCTAAGGTATTGTCAACCACATTGAGTTCGGCTTGATCAGCGGTAATTTCCGTCTCTGCTCGTCTGATTCTGACGTCGCCAAACAAAGATAGGGTTTTGCCGGGGATGACCTCCGCGTTCTTGGCTCTGACCAAAGTTTGTTGTCTGACTAAGCCCGGGAGAATGGCGACTGGTTTTTCGCATTGCTCTGCGCTCAGGTCCTGCTTTGCAGTTTCGCTGAAACTAGGATTTGACACGGCAAGGAGCGTCAGCCAAATCGAAATCGACACTGAGCGGCAAGGCCGTCGAAACATAGCAATCGTCGTGTTTTCTCTAAAGGTAGAGAATAAGCCATAATGATATCGATCAACAACGCGGTGGAATCCCGAGTATGGATGTTAGAGTGCGCGCGCTTGGCGCTTGGGTTGCAAGCAGCGTTTTGAACAGCGATGAACCGCTTCACCCAGGCACGTTCAGTCCAGTGTCGGATGATGCAAGCTTTAGGCGTTATTTCAGGTGCGCCGCTGTGTCAAAGCCGATGGTCTTTATGGATGCGCCGCCCGATAAGGAACCGCTCGCACAGTTTTTATACGTTACTGAGCAGCTTCGGAGAGCAGGCCAACCGGTGCCAGAGGTTTTTGCGGTCGATGAGGCGTTGGGGTTTTTGGCGTTATCCGACTTTGGCGATCAAAATTTGTTCGACCTATATGCTGGTGGCTCGATCAAGCCTGGAGACTTGCTACCTGATCTTTTGCTGCGGCTTGAATCTTTGGCGCGTGTCGAGGGTACTTTTCCGGACTATTCAAGTGCAATGCTCCAAGCCGAACTGGCGCTATTCCCCGAGTGGTACTTGCAGCGCTTGCTGAACATTGAGCTTGACGAGGAATTTTGGACGGTTTGGGCGTCCTTAACTGCTTTTTTAACCGAGTCTGCAGTCCGGCAGCCTCAGGTGTTCGTTCACCGGGATTTCCATAGTCGCAACATTATGATGCTACCCGGCACAACTCTGGGGCTGATTGATTATCAAGACGCGGTCGTTGGTCCTTTAACCTATGACTTGGTGTCGCTGTTAAAAGATTGTTATTGGCGCTTTGATCGAGCATTAGTCATGTCGCAAGTTGCTGCATACTTCGATGTTTGGAAAAAACACCCTGATTTAGAAGGGATGGATTTCAGAGGGTTTCTAAAGGCGTTTGATCTGATGGGACTCCAGCGACATTTAAAGTGTGCAGGAATTTTTGCGCGGCTTTGCTTGCGGGATAGGAAATCGAGATATCTGAGCGATATCCCCCTTGTGATGGCATATGTTTTCGAGGTTTGTTCAGAGCAGGATGAGTGCTCTGGATTTTTTCAATGGTTGCAACAGTATGTCCAACCTCGTTTAGAGGTCCCCCGATTGTGAGGGCACTGTTGCTAGCGGCGGGTCGGGGTGAGCGCATGCGACCCCTCACAGATGATTGCCCAAAACCGTTATTGACTGTGGGCAAGGAAACACTGATCGAGCGGCATCTTAGAAAGCTGAACGAGGCAGGTGTCAGGGATGTTGTCATTAATGTGCATTATCGGGCAGATCTGATTCAGGAGGTCCTCGGCAATGGCGAACGGTATGGGCTCAATATTTCATACTCGTTGGAGCAAGTGCTGTTAGAAACAGGTGGAGGCGCGCGACAGGCGCTGACATTCTTGGGCGATGCGCCTTTCATCATTGTGAGCAGTGATATTTTGGTGGACTACGACTATCGCCGTCTGATGGAGCCTGGTCTCTTAAAAAATCATGTGGTGCTCGTTAGAAACCCAGCGCATCACTCTCGGGGTGATTTTCGGTTGACAGCAGATGGTCTGGCACGGCTCGGAAATGAAGCGACCTTCGCCGGTATCGGGGTAATTTCGCCGAGTTTAGTGCGCAGATGCTCAAAGGCGTCATATCCCTTGCGAGAGGTTTTGTTTCCCGCTGCCAACGAGGGTGCATTGACTGGAGAAATGCATCTCGGTTACTGGTCAGATATTGGTACTCCTCAACGTCTGAGCGATGCGAGGGCAGATTATGAGTCTGGCCTGTGTCGTTGAAGGATCGCATCCTGTAAACTTGAATTCTGCCGAGGATGACCTTGTACCTTTGGTTCACCAAGGCGGAGTGCGTCGTTGCTCGAAAAAGTTGCGGGCAAGCGAAACAAACGTTGCAAACCAGGTTGGAGCGTCGTCAGCGAAAAAGTTTCTGGATCATTCAAGCCTGAAGCGGTTTGCAAAACGTTTTAGATATCAATCGGACAGGCCAGTAGCGTAAATGCGCTTTTGATAGCCAAGTTCGAGCGCTGAAAGAAGTGCTCGGTCCTTTAAAGAGTAGGAACTGTCGATCTAATGGACAGCGTCCGCGGAGTAGCGTTACGAAACCTAAGGGACCTTGATCAGGCGTTTCTTTTATGTGCTTCCCATAACGGGCGTTCATGAATGAAAGGTTTATCAAATCATCTGATTTTAAGAGGGTTTACATCATGAAAGATTGCTGGATTGCGCCTTCGATATTGGCGGCTGATTTTGCGAGGTTGGGTGCCGAGATCGAGACTGTTCTTGATGCTGGCGCGGATATCATTCATTTCGATGTAATGGACAATCACTATGTCCCCAATTTAACGATCGGGCCGATGGTTTGTCAGGCGATTCGAGACTACGGGATACAGGCGCCGATTGATGTTCATCTGATGGTCGAGCCGGTAGATGCCATGATTGAGGAATTTATTAAGGTCGGTGCAAGCTACATCACATTTCATCCCGAGGCATCAAAACATGTCGACCGATCTCTTGAGATGATTCGATCTGCAGGCGTCAAAGCCGGATTGGTGCTGAACCCTGCAACGCCAGTCTCGGTACTTGAATGGGTGATAGACAAACTCGACATGATTCTTGTGATGTCTATCAATCCAGGATTTGGGGGGCAAAAATTCATACCATCAACCCACGACAAAATTCGACAGATTCGGCAGATGATAGATGCCCGGGGTCTCGATACTCGGTTAGAAGTCGATGGCGGTGTAAAAATAGATAATATCGCCGAGATACGTGCGTCTGGCGCAGATACTTTTGTCGCAGGATCTGCAATCTTTGGCAGTTCTGATTATGTTGCAACGCTCAAAGCGATGCGCGCGGCGTTGAAGACGGTGTAATTTGAGGCGAACGTGTACCAAGAACTGACACCAGATTATTTTTCGGAACTCCTTGACCAAGGCTTTTGTCATCTCCCGATTTGCCGGGAACTCGTCGCTGATTTTGAGACGCCTCTGTCTTGTTACGTCAAAGTCGCCCAAGGTCCCTATAGCTATCTCTTAGAATCAGCCAACCAAGGGGGTGAAAAGTGGTCTCGGTTTTCGATCATTGGGTTGCCGGCAAGGCGAGTTTTGCGGATCGCAGGAGAGCGATTGACGATGACCGAGGCCGGCATCGTCACCCGCGATGAACGGGTCTTGGATCCTCTGGCTGAAATCTCTGAACTGCAAAAGCAATTTAGCTACCCAAGGCTAAAGGGAATGCCTAATTATACTGGCGGGTTGGTGGGTTATTTTGGTTATGACACCGTCCGTTTTGTTGAATCAAAGATTAAAGGCTCTGCGCCGCCAGATGAACTCGGGTCATCGGATATTGTGTTGATGGTCTCGGATGACGTGATCGTTTTTGATAATGTAAAAGGTCGCATGCACTTGATTACGCATGTTTCAGAGCATTCAGATGAGGAATTGCAGCAGGCGCAATTGCGTCTCGATGCGATGGAGGGTGCTCTTCGAGGCGCGATACCTGAATCGTTACTTGCTCCGGATGTGGCGCCAGCCCTGAATGAGACAGATTTCGTATCCTCCTATGGTGAGTCCGCGTTCAAGCGCGATGTCAGAAAAATAAAAGACTACATACTCGCCGGAGACGTCATGCAAGTCATTTTGGCGCAACGTCTATCCTGTGTCTTTGAAAGTGAGCCTCTGAATTTATATCGCGCGCTCCGTGCGCTGAATCCGTCACCTTACATGTATTTTATGGACCTCGATTCTGAGCAAATTGTGTCCTCCTCACCGGAGATCCTAGCCCGTCTCGAGCATGGTGAGGTGACCGTACGACCACTTGCTGGCACTCGTAGGCGCGGTCGGACGGCTGAGGAAGACCTTGAGATGGAGGCGGAGTTATTGGCTGATCCGAAAGAAGTCGCTGAGCACTTGATGCTGATCGATCTTGGGCGTAATGACATCGGGCGGGTGTGCGATACAGGCTCTATTCGAGTCTCTGAAATGATGACGATCGAAAGGTATGCGCACGTGATGCATATGGCATCCAATGTCAGCGGAACGCTGAAGGCGGGTTTGAGCGGCATTGACGTGCTGAAGGCGACCTTGCCGGTTGGCACGTTGAGCGGTGCGCCTAAAGTGAGAGCAATGGAAGTGATCGATGAGCTTGAGCCGGTGAAGCGAGGCATCTTCGGAGGCGCCGTAGGCTATCTCTCGTGGCAAGGGCAGATGGATACCGCCATCGCGATTAGAACAGCAGTTATTTCGGGAGGTCGCCTCTATGTCCAAGCTGGAGCAGGTATCGTGGCAGACTCCGTGCCTGAGCTTGAATGGATGGAAACCCAGAATAAAGCGCGATCAGTGATGCAGGCGGCGATGATCGCAGTGGACGGGCTTCAATTTTTATCAACGTCGACAAACAATCGTTAGAAGGAGTTAGCAGATGCCCGAGGATTGCCCATGCTGCTCATGATTGATAACTATGACTCGTTTACATACAACGTGGTTCAGTACCTCGCTGAGCTCGGCCAAGACGTTAAAGTCTATAGAAATGATGAGATCTCAATTGCCACGATAGAGCAGCTCAAGCCACAGCATATTGTGATCTCTCCCGGTCCTTGCACGCCAAATGAAGCGGGCATTTCCCTCGATGTGATCAAGCATTTTGCTGGTCAGATTCCGATTCTTGGCATCTGCCTTGGGCACCAGAGTATCGGGCAAAATTTTGGCGGTTCGATTGTTCGAGCGCCAACCGTGATGCACGGAAAAACGTCAATGATCAAACATAACGGCATCGGCGTTTTTGCTGGGCTTCCAAATCCTTTTCGCGCGACTCGTTATCATTCTTTGGTCATTGATCCGGAGAATATTCCGGATTCCCTCGAGGTCACGGCATGGACAGAGCATGACGATGGTGCTTTTGAGGCCGTGATGGGTATCCGCCACCGAGATTACGATATTGAGGGTGTGCAGTTTCATCCCGAGTCTATTTTAACCGAGCACGGTCATCAGTTACTTGAACACTTTATTAAACGGAATGTTGCTCAATGACGACTCAAACCCTTCTAAGCCTACTGGTCAATGGTGAAAACCTGTCTGAATCTCAGATGGTACAGCTGATGCGTTCGATCATGACGGGTGAGGCGACCCCCGCGCAAATCGGCGCAGCCTTGACGGCCCTAAAAATCAAAGGAGAGTCCATTACAGAAATTGCTGCAGCTGCTCAGGTCATGCGTGAACTTGCAACTCCCTTGCCTCAGCGCTTCGAGCACTTGGTCGATACTTGCGGAACAGGGGGTAGTGGCATCAAGATTTTTAACGTCTCGACAGCCAGTGCCATCGTTGCAGCTGCGGGGGGTGTCAGAATTGCGAAGCACGGCAATCGGGCGGCAACCGGTGTCAGCGGTTCCGCGGACCTCCTTGAAGCTGCAGGAGTTCGTCTGGATCTATCTCCAGAGCAAGTCGGTCAATGTATCGCAACGGTAGGCGTGGGCTTCCTGTTTGCGTTGAATCATCACAGTGCTATGCGGCACGCCATCGGAGCAAGACGAGAGTTGGCCTTTAAAACAATGTTCAATATGCTCGGACCGCTGACCAATCCCGCGGGCGCTCGTTGTCAGGTTGTGGGTGTTTCTGATCGGAATCGACTGCGTCCGATGGCTGAAGTTCTGAAGAAGTTAGGTGGCGAACGGGCCCTCGTTGTGCATTCAGAGGACGGCCACGATGAAATCAGTATTGCCGCGCCAACGTTTATCGCCGAACTTTTGAATGGCGAAATTAAAGAATACACCGTCCGACCGGAAGATTTTGGTTGGGAGGCGCAGTCTTGGCAGTCGTTGACAGTCAATAATGCCGCTGAAAGTTTGGTGTTGGTTCAAGATGCGCTCGGGGCAAGAAATGAAACAGCATTAAAAATGGTTGCGCTCAATGCGGGGGCCGCGTTGTATATTGGCTCAGCCGCCGAAAATCTCGAGGCAGGTGTTCTCAAGGCGGAAGAGATTCTGCGCAGCGGTCTGGCTGCTGAGAAGTTAGAGCAGCTGGTGACCTTTTCCCAGTCTTTGGTGGTCAACGGATGAGTACGCCAACTATTTTGGATCGAATCCTAGCCGAAAAACGCCTACACATTGATCGACAGCGCGAAGCTTTTCCGATCGATCTCGAGAAAATTGAACGCTCTGACAAACCGCGCGGGTTCCTTAGGGCTTTGAGGGCCCGCAATCAAGATGGCAGTGCCGCCGTGATTGCTGAAATCAAAAAAGGGTCGCCCTCGAAGGGAATCATTCGAAGAGATTACGATGTGGCTCAGATCGCTCAATCTTATGACGTCCATGGAGCGGCTTGCATCTCATGTTTGACTGATGCGCCTTTTTTTCATGGCAGTGACAGCGATCTCGAATTGGCTCGAGCAAGTGCGGCATGTCCGGTGCTCCGAAAAGATTTCATCGTGGACGACTACCAAATTTATGAATCCTATGCGCTCGGCGCCGATTGTGTTTTGTTGATTGTTGCAGCATTAACAGACGATAAACTCCGAAATCTGTATTCTCTCGCACAATCTTTAGGCCTGGATGTTCTGGTTGAAGTTCATAACCGCGAAGAGTGTGAGCGAGCCCTTGTTCTTCAGCCTAGCCTGTTGGGTATAAACAACCGTAACTTGCATGATTTTTCGGTGTCGATTGACAATACCATTGAGCTTCTACCCATTGTTCCACAGGACACGTTGGTGGTCTCCGAAAGTGGGATTCATTCGCGTTCCGATGTGTCCATATTGAGGACAGCAGGTGTCGGTGCTTTTCTTGTTGGGGAGGCATTTATGCGGCATCCAAACCCCGGAGAAAAACTCTCAGAGCTGTTTGGTTAAGGCCTGCTGATTTCGAGGAACCTTGCTCGCTGGAAGATCCCAAACATTAGCCAGCAGTCACCTGGTTAGTACCCGATTGATGCAACTCCGGTGTGATTTTTGGTGCGCTTCTTTGTAGTCTGAAGTGCAGCCTGGTTGATAGCCTATAGGGCTTTAATATGCTGCTGAGCGTCGCCATCAGGGTTCGGCGGTAACTTATCCGGCCTTAAGGAAAAACGCTCGGCACTGAAGATGCGTCCAGCCAGGAATGCTAGGATTGATCGGAAATAGATCTAAAGGCTCCCGGGTAGAGGCATTGAGCCTGAGAAAGGCCTTGAGTGCGGGAAAGGCATTGAGTGCGGTAAAGGCATTGAGTGTGGTAAAGGCATTGAGGAAAGGAGATCGTATTTATGGAACGACCGGGACCCACACGTGGACTTCGTCATGTGGCCCTGTATGTTACGGAGCTTAAGGCCGCAGAATATTTTTTTGTTGATCTGATGGGCATGGGCGTTGAGTGGCGGCCAGACCCTGACAATGTTTATTTGACCTCGGGTAATGACAATCTTGCCTTGCATGGTGTCAGCACTCTGGACGGACGCGGGCAACTCGACCACATCGGTTTTTTTATCGAATCACCCGAAGCCGTCGATCAGTGGTACAGCTATTTGTCGTCGAAGGATGTAGAAATGTTGACCGAGCCCCGCACGCATCGTGACGGCGCAAGAAGTTTCTATTGCCTAGGCCCGTCTGAGGTTCGTGTTCAGGTGATTTATCACCCGCCGATAGCGATGTCGGAGGCATGAGGAAAGTCAGTTCCGAATGATTGAGCGCCAAAACCCGATTGCGTCTAGCCTGGTTCGTCCAACCTGAGCAGACCAAGCGCGCTGAGGGCCTTTGGCCTCCTATTTGAGCGCTGAATCGATTAGAGCCATCGCGTCGAGCGGGTCATCAGCTTTGACGATGCGGTCATCAGATTTTTGATGATGCTAGGGAACTTGGCGCCGCCATGAGCGTGCGCAGCATCTTGGTGGTGTTGCTCGTCAGCCTTGATGGCTTCGAGAATTTCACGGGAGCGATGATCGGAAGTGGGCAGCTGTTCAAGGTGCTGGTCTAAGTGTTTACAAACTTCTTCTTCCGTAGCGGCGACAAAACCCAAGCTCACTTTGTCTCCCATTAAACCGGTCACGGCACCGGTCAAAAAACTGCTGATGTACCAGAGCGGGTTGAGGTAGCTGGTTCTTGCATCGAGCTCTTTGAGCCGTTCCTGACACCAAATGAGATGTTTCTGCTCATCGTCAGCTGCGTTCAACAGATGACCTTTGGCAGATTGATTCCGGGCAGTCAGTGCTTGGCCATGATAAAGCCCTTGCGCGCAGACTTCTCCGCAGTGATTAATTCGCATTAACTCCGCCGACGCGGTTTTCTCGTTTTGGCTGAGTGTCTCCTCGACTTCGCTGTGCTTGAATCCAGCGGTGGTGGGCAGGCTGCCGGTCATTGTTTTGAGACTGCGGTCTATGCCAAGCAGCCATTGATCGATCGGTCGGTTGACTCTCATGGGGCAAGAACGTAGGCCGTAAAGCCATTCTCATTGAGAAGATAGGCTCCGAGTTCTGCTATTTTCTCTGAGCCTGACCCCCTTATGACATAAACCTTTTCCTTGGACAGCGCTTCCATATGTGTTCTCAGCGACAGAAAAGGAATGTGGAGTGCATTCGAATCTAGACCCTCTGGTTCTACCGTAGGTCTGACATCAATGATCGCTGTCTCTGCTTCCATTGCTTGGCCAAGGGACTCTATGTCATTGTCTTGAACGACCTCGATCACTGGTGCGAGAAGGAGTCGTTCAAAGTCTGCCTCGCTGATTCGCATCAGTTCCCCGCTGGTCTCAGCAATCACGCTGGCGTTACGCGGTAAATCACTGATGAGCGCGTCCTGTCCAAAACTCTGTCCGACGGAAAGCTTCGCGACCTCAGAGTAGGTGCCTTCTTTCTCAACCTCGCAGCGCAGGATGCCGCGCTTAATCACATAGAAGTAGTCTCCAGGATCTCCTTGCTTGACAACCACATCGCCTGCAAGCATTTGATGTGGTTCAAAACATTTAAACAGTGCTTGAATATTTGTAGGTGGAATAAATTCAAAGAGCGGGGTCTTCAACAGTCGTTCCATCCAGTTGGTCTCTGCCTCAACGCCCTCGGCGCTTGCTGCCGCATTCTCGAGCAAGTCTTCGATGGAGTCCCGGACAGTTTTCGGGCACGAAAAAACGAGGCACGGTGTCTCGCAAACCGCGGATACGCGGTGTGGCTGGAAGTCGTCAACAGCGCCATAATTGACGCTGTCCGCATCGGAGAAGGCCTGATTGTCAAAGGCGGCATCAACCAGATTGAGTTTGCCCCTGAGTAGAAAATGACTGTGGTCGTCGTTAGCTGAACGCTTGAACAACAAGGTGCCAACGGGATGATCTGCGAACGTGCCTCTTTCAGCGATCAGCGTTAGATCGGTCTCAGAAAGTGCTGAAAAAGGTCCTAGACGTCCCAAGATCTTGAGGTGGTCTGGTTCCATAAGGCTTCGCTTAAGCAATTACTGGGGACGAAAGTATAGTCCTTGTGCTTTGAACTTGGTACTGCCTTTGTACCGCGTCAAAAGGTTTTGAGGTGTGTTCCCTCGTCTCTCCTTGGGAGATGAGCAAAGGTTGGAGAATGTCAGCAGAGTGGGCCTCAATACGGAACGCCTATTGTGCTTTGGGAAGAGCCGGTAGCCAATCAGATGACTTAGGCCGAATCCTGTTGTTTGAAATAGGTCGCTGACACGCAAGTTGCGCGCGAGAGTGCTGCGGGCTTATGAACGGTAAAGGCGACTGCCGATATCGGATAGTTGCTGAGCAGATAATCACAGCAGGTGACTGATAAGGTTTCTAGTAATTCAAATTGCTTCATCTGAATGAAGGTTGAGAGCTCCTCGGTCAGCCGGTCATAATCGACTGCTTTTTGAAAGTCGTCCTCGAGTGCGGAAGGTTCAAAGGCGTAATACAGTTTTAAGTCAATAAAAATGGTTTGAGGTGTTTCTCGTTCCTTGGGGTAGACCCCAACGATGGTATCGATCTCGAGTCCGGTGACTGTGATGTGATCATCCCTGGTCATGGATTAATGCCGCCGAGCTCGTTCATTGGCCATCGCGGTCTGGCAACGATGGTATGGTCGCAATTTGACCATTGGGCTTTGCGTAAAAAGCCAGCGATTGCGATCATGGCGCCATTATCGGTGCAGAATCTGAGCTCAGGGTAATTGATGTTGACATGCCGTTCTTGGGATAAAAGGTCTAAGGCTTTCCTAAGACGCGCGTTCGCGCTCACGCCGCCAGCCAAAACCAAAGTTGAATACCCCGTTTTTTCGAGTGCTCGAGCACACTTAATTTGAATCGTCTCTACGACAGCCTCCTCAAATGCGAGTGCGACATCGGCGCGATCTTGATTCGAACAGTGAGGTAGTTTGCGTAAGGTGTTCATCGTGTGGGTTTTGAGTCCACTAAAACTAAAGTTCAAACCGGGTTTCTTTGTCAGGGGCCGTGGGAATTGATATTGATTTGGCCGACCTTGGGTCGCGAGCTTTGCGACAGCGGGGCCGCCTGGGTATCCCAATCCAAGCATTTTAGCGACCTTGTCAAAAGCTTCTCCTGCTGCATCGTCTACGGATTCTCCGAGGATTTCGTATGCGCCTGGTGCTTCACAAGCCATGAGCTGCGTGTGCCCTCCGGAGACCAAAAGTGCAACAAAGGGGTATTTTGGCGGATCGCTCGTAAGCTGTGTTGACATCAGATGGCCCTCCATATGATGGATACCAATGGCCGGGATATTCCAGGCCAAAGCCAATGACTTAGCGATGCTGGCGCCCACCAAAAGTGCGCCAATCAGGCCTGGACCCTCGGTATAAGCAATCGCGCTGATTTGTGAAGGGGTCGTTTTAGATTCTCGGAGCGCTTGATCGATCATGGGTAAGCATTTTCGAATGTGATCCCGGGAGGCCAATTCCGGGACAACACCGCCATAATCGCGATGTAGATCAATTTGGCTATAAAGCAGATCTTTGATTAAGCCTTCAGATTCATCAAAGAGCGCGATGCCAGTTTCATCGCATGAGGTTTCTATGCCAAGCACTCGCACTACAGGCTCCAAATAAATCAGATGACATCAGGGATTATTGTAACGCTGAGCGCATTGAAGATCTCTAATTTTAAATCGCGGGTAGAGCCCGATCCTTCGATTTCAACACTGTAAATGGGCAATATCCTACTTTGCTTTTACCTGTGTTTGCGTTTATTATTCGCGCTCTTCAAAAAGTAGATAGCGTATGCCGTTTGTAAAAGTTAAAGAAAATGAGCCTTTTGATATTGCTCTGCGCCGATTTAAGCGCTCTTGCGAGAAAGCCGGTGTGTTAGCCGAGGTCCGTAAGCGAGAGTTTTATGAAAAGCCAACTTCTATCCGCAAACGCAAAGCTGCGGCTGCGGTAAAGCGTTATGCCAAGAAAGTGCAGCGCGAATCTCGAAAGATGGAGCGTCTATACTAGATTGCTACCCCTCGAATTAGTCTGAGTCCGCGATGCTGTCGCCAGCGCCGCGGCTAAGACGGTCTCTTCCGCCTTTTACAAATCAAAGAATTCAGAGTTAAAGCTTCAAGCGGCCAGAAAGCTTCAAGAGGTTACAAGGCTGCGATGCACGTGCCCTTGTCCCCGTAGTTTAAAGAGCTCAGCGCAGCAGTTCACTGAGCCGTTATGACTCCTTAGGCCGCAATAGCAACAGTGCTTCTTTTATCGGCGCGACCCAAGACCTTGGCGACGCTTGATATCGGCGGCTCCTCAACATCGGCGTTTATTCGATAAAAGACTTTTGATTTAAGCCCGGCTTCTTTACATTAGGAATCGCTGGAAAGCAGGTGGAGGATGAAAAATGCCGGATTCATTAAAGATGCAAATCCAAGAAGATGTTAAAAACGCGATGCGTGCCCGGGAAAAACAAAAATTGGGCACCTTGAGGCTAATGATGTCGGAGCTCAAGCGGCGGGAAGTCGATGAGCGTATCGAACTCACGGACCAAGATGTACTTGCGATACTAGAAAAAATGCTCAAGCAGCGGAAGGATTCGTTAAGGCAATATAGCGATGCGGGCCGAGAAGATCTCGCTGCGCAAGAGCAGTTTGAGATCGATTTAATCGGGAAGTACTTGCCCGAGCCGCTTTCGCCAGATGCAGTTGTTGCTCTGATCGAAGGAGTTGTTGCCGAGCTTGGTGCAACCGACATGTCGGCGATGGGTCGTGTGATGGGGCAACTCAAACCGCAGCTACAGGGTCGGGCGGATATGGCTGAAGTTGGCCTCTTGGTCAAACAGCGATTGAGCGGCAGCTAACTTGCGTATCGGTAAGGCCAGTGCCACACTTTAAAACTTAAAAAGTCTGGACCCTTGGGTGATTCCTTCCTCTTTTATCGATGAAATACTGGCTCGGACGGACATTGTCGACGTCATTGAAGCCAGAGTCACGCTCAAAAAAACAGGGCAAAATTACTCAGGTTTATGTCCTTTCCATCAAGAAAAGTCGCCCAGTTTCTCTGTGTCTCAGGAAAAGCAGTTTTATTATTGCTTTGGCTGCCAGGCATCGGGTTCAGCGATCAAATTTCTGATGGAGTTCGATCGCATGGATTTTGTGACGGCAATTGAGAATCTCGCCGCACGGTTAGGCATGGTTGTGCCGAATGAGCAGTCCGACGATGACCGCTTGTCCTCCATGAAGCGCAAGCAAACGCTAGATGTTTTGACTCAAGCCAAAGATTTTTATAAGCAACAGTTGCGAAACCATCCTCAGCGTCAGCGTGCTGTGGATTATCTGAAAAATCGAGGTTTAACGGGCCAGATTGCAAATCGTTTCGAAATAGGCTTTGCACCTCCGGGTTGGCAGAACCTATCGGCGCTCTTTTCGGAAGATGCGGCTCAATTACAACCTTGGATCGCTGCCGGTTTGATGGTTGAAAATCTCGATGAGGATAAAAGGTACGATCGTTTTCGGGATCGAATTGTTTTCCCGATTCGAGATCTTCGTGGAAGAACCATTGGTTTTGGGGGCCGAGTGATCGGAGACGGCAAGCCCAAATACCTCAATTCTCCTGAAACAACTGTTTTTCACAAGGGTAGGGAGCTTTACGGGCTCTATGAGGCGCGCCGAAGCCAGCAAAAATCAGCGCGGCTGTTGGTGGTTGAAGGGTACATGGACGTGGTCGCGCTGGCGCAACACGGTATCGAATATGCTGTAGCGACTCTTGGCACCTCAACTTCCGATGAGCATATCCAGCGAATGTATCGGCAAGTCTCTGAAATCGTTTTCTGCTTTGATGGTGATGGCGCGGGTCTCAGGGCTGCGTGGAAAGCGTTGCTAGGAGTGCTGCCGCATCTCAGTGACGGACGTAGCGCTCGATTTATGTTCTTGCCGGAGGGTCATGACCCTGATTCTTTGGTACGCAAGGAAGGCACGGAGCGATTCGGTGCTCGCATTGATGGTGCCGATGACGTGTCTACTTGGTTCTTTGAAAAATTGGGGCAGGATTTGCAAGTCGATGGACTTGATCCGAAGAGCATTGCCGGTCGCGCCGCCCTCAGCAAGACAGCGATGCCTCTCATCAACCTGATGCCCGAGGGTGTTTTTCGTCAGCTTATGATCGATGCATTGGCTGAGTTAACGGGTCTTGCGCGCGGCCGTCTCGAAGATGTGACGATTAAGTATCAATTGCCGGCCGAGCCTCAATCCGTGTTTACCGATGGCCCGGATGAACTCTCGGAGATGGAATCGGGCGAGTATGACTCAGAAGACCCGAGGGAAGTGGGGCCTTTAGACCCCGCATTGTCTCTTCTCATTCTGCAGCCCGAGTTGGCGCTTGAGTTCAATATCGAGGATTATCAAAATATCGATAAAAATATGCAAGATCGATTGATAAAGTCTATTGCCGTGTGTGTCCACGAAGGCAGCATCAGCGCTCCAGGCCAGATTCTTGCGCGATTCAACGGCCGGGACGAACAACATTGTGTTAAAAAAGCCTTTGAACACAAGCCGCTGCTTCGCCCAGAGCATTTAAAAGATGAGTATGTCGGGTTAATGCAGCGCAAATTCGACCAATATCGGTCTTCGTCAGCAAGAATCCAAATTAATCAACTACTCGATAAAGCACCTTCCCAATTGACAGAGGATGAGCGCGCCTTGATTCGTCTTCATATCGGGTCAATCGATTAGCGCCCATGATCGATCATTAATGCTGTGAATTCAGTGTCATATAAGGCCGGGTAGGCAGCCTCTAGGGTAGCGCTTCTGTGACTCGGACCCTATACTTATTGGTTCGATTAAGGGGACGCGATTAAGAGGGGTTCTATGGCCAGCGGTCTTGCGCAGCAACAATCAAGATTAAAAAAACTCATTGCTCAAGGCAGAGAGCAAGGGTATCTGACTTATTCCGAGGTCAACGATCACCTGCCCGACGATATTACGGATCCAGAACAAATCGAAGACATTATCGGAATGATCAACGATATGGGCATCCAAGTCTCTGAAACCGCGCCAGAGCGCGATGACCTGATGGTTGAAGGAGATGTGACCGACGAGCTCGCGGCTGAAGAGGCTGCTGCGGTGCTCGTTGCTGTAGAGAATGAAACTGGTCGAACCACTGACCCTGTGCGCATGTATATGCGAGAGATGGGAACGGTAGATCTGTTGACTCGAGAGGGTGAGATTGAAATTGCAAAACGCATCGAGGAGGGCATCAGAGATGTGCTCGATGCGGCATCTGGTTTCCCAGGTATTCCCGGTCGGATTGTTGATCGATACAAAGAGACACAGCTTGAAGAGGGCAAACTTTCGGATTTGATGATCGGCTTCCTGGACCCAGCCGAGCATGTAGCGCCTGCTGCGCAGGTTGTTCCCGGTGAGGCCAAAGATGAAAGCGCTGCCGAGGAAGATACTGGCCCAGATGCAGAGCTTGCCGCCGAACGGTTCGCAATATTGGCAAAACAAATCGATAAGACGAAGCGATCGATAAAGCGTAATGGTCGTAGTTCAGCGGCAGCGGCAAAAGAACTCGCTGCACTGGGCGTTGCTTTTCAATTTTTTAAATTTGTCCCCAAGGAATATGAGTCCATTGTCGCTGAAGCCAAAGAACCTCATCAGGAGATTCGCCGGTTAGAACGACAGATTATGACGCTCTGCGTTCGCGAGGCAGGGATCAGTCGAAAAGATTTTTTGAAGACGTTTCCAGGGCATGAAGCCGATACAAAATGGGCGGCAAAGCAAATAAAATCTGGAGTCAGTAAGCTCAAACCGGTCCAAGATGAAGTTAGCCGAGCGCAAAAGCGAATTGCGCTTATCTCTGAGGAGATCGGACTGACAGTCGCTGAACTGAAAGACCTGAACCGCAAAATGTTCATCGGTGAAGCAAAGGCTCGTCGCGCTAAGAAGGATATGGTCGAAGCAAATCTGAGACTGGTTATTTCAATCGCTAAGAAATACACCAATCGGGGCTTACAGTTTTTAGACCTCATTCAAGAGGGCAACATTGGTCTAATGAAAGCGGTCGATAAATTTGAGTATCGGCGCGGCTATAAGTTTTCGACCTATGCGACTTGGTGGATCCGGCAAGCCATCACACGGTCGATTGCTGATCAGGCCAGAACCATCCGTATTCCAGTTCATATGATCGAGACGATCAATAAGTTGTCTCGGATCTCACGACAGATGCTTCAAGAGATGGGCAGGGAGCCGACGCCCGAAGAATTGGGTGAGCGAATGGAGATGCCCGAAGAAAAGGTTCGGCGTGTGTTAAAAATTGCGAAGGAACCGATTTCGACGGAGACACCCATTGGGGATGATGAAGACTCTCATCTTGGGGACTTTTTGGACTCAGACTCTAATCTCGGAGAAGGCGCCGCCGTGGGCGCGCCCCTCGATGTGGCCACCGAGGAGGGTTTGCGAGATGCGACGCGGAATATCTTGGCGGGTCTTACAGCGAGAGAAGCTAAGGTGCTCAGAATGAGATTTGGTATTGATATGAACACGGATCACACGCTTGAAGAGGTGGGTAAACAGTTCGACGTGACCCGAGAGCGCATCCGCCAAATTGAAGCGAAGGCTTTGCGTAAGCTACGACACCCCAGTCGCTCTGATCACCTTAAGAGCTTTTTGGATCAATAGACCCAGAGTTGGTATTCATGACAATGGCCTTTTGACCGCTTGTTCGAGCGGTCAAAAGGCCAGCGGCGTTCAGCGGAGTGGACTCAAGCACGTTCACTGGGCGGTGAGCTGCCACCGAACCGACAGTACCTATTTTTTGTCTACTTCAGATCAGCGTCGGGCGAACCAACGCCATGATTCCCCTCGAAAAGTAAGAGGTCGTAAAAGCGATTAGTATTGCGACGTGCCGCCATCAATACTGAGCGCAGCGCCAGTGATGCCTGCACCTGCATCGCTGGCCAGCAGTACCGCCATTGCGGCAACTTCCTCGACTGTGTTGGGTCTTTTGATCGCTGACTCCTGAGAAAAGAGGGTAACCATTTCGTCAAACGTCATCCCCATGGCTTCGGCTGTTTGAGGTCCGCTGTCCCTGACAATATCGGTAATGATCAGTCCCGGACAAATGGCGTTGATCGTAATGCCTTCGGTACCGACCTCTCTTGCGATTGATTTTGTCATGCCATTGACGGCGTGTTTCGCTGCAGTGTAGGCCGTCAATACGGGTTTGCCGTGTTTGCCCTCCATTGATGAAATGTTGATCACGCGACCCCATTTTTGCGGAATCATCGCTTTAAGTGCTCGGCGAGTACCCCAAAAAGTCGAGTAAACATTCCACTTCATACACATGTCGAAGGCTTCATCGCTCAAGTCGACGGTGGGTTGTAAATCACTGGCGCCTCCTGCGTTATTCACCAATATATCGATCCGACCGAACTGATTGATAGTCTCATCAACAAAATGCTCTACGGATGCTTGATCCATTGCGTCACCCTGAATGAATGAGAGGTTTTCACCTGCGCCGATCTCTTCGAGCATCTTCTCGGCCTTCGATGCGTTTCTGGCCATGATGGTAACTCGCGCGCCCTCAGCCAAATAAGCTTCGACGATGCCTCTACCGATTCCTGCAGACCCACCCGTAACGGCTGCAATTTTTCCTTCTAATTTCATGCGATCTTCCTTTGGTCGTTATCGTTGAATGATTGTAATTGGGTATTGATCATTAGAACGCTTTTTATATTTAACACGCTTGAGCGAGCAGCTGATCCTGATCGAGTCGTCGGCCGCTGCGATGGCTGGTCTATTGCAAGTCTTGCTTGTATCAGCAATGCGACTAAATTCTTTCAAAGTGTAGCGTTTACTAGAGGTTGATAATACATCATGCAACCCGTGCGCTCGATCGATAATCATTGAGGTTATTGGCGCTATTTCTGCTCGTTGGCCTTGCATGGTGATGGAATGGGGGTCCATCTCATGGGTTTTCTGGCATCTCATGACAAACCTGCTCGAACACTCCAAGGAACATTGCAGCTTATTGGCGCAGTTTCTGATCCAAATTGCCAGTGCGTATTTCGCGCGCTGCCAATCGAATAACCGCGCTTTTTATCGATGACGATCAGGGTCGAGCTAACACCCTGCTTTTGGTCAGGCTCGATGCGGAGGTCGCTGGGGTCCAAAGATGTCTTCTGGCCTTAGGCGCGCTCTGCAAACGGTTCTGGATCTGATCGCCAGGCATTGGCTCTGGTCACTGCTTGCCTAAAGTACTTTAGGCTGAGTGCTAAGCAAACAATTGCGACGCTGTAATTGATCACGGCCAGCAAAGAGATTGACTGGCCCAGTGCGAGCTCACTTTGGAACACGAAGTCACTGATGACCGCGGGTAGAGAGGGCGCAAAGCTGTACGACAAGAAGTTCACAGCAATCAGGTAGAACGCCACCATCTGACCACGAAGCTCATTAGGAGCGACGGTTTGTAGAGTTGCAATAATGAGCCCAGGAGGCATGGCCATACAAAAGGTCACGGGTATTAGCATGGCTAGCGCAATATAGGGATCAGGAATTACGGTCAGCAAAGCAGCCAGTGGAAACAGTACAATCGTGCTGTATAACACAACCCTGAGGGTTGCGTCGGTACGGCCTTTTTGAATCATTCTGCTGGCGAACAAACCACCAGAGACGCTTCCTGCGATACCAACAACCAATGCAATACTGCCATAGGAAAGACCAATTTCTGTTCGGCTCCACGCGTGATTTCGCACAAAATATTCAACCAACCAACTGAACAAAGACCATCCTTGAGTGGCTAAACACAGATAGCCCATAAACACGAAAAAGAAAAAATGTTTTCTCGTTAAAATAAAGGACCAAACGTCCTTTAGCGGCACCGAAGTGTTTTCAGCAAGTTGTTTGTTTTTTCGCGGCGGTTCAATGAGGAACCACATAGCCAAAGCAATGAGAAGTCCTGGCGCCCCGACCATGATCAGGACCATTTGCCAAGAAAATATCTCTCCTAAAATTGGCACAACATAATTCGGCGTCGCTTCCAGATAGTCTATAAGCGGTCCGCCAGCAATGTTCGCGAGGCCTTGGCCGATAAAAGGTGCTGAAGCGACGATACCGATGGCGACGGGTAGTCGCTCGGGTGGGAAAAAATCCGCCAATGCTGAATTAGAGGCAGGTCCGAGGGTTGCTTCTCCAATACCAACGCCCATTCGAGCGAGAAAGAGCTGCCAATACTGGTTCGCTGCGCCGCATAACATGGTCATAAAGCTCCAGCCTGCAATGCCCGCAGTCATCAAATTAATGCGATGGTAGCGATCTGTGATGCGTCCAGCGGGGTAAGTCATCAACGTGTAGAAAAGCGCAAAGGCAAATCCCATGATCAAGGACACCTGGGTATCGGAAATGCCGCCTAAATCTCTTTTTATCGGCCCAATCATAACGTTGAGAATTTGGCGATCGATGATGGAGCAGGTTGAGGCCAGAGTGAAAATAAAGATGACGTAGATCAGATATCGATTACTAAAAGATTGGTTCACTTGTTGCACCTTGAGGAGTTACGCCGACTTCGTTGAGCTGTTTAACCGTTTTATTATAGAACGCTTGAGAACATTCGGCTGAGTGGTTGTTAGGATGACCTTGACTGCGCTGAGTCCTTTTTGATTAGGCTCGTTTTAGGTTGCGATCAAACAAACTGTGGAGACGCTGCCAGTGTCTTTCTGCGCTCGCCTTGTGGAAAATTTTCCCGCGACCGGGGAACGCAAAGCCGTGCTCTGCACCGGGATACCATTCGAGACGATAGTTGATGTCGCAGGTTGCAAGATGAGCCTCTAAATTGTCAATGACATCCTTGGGTGCGTAATGATCTATTTCGGCACAGGCAAAGTACATTTCGCCCCGGATTTTATGTGCGTCTAAGTGGGGCGAATCCGGCCGCTGAGTCAAAAGGTTTGCACCGTAAATTGACGCAGCGCAAGCGATCCGCTTTGGAAAGCGTCCAGCAGCTTTGAAAACAAAAGGTCCGCTCATGCAATAGCCCACTGCACCAACCCGACTCCCTTCAGCAACTGGGAAATCGTCAACAAATTCAAGTAGTGCTCTCGTGTCGTCCATGATGCATTCGAGCGTTAGATGCTTCGTCATCTCGAACATCGCCTTCATCGCACTGTCACTTTGGTCCCAGACAAACTCCTGAGTTTTACGATAGTAGAGATTGGGAAGCACCACCACGTAGCCTGTCGTCGCGATTCTTCTGGCCATATCGTGAAGCTCCTCGCGCTTCCCAGGCGCATCCATATAAAATAGGACGACAGGAAATGGGCCACCTTCGTCAGGGTGGGTAATAAACGTGTTCATGTCGCCAGCTTCGGTGGGTATTTCAAGATGATGTTCAATCATTGGCAACTCCAGATCTTGGGTGGATGAAAGTTCCTGTTCAAAATTGTGTTGAAGGCCTTTTGCGCCCGCTTTTTTTGTGCTCAGCGCTGTGCATGGGTTGAATTAAGTCTGCATCTTCATAAGCTCCTAATGAAGGGGGCTGGCGTTGACTTGAGCGGATAAACTCAGCCAAAAATAGATGAAGTCTCTGGCTCTCTCAACAAGGCAGCGTGCAGCGAAGCCTTGGGTATTTTACCCAGCACCTTCCTCTTTACCACGTCATTGATACGTTCATCTGATAGTGCGCAGACATCGCTGCGGTCCTGATGGACAAAGTTGGTAACGCAGTGGGGCGCCGAGACAAAAGCCAGTGATTTAACACGCCCCTGGTTCTCGTTGTGATGTGCTTGTAAGCGAGAGGCCGAAGACGCTACATTTTTGAGGTTCTTTGAGCGTCTTTGTGTCTTTATCTCAATTGCGATGGCTAAGATGTTTTAAGAGTGGTGGGCCCAGAAGGACTCGAACCTTCGACCAATGGATTATGAGTCCACTGCTCTAACCAACTGAGCTATAGGCCCGCGGGAGAGAGTCTACAGAATTTCCAAATCATTGGCGATGCGTTTGACGCTTCGTAAAATAAATAATAGTCTCCGCGTTGAAACTCAATCCTGAGCGATGGGTATTCAAAAAAGCGTGCGCTGGTTCTTGGCGGAAAAGGAAGCGGCGAGAGAAACCGGTGTCGAACGATGGTTCGGCCCAGATACAATTTAGGACTTGATCTCAATCAGACAGGTACCTTGAGGTAGTGGCGTCAAGTCATCCTCTCATGCCGTCGATTGAAGCGTTCTACTCATATGGGAGGACAGCCATGCAATCGGTCAGCCAGCTTCAGCGGCTCAAAAATATTCAACAAAAAATTTCTATGGTGACCTGCTATGACTATTGGTCAGCGCAACTCGTCGCTGCCTCTCCAATGGATTGTCTTCTGGTCGGGGATTCACTTGCCGTGGTTATGCATGGCTACTCCTCAACAGTTCACGCGACCCTCGATCTGATGCTGCCTCATGTCGCGGCCGTAGCTCGAGGCGCGGGATCGAAACTTGTGGTTGCTGACATGCCCTTTATGACAGCCAGTGGTGATTTGCGCTCAGGAGTTGCTGCAGCAACGGCTCTTATTCAAGCGGGTGCTCACGCCGTAAAAATCGAAGGAGCAGGTCACCAAGTCGCACTGATCGCGCACCTGGTTGAGGCTGGAATTCCGGTTGTTGGTCATTTGGGGCTTACGCCGCAATCCGTGCTCCAACTGGGCGGACACCGGGTTCAGGCGAAGAATGAAGCCGCCGCTGATCGACTGTTCGCTGATGCAGCGAAAGTAGAGGCCGCTGGTGTGGGAGCATTGGTGCTTGAATGCGTACCTGCCCCGGTTGCTGCAAAGGTCTCAAGCGATCTTAAAATTCCCGTGATCGGCATCGGTGCAGGAGCTGGTGTAGATGGACAGGTTTTAGTTCTGCAGGACTTACTGGGCGCGAACCTTGGATTCGAGCCGAAATTTTTAAGGAAGTATGCAGACCTGTCATCAAGTATTGGGAATGCCCTCGATCGCTATCATCAAGACGTACAAAGCGGCGCCTTTCCAGCACGCTGTGAGAGTTATGCATGAACACGTTCACGACCGTTGATGCGGTCAATGAGTATCGCAACGCTCTTTCGGGGCAAGTTGGATGTGTGCCCACGATGGGCGCAATTCACGAGGGTCACGTTGCACTGGTTGAACAGGCTTTAATGGAAAATGACCATGTTGTTGTCACACTGTTTGTGAACCCCAAACAGTTTAATGACCCAGCAGATTTAGCGGGCTATCCCAGGCGGGATGTCGAGGATATTGACCTGCTAAATCAGACAGGTGTGTCTGCGGTGTTTATGCCCACGGTCGAAGTGATGTACGCCCCAGACGACAGCTATCTGGTGAATGAATCCTGCGAGAGTCTAGACCGGTGCGGTAGTGCGCGGCCAGGACACTTCAGTGGTGTGCTGACAGTGGTGATGAAGTTATTGAATATCATCAAACCCCATCGCGCCTATTTTGGCGAAAAGGACTATCAGCAACTTGAGCTCATACGGGGAATGGTGACTGCCTTTTTTATGCCGGTTGAAGTCGTTGGCGTGCCGACGATGCGCGCTCCAGATGGGTTAGCGCTGAGTTCACGCAATGCCTTACTCGGATCTTCAGAACGTGCACTGGCGCCGCGTCTTTTTCAATACTTAAATAGCGATGATTCCGATTATCTTGTGAAGGATCAACTTGAAAAGGCTGGTTTTACCGTAGATTACGTTCAAACCCATAAGAATCGCAGATACGGGGCGGTTTTCTTGGGACAGGGGAGCCGGCAAGTTCGATTGATTGATAACGTGAGGTTAACGCCATGATCCTATGTCTTGATGTGGGCAATACCCAAGTTTATGGCGGTGTTTTTAATCACGATCGCCTTAAAACACAGTTCCGAAGGACTTCGCAGCTCAATAGCAGCTCTGATGAGCTGGGTGTTTTTTTTCGCGCGGTTCTTCGAGAAAATGACATAGACCCATCAGCCATAGAATCGATTGTGATTTGCTGTGTAGTACCGGATCTGCTGTATTCTCTGAGGGCTTGTGCGCAAAAATACTTCGACATCGAACCTTTGATTTTGCGTCCCGGGATTAAAACGGGACTCAAGATTGCGTACCGTGACCCCAAAGAGGTTGGTGCTGACCGCATCGCCGATGCGGTCGGTGCTATTAAACTCTTCCCAGATCGTAATTTAATTGTGGCGGATTTTGGTACTGCCACGACAGTCTGTGCGATTCGGTCGGATCGAACCTTTTTGGGCGGCAACATCCTGCCGGGCATTCGTTTGTCGATGGAGGCGCTTGAAATGCGAACCGCTCAGCTGCCGTCCGTCGAGATCAAACCGGTCCGCAAGGCATTTGGAACAACAACGATTGAGAGTATTCAAAGTGGTTTGTTCTGGTCCAATGTCGGAATGATCAAGGAGCTCGTCGCTCGAGTCACAGAGCAGGAGTTCGCTGATGACCCTCCCTTGGTGGTTGGGACAGGTGGTTTCGTTCATCTCTTTGATCGAGAAAATATTTTCGATCACGTGGTGAGTGATCTTATTCTGGTTGGTTTGATTGAAGTGCTAAGACTGAATTCCGCCGTTGTCCAAACAAGTCGGTAAGTGCTTTGCTCGCAGCTGGGAGTGAAAAGACTCGGATTAGAGTCTGTTATGATCTAAAGCTCAGTCCTTACGTGGTCATTGCTTATGCTCTTACGCAATCTGAAAATCTGGGATGGAATCGAAAATCATTACTCGGATCAATTTGATGCACTGAGAATCACCGATCAGGGTCTGCTTGTGCTGACGACATCAGACGATATCCAAGGAGGTGAGGCGACGCAGGATCTTGCGGGTGCTTACGCCATACCGGGTCTCATAGATGCCCATATTCATTTGTGTCTAGATCCTCGTGAGCCCGATCCCTTTGCCCACGGCAAGCTACCAGAATCCGAACAGCTCAAAGCCATGGCCGAACGAGCCTACAAGATGGTTCGTGCAGGGATCACATCCGCACGAGACCTTGGAGGTGGTCAATGGCTTGAGTTAAAAATTCGAGATGCGATCAAATCTGGCGATATTCAGGGTCCGCGTTTGGTCTGTGCGGGGCAGCCGATTACCTCAGTCGAGGGACATTGCCATTTTTGGGGCGGTGAGGCGAATGATGAAGCATCCGCTCTGACAGTGTTGGATCGTCAAGTTAAAAAAGGTGTCGACCTGATTAAGGTGATGGCGACGGGAGGTAACATAACGCCCGGGAGCAGGCCCGTTGACGCTCAATTTGATGAGACGATTATTCGCGCCATTGTTCGGGCTGCCAACAGCCAAGGTTTTTCGGTCGCAGCGCATTGTCATGGTGTTGATGGCATCCGAAATGCGGCCCACGCTGGTGTGACCACGATCGAGCATTGCTCTTGGGTTGGTCCAGAAGGTTGGGGTAAGCATTATGAGCCGGAGCTCGCTAGAACGATTGGAGAAAAGGGTATTTGGGTGTCTCCGACCGTCAACGCCGGTTGGGGACGGCATCTTGGCAATGAGCGATATTTGGCTGCAATCAATGCGCGATATCAAGCGATGAAGGCAGAAGGTTGTCGACTCATCGCATCGACGGATGCTGGGATTCCAAACGTGTTTCACGAAGATTTACCGAAGGCACTCGCGGTCTTCAAGGCGGTTGCAGCACTCTCAAATTTGGAAACCCTTAAAAGCGCAACCAGCGAATGCGCCCGCGCCGTTGGGCTCGAGGCAGTGACTGGCCGATTAGCAGATGGTTTATCTGCTGATATTTTAATGTTCGACCAATCGCCACTGGATAATTTAGAAGTCCTTGAAAATCCGAGTTGGATATTTGCAAACGGTCAACAAATTACGGGGCAGTAATCTAAGCTTGGGCGGTGAAGGTAGTGAGATTGATTTTCGCGGCGATCGTAAATGATTGACGTCGCCAAGCGTCGTTTGCTCAAAACGGCTGCATTGGGGACCGGCTTGGGGATAGCCTCCGCCTCCGCTGTGATCGCCCTGTTACTGAGGAAACCCAGTCTTCGGGCAGTGGCCCCTGAGGCGCGGGTATCGCCGATTGATGAAGCTCATATTCAGAGCTTAGGTCGCGCTTTATCATCATCAGCTCCTCAACAGGCTGAATATCTTGAAGCACTGGGCTTATCCAGTGAGGCCGCTTTGAGGACGATCGCTTATTTTAGGAAAATGCAGCTGCCGGACCGGGTTGCTCGCGATGACGTTTTCCTGAGCACAGAGCACCAACGGGCGCTTTCGAGTACATTCGAGCGATTGACCCGAATCCAGGGGCATTTCGGCCATGGTTTTTTCAATATCTTGGGCTTCGAGCAGCTCCTGAAAGTGGCACTAAGAACCCCCTCAATTGGTCGCTTTAATTTGCCCGAAATGAATCTGCTGCAGTGGATTTTTTATGAAGACCCTGAGCATTACGGGTTTAGAGGGGAGAAACTGGCTCGGGATTTTTTGGATAATCTGAGGCCTAGCGCTCTGTTTTTTGACGTTCGGTTTGGTCAATATCTGTTCCAGCGCCGTGCAAAGCCCTTGTTTGACCGTCTGCGAGCAGATATTGGTTCGGATTTGATTTTGACCTCAGGCGTGCGCGGCCTGCCCAAGCAAAGCTATCTTTTCCTTGCCAAACTGATCGAATGTCAAGGAAATGTCTCTATGGCCTCGCGCAGCCTCGCGCCGCCTGGATACTCTTATCATTGGTCCGGCGACTTCGATGTGGGTTCAAGGCTGCTTGGAAGTGAAAACTTTTCGGTAGCCTTTGCTCGGTCAGCTGTCTATCAAAAGATGCGTCGATTGAATTACGTGAAGCTGCGATATCCCGACCAGAATCGATCTGGGGTTCGTTTTGAACCTTGGCATGTTAAAGTGCCTCTGGCTTAACGGGTGCGGCGCGCGTTAAAACACGTGATTAAAAAGGGGCGAACAATCGGCAGCAATGCGTGATCAAAAGTTGATCATATAGCGGGCACCTTCGGTCATGGAGAGCGGCCCCGATTGCCGCCTTAGGTTGAAGGGCGTTGCCAAAAATAGGGTGTGGGGCGTTACCAAAAAGCTGAACAATTTGATTTTAGCGCTTGCCGGTCACATTGGACGTGCTATTGAAATGGACGAGGTATCGAAAGCAAGACGGCAAAGCCCGTGTTGGAGTACCAAAAGTCAGCGAACGAATGACATGCGACAAGGTTGTCGTCGAACATAACAGGAATGAAAAGGAAGTGACGTGAAAACAAGCACAAAAGTGATTTTGGTCTTTATGATCAGCCAGTTGGTTATTTTGTTGCTGAGCCCCTTCGGTTATCAATTCGGTGTGTTGGATTTAATGACCGCGCTGGGGGGTGTCACAATGGCATTTGTCGGCAGTGGTCTGACCTTGCTTGCCATCATTGTGCTAGCGGTCATTGGGTTGATTAAAAAACAACCCCTTGATAAAGGGGCATTGATTATCGCCTCGGTGATGGCGCTGGTTCCAATTGTGTTCATGTTGCCCCAGCTGCAAAAAGGCTCGAGCGTGCCACCAATTCACGATATCACGACCAATCCGATGGATCCGCCATCCTTTTTAGACGTTGTTGAAAGGCGCGTACATGCGATGAACGACCTTGAATACGGAGATGCTGAGCGAACGGCAGAGGATATGGCGGCGCTGCAAGCCGAGTTTTATCCCAATGTGGACACATTAATTTTGCCCATGACCGTCCAAGTAGCGGTTTCGGTTGCAGAGGAAGTTGTCTCAGAAATGGGGCTCGAGCTGGTCGGCGTCAATGCCGATGAAGGCCGCCTTGAGGCGACGGCAACGACGTTCTGGTTTGGATTTAAAGATGATTTGGTTGTTCGAGTGCGAGCCGAGGGGGATCAAGCAATCATCGATCTGCGCTCGGTGTCTCGAGTAGGACAGAGTGATCTGGGTGTGAATGCGGCACGCATCGAGACGTTCTTGGGATTGTTTTTGGAGAGGTCAAACCTAAAATAGTCGGTGCTGTCGTAGCGAATCCCCCGGTAGTCGAACACAAAGCCTAAGCCTAAGGTTCTGACCTGGACATAGGTCAGCGCTGATCGATTTTGCCACGAATCAGATCATTGACTTGTTTGGGATTGGCTTTTCCCTGGGTTGCTTGCATGACTTTACCGACAAAAAATCCCATGAGTTTATCCTTGCCTGCTTTGAGGTCATCCGCTTGCTTCGGGTGTTCCTTGAGCAAAGACGCAATAAGGGGTTCCAGTGCGCTCTGATCGCTGACTTGTTCGAGCTGGTGTTCATGGACATAGGCCGATGCTGAAGTGGTTCGGCCTTCCCATAAAGCGCCAAATACATCCTTCGCGATTTTTCCAGATATCGTATCTTGATCGACCATCGTGATCAGTTCGGCGAGCTGCTCCGAGGTAACGGGACTCTCGGCAATGGTAAGTGATGCTTCATTTAATCGTGCGAGTAAGTCGCCCTTTATCCAATTGGCGGTTGTCTTAGGCGTCTGAGTCTTCGCGACGGTCTCGTCGAAAAAGTCAGCCAGGCGACGGTCTTGAGCCAAAAGCTGAGCATCTGCCAAAGGCAGCGCAAAAGCAGAATGATAGCGCTGTGTTCGGACCTGAGGTAATTCTGGCATTTCCTTTTTGATCTCGTCGATGTAGCGCTCTGACAGCACGACTGGCAGCAGATCAGGCTCTGGGAAGTAGCGATAGTCAGTCGCCGTTTCTTTGCTGCGCATGGGTCGTGTTTCGAGCTGATCGGGATCAAACAGACGGGTATCTTGTGAGAGGGTTTCGCCTGCGTTGAGCGTCTCAACCTGACGGGAGATCTCAAAATTGATGGCTTGATCTAGAAAGCGAAAGGAATTCAGGTTTTTGATTTCTGAGCGAACACCGAGGGCTTCATCGTTGATTCTTCTGACGGAGACATTCGCATCAAATCTCAAAGATCCTTCGGCCATATTGCCATCGCAGATCTCAAGGTAAGTCAGCAATTGGTGAATCACTCGGGCATAGGACACCGCTTCTTCAGGGCTCTTAAGCTGTGGTTCTGAGACAATTTCTAATAAAGGGGTGCCTGCTCGGTTAAGATCAATACCGGTGTAATTCGGTTTCCGGTCGTGGATAGACTTTCCCGCATCCTCTTCAAGATGTGCTCGGGTTAAGGCAATAAGCTTGGTCGAGCCGTCTGGCAAATCAATGGTCACCGAGCCGCCAACCACGATCGGCTGGTCCATTTGTGTAATCTGATAGCCTTTGGGCAGATCGGGGTAAAAGTAGTTCTTCCGATCAAATCGCGATTCTCTGTTGATTCTCCCGCCGACACCCAAACCAAATCGAACGGCTTTTTCAAAAACCACGCCATTGACTGCGGGGAGAACACCGGGCATGCCAAGATCTATGACGCTGGCTTGGCTGTTCGGCAGCTGACCAAATTGAGTACTTGCGCCTGAAAAAATTTTTGAGGTCGTTTTGAGCTGCGCGTGAATCTCCAGCCCAATGTCAACTTGCCAGCCTGCTGGGATCGTCATAATTCAATGTCTGGCGTTAATTGGTGCCAGTCCGTTGCTTGCTGAAACTGATGGCCCGCGCGGAGCAGAGTTCCTTCTTGCAGATAATTGCCAATCAGCTGCAACCCAACAGGAAGTCCCTCAACCTGCCCCGCGGGTATGCTCATCGCTGGCAGACCAGCCAGATTAGCCGATATCGTAAAAATATCCTGTAAATACATATCGACCGGATTGTCTACTTTTTCGCCTATCTTGAAAGCCGGGGTCGGTGCCGTCGGTCCAATAATGAGATCGACGTGATCGAAGGCCTCGACGAAATCGTTTTTGATAAGGCGCCTGACTTGCTGAGCTCGGCGGTAAAACGCGTCGTAGTAGCCGGCACTGAGCGCGAAGGTGCCGACCAAAATGCGTTTTTTAACTTCATTACCAAATCCTTCGCCTCGGGAACGTTGATAAAGATCTTGAAGGTCTTTCGGGTCGCTGCAGCGATGACCAAACCGAACGCCATCATATCGTGATAGGTTGGCCGAACACTCAGCGGGTGCGATGACGTAGTAGGCGCTGACACTTAAGGGCGTGTTCGGTAGTTCGATATCGACCAGCGTTGCACCAAGCTGCTCAAAGATTTTAAACGCTTCTCGAATGACGGTTTCAACGGCATTGTCGAGACCTTCGCTGAAAAACTGTCGACAAACACCAATTTTTAGTCCGGATAAAGGCTGGGAGAGTTCTTGCGAGTATTTGGGGATCGGCTCATCAAGGGAAGTTGCATCCCGAGGGTCGTATCCCGCCATATGTTCAAGCAACAAAGCCGCGTCCTGAGCTGTGCGGGTCATCGGGCCCGCTTGGTCGAGGCTGGATGCAAAAGCGATCATGCCCCACCGAGAAATACGGCCATAGGTCGGTTTTAGGCCCGTTAATCCGCACATGGCGGCTGGCTGCCGTATACTGCCGCCAGTGTCTGTGCCTGTGCTCGCAGCGCACAAGCCTGCGGCGACGGCTGCGGCGGACCCACCGGAGGATCCGCCAGGAATTCTTAGCAAATCCCAAGGGTTCTTGACGGGTCCGAAAAAACTAGTCTCATTGGACGAGCCCATTGCAAACTCGTCCATGTTGGTTTTCCCAAGTGTAATGGCGCCAGCTTGTTCGAGTTTCGTCGAGCAGGTCGCTGAATAGGGCGGTCGAAAGTTCGCCAGCATTTTTGATCCGGCAGTGGTCGTGGTGTCCTTAATGCAAAAAATATCTTTTTGTGAAATGGGAAGGCCCGTCAAAGGTCCGCCACTGCCTCGCGCAAGTTGTTGATCAGCGGCTCTCGCTCGCTCGAGTGCATGCTCTTCGTCCACAGTGATGTAACAATTGAGGATTGGATTAAGTTGCTCAATTCGATCTAGATACAGCTGAGTCAACTCGGTTGCTGAAATTGAACGGTCTTTCAGCTGAGACTGAAGCTGACTGAGGGATGAGAAAGGCCGTGTCACTCGATCACCTTTGGTACAAAATATAAACCGTCTTCAAACGACGGTGCGTTTCGGCTCAGCTGGCTGCGATCGATGTTTTCAGTCACGGCATCTTCTCGGAGAACTTGCTGGCGCTCGAGCGGGTGAGCGAGGGGAGCGATTTCGGCGGTCTCAGCGTTTTCTAGTTGCGTGACGAGCTCTAGCACCTCATTGATGGCCGAGAGCGTCGAGGAAACTTGCTCAGGCTCAAAAGGCAGTTGTGCAAGAGTCGTCAAATCCTTGAGTAATGTTTCGTTGACAAGATCGGTCACAGCGTCATAGCCCAGAAATGAGCGGCAAATGCTAAATCTTTACTGGGGGTTGTGCAACGCAGGATCCAGTCAGAACGAGAAATTGGCGACAAAAACGTGAGAAATTCTGTAAAAAATTGTTGAAGAACAGTGTGTTAGTCGGATATTTTGTTGTCTCTTGGGAATAGCAGATGCTAAAGTACCTCGCTTAGAAAATTCGTCGTGAAAAGTGTAGTAGGTGCTGTTTCATAAAGGGGCTTCTTTGAGACGTATCAAGGGGCTAAGGGCTTGCCAGAATATAGGGCTTGCCAGAATATAGGGTTACCAGCACGCTTTAGTGCCTAAGCAGGCAATCGTGAACTTTCCCAGAGTGGGTGAATAGATGTTCAAAAAGATTCGTGGACTTTTTTCAAATGATCTGTCGATCGATTTGGGAACTGCCAATACCCTGATTTATGTGCGAGAACGAGGCATCGTGCTTGACGAGCCCTCAGTTGTCGCGATCCGTCAGCACAACAATCAGAAGTCGGTCGCCGCAGTAGGAATCGACGCCAAACGCATGCTCGGTCGTACCCCGGGTAACATCACGGCGATCAGACCTCTCAAAGATGGCGTCATTGCAGATTTCCAAGTGACTGAAAAAATGCTCCAGCATTTCATTAAGAAAGTGCATGAAAATAGTTTCATTCGTCCGAGCCCACGAGTGCTGGTTTGTGTGCCCTGTCAGGCAACGGAAGTCGAGCGGCGCGCGATTCGAGAGTCGGTCATCAGTGCGGGCGCTCGAGATGTCCGTTTGATTGAAGAGCCGATGGCCGCAGCGATTGGTGCAGGCCTTCCGGTTCATGAGGCGGTTGGCACCATGGTCGTCGACATTGGTGGCGGTACCACTGAGATCGCGGTTATCTCGCTAAACGGTGTCGTCTATTCTCAGTCGGTTCGCGTGGGCGGGGATCGATTCGATGATGCGATCACGGCGTACGTCCGCCGGACTCAGGGTAGTTTGATTGGTGATGCGACAGCAGAGCGGATAAAACAAGAAATCGGAACCGCGTTCCCAAGCGATGTGGTGCGCGAGATTGATGTCCGTGGTCGAAATTTGGCCGAAGGAATTCCGCGCGGGTTCACGCTCAATAGCAATGAGATTTTGGAAGCCCTTCAAGAACCCCTCCACATTATCGTGCAAGCGGTCAAAGCAGCGCTTGAACAAACACCACCCGAGCTTGCCTCAGACATCGCCGAATCAGGCCTTGTCTTAACCGGAGGTGGGTCCTTGCTGAGAGAGTTGGATAGGCTGCTGTCAAACGAAACAGGATTGCCTGTGATCGTGGCGGAAGATCCGCTGACCTGTGTTGCACGGGGTGGCGGGCGGGCGCTCGAAATTATGGACAATCTTGGGGTGAGCGACCTTTTGTCAATTTAGGCAATCCCCGATGTGAGTTGATCAAATCTTTTGGAATCCTGCCTTTGCCAGAGAGGCGCTAAGAGCTCATGAAACAACTTTTTTTGGAACGATCAAATCCAAGAAACCAGGCGGTGGTTCTCTTTATCGTTTCCCTATTGTTGTTTGTGATCGATGGCAAAAGTGATGCTCTGGACCCTGTTCGGCAAAGCACTGGACTCGTGCTTGAACCGGTCTACTGGCTCTCCACGGCGCCAAGCCGGCTAATCGCTGGGGTTTCTGATATTTTTGAGAGTCGAGATGTTCAGCGAGCGACTCTGCGAGAACGGAACCAACAAATTCGATTGCTCCAGGCGGGCCAGCTCAAGATGTCTGCTTTGGAGGCTGAAAATGCCCGCCTCAGATCCTTGTTGGGGTCTGCAAGCAGGATGAATGAGTCTGTCTTAATTGCGGAAATTAAAGGATTGAGTCCTGATCCCTCTGCGCATCACATCACCTTGGATAAAGGGCGAGACGATGGCGTTTTTGTAGGACAGCCCGTGATTGACGCCGCCGGGCTAGTAGGCCAAGTCGTTGAAGCATCCTCCAGACTGAGTAAAGTGCTGTTAGTCACTGATCAAAACCATGCGGTGCCCGTTTTGGCGGTCAGAACTGCGGCCCAATTAATTGCGGAGGGTCGAGGCCAAAGGGATATGTTGTCGCTTCGTCACGTTTCCGCTTCACTTGATCTCAAGGTGGGTGATTTACTGGTAACGTCTGGTCTTGGGCAGCGCTTTCCCAGTGGATATCCAGTTGGCCTGATTCAGAGTTATCACCTCCCGCCGGGCGCGGCTTTTGCACAAGTCCTCGTTAAACCCACGTCTCGTTTACAAACCCTTGATCATGTTTTGTTGGTATTCGATGAGGGTCTCCCCGCGGAGCGCAGTGATCCAGACAGGACCACGACTGATGGCTGAACCGATCCTTCGAGGGCCTCTAATTATTGTCTTGACCTTGTTGCTGGCTATCGTCCTAGCGCTGGTGCCCTTGCCTGCTGGCTCGCCCGAAGCGCTAAAGTTTTTAAGACCCGATTGGGTCGGATTGGGGTTGATTTATTGGGCGATAGCGGTGCCCGAGCGAGTCGGAGTCTTGACGGCCTTCGCTCTGGGTTTGGTTACAGATCTTGTACTGAGCACTGGGTTTGGTTACCACAGCTTAGGATTCGTTATTTTAGCGGCGCTGGCCGCCAGCAGCTATCAGCAGGTTCGTATGCTCGAGATTTGGCAGCAAGCGATGCTGGTCATATTCGCACTTTTTCTAGTGACAACTGCTCAATACGCTGTACTCACCCTCATCATGGAACGTCAGCTGAGTCTTTTAGTGTTTCTGAAACCTTTATCCAGTGGTTTAATGTGGCCTTGGGTATTCCTCTTGCTGCGACTTTGCAGGCGCAGGTATTTATAGCCAGTCCGTCAGGAGACGATTCCGCTTTATTTAGATTTTTTGAAAGAGGCTGTCATGGCAGAAACCCGATTAATCCTAGCCTCCAAATCTCCCAGAAGGGCGGAACTCTTAAAGCAAATGGGACTCCAATTTGAAGTCCGGTCCTCGGACATCGATGAAGTCTCGCATTTTGGCGAGGCAGCTGAGAAGTTTGTCGAACGAATGGCCTATGAGAAGGCTGGAGCGTGTGAGGCGGGCCCTGAGACGATTGTTATAGGTGCCGATACAATTGTGGAACTGGATGGATTGATTTTGGGTAAGCCCGCTGATCGAGCTGCTGGTATCAGTATGCTGATGGATCTGTCCGGTCGAACGCATCGAGTATTCACGGGCATTGCGCTGATGAGAGGCGAGGCGCGCAGTCAGTGCGTCGTGAGCACGAAGGTTCGGTTTCGGCAGATTGAGTACACAGAAGCAGAGCGCTATTGGGATTTGGGCGAGCCAGAGGACAAAGCAGGGGGATACGGAATCCAGGGTTTGGGTGGTGTTTTTGTGGCGCAGATAGAAGGAAGTTACAGTAATGTTATGGGACTTCCTATTTTTGAAACTGCCCAGCTGCTCGCTTCAAATGGTATGAAGGTGCTGTAGAGAATGAGCTCAATGAACTTGGGGTTCAGGAGTAATCAATCTTGTCGCCGGCTCTGGAGACGTTTGGGTGATTTCTAAGATTCATGTCAGTCGTCTTGGTGCGCTCAGTGTAGGTGCTGCCTTTACGTCTTCCGGGTTATCTGAGCTGTTGATCGAACCCGATAGCGGCGCGAATGACGTGGGTCACATTTACTTAGGACAAGTCCAGCGCGTAGTCGATGGTATCGACGGAGCCTTTGTCACAATTGACCGGAATCGAAATGGATTTCTCCCGATTGTTGATCATCGGT
>CALIKQ010000005.1 GCA_938017975.1 uncultured Pseudomonadales bacterium | reverse complement strand
CATCGAGCTAGAACGCTTTACCTGGCTTTTTGCAGCAGACTAAATGTCGAATATTTTTAAAATTGGCACAGCGATTGCTTTACCTCTACCAACCACATATTCAGCGAGGTTTTGATTTTTAAAGTTTTCAACACGAAAGCTCCCCCCTTGCCTTCGTGTTTGGAAAAAGACCCTGATGCGTCTCCTACCCCCCCCCTTAAAAAGGCGCATCAGGGTCTTACTTTAAAAATCCAACTCATCCTTCGAAAGCATTGAGCTGACTCCTTCGCGTCCACAGCTTTGCCACTTCTTTAAGATCACCTAAAGGCAGCACCTTATGAACAAAATCGTTGTTATCGGCATTCTCACTGTACTTCTGACCATTAGCGCCGGGGTCGGCGCCTATGTCTACTTCAACACGAACAGCGCCGAAACAGCAAAAGCCCCAAAGCCAGATGATCGTCCTTTTATCTACGTCGAAGTACCCCCCGTGGTGACAAACTTTAATGTGAAAGGCAAAACACGATATCTGCAAATCACGGTTAGCTTGCAAACCCGCGACATCACTTCGAGCAACACTTTTAAAACCAATCTACCACTGATCCAAAGTACGTTGCTCAGCTTGATGCAGAGTAGCCGCTACCAAGAGATCACTTCTATTGAGGGCAAAACAGAATTCGTCGACCGAATCGAATCGCACGTTCTTAAGCTATTTAAAGCAAACAAGGCGCCGATCGAACTCGAGCGCGCGATGCTGACGGGATTCGTTGTTCAATAGTGGCTGTGAGGAATTCAACGCGGCCTCGCGTCGGGCCAATCTTTGGCGTCATTCAATGATTTGAGAAAATCAACAAAGACGACTAGTCTTTCATCTAACGCAGAATTCTCGGCGAGCCCTAGGTGCCCCAAAAGCCATCCTCTACCCCGACACAATTCATTCAAGGTGCGCCGGTTTTACCGGTGAGGAGTGTCGACCTCAGCGTAGATTTCTTTGAACAAAATTTGGGTTTCCAGTGCGACTTTAGATCGCCCGAATATGCGGTTGTTTGGCGGGATAATGCTGCATTTCACTTCACTCGATCCAATGGCGCTCAAGCTCAAGCGCCAGTTCGGATTTTTAATTGGTTGGTCGACGTCGATGCCTACTATAAAGAGCTCGAACAGCGCGGCACAGCGATCACCCAAGAAATCGGTGATCGCGACTACGGAATCAGAGATTTCAGTGTCACAGATGTCAACGGTTTCATTCTGATTTTTGGCCAAGACATTTACTAAAAGTTAACGTGAGCAGGTTGCCGAATTTGAATGCAAACGGATCGACGCCTTGCGAATCAGCCAACATCGATACCGACGAACAGTAAAGGCGAGCCTCTTTGAGCTTAGCGCAAGCGAAAGCTTTTCAATGCCTTGTCGACGGATGCCACCGCTTGCTAAATTTCCTCAACGCGATGTTTTCGGCTCAAGCAACCAGGAGAACAGCAATGTCTTCGACTGCAACAAAACCGCCCCACCAACTCACAGGTGGAGATCCGCGCACTCAATAATCTAACAGCGCGCCCAACAACTGCCGACAAGTTACCTGACCAACCAATGCACCCTGAGCTACGACGGGGCGCCTTCGCTGTTTATTCGACAACATCGACTCAGCAACACTGATAATGTCATCATCGGGTGAAGCCTCTGTAACTGGGGTTGTCATGGCGTCTAGGACTGATCCACCCCCGATGGTTTGTCCGTTGTAGATCTCCGATAACAGGCTCCGGAGACAATCAAGTTCAGATAGCATCCCAACGGCTCGGCCGCTGGCGTCCACGACAATCACTCCCGAGACCTTATTTTTAGTGATGACTCGTGCCGCATGGGCAATGGTGACGGCTTCAGACACGGTCACCGGCTTGCCCACCATATAGTCCGATACCTTTACAGATTTCATACCGACTCCTAGCGCGTAGGCTTTAATAGACGCTAACACGGTCTCACGCGGAAACGATGGAGACTTAGCGGAAATTCGATGGGGAACGCATTCCAAAACTGGGACAACGATTGAAGACTTACACGCGATCGGAGATCTGTTACAGATCCAGAGGCGCTGTTGTTGAGGAGTCGTAATGTTAAGGTTACGAGCTCGACGGTGACATTTGTTAAGCTACCCTCGCCAAAAATCAAAATCGTGCCAGACGCATGGACCGATAAGTCTGGCGCGCTGACAGATGTGGAGCAAACTATGCTTTTTCACAAATTTGGATTGGAGTCTATCGACTCGAGGATCTCTGGTTTTTTAAGTCATTGCTTTTTTATTACGGGCTGGCCAAAACAATCTCCGATAGGCTCGCTGGAGAGGAGGCTACGCCTCGGATTAGCCTCCTGCCTTGCAACCGCGGCGCTCCTATTCTCGTTGAGCGGGATGGCAAACCCACCGATTATTCAACCCGGCGCGCCGGGCCAACCCCCAAAAATGCTCGATGCTTCAGAAGCATCCTCAATTGCCGTCTCAAGCTTTTCTCCGGATGACGCGCGCTTTCTCCAGGACATGATTGTCCACCATCAGCAAGCTGTCGACATGGCAACGCTTGTGAAGGATCGTACCAACCAACCTTCGTTTATTGACCTTGCTGGTAGAATTAAAGCATCTCAAATTGACGAAATTACGTTCATGGAAGCCTGGCTTGATGAACGAAAACAACCTCGAATTCGAGCGATGGATCACAGCGACATGACCGATCATCATACCTCGATGGGCATGGCTTCACCCAAGCAAATGCAGGCGCTTGCAGACGCATCAAGCCTCGGGTTCGAGGCACTCTTTTTAGATCTGATGATCAATCACCATGACGGCGCCCTCAAAATGATCAAGCGCCTCTTGAAACTGCCAGGTTCAGCCCATGACCCCGCACTGTATCAATTTATTACGGACTTAAAAAATGAACAAACCGCGGAGATTGACCGCATGGATCTGCTTAGGGCAGGACTCTCGGCCGACCCTAGAGCCAGTCTCTCACCAGGGTTTATGACTGGCGGCGAAGCAGCATTGAACATGCACCTCATCATCAACTTGCCCAAGCCGCCAGGCTTTTTTGACCCAGATAACCCTTCTGAATTGCCGCCATTGGCACCGAAAAAAGAACCAGTCGAAGATTTGAATTGGTGGTCCCAGTGGATCACCTATCTCCCCTTCATGGACACGAAGGAAGCATCCGACATTGAACTTGAGGCTAAAGCAGCTCAATCGGGAGAGAACTCAGATGATACTGAGTTCGGAGCCGAGCCAAAAAAACCTGAGCCTCGCTCGGAGCGTTCGCCGCTACTCAGCTTTTCTTACACCGACATGGCTTTTTCTAAAGACCTTCTGGCATTGGGCAGTTATCACGGCTTTAACCTCTACGAGCTTAACTCAACAGCAAAGCCTAAACTCATCAGTTCTGTTGTCTGTCCGGGCGGGCAGGGTGACGTGTCGATCGTCGGCAACCTTTTGCTGATGTCGGTCGAGGAGAATAGAGGCCGCATCGACTGCGGACTCGGGGGAGTCGCCGATGATATCAGTACCGAACGCTTCCGAGGCTTACGCATCTTCGACATCAGTGATTTAACTCAACCCAAGCAGGTAGGGCTGGTTCAAACTTGTCGAGGCTCGCACACCCATTCTGTCGTTAGCAGCGATGCCCACAGCATCATTGTCTACAATTCAGGGACTTCAAATATCCGCAAGGAGGAAGAGCTTCCTGGCTGTGTTGGTGCAACACCCGGCGATAATCGCACTGCTTTGTTTCGGATTGATGTGATTGAAATACCCATCGCAGACCCCTCTAAGGCAAAAATCATTGACAGTCCCGCGGTCTTTGCAGACCCGGAAACAGGCGCATTAGCAGGACTTTGGCGCGGTGGGCAACACGACGAGCAATCTCAAACAACATCTCGCACGGACCAGTGTCATGACATTACCGTCTACCCTACCGGAGGTATTGCAGCTGGCGCTTGTTCAGGTAATGGGATCATTTTCGATATCACACAGCCTCTGGCGCCGAGTCGGTTGGATGTAGTCACAGACACAGGGTTTGCCTATTGGCACTCTGCAACCTTTAACAACGATGGCACCAAAGTTTTATTTACCGACGAATGGGGCGGCGGCATGCGACCGCGCTGTAGAAGCTTTGACCCGATTGATTGGGGTGCGATCGCGATCTTCGATATTGTGGATCAGCAGCTTGATTTTCAGTCCTATTACAAAATGCCCGCACCCCAGACAAAGACTGAGAATTGTGTAGCGCATAATGGATCGATCGTGCCCGTTCCAGGCAGAGACATCTTTGTCCAAGCTTGGTACCAAGGCGGAATCTCGGTGATTGATTTCACCGACTCAAAAAATCCAACTGAAATTGCTTACTTTGATCGAGGCCCAATTCACGAAACCGAACTCGTATTGGGTGGGTATTGGTCGACTTACTGGTACAAAGGCCAAATCTACGCCACTGAGATCACCCGAGGCTTGGATGTACTTGAGCTCATGCCGAGCGACTTTCTGACTGCCAATGAAATTGCCGCGGCTGCTTTGGCTGACACTGGCGAGACATTTAATCCACAACAACAGTTTCCCGTGATCTGGCCGGACAATGGTCTTGTCGCTCGCGCTTACATTGATCAATTGCGCCGACACCAGATCCTAGCGGGTGAAGAATTAAAAACCCTCGAGATGCTCGCCGCGGCACTCGAAAACCCGACTACTCCAAAAAACCGTTACGCACTTATGCAGGAACTCGAGGGAGTGGCGCAGCGAGCACATCTAAACGGTGTTCAACACCGATCTCTGAGGGGAGTGATTAAAGTGCTCAGGTCTTTGGGCGAAGAAAAAGCACCCTCTTCCCGCGTCATTTAAGTTCAGAGTGAAACCTCAACGGTACAATAAGCACGACAGCTTCGGCCCCCAGGCAGCACTCAGAGATGTGCGGCGTCTCTTAAACGAAGCTGGTCAATCATCCGCCCCAGCTCAAACTGACCTAAGATCGAAGTTATGACGCTTCGCAGATACACACTTCTACAGAGCGTGCTGCGGTTGCTGAATATAACGAGAGTACCTCGCTTGGCGCGACGGTTTCGGTTCCACCCAAATCTTGTGCTGATCCTTGCCGCAGTCAGTGGTTGCGCAACGCTTCCTATTATCGATGCACCTTCCGCCAATCAGAATGGCCGCATTAACCATCTGGTGTTGCACTTCACTTCAGATGATTTCAATGAGTCACTCACGGCGCTCACAGCTGAGTCAAACCAACCCGTCAGCGCCCACTACTTAATTCCACAACTGGGAGATACCACCTATCCGCACAACCGCCTTAAAATTTACCGGCTGGTCGCAGAGCACCAGCGCGCATGGCATGCCGGCGTCAGCTACTGGGATGGCGCAACCGCATTAAACGACCGCTCTATCGGCATTGAGATCGTGAATACTTCACATTGCGCACCTGAATATTCAGACACGCTCGAACTGCCTGATCTACAGTCCGTCTGTGAGTTCATAGATTATCCAGAGCACCAAATTCAAGCATTGGTTGGCCTTGTTCAAGATATTCTGATCCGCCACCCCGACATTGACCCGCTGCAAGTTGTCGGACACGCCGACATCGCGCCAGAACGTAAAATTGATCCTGGTCCAAAATTTCCTTGGTATCGGCTGCACCAAGCCGGCATTGGCGCCTGGCCGCGCGATGAGGACCTGGCATTTTTCAGAGACGCGCTTGACCCGTCGATCGATCTGGTTCAACTAACCCAAGCGGCCCTGGCAGCTCTCGGCTATAACATTGTGGTCACCGGTCAACTCGATCATCAAACCCAACGTGTGATTCGAGCATTCCAAATGCACTTCAGACCCAAAAACTATCGAGGCTTCGTCGATATCGAAACTGCCGTCATTGCGCTCGCTCTGGTCAAGCGTTATCGAAAATCACGTATGGCGCCTTTGTTGACCTTGTTGGCAAGCCCCTAAGGCCCATCTACCCAAAACCTCTCTTTAAGCTTTTGCCCCACCCCAATCCTATAGCCGATAGACCCTAGCAGCAGTGTCATGAAACAGCGCCGCTTTTTCAGAAGCCGAGGCATCTGAAACCAACTTTTTAAATGAATTCCAGAGCACACGATACGAACAACTCTGACGATCAACCGGGAAATTGCTTTCGAACATGCAACGATCAGGGCCAAAACGCTCTATCGCAAAGCGATAGTAATCTCCGGTCAAGGCTTTAAGCTCGTCAGAGGTCGGGGGGCGCCGACGTTTGTGTAACTCGAAACCGTTGATCGGCATCACCAGCCCCCCCAACTTGATTACGACGTTGGGCCGCAAGGAAAGCGTCGACAGGTCAGACTGCCAAGCCTTGAAAACTTCGGAAGATCGGCCTTGGTAGGGGCCTATTCCCAAGGGCCCCCCAAAGTGATCAAGAATAATTGTCGTGTCTGGAAAGGCATCGGCCAGATCAATAAGCTCTGGAATCTGAGGATGATAAAACCAGGCGTCAAAACTGAGTTGCCTTGACGCCAGTTCTGCAAACCCGTTCCGGAAATGAGGATCTCCCAAGAGCCCTTCCGGAGGATTGCTATGAGAATTTCGAATCAATGGGCTTGCATGCCAACCCGCCGCATGTCGAATACCGCGAAAGCGCGAGCTAACAGAGAGATGTGCATCCAGCACAGCACCCACGTCTTTCCCCAGCGTTAGGTCTGCGAATCCAACAATGCCAGCAGCAATTCTCTGTTCGCCATAACCGCCGCTGGCCGACATAGCCGCGATCCCATTCACAAATTCTGTTTCTCCAACCGGGGCCATCTCGGGCGGCCCCGATTGTCGGTACATACTCGCGCATTCAACAAAAACTGAGCTCACAATGTGGTGCCCGCTGTCTAGATCTCGGTGATATTCATCTAACAAATAACGGTGTCCAGAGCGATCCCACAGATGATGGTGAGGATCGATGATTTTTATCTCTGGATCTTCTACAGGCTCGACGTGTTGATCCAACCAATCTTGGTTTTGATAACTCATTGAAGGCTCCTTCGTTGGGGGATCGAGTTATTTGGAAACCACAAGGCAGCGCAGCGCTGCATCACCGGGCACTGCCATAGCCATCGCACCATGACGCCCTTCATGTGAGAAATTAGGTTGCAAGCAACGGGCGATGGCTGAGCCTGGCCGCGTTCAAAACCACCGAAACACTCGACAATGCCATCGCTAAGCCTGCCAATGACGGATCAATCCGCCAGCCCAACGTCGGATACAGCAATCCCGCTGCAATTGGAATGAGCGTGACGTTGTACAGGAACGCAAACACCAAATTTTGCTTTATATTTCGAACTGTCTGCTGAGACAGCGTGATCAATCGTGTAACGGCATTGAGATCATTGCTGAGCAAAGTCAGATCCGCTGCCTGAATCGCTGCTTCTGTGCCATGCGCCATCGCGACACTGACATCAGCTCGGGCCAGCGCACCAGCATCATTGAGACCGTCTCCAATCATGGCAACGACAGCTCCATTCGTCTGCAGCGATTGAACTTGGCTTTGTTTTTCTCTCGGACTCAGTCCGGCTTCAAATTCTATTTTGAGTGTATGAGCGAGCTTAGCAGCTGGAGATGCGTGGTCGCCCGTTAACATCAAAACACGCTTATCCTGCTTTTGCAGCGCTTCAACGGTCTCTGCCGCTGAACCGCGCACGGTGTCGGCCAGCAGAAAAACACCGCAGACCCGTTCGCTTGTGCCCCAGTACACACGAGATTGGCTTTCGGCTGCATCTATTTCCTCTCCGCCAGCAAGGCCAAGTTCATGTAAATAGCTCAATCGTCCGAAAGCATAAAAATGCCCATCGACTTGGCCAGATCCCCCTTGGCCAGCCACAAGTGCTGGTGCCGTCACTGAACATCCGGAAGGCGCATCACTCAAAAAACGCACTACAGCACGGGCAAGCACATGTTCTGATCGCGTCATCAATGCGCGCAGGGCAACCAGGCTAGTATCCTGCGACTCTTTCTGCTGATCTGAAAACCAAAGATGGGTCGTGACCTCTGGCTTACCCTGAGTCAGGGTGCCGGTTTTGTCAAAAATAACCGTGGTCACTGCACGAGCCGCTTCGAGCACCCTTCCATTTCGAATCATCAGGCCCGCTTCCGCTGCGCGGCCGACGGAAACCATTATGCTCATTGGCACGGCCAATCCCAGTGCGCAGGGGCAAGCGATAATGAGCACCGTCATCATTGTCTCGACAGCAAAAGCGGTGGACGCCCCCAAAATCAGCCAAATCAGTGCTGCTGCGACAGCCAAAACCATGACCATTGGCACGAACCAAGCCGATACCTCATCCACGCGGCTTGCTAGCGCTGGTTTGGAGTTTTGTGCTCGTTTGAGATCACGAATCATCTGTTGCATCACCGTTAACTGACCCACATGGGTGACTTCGATTTCAATGACATCATCGACATTTAACGTGCCGCCGATCACCGCCTGTCCGATGAGCACTGGTTGGAGCACACTCTCTCCCGTGATCAGTGATGCATCAATAGCAGAGCACCCTGCCCGCACCCTCCCATCTAAAGGAATGCGTGCACCGGGGGCAACCTGAAGAATATCGTTTACTGCAACTGTCTCGACGGGCACATTCTCAACGATGCCCCCTGCCAAGACCCGGGCGGCGGTCGTCGGCTGAAGCTCCGAGAGCGCACTGACCGCGCCACCTGCGCGCATGCGGACCCGTCTTTCAAAGGCCTTTCCGAGGTTTACAAACCCAATAATAAAAAAAGCAGACTCATAAAAAATCATGGCTGCGGATGCTTCTAAATGTAGCACTGCCGGCGCTAAAGCAAAGCTGGAATAAAGCCATGCAGCACCAGTGCTAAGTGCGATCAGCGAATCCATGGTGGCCATGCGGTGATGTAAAGCAGCGAAGGCCCGCTTAAAATAATGACCGCCCGTTACCGCAATAATCCCTGCGCTGCCGAAGATCAAAAAGAGGTTAATGCCCGGGTCGCCAAGGCCAATCTGGCCAAAAACCATAGACCAGGTCATCAACAACCCACCCGCGAGCAGCGCGATTAACGCTTGATGCCAAACATTGAAATTAGATGTGGCTTCCTGGGCCTCTGCACCAGAGACGTCTTCAGCCAACAATCGTGCCGAGTATCCGGATTTCGCCAGAGCCTCGGCGATAGGTTCAAATGCACCGGTACTCTGAAGCCAGGCCGTTTCCGCAGCAAAGTTAACAACCGCTTGAACTGATTCCGGCGGTTCCTTGAGAATTTTCTCGACCGTCGCCACGCACCCGGCACAGGCCATGCCTTCAATGGCCATGAAATAATCGACGGGGACTTGTCTGTGAACGCCGATGTTATCCGGCACCGCAACAGAGGCCTCTGAGACAGCAGAGGCCGAGTGCTCTAACAAATCGCCATCTGGCTGGTTTTCTGATTCAGATCGGACCGAATATCCTGTTTCTTCAATAATCTGTCGGACAAGCGCGGGGTCTACCGTCCCTTCAAGGTGCACTTCAGAATTTAAAAAATCGGCTTTCGCGTGGTGAACGTCGTCGCGCGCAAGTAGCGCAGCTTCGACCTTTGCCTCACATTTTGGACAGGTCATTCCAAAAACTGGTTGCGACCAAACGTTCACTGCAATTGACTCAAGGCGCGACAATAGCGCCAGCCTGGCAGTGACGACGAGAATCGATCATTTCTTTTCCCTAACAAGAGATTACGAAGCAATGGTTCCATACCTGACGGGACTTCTCGTTGTTCATTCACGTCGAATCCAAGAATCCGCAGAGCCTGGCTGACTAAAATCACGCGACTACACGCATCATGGGGTCATTCCTGCGGAAATTTTTTCTGCCATCATAATGACCACTGCATTGAGATTCCCGTTGGTGATTTCCGGCATCAGCGAGGCATCAACAACCCTCAAGCCTTCAACACCGTTAACCCTGCCTTCAAGGTCAGTCACCGCACCAGGGTCAGACCCCATTCGACAGGTACCGCTAGGATGATAAGCACTTTCGCCTCTATTACGAACAAAAGCATCGAGATCGCCAGCACCGGGCTTCAGCTCCTTGCCGGTCAAACCGCTGAAAGATTGACTTGCGATCAGCTCTCTGGCGAGATCGATGCCTTGTCGCATTACGCGCTGGTCCTGATCCGTCGCGTTATAGTTAAACTCAATATTCGGAGCATGCACCGGGTTAGCATCTTTTAACGTGACCTGGCCGCGGCTTGTCGGTTTCATGGGTCCAACATGCACTTGAAATCCGTGTCCTTTGTGCTGATCCTTTCCATCGTAGTCCATCGCTACAGGCAAGAAGTGAAACTGTAAATCCGGATAACCGTGGTCAAAGCCGCTTCGGAGAAAGGCCCCCGTATGAAAGTGATTTGTGGCACCCGGACCCTGCTTAAAAAAATACCAATTCGCCCCCACCACCAATTTTCGAAGTCCCCGGGTAGCTGGGTATAAAGAAACGGGCTTCTGACAATCTGCTTGAACATAAACTTCAAGGTGATCCTGCAGATTCTGTCCGATTTCCTCACTGGCTACCCGACAGGCAATGTTGTGCGCCTTTAATTGCGCCTCAGGCCCAATACCCGACAGCATCAATAACTGCGGTGAGTTGATCGCGCCTGCCGAACAAATCACCTCACGGCTCGCTTCAAAACTAACTTGGCGCCCTCCAACAACAACCGTAACGCCCTCTACCCGATTCGACGCTAAGTTCAACTTTTGCACCTGAGCTTTCGTTACGACGGTCAGTCCGGGAGCATCCGGCGCCAAAGCGTGATCTCTTAAATAGGCCACAGCTGTGCTTTGTCTGCGCCCGTGGGCGACCGAGCGATCGAAGGGTCCGAAACCTTCCTGCCGAGCGCCATTAAAATCGTCGGTCAGATCAAAACCCAAATCTGCCCCGGCCCCAAGCCATGCTTGGCAGAGCGGGGAGTCCATATCGCCATTGGTAATCTGTACAGGCCCGCTGTCGCCCCGAAACTGTGGGTCTCCCCCGTCTTTGGTTTCACTCACTTTAAAGAACGGTAAAACGTCTGAGTAACTCCAGCCCTTTGCACCGTAGATGTCTGACCATCGGTTAAAGTCCTGGGGATTGCCTCGAACAAAAATCATTCCGTTAATTGATGATGAGCCACCAAGCACTTTACCCCTCGGACAATACATCACACGGTCATTCAAATAAGGCTCAGGCAATGTGCTATACGCCCAGTTATACCAAGTGCCTTTGAGCACCTCTGATAGCGCCGCAGGCATATGAACCCTGAAATCCCAAGAGGCATCTGCCCGACCAGCTTCAAGCAGCAGTACACGGTGGTGTTTTGCCAATCGAGTGGCCATCACACACCCTGCCGAGCCTGCGCCAACCACAATATAGTCATACGTCTTGATCATCAGCGAATCATACTCAAGGGGTTGTCCGCACTCAATCAATCCAACCTAAACTGTTGTAACACCCAGAAACGTTTCTTTGCATTGATTCATCTAGGCATCAATCAAACATAGCCTATCGACCCGAAGCCATCCCACCTTCCGCTTGGATAAAAATAGTGAAAGCGCAAACTACGATTGGGCGATACAAAACCTCTGCGCAGGAATACTTGCCAGATTCTTACCACCCAAAGGTACTACCACCGATCTGCAGGTCCGTCGCGTCCACTGCCTGAAATACCAGTCCCAGACATCGATCGTCCCCAGCGGGCGAAAGGCTAAAGCGAGCGGTTCTAGATGACAGATAGGACTAGGAGCAGCGTGTCAGAGATTTTTCTGCCTGCCACACATCACGCGCCGAGGGTGCACCTTGGTTTGACGGTCTAAATGAGCCATCCCGTTTATCCGCCGTTTTGAAGATGGATGCGCGTAGATCTCGCCCACAAAGTTCTCGACAATGCTAAACTACCAACACCAAAATGAGAGGCAAGTCGCGACGCATGATGCCACCCACCAATACTCGATCGCCCCTGACTTCGAACTCCGCTGATCGGACACTGGCCGATTTGAAGGCTGGCAACATCCGTTTCAGGGAGGGCCGCTCTACGGCAAAACACTGGCAAGTCTCAGAAAGCGTTCGCCCTCAGAACCCCAAGGCAATCATCCTAAGCTGCTCCGATGCCCGGGTTCCTGCGGAGATCATTTTTGACCAAGGCCCTGGTGACTTATTTGCGATTCGGGTGGCCGGCAATATTGCGGCTTCCTCACAAATTGCAAGCATTGAGTTTGCTGCTACACAATTTGGGACTCCATTGGTCATTGTACTTGGGCACACAGGATGCGGAGCCATCACCGCGACCCTCAGAGCACTGAACCATAAAGAGAGCCCGTTGCCCGGTCATATCAGCGAAATTGTTGACCATATCGCCCCAAACATTGCCTCGCTCGTCGGCCCGAATCCCATTGAAATCACGGAGGTCCTCGCTGATCAATGCATGAAGGCCAATATACGCGCCTCCATTGATCAACTGCAGCAAACCTCGGAGCCGCTCTCTGAACTTACAAAAAGCGATGATTTGACTATCTGCGGCGCCTTTTATGATTTGTCGACGGGCGAAGTTAGCTTTATAGATTGATGCCCAGAATAGGCGCGCCCTTTACTCAACAGAACATTAAAAAGGAGATGCCAAAGATCCTTCATCGAACCGTTTTTGGGCCAGCAAGTGTAAATGAAGATGAAAAACCGTCTGTCCTGCCTCCGCGCCGTTATTGACAACCAATCGAAACGCGTCCGAACAACCCATCTTTTCCGCCATTTGACCGGCAAGCAACATCAAATGACCCAACACCTCACGATGGTCCTGTTCTGCATCGACCAATCGGGGAATTTTGATTCTCGGGATTATCAAAAGATGTATTGGAGCCTGGGGATTGATGTCTCTGATGACAATTGCCTGATCATCTTCATAAACCATCTCAGATGGAATATCTCCTGCCATGATTCGCTCGAAAATCGATGGTTCTGTATTCATTGTTTAATGCTCCAAGACACTGACTGACTACAGAAGCTTAACACCAGAAGCGTAGCGCGCGACTCTCCAGCGCTTGAGAACTTCCAAAACCGCGGCTTAAACTGAACCTGCGATTTAGTTTGTCTTATCAGGCAAAACAAAAGCGTCAGAGCACAAAATCAAAATTCACCTTAAGCTGACGATCGATCATACGCAGGAAACCTCAGATATCTTCCAAGACTAGGACCATCGATACATCAGCCCGCGCAAACTCGCTGTCTGGCGATGATTCTACATACGCAAAGCCTAAACTTTCATAAAGCGCCAGCGCCGCCCGAAGACGCTGGTTGCTCTCAAGCGTGATTTTCTCCAGCCCCATGCTTTTACCCCACGAAATGGCTGCCTGAGCTAAGCGACGCCCAATGCCGAGTCCTTGAAAATGTTGATGCACAGCCATTTTTGCCAACTCCCCTCGAGTTTTTGACGCCGCTATCATGACCGCACAAGTACCGACGACTTGGTCATCAGAAGTAACCGCCATGAAAATTTCCCCTCCTGGTTGGATAATTTCTAGCCTTGGATTCGAAAAAATACGCAGATCCTCCGCCTCGATCGAGAAGTAACGCTCAATCCAGGCACGATTGAGACGCTCAAAGTCTGATTGATCCGTATCGGAGTAGCGTCTAATTTCAACCCGATCACGAGCTTTACCCACTCGAGCTTCTAAGTTTTCCTCCTGTAGCGCTCGTTCTAGCCGTATCAGCACCTGGTCAACCCCTGCTGCTTCCGAAAGAGCACGAAGCATCTGATTCCGAATCGCATCATGGGCAGATACACCCATGAAATAGCTAGCACCGCTGTTAGTAAGTGCTAACAAACGTCGTCTTTTATCACGTCGATCTCGGTAGTCTGCTACCCACTCGTTGTGAATAAAGTCTCGTGCAATTTTAAGAATCGCCGGATGCGAGACACCTAAAATCAGGCTCAGCTCCGAAATCGACAAGGGTCCATTTCGATAGAGCGACAATCCAAGTCTTGTCTTGATCGCATCCAAATTGAGCGGTACAAGCTGCCTGGCTTCATAAGCTTCACAAATCGCCTTGTAGCGCTTAAGCAGCGCGGCAAAGCCATTTGTGGAAGAAAGATTCTCTGTCAATGAATCCACCTGATGCCCCTTTTTATCTGCATACGCCTCATGAATCTCGTTTAGCCTTGCTCCAGCCCCGAGACAGATTTTTCCTCAATTTTTCTGTCTTAAGTTTTGGAATTTGACCGATATTGGCAATTTTTAAAATTTGGATTTTATTATACTAATTACGTAACTAATTACATATATATTTCTTCCTCTCCCGATTTCTGCATCAAATCCAAAAGCACTTCCGCAGTACCGCAAAAACAAGTGTCAAAAGTTCAAAAATTCGGCACAATCCCTGAATAAACAATCCCACCAACGCTGCGCACCGATATCAGAAGGCCGCTCAGACTTATTCAGTGATGGATTGGGTCGAATGAAATGACTTCGTTCAAACGAGTAAGAGGCAAATCCTGTTATGAGAAGAAGGACACAATGAAAGCAACTCCCCTCACTGGCGCGCTCGGCGCCGAGATCTCTGGTTTAGACCTCAATCAGATCACTTCTGATCAAGTCTGCACCCTCGACGAATACTTTCATCAACACCTCGTGCTCGTTTTTCGGGACCAGCGCCTCGATCCACAGGATCTGTTGAACCTCACGCAAAAACTTGGCGGACCCGGAGAAACGCCGTACCTCACTGGGCTTCCGGAATATCCAGATGTTGTGCCGATTATTAAAGAGGCCACAGAGCAGTCCGCGATCAGCTTCGGCTCAGGGTGGCATACAGATTTCACATTCCAAGCAATGCCCCCCAGCCGAACCCTGCTTCTGGCAAAAGAAACACCGCCCGCGGGCGGCGACACTTTGTTTGCGAATCTTTACAAAGCTTATGAATCGCTTTCACAAGGCCTAAAAAGTCTACTCGACCCACTCAGCGCCGTTCACAGCGCCACTCGCTCTTACGGCCCTAAGAGTTCGCTAGGGCAACATCTGGAAAATATGGTCATCCACAAGGAAAAGACCGAACCTCTAGAACAGTTACATCCCGTGATTCGTTACCACCCGGAGACTGCCTTGCCCGCTCTCTGGGTCAACCCGACCTACACCATCCGTTTTGAGGGTATGACAGAGGCCGAAAGCAAACCCCTACTTGACTACCTGAACCAGTGGATCATTCAGCCGTCGTTAACCTGCCGAGTCTCTTGGGCGCCTGACACTTTGGTTATGTGGGACAATCGTTGCACTCAGCATTGCGCGACATCAGACTATCATGGTCATCGTCGGGAGATGTTGCGAACTACCGTCGCCGGAGAGGTACCCGTTAACCCCAGCCATCAAACGCAAGACCCCACAGAAGTCTAACGTTATGACAAACAAGTACGTTCGACTCTGCTATCAATGGCTCGTTGCAATCCCCTTTCTAGGGCTGTCGACCTTGCTGATTGGCCTACCGCTGATCGCTATCTCGGTCATGGGATTCGGAGATTTTGGCTCTCGCACGCTGGCGGTGATGTGGGCAAAACTCAACAGTATTGTGCTGCGAATGCAGGTCAAGGTCGAAGGACTTGAGCATATCAGATCACGGCAATCTTACGTCTTAACGGCCAACCATGAGAGTGCGCTCGACATTCTTCTCATTTATGGTTATCTGCCGATTGAACTGAAATGGGTCATGAAAAAAGAGTTGAGACGCGTGCCCGTCATTGGCGGTGCTTGTGCTGCAATGGGTCACATTCTAATCGATCGGTCAAACTCAACACAGGCGGTCGAGAGCATTCAAAATGCATCAGCTAAACTCACCGATGGTATGAGCGTTATGTTTTTCCCAGAAGGGACCCGCTCAAGCGATGGGAGCGTCCTGCCTTTTAAAAAGGGCGCTTTTCGCCTGGCTGTTGATTTGGCCATCCCAGTTCTGCCGATCACCATTGAGGGCACGCGAAACATGCTACCAACTAGCACCCTAGACTGGCAGCCGGGATGTGTCACACTGCAAATTCATCCAGAACTGCAAACAGTTGGAATGACCAGTCACGACGTCGCCGAGCTTTCGAACAATACGGAAGCAATCATTCGACGTCAGCCTGCTTTCGATCACACCATGCCTAAACCAGAGGATGCAGAATTATCATGCGAGAAAATCACGTCTTAAAAGCTTGGCGCTCCGGGGAGAAGACCATTGGCGGTTGGCTGGGTATAGACTCTAGCTTCACAGCAGAAACCATGGCCCAGGTTGGCTTCGACTGGCTCTGCCTCGACATGCAGCATGGCATGCTGGACTACAGCGACATCAAGACAATGCTTCCGGCGATTTCGACAACCGACACGATTCCCATTGTTCGCGTCCCTTGGAACGAACCTTATGAAATCATGAAAGCCCTTGATGCAGGCGCCTACGGCGTGATCGTACCCCTGGTTAACAATCGCAGCGAGGCCGAACAAGCGGTTGCAGCTTGTCGCTATCCGCCGCAAGGCATTCGCTCCTTTGGTCCCGTGCGTGCAAGCCTCTACGCCGGGCCCGGCTACTTAAACGAGGCCAATGCTCAAATCGCCTGCATCGTCATGATCGAGACCAGGGAGGCGCTCGATAATCTTGACGAGATTCTTTCGACACCCGGAGTTGATGCGGCGTACATCGGACCCGCTGACCTTGCTTTTGCTCTCGAACTCACGCCAACCGGCGATAATGATGACCCCGTTCATGTCGCTGCAGTGACGCGCATTTTTGAAGCCTGCCAAAAGCACGGGGTGGCCGCAGGAATCCACACTGGATCTTTACAATACACTCGACGCTTCTTAGATCAGGGATTTCAGATGGTCACTCTGGGCCAAGACAGCGCATTTATGGCCCGTCTTGCCCGTAGAGAACTCAAAGCTGCACGCAACCCAGAGGCAAGCCAATCGTCCAAAGAATCAGGGAAATTTTACTAGTCCTTCTATTTTCAATCCTTCTAAATGAGTGAACATTATGGATCAAGAATCCAACACCGAATCTAGCGCGACGCTATTCAGTGATGCCAACACCTGTTTTGTTTGCGGCCCGAACAACCCTGAAGGCCTGCAATTGAGATTCGAATTGGTTGGAGACTTTTGCTGTTCAAGCTTTACACCCAAGGCCCATCATTGCGGCTTTGCCGGTGTCACCCATGGCGGTATTATTTTTAGTGTGTTGGATGATGTCATGGCCAATTGGCTGTTCCTAAGGGGTCAACGGGCGGTTACTGCTAAGTGCGACCTGAGATACAAATCGCCTTTGCCCACGGGAACGAAGGTTGACGTTAAAAGCTGGTGCATCAAACAACGCGGTAAAATGGCAGTGATCGGCGCTGAAATGAGACGCTCAGATAGCGCAATTTTGGTTGCTCAGTGCGAAGCAACGTTCATGATCACATCCGAGTGACGCCACATCTGAGCAGCCTCATGCAGAGACCATTATCTTTTCATCCCGAAACCCACGATCCGGACAGGGAAGTTCATGAGCGCTAAATCTACAACCACCTCTCAAACACAGGAGAGCCTCCGAGCCGAAAGACTATCGCAACCGAATGCACGCCTTTTAGTAAGAATTGCAGCGTTGATCTACGATAGTTTTTTAGTAGTGGCGATTTGGATGCTAAGCAGTTTGCTCTTAGTCGCGGTAACAGACCTTGGTGAAGGGCTGACCGGCCCTCTCTACCAGGCTTTTCTTTATCTCGAGCTGCTCGCCTTCTATATCTATTTTTGGAGCTTTAGGGGCCAAACCTTGGGAATGCAAGTCTGGCGGCTGCAAGTGGTCAGTGAATCGGGCGACATCCTCAATCGCAGAAAAGCCATGCTACGATTTCTCACTGCGACTCCGTCCGTGGGGTGCTTGGGTATTGGTCTCCTCTGGGTTTTGGTGAACCCTGAACGCGCCGCGCTCCACGATCTGCTCTCAAAAACCAGGGTAATCCAACTTCCAAAGCAAACCAAAAAAAGTTAGAGAACCCGTCGTAGTTGCCAGCCACCAATGCCAGCACACACCAGCACTGGTAATAATATCGCCAGAATGGGTGACACACCGTAGACCAAGCACAGCGGTGCAAGAAGGTCCTGAATAAATTTAAATAAAACACCGACCACGAGACCAGCGAAAATTCTCATCCCAACAGACGTTTCTCGCAGCGGACCAAAGACCGCGGAAGCCGCAAGCACCAAAAGTCCTAGCGCGACAAAAGGCTGAAAGACCTTGGCCCAAAATCCCAACCTAAATGCCTCACTGTTAAGGTCCTGAGATTCCAAAACCTCAATTTTTTGGAACAAAGATTGAACGGACATCCTCTCAGGCTGAACCAGGAGCTCACTCCCCAATGACATCGGCGTCATTGCGGTGGCCCAACGCTTCGTCTCCCAATACGCTGATTGACTGCCCTCAGGCAGAAAGCGAGTTTCGATCACGTGGGTCATCTCCCAAACCCCATTGCCGTCCTCCTCGATATACTGCGCGCGATCTGCTGTCCTGCGCAGCAATAAGGATTGCTGATCATTAAAGACGAACCACTCTAGCCCACTGATCTGGTCATTTCTAACAGCATCAAGATGCAAAAATGCCTCACCGTCTCGTGTCCAGACTCCGAACTCAGGTGCGATCGTCTCTGTCTGGGCTCTCGCCTGCTGACGCCCAAGTCGCGCTTCCCGCTCAGCGCTGGGGAGCAAAAATTCACCCAGCACAGTTCCAACGAGTGCAAAAGCGAGGGCTGGCAAAATGGCATAACCCAGAATTCTAAACACCGAGATGCCGGCCGCTCGCATCATTAGAAGCTCGCTACGGGCGGCCAAGCCACCCAAACCGACTAAACCGCCAATCAATACGCTGAAGGGAATGGTCTCGTAGAAAAGCCTGGGCAGACTTAAGCCCACAAACTTAAGCGCCTCAACAAAGTAATACTGATTGCGAAAGTCTTGAACCTCTTCCAAAACCGTAAAAACAGCCAGCAGCCCAACCAGGGCAAAAGAAGCTAGCAGAATCGCACTCAGCACTTCTAATCCGACGTACCGCATTAATTGCGTGATCATGGCGCGCGGCCCTCGCGGCTGCCGCGACTCGCACCAGTACTAAACAACCTCCCTCTGCCAAAAGGTTTGGCCAAGATGAGCGCTAACAACAGAAACCCAAGGTGGACAGACAGAAGCCCAGGGAGAACAGGGAGCTGACCCGATTCAACAGCCGAGCGAGCGCCGGAAAGCAATACCAGATACAAAAAACATAAAATTACGCCCGGCGCGATCCGTGCAAAACGACCCTCTCTGGGTTCCACGCGTCCCAAAGGGATGGCCAGCAAAACGAGAATTGGAATCATCATAATCAAACTGAATCGCCACTGGACCTCTGCCCATGCCTCGGCTGACCCCAAAGCGACGAGTGCCAGCATAGACTGTTCTTTTACTGCAAGCCGATTAATATCGTAACGATGTCGAGCGAGCCGCTGACCAAATTCCTTAAATACAATGACCTGCTTGGCGCCTCTCGATTCAGACAACTGATACCGACTTCCATTTCTCAACACTAAAAATCGATTACCAGAAGCGTCAATGCGAGTCTCCCCGGCTTCGGCGACCATAGTAACCACATCAGGATTCGAGCGGTCTTGATCTCGCTCACGCTCAGTAATAAATATGTTCCCCAATCGCTGATCTTCTGTCATCGATTGCACATAGGTTACGCGCTCTCCAGAGCTCAAGGCCTGGAACCGGCCTGGAATGAGCAAATCAAATTCGGTCATCGATTTTTGGTCTGCTCGAACCTGCTGAATGCCTGTCTCTGCCGCCGGTCGCAGCCAAAATACGACGAGCGCTGTGAGCGCCATGACAAACAAGGCTTGAACCATGGTTAGCCGGATGAGTCTCGATTCTCCGAACCCCGCACTAGAAAGCACCTGAATCTCATGATCGACGTGGAGTCGTCCATGAGCGAGCATGATGGCTAAAAAAAAACTGATCGGCAGGATCAGCTCCAAAAAACCTGGCAGCCGATACAGCAATAGCCAACCGACCAGCTCGCCGCTCAAAGCACCCGATGCAGCATCTGAGAGGTAACGCGCCAATCGAGAACCCGCCGCAATCATAAAAACAACAAAAGCGATGATTGCCATGGCCTGAAAAACTTCTCTAGAAAGGTAACGAAACAGAATCATAAGTTTTAGATTATGCGTGACTCACAATGAGTATAATCATTGTAGAATCTTTTTGTTCAAGCTTAGCCAAGGAAATTCCATGCAGTTATCAGTCAAACCCAGCAATCTGCCCTCAACGCAAACCTCCTGTTTAGTCTTAGCCATTTTCGATGATCAAAGCTTGTCACGCCTTGCGAAACAGATCGATCGCAAAAGCGGTGGGCAGTTATCCAAAATTCTCAAGCGAAACGATTTTAAAGCCAAGGTTGGTGAGACGTTAGTGCTCCATGATCTCAACGCAACCCAGATCGAGCGCTGCTTAATTTTAGGCCTGGGCACTAGAGATAAATTCGATCCCGATGCTTGTGTCTCAGCGCTCTCAGGATTGGCAAACGCTTCGCGGCAGTTAACGATCAAAAAACTGAACGTTGATCTCGACGGACTAAAGCCTAAAGGAAGAGATGAGTCTTGGCTCGCATCAAAAATCGCAGAATGTTTCTCGGATGTTTTTTATCAATATCTGGATATGAAAGGCAATAAAAAGAACCGGGCTGTCCAGACGTTGCAGCGAATAGAGCTCATGGGAGCCGACAAGCAGCTCAAAGCCCTCCGTCGAGGTGCAAAACTCGGGCAAGCCCTTGCCATCGGGAAATCCGCTGCAAAAGATCTTGGGAATGCGCCCTCAAACATCTGCACCCCAAATTATCTGGCCAAACAAGCGCGGTCTCTCGCACGACGCTATGACCGAATCACCACCACCATACTCGATGAGAAACAAATGGAGAAACTGGGAATGGGGGCCTTTTTGTCCGTCAGCAAAGGCAGCGACAATCCAGGAAAAATGATCGTGATGCAGTACAAAGGTGCAGCTTCCAACGTCAAACCTCATGTCATCGTCGGCAAGGGAATTACCTTCGACAGCGGCGGCATCAGTCTCAAAGGGGGCGCTGGAATGTGGGAGATGATTTACGACATGTGTGGCGCTGCGACGGTCTATGGAACGCTGCAAACCATTGCCGAAGTCGGGCCAAAGATGAATGTTGTGGCTGTGATGGCGGCCGCAGAAAATATGCCATCGGCGCGCGCGTCAAAACCTGGCGATATCGTAACCTCGATGTCTGGCCAAACCGTTGAAATATTAAATACAGACGCTGAGGGTCGACTCGTTCTCTGTGACGCTTTGACCTATATCGAAAGATTCAATCCCGAGACGGTAGTCGACGTCGCCACATTAACCGGCGCATGTATTGTGGCGCTCGGTAGCCAGGCCTCCGCGATTTTTGCCAATGACGATGCAGTCGCCAACGCATTAATTGCAGCGGGTGAGCAAACCCGCGATAGAGCTTGGCGGCTGCCGATATGGGAATCCTATCAACCTCAAATCAACAGCGCCTTCGCGGACATGCAGAACATTGGCGGCAAAGAGGCTGGTAGTATCACTGCTGCTTGTTTCCTAGCGCGTTTTACCAGGAAATATCGCTGGGCGCACATGGATATCGCAGGCACGTCCTTTAAATGGGCTGGCGTCAAAAAAGGGTCAACCGGAAGACCGGTTGCGTTATTGACCGAGTACCTCTTAAGTCAAGAGGCTGGATCGATTTGACCCAAGTCGACTTTTATCAAATAGAATCGAGTGAGTCAGCGCTCCTTTTCGCCTGCCGCTTGATCGAAAAGGTTTATCGGCTGAAACACAAGATTCACGTGCACACGGCATCGAGTGAAGAGGCAGCATCGCTCGATGACTTATTATGGACCTTTAAACCAGAGAGTTTCATTCCTCACGAGCGTTACGGCCCGGTCCTCTCTGCGCCCATTCAAATATGTCATCAAGCTGACCCCACTTTGCATCAAGATGTACTGATCAACCTCAGCGCTTCTATCCCCGATTTTTTTAGTCGTTTTAAACGAGTTGCTGAAATCGTTCCGAAAGAAGCCGAACGCCGAAATGCGGCCAGAGAGTCCTTCAAATTTTATAAAGAGCGAGGCTACCCCCTCAACTACCATAAAATGGGGAAGCAATGACCCCCTGCAAGCCAAATCTCAACAAAAAGCGCAAGACGCTTCGCCGCACTGACCAGATGTCCTTGTTGGATGACGATGTTCCACAACCCGAACAAAACCAAGCTCCAAGGACCCGCAAAGGCCGCCCAAAAAAAACACTTTCAAAAGATACACATCCCCCTGAACCCAATTATGATCCTGATACCCTCGATTTATTTTTTGATCAAAACTTTTTCAATAACGACCCCTCTAGCAGTCATTCCAAACTGCAAGCAATCAAAGAAGCGGACCAAAAGCCGAGTCTGACCGCCGCCGAACAAGGCCAAGAATTGCCTGTGGGGACGCGCAAAATTAATGCCATTGATGTTCAGACACTCTTGAGGGATTTAACCGATATCAGGCAATTGCTAAACACCAAGGCCCCTGATTCTGAAGACCGAGACCTTTAGGCCAAGCCCCGTGTATACTCCAGCCTTTTAATTTAGATCGCCGCATGGAAAAGTACGACCCAAAGAACATCGAGCAACATTGGTACCAAACTTGGGAAGCTGCTGGCTATTTTGCCCCGTCGGGTCAAGGACCAGCATTTTCGATTGCTATCCCCCCACCGAACGTTACTGGCACATTGCATATGGGTCACGCGTTTCAGCACAGTCTGGTCGATGCCATCATTCGCCGAAAACGCATGCAAGGCGCTAATACCCTATGGCAAATGGGCACGGACCACGCCGGCATATCCACCCAAATGATCGTAGCCGAGCAGCTCGCTCTCGAGAACACCACACCCATGGAACTCGGACGAGATGGTTTTATCGATCGTGCTTTTCGATGGAAAGACGAGTCAGGCGGTCAAATTAATCAACAATTACGCCGAATGGGCGCCTCACTACATTGGGATACTGAGCGTTTTACCCTTGATGAAGGATTGTCTCAGGCGGTGATTGAAGTCTTTACCCGATTGTATGAGGAGGGCTTAATCTATCGAGGCAAGCGGCTCGTAAATTGGGACCCTAAGTTACAGACATCGATCTCTGATCTCGAGGTCATTTCTGAAGAAGAGAAAGGTTTTTTGTGGCATTTGAAGTATCCCTTAGTGGATCAACCCGACGTTTATCTTGAAGTCGCCACAACGCGCCCCGAAACCATGCTCGGCGATGCGGCAGTTGCAGTCCACCCTGACGACTCGCGCTATCAGCACCTCATCGGAGCCACGGTGACGCTTCCCTTAACCGATCGCGTCATCCCGATCATCGCTGATCATTACGTAGACCCCGAATTTGGAACAGGCTGCGTCAAAATCACTCCAGCCCACGACTTTAATGATTATGAGGTTGGCCAGCGGCATGATTTACCGCTGCACGAGATGATGAACCCTGACGGAACCATTTGCGACAGCGCACCGAGCGCGTATCAAGGACTTGACCGCTTCGAGGCTCGGAAACGCCTGGTTGAAGATCTTGAAGCCGCGGGCTGTTTGGCTAAGGTGGAGGACCACACGTTGATGGTGCCTCGTGGAGAAAAATCCGGCGTCATTGTAGAGCCATTATTAAGCGACCAATGGTTCGTTCGTGTTGGTCCACTGGCCGAACCCGCCATCGAGGCTGTGGAAAGCGGCGCGATAAGCTTTATCCCACAACAGGCTGAGAATATTTATTTCGCGTGGATGCGCGATTTAAAGGATTGGTGCATCTCCCGACAACAATGGTGGGGCCATAGAATCCCCGCTTGGTATGACGAGACGGGTGCCATATACGTGGGCCGAAACGAAGCCGAGATAAGGGCGCAAAACGGTCTATCAGAGACAACCGTGCTGCGGCAGGATGACGATGTCCTCGACACCTGGTTTTCCTCTGCACTGTGGACATTTTCCACCCTCGGCTGGCCCGATGAGACCGAGTCACTCAGAACTTTTCACTCAACCAGCCTCATGGTCACCGGCCACGATATCATCAGTTTTTGGGTGTCTCGAATGATCATGATGACGCTGAAATTCATGAATGAAGTGCCTTTCGAGAAGGTCTACATCCACGGGCTTGTTACCGATGCTGAAGGTCAGAAAATGTCCAAATCAAAAGGCAATGGCCTTGATCCAATGGATATCATTGATGGAATCTCTGCAGAAGCGCTTGTCAAAAAACGAACGGACAAATTGTTGCAGGCACGGCAAAAAGACCGAATTGAGCGCTCGACCAGGAAAGAATATCCAGAGGGTATCGAGGCCCATGGCACCGATGCGCTGCGCTTTACTTTCTGCGCGATAGCAACCAGCGCCCGGTCTATGCGATTCGACCTAAAGCGCGTGGACGGGTATCGCAACTTTTGCAACAAACTCTGGAATGCCGCCAACTTTGTTGCTGTGAACACCGAAGTTTTGGTGAACGTCTCCGATCGTGAAGAATCAACCGCTGATCAATGGATTCGAAGACAATTTCAGGAAACAAGCAACAAGGTCAACCTAGCCTTTGACGATCATCGCTTTGATCTTGCGGCAAAACATATTTATGAATTTATCTGGGACGAATTCTGTGATTGGTACTTAGAGTTGTGTAAACCCATTTTATCTTCTAGCGATTGTACCGATGCTCAAAAGTCCGGCACGCAGCATTGTCTTCTCGAGACCCTCGAGTCAATTTTGAGGCTTGCTCATCCTTTGATCCCCTTCATCACTGAAGCACTGTGGCAAAAATTGCCCAAAAACTTTAGAAACGGGCCCTCCATCATGATTGCTGCGTATCCAGGCTCGATCGAATCGGATTCGGTTTCAGATCCGGCGAGCGCTGACATAGAGTGGGTCAAAGCATTTGTTGGCGCTGTTCGGAACATTCGCGGCGAGCAAGATATCGCCCCAAGCAAACGCATCACTATTTTACTGCAAGCCGGCGATGCTGAAGACCATCGACGACAGAAGCAGCATGCACTTTTGCTCGATGCGCTTGCGAAACCCGAAGCCATGAACTGGATCGAAGCGAATGTTGAACCTCCGCCTTCTGCGATTCAAATTGTTGGCACGCTCAAAATATTGGTTCCGCTCGCTGGACTCATCGACAAGTCAGCTGAGCTTGAGCGCCTGAATAAAGAGCTTACGAAACTTGAAAAGGAGATCCAGCGCGTTAACGGTAAACTATCCAACCCGTCCTTCATCGCCAACGCACCGCAAGAGGTCGTTGAAAAAGAACGCGCTAAAATTGCTGGCTACCAAAAGCAAAAGACTGATTTTGAAGCCCAAAAGCATCGGGTCGCGGCGATTTAGCGCTGATTCACGCTCATTTTGAATGATTATTGATAATCATTCAAAAAAATACTTGGACAAGCTGCTTCGTCTGTGCATTAATTATTCCCGAGCGTAGAGATGCGCTAAGTACAATAAGAGGTAGGAAAGATGTCAGACAGACAAATGGGGACGGTTAAGTGGTTTAATGATTCCAAGGGCTTTGGTTTCATTGAACGCGAATCCGGTGAGGACGTTTTTGTACATTTTCGCTCGATCCGGGGCGAGGGTTTTCGAACACTAAAACAAGGCGCAAGCGTTGAGTTCGTGATCTCAGAAACGGAAAAAGGGTTTCAAGCAGAGGATGTCGCTGAGGTTTAGCCGCATCACGGTTATCGCTCGGCACGTCACGCCGCTACAATCCTAAACCAGCCATCTCGATGGCTGGTTTTCTGGCGCCTGCAATTCAGCAATCCTCTTCTGCGCTTGCTTTTCTGAGACTATACTAGCCGCATGGTTGTCTTTAGCAGCCTAATGGCTGAGATCGGCAGCTTTTAGACACTTTACACCTTCAGTATCACCTTGCCGATCGTCACATCCGAGGCCACCAATGCTTGAGCTTCTTCCGCCCGATCCATAGGAAAGATCTCATGGATTATGGGCTTGATCTCGCCTTGCGAGATCTTAGGCCATACATATTGTTCCAACTCGGCCATCACCGATGTTTTTTCTGAGAGGGAACGCGTGCGAAGGGTCGACCCTACCACCTTGAGCCTTTTCATCATCAACTTTGCAAGATTGATTTCACTGGCCGCGCCGCCCATTAAACCAATGAGTACTAATCGGCCATTCAGTCTAAGGGCATCAAGGTTGTCAGACAGGTATTGACCACCCACCGGATCAAGAATGACGTCAGCACCATCGGGCCAGAGCGCGTTCAGTCCTGCCAAAAAACTGCCGCTGCGTCGGTCGTGTCCGCCCGCTGCACCAAGGTCCAGGCAGGCCTGAATTTTGTTTGAGCCTCCTGCGGTCACAAAACACTCCGCTCCAAAAGCCCGACAAAGCTGTATTCCCGCTGTACCAACACCACTGGCGCCCGCGTGCAGAACCACACGCTCGCCAGGCTGCAGTCCCGCTTCAATGAAAAGGTTTAACCATGCCGTCGCAAAAACCTCAGGCAGCGCTGCAGCCGACTCATAATCGATCCCCTCGGGTATCGAAATCGCACTTCCCTCATCAACGAGGACCTGTTCGGCATAGCCGCCGCCGGCTAACAATGCACACACCGAATCACCAGGCGTGTGACGACTCACCGCGCTGCCAACCGACAAGACGATGCCCGCGCACTCTAATCCCATAATTTGAGATGCACCCTGCGGGGGCGGATACAGTCCCCGTCGCTGCATCAAATCAGCGCGATTAACCGCCGACGCCCTCACATCGATCAAAATTTCGTTGGGGCCCGGCTGTCCGATTTCCGTTTCGGTCCAAATCAGTTCTTGGGACTCATTGACAACAATCGCTTTCATTCACTTCTCCCAGCCTTCACCAGATATATTGCTGCTTCAGCAATCTCCTCTCTCAGAGGTTTTGATCGTATTAGTAATGTGGCGGCGGACCTTCCGGACTTTTAGCATCGCTCTGATTGAGCTGTTTGAGCTGGTCAGACAGCAGTCGAATGCTGTCTTCCAGCGCTAGAATCTGTCTTTGCTGGATCAAAACCGCCTCTTCCATTTTTTGTAATTGGTCTTCCTGAAAAGCCAACTTCATCTCTAATTCTGCAATTTTTTCTCGGTCGGACACTCTAAAACCCACATCAATACACTTAAAAAAGCGTTCTTACCTTAACACCCTGCTGAGTCAAATAGGTCTTAATCTCGTTAATGGTGAAGTGATTATAATGAACCATGGATGCCACCAGTGCCGCATCTGCTTTGCCTTCGGTTAACACTTGAGCAAGATGAGCTGGCGTTCCCGCGCCGCCTGATGCGACCACGGGCACAGGCACCGCTTCTGAGACCGCCCGCGTCAGATTGATTTCGTAACCCTCCTTTGTCCCGTCGGCATCGATCGAGTTCACAACGATTTCTCCTGCACCAAGAGCACAGCCTTGCTTCGCCCACTGGATCGCATCCAGCCCCATGGCTCTGCGGCCACCATTGATCACCACTTCATAACCACTTGGACAGGCCGTATTAGGCTCCAACTTCTTAACATCCATCGACAAAACCGTATTTTGAGCGCCAATGGCTTGGGCACATTCTTTAATCAGCATCGGCCGCAAGACTGCAGCCGAATTCACATTGATTTTCTCAGCGCCCGCTTTAAGCAACGCATCAGCATCCTCAAGCGTTCGAATACCTCCTCCCACAGAAAAAGGAATAAAAATCTCTCGCGCAACGTTTGAAACAACATCGAGCATGATATTTCGGTTTTCGCTTGACGCGGTAATATCGTAAAAAACAAGTTCGTCTAGACCTTCCTGGTAGTACTGCCGAGCTTTTGCCACTGGATCCCCAATGGTTTTCGTATCTACAAACTTTATACTTTTTGCCAATTGACCATCTTTCACATCCAAACAAGCGACCACTCGTTTACTCAACATCCAACACCATCCCAGCCACCAAAAGCGGCCAACAGTTCAAGGCCAAACCGGCCGCTCTTCTCGAGATGAAATTGGGTTGCAAACAGATTATCCCGACCAATCACGCTGGCGAAGGTACGATCCCCATACGTGGTATGAGCGATCACATGGGACGCCTCCGTTGGAGCTGCGTAATAGCCGTGCACGAAATAAAACTCAGCTCCGCTTGGAATTCCTTTTTGGATCGAATGATCTTGACACGGTTGTACCGCATTCCAGCCAATTTGCGGAACTTTCAATTCAACCTCTTCAAAGTCGAAACGACGGCATTGTCCCGGAATAAGACCCAAGCACCTGCGATCACCCTCTTCAGTGTGATCCAATAAAATCTGCAATCCCAAACAAATACCTAGAAGCGGACGATCTGATTGAGCGAACTTTAAAAGCGCTTCATCTAGCCCCAAGCGATTCAATGTGACCATGGCGGACTCAGCAGTACCCACTCCAGGGAAAATAACTCGGTCCGCACCGGCGATTACGCTTGGATCGCTGGACACACGAGCATTCAAGCCAACGGCCTCACAAGCGCGATAAACACTACCAAGGTTTCCCGCTTCATAATCAACGATGATGACCGACTGGCCCACGATGCACTCCTTTATCCGAGCGCTTATTATACTGGCAATCGACGCCCTAAGGGGGACTCCGGCGGCCTTGCGTATCTTATCCAGTTTGCGGACGGAAAATAATTGGAAAAATCAAGGCGAGTCTGCCAATGACGAGGCGCGTATGCGCTTTAAACGCTATACTGGCACAGAGCCAAACTGCAAAATCCACAACTTTCGGGGTCGATTTTTTGAACAAATCTGAACATTCTAAGGTCGCATCACCTAGATACACTGCGCGTGGTGTGAGCGCAGAAAAACAAGACGTCCACAATGTGGTAGATCAGCTAGACCCCGGCTTGTTCCCAGGCAGTTTCTGCAAAGTCGCATCAGATGTCTTGGGCGGACATCAGGACTACTGCAATGTAATCCATGCCGATGGCAGTGGCACCAAATCCATTTTGGCCTACCTTCATTATCGAGAAACCGGTGAAACCGATGTTTTCAAGGGTATTTCTCAAGACAGCATCGTGATGAACATTGATGATCTCATTTGTGTTGGCGCAGTCGATCACATCTTAATATCCAACACCATCAACCGGAATGCACGCAACTGCCCAGGCGAAGTCATCAAAGCCCTTATTGAGGGCAGTGAATCCTTCATTCAATCAATGCGAGATCTCGGCATCGACCTAATTCCGGGCGGCGGTGAAACCGCAGATGTTGGCGATTTAACCGGCACATTGACCGTCGACAGTAACGCAGTTGTTCGAATGCCTCGCAAAAACATCATCCGAAATAACATTGTCCCGGGCATGGTCATTGTTGGCCTCGCGTCGGACGGACAAAGCCATTACGAAACAGCACCCAATAGCGGCATCGGCAGCAACGGACTCACCAGCGCCCGGCATGACCTTTTAAGCTCTTATTATGCCGAACGTTATCCAGAGACTTTTGATCCAGCAACCCCAAGCGATCTCGCCTACTGCGGGCCGTATCGCTTAGGTGACCCCTTGCCGGACATGGAATCGATGACCATTGGTGAGGGACTGCTGAGCCCGACACGAACGTATGCACCTGTGATCAAGCAGCTGATTCATGAGATGAGCTCTGCCCTTTCCGGCATTATTCATTGTTCAGGAGGAGCTCAAACCAAGTGCCTGAGATTTGGGCAGGGCGTTCACTTTATCAAGGACCGTTTGTTTTCCGCGCCGCCGATTTTCAGAGCGATTCAACATGCGTCAGGAACCGATACGCGAGAAATGCATCAGGTTTTCAATATGGGACATCGTATGGAAGTTTATCTTCCCGCTCACCTTGCAGATGAGGCCATTGCGATTGCCAATTCGTTTAGTATTCGAGCCCAAATTATCGGTCGTACCGAACCTGCTGAGACTAACCGACTGACGTTGCTAAGTAACGATGGGCAAACTATGGTATACCCATGACACCCTGCAAAGGTGCGCCCACAACGCTGCGTTCATGGAGTTTTTTATGTCTCAATTAAGTTTCGAAGATGCTCTTCAAATGCTTTCTGAAAAAGAAGGATCGGATCTCTATTACTCGACCGGAGCCCCCCCCAGCGCAAAGATATTTGGCAAATTGACTGCATTATCCGATGAAATCATGAAACCAGGAGAGATCGAAGAAATTGCGAACTCCGTCATGAACGACGAGCAAAGAGAGCAATTTAAAGAGTCCCCAGAAATGAACCTCGCAATTTCGCGCTCCGGGTTCGGCCGATACAGAGTCAATATCTTCAAACAGCGAAATCAAGTTTCAATGGTCATTCGGCGATTGGGTACCGACTTACCGAACTACAAGGACCTAGGGCTGCCGCCGGTCTTGATGCAGCTCATCATGCAAAAGCGAGGATTGGTGCTGTTTGTCGGCGGCACGGGATCAGGTAAATCAACGTCACTGGCCGCATTAATTGATTACCGAAATGAGAATACTGAAGGGCATATCATAACCATTGAGGACCCTGTCGAATTCACGCACAACCACAAGGGATGCATTGTTAATCAGCGCGAAGTGGGAGCGGATACCGATTCCTTCGAACATGCCCTAGCCAATACCCTGAGGCAGGCTCCTGACGTCATATTGATTGGCGAAATTCGCCATCGCGAGACCATGGAACACGCCCTGGCTTTTGCTGAGACGGGTCACCTTTGCCTCTCAACCCTGCACGCAAACAGCGCCAATCAGGCGATGGACCGGATCATCAATTTTTTCCCAGAGGAGCGACACGCGCAGTTGCTACAAGACCTGAGCCTGAATATGCGAGGTATTGTTTCCCAACGCCTGATTCCTACGGTTGACGGAAAGCGTGCAGCGGCGATTGAAATTTTAGTCGGCACACCTAGGGCCGCAGACCTGATCGCTAAAGGCGCGGTGACTGATTTGAAAGAACTGATGGAGAAATCGGAGGAACAAGGAATGCAAACCTTCGACCGAGCACTCTATAAACTCTATAAAGATGGAAGAATCAGCCTGGAAGAAGCACTTAAAAATGCTGACTCGAGAAACAATTTGAGGCTCAAAATCACCCTCGATGAAAACCCAGAGGCCCGCAAGCAAGTGGATGCTGATGATGATGGCGTGCTCACTGACACTGAGATTGAAAGCGCAGTGAACCAGGAAATAGAGACCGATCTATCGCTCGAGGGTGAGACACAAAACCTGCCAGCCAACGCACCCAACAAGGATCAATTTTCACTCGTTGATCTCGATAAAAATTCTTAATCGTGGCTCTTCAGGTAGCCTCGAAGGGCATTAAAAAAATTCATGACCACCGGCAGTGAGTAGGTCGATTTTCGAGCCACAAACCGGACGGGCCTATTGAGCCCCAGATCACCCAAATTCAAAAAATCCCGGTCCTGAACGCCAAGCGTGCGCGCCACCCCAACAGGAACCAGTGCGTGCCCAAAACCTGCAATGGCTAACTGAGCCACGCTAAAAAAAGATTCCATCGCAACCTCTCGATGAATGCCGAGCTTAGTCACCTCCTCGCCAAAAGACCGCCAAGCACCGGAGTGGTCCTCAATACTGATCACGTCAAGGTTCTGTCCTTTTTTCCAGCTAATTTTCTTGAGCGCTGAAGGAATAATCACCATCGGCTCATACATCAATATTTCTGACTGAAGGTCTGTATCAATCGAATCAAGTCCGGTGCACACACCCAGCATGAATTCACCGGAGCGAATACGGTCGAGCACCACGGACGTTCTGTGCGCATGAAAGGTGAATTGAACTTCAGGCATTTCTCGTTTGATATCAAAAAACGCTTGGGCGCCCCAAGAGGATAAAATCGCGTCGGAGACCCCGATTAAAAGTTCGCCGCGAGAAGCAGCAGAGTCCTCGAGAAAAAGGTCTCTCAGTTCGGAAAGCACGGGGCTTATTTTATCGACTAACTTTTGACCGTGACGCGTCAATTCGACTCGGCGTCCCTTCTTTTGAATCAATTTTCGGTCGTAGTGTTTTTCCAAAGCTGCAATACGCTTGCTCACCGCAGACTGCGAAATTCGCAGCTCTGTGCTGGCTTCGATCATCGTGCCAGAACGAGAAAGCGCGAGGAGTGTTTCTAAATTTTCAATCATAACCGCCGAGCCTTACCATGACTGTCAGCAGCACTAAGTGCGCTCTTGTTCGCTGGTTTGAGTTGCGACCGGTTCAATGACGAACAGAAGATCACCCTCATTGACCTGCTGACCATTGGCGACATTAATGCGCTTCACCTCATAACGGTCTTCGGACGGATAAAGCTCACCACCCGCCCCAGAGCAAGCCGCCAATCGAAAGGGAGAAAACATCTTCATGGCCTCCAGTACGCACAGCACATCATCAACTCCCACTTGATCTCCGACATTGACATATTCGGGCTCCGAAGGAGAGGGAGTACGATAAAACACACCCGTTGACGGCGCTAAAACGCGCAGTTCCGAGCTATCCTGGATACGCAATGAATCTAGATCTAAGGCTTCTACCGCGTTACCCGCTGCGGCCTCGATTTCAGCCACCAGCTCAGGCACATCGATTCTCGCTAAAAATTTCGGCAGATAGGTAGTGTCGTAATCGCCCTCTAAAAATACCGAGTCTTTGAGTATTCGCTGCACCAATCGAATATTGGTACTAACCCCTTCGATAACCACCGAGTCAAGATAGCTCAACATGCGAGCAACGGTGTCAGCACGATCCTCGCCGCGGACAATAATCTGAACAATCAAACTGTCATAAAAAGGGGAAACCACCTTGTCTTCACCTGCCATCGAGATCAACTCAACATCGGAGCGCTCTGGGAGTTCACAACGGGTGATCTTCCCTGGCGTGGGAAGAAAAGTGACCACCCCCTCAGCATCGATCGCAGCCCGCTCCGCATTGACACGCACCTCAAGGGCATAGCCTGTTTCTTTCGGATTCAACGTATCAATCGACCCGCCAGAGGCAATGTGAAACTGTTGCTGAACGATATCAACGCCTGTGACCGCTTCAGTCACGGGGTGTTCAACCTGCAACCGAGTGTTCATCTCCATGAAATAGACCGCATCGTTGGGAACATCGTAGATAAATTCCACCGTTCCTGCACCGACGTAATCGACGGCTTCAGCAATTTTTTCCGCGCACGCAAAAACATGCGCGCGTAAGGATTCTGAAAGTAGCGTTGAGCCGGATTCTTCAAGAAGCTTCTGGTTATTGCGCTGAACGCTGCAGTCCCGAAGCCCAATCACTCGAGTATTGCCTAGGGTGTCTCTTAAGATCTGGGCTTCTATATGACGCAACGAGGTCACACATTTTTCAATATAGATATCACCATTACCAAACGCGCTCTTTGCCTCTGTGGTCACCTGATGAAATTGTTGGTGGAGTTGCTCAGCCCGCTCCACTTTAACAATACCTTTACCACCGCCACCATGAACCGCCTTGAGCAAAATGGGATACCCAACTTGCTCTGCAATCTCAAGCGCACGCTCTGAGGAATCTACGATGCCGTGACTTCCCGGAACAACTGGTACGTCGATACTCATTGTCGTGCTAATCGCATTCGACTTGTTTCCCATAGTCTCCATACTCATGACTCTGGGGCCAATAAAATTGATTCCTTTCTGTCGAACCAGTGCAGCAAAGTTCGGTGTCTCAGACAAAAAGCCGATTCCGGGATGGAGCGCGTCGACCCCTTGGGACTCGGCAATATTCAAAATACTCAGCGCGTTAAGATAGCTTTCATCTGAGGTGTTACCGCCAATGGGAACCAGGGTCCCCTGCTCTCCAGCTTCGCGCACCATATCCGCTGGGACAGAACTCATATCAGGATCGCTCTGAACAAGTACCACGTGCAAATCTTCCTGCAGCGCTTTTCGCACCAACTTAACCGCCGTGCAGCCGCGCGCGTGAATGAGCACTTTTTCCACCGGTCGAGCCATAACCTCACCGGCCACAACAGTGCTCCGCTCAGGATCCGACCCTTTAAGGCGACCGGCCATCACACGATCGACAACCTCAACCACCGTTTCTGCAGGTACCGGTAACGCCGGATCAACCCCTCGGAGGGCCCGATCTAAATCCTCGGCAAATGGGTGTTTAACCAGGCCTTGCATCGAACCCGGGGTCAGTGACAGGTAATTGCTAAGCAGGCATGTATAGGGCAGGTTTCGCTCCACCACCGTCTGACCTGCAAACGGCATGCTCGCTCCAGAAAAATAATAAGTCTGAACAAGGGGGTGAGTCACAAAGCTGGCTTGCGCTCCTCCAGTGCAATCACCATAACCAAACATGATTATCGGTAAGTCATTGTCTCTCACAAATCGGGTAATTCTGTCGTTCACAACGGCCATTGTGAAAAGCGCTGCCGCACCCTCCTTGGTTTGCATACCGCCGCTGGAAATAAAACACACCACGGGTAGTCGTCGCGTGGCACAATCGACCAGCAGTTTACAAAATCTGACGCAATCAGAATTATCGATGCTGCCAGCCTGAAAGGCGACATTCGAAATCACAAATCCAGCCTGATAAGTGCCTTGCTCTCCCTTAAAGCTCCCGATTCCAGTAATCAATCCATGCGGACGAACACCATTTTTCAGGGCTGATTCTATCGATGGTCGAAAGGTTGGAAATGCGACCGGGTTCGCAGACATCAGATTTGCATTGGTTTCTTCAAAATCATCGATAAATTGATCTCTGATCGCTTCAAAGGTTGTTTTTTTTGATCGCTTTTCTCGGGTCAAAATTTCGTTAAAGAGCAGGTCTCGATACGCGATGGTTAATCGATTCCAAAAGTCTTTACGACGACCGATGCGCACTGGCTCGAGCCGACCGGTAAACGATTTTCCCAGCCGCTTCGCCTCATGATAGCCCGGCAAAATACGCTCGAAAATGTGACTGATTACAACAAAGAGCGTGTCCGATTTATCCTTGTGAATGCCGCGCATCCACTCTTCAACCGACTTCAGAAAGGTGTTGGCCTGGCTGAACTGGCCCAATCGCTCACTCCAAGTTGCAAAGTCGCGTCGGATCGCCTCAGAGGACTCGCCAGCAAACAGCGGCAAGGTCGAGACTTGCTCAGCGGCAGACGATAATAATCGCTCAATGGTCGCTTCTGCCAAAGTTCTCGAATCTTGCGCCTCTCGTGCAATCGACACCAAATCGCCCAATAGAACTTCATACACCGCGGAGAAAACAATAAGGTTCCGACATTCTTGGATAAACCCCGGACCGATATCTTTATCTAACAACAAATCGACAATATTCGTATCTTGCTCTGAGGGCGACCCCTGACCATCGCTTTTGCGACGGATTTGAGACCACAGTAAATCTTCCAAAAGGCAACGATTCAACGGCAGCGGAGAGCCGCCAGCCTCCACTTGCGCCAGAAACGTTTGGGTTTCGAGCGACAGCGGCGCACCAGCGATCCTTTCAGCATCGAAGAGGCTTGTTTCTTCGATAATCAGATTCAGCTCGCTCGCGAGTTCGGACTTGAGATAATCCGGGTTTTTTTGTTCGATGAAAGCGGCATCAAAGAGCTTGCGACCCTCAAAGCTAAATCTCGATTTTAACCAGAGGATCATAGGCTGATCGGACGACGACATTGCCTGAAGCAACGCTTTCACATCTCGAATGTCTGCGGTGCTCAACAGATAGGCACTGGTGTCGTAACTATTAAGGTAGGTCACAAGCGCAAGCAGATTATCGCTGGCACTGCCTTTCCAGCGGTTGAAAAGATAAAGACCTAGCTCAAGGGTAAGGTCCTTTTGCGCACGCTCAAAGTTTTTCTTGGGCTCACCGAATAAAAGGGTACGAATGACCCCTTGTTCGTCAGCCTGATGAACCCGTTTGTCCTGAAACGCATTCCATGCTTTGTTCAGTTGTTCCTCGTAGAGAATTCGGTCCGGATCCTGCAACCACGACAAAAAGGCGCTTCGGCGTTCCCGGTGCATCCGAGACGCTAATTCTCCCTCAGGAATTTCGACATCTACCAATCGACCATACTGTGTCGTCGTCGTCGCTTTAATGCGTTTACGGAGACCGAGGTAACGCAAATATCGAAAAGCGACACCAAAGACATTGGGATACTCCGTCGGAGACGTTCGAAGTTTCAGCGTTGAGCTCGCATTGACCGCTGACAAATATTCCGACGGGTTCAGGTAACGCGTAATATTGCGGTGATAATGCGTCAGGATTTCAGGGTGCTCTGCAACGAACTGTCGCGCACCGGTCTCAATCGACTCGATCCCAGTGACAATAACATCGAGCAAATGTTGTGTTTTGTGCGTTTCGCCTGGGTCATAATCAACGATCCCATCGATGTTCCCTTGTTGGTAGAGCTCATAGGACGATACTCCCACAGACTGGGCACACTCCTGCCAAGACAGATTGTACCGCCGCACAAGATTGGCTAAAGATCTCGGATGGATGGTATTAAAAACACCCGTACGCAGACTCAGCAATAAGTTGCTCGACGCTAAAGGGATTGCACCTCCCGAGTAACCTTGACCGATAATAATCCCCAGCGTCGGAACATCAACATTACACAATTCTGCAATCAGCCGAGAAATGCTGTGCGCTTGATTTTGGGCATTGGCATCTTCATAGGGGTCAGCTCCCGGGGTATCCATCAGCGTGAGAATCGGTAAATTCCTAATGGCATAACTACTGGCCCGCTCTGCCGCAAGCGCATGATGCTCTGCACCCCAGACCCCTGTCGCGTGACTACGATCTTGCGCAAGCACTCCTATCTTTCGAGCACCCGTTTGAAACTCTAACGTCAACTCGCAACTAAAAAAGGGCCCTAAAGATTGCTCGTTACTCACAGGCACATTCAAGCTGTGGATGACAGCTTTTGCTCCAGGCCGAGTTGATTCCTCGGTGGGCGCGACCGTCTCTGCGATGTAGGCATCAACCTCCATGCCTCTGAGACGCTCAACCTGCGCGTTAATTTCGCGTTCGGTCAACAGTCCTTTAACAACAGCTGCGGGTTCTTTTCTTGGGAACAAAGAAAAATCTTGGGATAGCTGCTCTGCATTTAAATAGAGCTGATCAACAACACTCCCGGACTCAGACATATCGCTTGCCACTCCTGTATCTCTTCTACTGTGCGCTGCCAACTGCCGCTGGTCATTGCGTTTGTTATAAATCGCTGGTTTTGGGGAAGTCTCAATCCCGGTTAAAACCTGGACGCAAGTTTACCCTGTTTGAGCTCGCTAAGGATCTACTCCCGACCAGCAACCCCGCCTTCTCTGCTCTTTTTAACGGCGCAATCCAACGAGCGAGCGCCAAGCTCAAGCCACAGGCGCTACAGGGATCATGCCAATTTTCCCCTGCCACAACCGGGGTCCCGTCTCATGTACCGACTCACCTTGGCTGTCGACTGCTACCGTGACTGGCATATCCTCAACCGTAAACTCATGGATAGCTTCCATGCCCAATTCCGGAAAAGCAACGACTCGTGATTTTCGGATTGCTTTGGAAACAAGATAAGCAGCACCACCGACCGCCATTAAATAAACAGCACCATGCTGCTTGATCGCTTCGATCGCGACCGGACCACGCTCAGCCTTACCCACCATGCCAAGCAAGCCAGTTTGCGCCAGCATCATTTCGGTAAAACCATCCATACGCGTTGCCGTTGTTGGTCCCGCTGGACCCACGACTTCCTCACCAACAGGGTCAACAGGGCCGACGTAGTAAATAAATTTCCCGTTGAGGTCGACGCCCTCAGGCAGTGATTCCCCAGCAGCAAAGAGATCGCGAATCCGTTTATGAGCAGCATCTCTTCCAGTCAGCATTTTTCCAGACAAGAGCAAAGTCTCGCCGGGCTTCCAGGACCGCACGTCTTCGGGGCCCACGACATCAAGATTGACCCGCCGAGCGCCCGACGCCCCATCCCAAGTAATTTTCGGCCAATCCTCTAGCCTCGGTGGTTCTAGGTCAGCAGGCCCGTCTCCGGTCAGCGTAAAATGGATGTGACGGGTCGCCGCACAGTTTGGGATCATGGCCACCGGAAGGTTGGCAGCATGGGTCGGGTAATCCATGATTTTTACGTCAAGGACCGTCGTCAACCCACCTAAGCCTTGAGCACCAATCCCGAGCCCGTTGACCTTCTCAAAAATTTCTAAGCGTAACTCCTCGATTCGCGATTGTGGACCGCGCTCGATCAAGTCCTGGATGTCAATTTCATCCATGAGCGAACGCTTGGCCAATAGCATCGCTTTCTCTGCTGTGCCGCCGATGCCAATACCCAGCATGCCTGGAGGGCACCACCCAGCGCCCATACTGGGAACGGTTCGTGTTACCCAGTCCACTATACTGTCCGCCGGATTCAGCATCGCAAGCTTAGATTTGGCCTCTGAGCCTCCGCCTTTTGCTGCAACATGGACACTCACTTCGTCGCCTGGCACCAACTCCACATGGATCACCGCAGGCGTATTATCTTTAGTATTGAGTCTGCGTCCTGCTGGGTCCGCCAGCACCGAGGCACGCAGTACATTGTCTGGTAACGCATAGGCTCGGCGGACGCCTTCATTGATTAAATCTTCGAGGGCCACATCCGTATTAAAGCGGACCCTCATACCCACGGTCACGAACACGTTGACGATCCCAGTGTCCTGACAGATCGGTCGATGTCCTTCTGCACACATCCTTGAATTAATCAGAATCTGGGCCATTGCGTCTTTTGCCGCGATCGATTCTTCGCGCTCATAGGCAGCGTGGATAGACCGAATAAAATCGACCGGGTGATAATAAGAAATATATTGCAACGCATCCTGAATGCTTTGGATGACGTCGGCTTCTTCAATGACCGTTACAGGCGCCATGGTCCAATCTCCTTGTGCCTTCTCGGCGTGTCCTCAATCCTTCAACCGTACATAAGTCTCGTTAGCGATTCTGCAACGCATACGGGTTTACTAGAACCCTCTAGTTCGATGGTCACTGCTCGCTTTAATTGGATCGTGTTGGGCGCCTTGAGTTCGGCCAGCATTAACGTATGGCGAGCACGTACTTTTGACCCAACCGGAACAGGAGCTGGAAATCGGACTTTATCAAGCCCGTAGTTTACGCCCATAAAAACGCCCTCAAGCGCATCAGGCCTTGGAACAGGTACCGTACCGCCCAAATGGACAATCAGACTGAGTGTCAAAAATCCATGCGCGATCGTTACTTTGTACGGGGATAGTTCAGCAGACTTTTCGGGGTCAATGTGTATAAATTGATGGTCCATCGTTGCATCAGCGAAAAGATTAATACGATCCTGATCAACTTCGAACCAAGATCCGACCCCTTCTTCTTGCCCTTCAAGCGACTTAAAAATCGTCAGCGCTGCTGCTGCTTGACTCGACATACCGCTCTCCTCACTTCTCAATTCATTGTCAAAAATGATAGCACATCCCGCACATGGAGATTCGTCGGGGTAGTTATCAATAGCACCTTAGTTTAAGCTTTATCGGCTCTTAAATGAGCCCATAACCACCATTTTAAATATTGTTAGGATCAATCTATGAGTCAAGATGTCTATATCGCCGCGGGTGCGCGGACACCCATGGGAGGCCTCCAGGGCGACCTTGCGGCGCTTTCGGCCGTTGAGCTCGGTGAAGCGGCCATTCGAGGCGCGCTGACTCGCGCAGAAATCGATGGGTCCAAAATCGATGAAGTGATTATGGGGTGCGTTTTACCGACGGGACTCAGGCAAGGTCCAGCCCGCCAGGCAGCAATCGACGCGGGCATCCCTGATAGCGTAGGTGCCACGACCATCAACAAGCTATGCGGCTCGGGAATGAAAGCCACTATGCTCGCTCATGATCTGATCAAAGCTGGAACCAACGACATCATGATCGCTGGCGGTATGGAGAGCATGAGCAATGCACCCTATATCGTTCCTAAAGCAAGGTCGGGACTGCGAATGGGACACGGTCAATTGCAAGACTGTATGTTCACAGATGGTCTGGAGGATGCCAAAACTGGCAGGCTGATGGGCGCCTTCGCCCAAGATGTTGCTGACCAATTTCAACTTTCTCGTGAGCAAATGGATGATTACGCCATCGGGAGTCTACAAAAGGCCATAGCCGCGATCGAGTCCGGTGCGTCACAGGATGAAATTGTACCCATCACAGTCCGTGACCGAAAAGGCGAGCGCACCATTACCGTTGATGAACAGCCCGGCAACGCTAATTTAGAAAAAATCAGAGCGCTCAAACCGGCTTTTAAAACCGATGGTACAGTAACCGCGGCCAATTCCAGCTCCATCTCCGATGGCGCCTCTGCGCTCGTTTTGGCAAGCGAGACTGCTGTCCATGCAGAGGGCTTGACCCCGATCGCGAAGATCTTGGGACACAGCACCCATTCCAGGCACCCCGCCGAATTCACACTGGCGCCCATCGATGCGATCAAAAAATTACTCGCAAAAGTTGAATGGTCGCTGGAGGAGGTTGACCTGTTTGAAATCAACGAGGCATTTGCAATGGTGACCATGCTGGCGATTAAAGAGGTGGGCATCAATCCCGATAAAGTGAACGTTTACGGGGGTGCTTGTGCTCAAGGTCATCCCATAGGCTCAACGGGTTCGAGGCTGATCGTAACGCTCATTCATGCCTTGAAACGAGCCAACAAACGAAAAGGTATCGCTTCATTGTGCATCGGCGGCGGTGAAGCCACTGCAATCGCCGTCGAACTGGTTTAGCCGCCAAAGGGTCGGAAATGATCTGACCCAGGCTCTGGCTTTTATCGACTTTTACGGCTTACAATTGTCTCAGCTGCTGCAAGGATCCGGAACGTGACAAGACTGCCTGTAATCGTCGGCTTCGGCGGCATAAATCCGGCAGGACGTAGTTCAGGACACCACGGTTACCGGCGCCTGGTCTTTGATGAACTCGCTTTAGAGCAACAGCAAAGGACCCTACAATCACTCGCAGCATTAATGAACTGTGACTTAGATCAAGGCCACATTCTCAGCAACACGCTCATCCGAAAGCTTTCTAACAACTTATTTGATCCCGATCTCTATCGTTCAAATAAGCAGGCAATGCTTAATCCGCAAACAGAAGATCCACTGACATTTTTAATCAAAAAAAGTCACCTACCAGAGCAGCTGCCCGCCGACTGGCTGATCGAAAACCACAACGAACAAGAAGTCAGAGTCACAACAAGCAAAGCACTGGAAGTTTTGTTTCCCGATGGTCGGGCGTCTAGAGTCAATTCCGCGGGTCAACTGCCCTCTGGTTTTGATCCAGAAGCATTATATCAATCCCGTAGCCACCCAAGGGGCCTGCAACTGACTGTATTTGGTGCTTCCGATGCCATCCAGTCCCTCGGAATTCCCTGGCAAACCATCACTGACCATGTGGCTGGGGACCAAATCGCGGTCTATGCCAGCAGCGCGATGGGGCAGCTGGACTTTAATGGTTCAGCGGGCATGTTGCAGTCTGCACTCATGGGTAAAAGAGTCAGCGCGAAGAATTGCCCCCTGGGCCTCGCTGAAATGACCGCTGACTTTGTCAATGCCTATGTGATTGGCAGCGTTGGCGCTACCGGCGCGAATGTCGGTGCCTGCGCAACCTTCTTGTACAACCTTCGCCAGGGTATGTCGGATATCAGAGCCGGCAACTGCCGGGTCGCCGTGATCGGTTCGAGTGAAGCACCCATTACACCCGAGGTCATCGAGGGCTATCGGACGATGGGCGCATTGGCCGAAGACGAGGCTCTCTTAAAACTCGACGGTGGTACCCTTGAAACCCCAGACCACACCCGAGCCTGCCGTCCCTTCGGAGAAAATTGTGGCTTTACTTTGGCTGAAGCGTCTCAATTTGTGGTTTTATTTGACGACGCGCTCGCAGTAGAACTCGGAGCACACGTTTATGGATCCGTCGCTGATGTCTTCGTCAATGCCGATGGCTTTAAGAAGTCGATTCCGGGTCCGGGCATTGGCAACTATTTAACCCTGGGTAAAGCCATGGGCTCGGTGCGAGCGATACTCGGTGAGGCTGCGCTCAAACACCATACCTATATTCAAGCTCATGGCACTGGGACGCCTCAAAATCGGGTCACCGAATCTCATATTTTTGACAAACTTGCTGAGGCATTTGGTATTCAGGATTGGCCGGTAACGGCGATCAAGGCATTTGTTGGTCATTCCTTGGCCTGCGCGTCTGGGGATCAGATCATCGCCTCTTTGGGGGTCTGGCATGACCATATTATTCCGGGCATCCAAACCACTGCCGCCATTGCCGAGGACGTGCACCGGTCCAATCTAGATTTTTTACTCAAACACCGCGCGGTTGATCCCAATCATTTGCAGGCCGCGTTCATCAATTCAAAAGGTTTTGGCGGCAATAACGCGACTGCCGCGATATTGTCCCCAGAGGTGACGAATTCCATGCTCGCCAAACGTCACGGCAAAGCAGCAATGATAAAATTCCAAGACCGCCAGACTGAGACCATTGCAAGCAGCTATGCCTATGACGAGGCCTGCCTAAAAAATGAGACTGCACCGATCTATCAATTTGGACAAGGTGTTGTTGAGGGCTCAGCGCTGAATCTAACCGATGCCACCATCACGATCCCGGGGCATGCCAAACCGATCTCTTTGCAGGTCGACAATCCTTATGAAGACATGGTCTGAGTTGGTAATGATGCAGCAAGAGACCGCGCGGAGCTGATGACTGCAGACCCATTTGCCTCTGAGGCATCCGCCAACGCGACTCCCAGCACGCCCATCCACGCGCCGCTCTAAAAAATCTCAGTAGAGCGCCACCACCTAGTAGGCTGTGAAGAACAGCTCCACCATTATGCTTTCAATCAAGCAATCTCTCGAGTGGCTCTAAACTCAATTGAAGGCCAACGCTCTTCCATCAACGATAAATTTACACGCGATGGCGCCAAATAGGTCAGATGACCACCACCATCTAAAGCCAGATGGCCTTCAGCCTTACGTTTGAATTCTTCTAGTTGTTTAAGGTCGGATGAGACCACCCAGCGTGCTGTGTTCACAGCGACAGACTCGTAACCACAATCGACCTTGTACTCATCTTTCAAGCGATAGGCCACGACATCGAACTGCAAGACCCCCACCGCACCCAAGATAAGATCGTTATTGGTGAGCGGCATAAAAACTTGAGTTGCGCCCTCCTCTGAGAGCTGAGTCAAGCCTTGGCGCAATTGCTTACTCTTCAGCGGATCTTTCAGTCGAACTCGGCGAAACAACTCTGGGGCAAAATGCGGCACTCCAATGAAGCGATCTTTCCGGCCGCCACTGAAAGTATCACCAATCTGAATAGTCCCGTGATTATGCAGGCCAATAATATCGCCAGCAAAGGCATGTCCAATGGCCGCTCGCTCGCCAGCCAGAAAGGTCACCGCATCGCTGATTTTGACATCCTTGCCCAAGCGGACATGATGCATCCGCATCCCTTGCTCATAAGTCCCCGAGCAAACCCTCAAAAAAGCAATACGGTCCCGGTGCTTTGGGTCCATGTTCGCTTGGATCTTAAAAACAAACCCTGAAAATTCTGGGTTATTGGGATCAACCCGCTGACCCGTGGTTTCTCTTGGCAGCGGTGACGGTGACATGGCGACGAACCCATCAAGCATCTCCATCACCCCGAAATTGCGCAGAGCCGTACCAAAGTAGACCGGAGACAGAGTGCCCGCCAAATAAGCTGCTTGATCAAATTCGTGTGAAGCACCCCGCACCAACTCAATTTCATCTTTGAAGTCGTCCCAGCGATCGCCCAAAAGATCTCGCGCAGCCGGACTATCAAGGCCTTCAATCCGCTCGGGTTCGGACAGAGGCGCCAGTACTTCTCCTCGATAGGGGTAAATACAGTCTTCATAGAGGTGATAAACCCCTTGAAAGCGCTGCCCCATACTGATGGGCCAGGTCATCGGGGCACAGTCAATATTCAACACCGCCTCAACTTCATCCAGCAGTTCGATAGGTTCTTTGATCTCCCTATCTAATTTGTTGATGAAAGTTAAAATTGGCGTGTCTCGAAGCCGACAGACCTCCATCAGCTTAATGGTTCGGTCTTCAACACCTTTGGCGCCGTCGATAACCATGAGCACAGAATCAACCGCGGTCAGCGTCCGATAGGTATCTTCAGAAAAATCTTCGTGACCCGGCGTGTCCAGCAAATTGACGACACAGTCACGGTAAGGGAACTGCATCACTGAGGTAGTCACCGAGATACCCCGCTCTTTTTCCATCGCCATCCAGTCTGATGTCGCGTAGCGGTCTGACTTTTTGGACTTGACGGTTCCAGCCATTTGTATGGCTTTTCCCAGCAACAATAATTTCTCTGTGATCGTAGTTTTACCCGCGTCGGGGTGAGAGATTATCGCGAACGTTCTTCGTCGATCGACTTCAGAGCGGGTCATGAGCTTACCTCGTCCAATAAGGCGCGCATTATAGCCGTTTGATGCGATTGAACTACACCAATTCCTTACCCATTAAAACTGCATCCTCTCTTCCATGGACATCAGGATAATAATTCGGCCGAAGCCCCATTTCGTTAAACCCTGCCGATTCGTATAGCGCTCGTGCGCTTCGGTTAGAAGCACGCACCTCCAAAAAGACAACGTTCACCGCTTTTTGAGACGCCGTATCCAAGAGATGATCCAGCATTTTACGTCCGAAACCGCACCCCTGAGCCTCCGGGTGCACACAAAGATTGAGCACATGCGCTTCGCCGGCGCCAGTACTCAAGATTCCATGCCCGACCAAGCGCGAGTCACTCTCCATGACGAAGCAGTCGTCTCCGCCGTTTAAGCTGGTTCTAAAATGCCCTTCTCGCCAAGGATGGGGATACGCGGCAAGCTCATTTCTCAAAACATAGGGCATATCAATATGCTTCATGACCCTGATGTTCACACACTGACCTTCCACTACTAGTTTTCCACTAATGAATCTGAGCGCTCAGTGCTCGCCACAATTCCCGCTTTTTCTCGAGCATTTCAGACGCACTTAAAATTCCGCTGATCAAGATCGGAGCAGGTTCTCGAATCTGACCGGCGCGAATCAAGAGATTTGAAAATGCGGTGCAATTACCGGCAAGCAACACAACAGATCCGGGCAGGTCTTGTAGCCAGCGCTGGACACGCTCCGCATCGATCAAGTCAGTGCCCAGAGTGCTGAATCGTTGTTCTTGCACCAACGGCTGGATCGCCATGCCATTAACGGCGGTTCCTATATCATTTGATAGGCGTTCAAGCATCTTGAAGTCCGATGCCGACAGCGTTTCATCAAAGCAAGTTAATGTCGCCACCGTCCGATAGTTTCGAATTCGCGCAGTCCACTCAACAACGGTATCAAGATCACCGCGCGGCGGTTCGAGAACAGCTGTCTCTGCGGCCACGGAAACCTGCTGTGTCTGCAGCACTGACCTCTGCCGCTCTGGCTGCCGCCTGAGACGAAACCGTTCAATACCAACCTCAGCTAACCAGGCCTGCGGCGTATTAATCACATCGACCCCTCGTTTTTCTCATGTAAACCACCCTTCTGCCGACCTGCTCACCTTCACATCCAGTTCGGCCGACCGACATTACTATCCAATCCTGAGCTACCGTAGCCTGGGATGTGAACACGCTGGTTTACAAATTATAGCCTGCTCGAAACAACAAAGAGCGACTTTATGATCGATCAATCGAGCAAATGCCACAAATCTCGTCAATCGGCCTAATGCACCATCACGGAGTTCAGATTCAGGTCGGCAAACAGTTAACGTATCATCGATCCCGTGCGATAGCATTTTGTGCGTTGTCGCTCAGCATTCAGAGGTTAGAGTTGTAGAACCAACTTTGAATCAGTATTGTTTCTAACATCCCGTCTCAGAGTAACGCTCTTGACCGCCGATGCACCCTTATTGCTGTCCGCCTTAGACAATCGCGCTGATATTCAAAGCGCTATCGAGGCGCACCTCGATTACCTCAGCGAGCCTGGCTATTGGTGGACAGCCTCCGAAAAAATTGCCATCGCCGCTGAAAGTCGCTTGGCCAAGCATTGTAGGCTATGCGACGAAAAAAAGGCTGCGTTATCTCGGAGGTCTGTTCAAGCCCAGCACGCACCCTCATTGATCCTTGACGAAAAAATCATCGACATGATTCATCAAATCATTACCGATCAAGGGCGTATTACACGAGCTCAGGTGGATGCACTTGAAAAGGATGGACTATCCAAACTGGCCTACGTTGAGCTCGTCGGCCTTGTGGTCTGTATTTTTAGCATCGACGAATTCCACCGAGCACTGGATCTAGCACCGCCTCCGCTGCCCCAGCCAAAACCAGGCGTCCCCTCGCAAAGCCAGCCACCCTCGCTTGAGCAAAGCACTGGATTTGTTCCGATGATTCCTAAATTAGGTTTGACGGTGGCTAATGAAGATTTGTGGCCAACGGGATTTGGCGCCAATGTCGTTCGCGCGCTATCTGCCACACCGGATCTGGTAAGACAATGGAAACGGATCGCAGGCGCCTTTTATTTACACCTGGAAGAAATGGGCAATCTGGTCCAAGCCAATTCCAGGGTCTTAAACAGACTGCAAATGGAACTGATTGCAGGGCGCGTGTCTGCAATTAATCGTTGCTTTTACTGAACGAATGCCCATGCAGGGATGCTCCGTGCGAGCGCCCACGTCACAGAGACAGAGATCGATCTAGATGCTTTGCTGGGCGATAAAACGGCTGCCCATCGGGGCATTGTTCATGGCCAACTCCTGCTATCTTTTTCTGAAGCTTTCATGTCAGACGACCAGCAACGCCTGGCCTCAGCAAGAACTGACCTGTTAAACGCGACATCACCTGAGCTTGTTATCGAGGCAGCGGGCGTTGCCGCTAACTTTCAACGCATGGTGAGAATCGCCGATGCGACAGGCATCCCCGTCGATGACATGACGTCCCCAGCGGGAATCGCGATTCGTGAAGCCTTGGGCATTACCGCCTTTGAGAGCGCAAAAAATTCACCGAGCGCCTCGCACTAAAATTTTTGCGACGACATGCCGCAAATCTATGATCGAAGCGATTGTTCGATCACTACGCTGGCCGGCGCGCTCCCATGAAGCAAAAACAGCCCAAAAACGCCGTTAACGCTAGAACCGTCAACCCGAGCTGATAGTTTCCATAATAATCGGCAAACAAGCCTGCCACCAAAGGACCGAAAGACATGCCGAGCATCACGATAAGCGATGAAAAGCCCATGATTGTGCCGAACGAGGCAGCGCCGAAATAATCTGCTCGAAGCGCCACCATCAAAGGGCCACGGATGCCCCACGCCAAACCATGAAGCACCGCAAACATCACCACATCCACTTGACTCGATGCGAAGGCCAGCAGCAACAATGCTCCAGTATGGGCAATCATACAAAGCACACAAATCAAACGTTTATCAAATCGATCGCCCAGCACACCTCCGAGCAGTTGGCCCACCAGCTGACAGGCGGTCACCAAGGTGACCATCAACGCAGCATGACCCAATGAAAAATTCAGGCCCTCTGTTAAATGTGGCACCAAGTGCACCATGACTGCCGACACGGTCAACAAGGCCGCTGCGTGCCCAAAACTGATTAACCAAAACGCGGGGGTTTTCATCGCCTGTTGCGCTGTCATATCGGCACGCATCGGCTCGCTCGAATTGTGATTTGGCAGCATCCGCCCATCAGGGACATCCCCATAAGTCTCGGGACGGTGCCGAACCGCTTGGGACATCGGGAGCCCTAGCAATATTACAAGAACGCCGGAATAAAACGCGGTGACACGCCATCCAAAAGCCTCTAACGCCAACACCACCAACGGCACACACATACCGCCTAGAGCATAACCAATCTGTGAAAAAGCAACTGCCTTAGCTCTGTGACGATTAAACCAACTCACAATCGAGACCATAACTGTAGCGAAACCGCCTAGACTGGAGCCCAAAGCAATCACAGCGAAACACAGATAAAACTCAAGCAGCGTTTCGACTCGACTAAATCCAATAAATCCAAGCCCAAAAAGGACCACCCCAATCCGAAGGATTACTCGTGGTCCATACCGATCAACAAGCCAACCTTGAAGCGGGCCCAGTATTCCACTTTCTATCCGAGTCAGCGCGAAAGCACCTGCCACAATGGTTTTACTCCAACCGAATTCCTGTTGGAGAAAGACGACATAAGCCCCATAGGACTGCATCCAAAGAAGGCTTGCTAGCATTTGCAAACCTCCCGCTGCCGCCACGATATACCAGCCATAAAACAGCTGCCCGGCAGGCTTGAACGTCTCTTTCAAATTGACTAAGACATGAGAAATCAATTGCGGTGTCCGCTTCTAGCGCCATCTACGCCCACGGGCTAGGGGATTAAAATCAGCCGAGGTGCCCTATAGCTGCGCAGGCACGCTCAACGAATGCTTCTACTTACAAATGTTTTGTTCGGGTCAACCAACGATGCAGATGCTGCAGGATACGCCAAACTTTGGCCTCAAGATACATCGTTTCATGCATCAAACTTGAGGGGTTAATCAAATTACGAACTCTCAAACTACAGGAAAGATCACCACACACAACATTTGAAATCATTCGCCGACCACGGCTGCCAGCCTCGGTGATCGTAAACATCGCGGTGCCCCCCGCACTGTGCACGTGATGACACAAACTGCACAATTCAAGCCGAATGCGCCGAGAGGGTCTCGCATGCCGGCGCAAAACGACACCGCGCAGACAACCATCCTTTGGGGATCGCGTTGCAATATAGCCGAGATGCCCCGAGGGATGTACCCAGCCCAGAAAGTCTAGATTTGACCAAACCACTTTTTCTAAGTCGGGCAGGACGAGCTCTTCTACATCCCCAAAGCAATTTCGCAGATCTGATTCCAATAACGCTTCCATCGCTTAAAAATAAATCATCCCGCTTAGAATTCCAACCTGCCCGAAGAGTCGCACCTTGGCACCCACTCTGACTTCAGACATACTGCAGACTCCAAGACATCTAGAGGCTTACAATGATCCAACTCACCCGAGAAAACGACGTTTTTGTATTGACCTTGGATGATGGTGAGAATCGATGGAATACATCTTTCGTTCGCGCTGTTGCCGATGCTCTCGATGAGGTCGAAGCCTCAGATGGACCCGCCGCACTGGTTACAACGGGCAGCCACCCAAAGTTTTTCTCCAATGGCCTTGACCTTGAATGGCGCGCATCCGAGGGCCCGCACCGCGGCGGAGACCGGGATGCCTTCGGCGCCGAATTTATGACCTTGATGGGCAGGATAATCACCCTCCCTGTCCCAACAATTTGTGCCATCAACGGTCATGCTTTTGGCGCAGGTTTTATGATGGCTTTGTGCCACGATATACGCCTGATGCGCTCTGACCGGGGATTTGCATGTGCGAACGAGGTGGAAATCGGCATGATCATTCCGGATGCCGAACTGGCGCTTTTCAAGCACAAATTACCTGCCAATGTGTTTTTTGAAACTGTGCAATTGGCCCGCCGCTGGACAGGGCCGGAGGCCGAGCAGGCGGGCATCGTCAGCGCTGCTTGCGATCTTCCCGATCTACTGGACCGAGCCATGGAAAAAGCAGGCGCTCTCGCGCATCTCGGCAAGAACCGCAAGGTCTATGGCACGATGAAACAACGTCTCTTTGGGGAAAACGCTTCGATACAGCAAGTTCATGGAGCCGCGCATCTGCTAAAGAATGCGCACCACTGAGGGACTTGTATGCGACTTAAAATAAAAACCATGCTGGGCACACTCGCTTTCGATCTTGGATGGGTTTGACTATCATGAACCCTGGGCGCAATGCGGCACGACTGATGGCCTTGAGCGCTGACGCGCCGGTTCGGGGGCGGCTCAAACCGCCGCGCGCATCGTTCCTTTAACCTATTCATGTACTAACCAGATTTTTAACTAACGATCGCTTGAGTCGGCGTTCTAACGTCTCGAATCAGGCCCAAATAAACGACTTGATAACACCTTATGGACTATAATCTCAGCGAAGACCAAGCCGCCTTTCAAGCGGTTGCACGCCAGTTCTCTGATCGAGAGCTCGCACCCAATGCATCAGAGTGGGACCGCCACAAGACTTTTCCCAAAGACGTGATTGCACGCGCTGGAGAACTGGGTTTCTGCGGCCTGTATTGCCCAGAACATGTCGGCGGAATGGGGCTTTCCCGTCTCGATGCGAGCATCATTCTCGAGCAATTGGCCATGGGCTGTACCTCTACAACCGCCTACATTTCCATTCATAATATGGCCACCTGGATGATCGCGACGTTTGGAGACCCCGCGCTCTCAGAGGCGCTCTGCCCCGACTTAATTGCAGGACGAAAGTTGGCCAGCTACTGTTTGACAGAGCCCGGGGCTGGCTCTGATGCGGCCTCGATCAGAACCCAAGCAGTTCGCCAAGAGGATCACTATGTCGTCAACGGCGGCAAAATGTTTATTTCTGGCGCTGGCGGGACCGACACGCTTGTCACCATGGTTAGAACCGGTGGTGCAGGCCCTAAAGGCATCACGTGCCTTGCCATTCCGGCAGATTTACCGGGCATTGAATACGGCAGTAACCTAGAAAAAATGGGATGGAACAGCCAGCCTACTCGAGAGATTACCTTCGAGGACGTTAGAGTACCCGTGTCGAACCGGGTCGGTCAGGAAGGCGACGGTTTTAAGATCGCCATGAAGGGTTTAGACGGAGGCCGCATCAATATTGCGACTTGCTCTGTTGGGACCGCCCAAGCGGCACTGAATCGATCAAAAACCTATTTGCAGGAGCGTGAACAATTTGGCGAGGCCTTGGCTAACTTTCAAGCGCTTCAGTTTAAGTTAGCCGACATGGCAACCGAACTCGTTGCTGCCAGGCAAATGATTCGACTCGCAGCGTTCAAGGTGGATTCCCTCGATCCCGAGGCGACCGTTTATGCGGCCATGGCGAAACGCTTTGCGACCGATGCAGGCTTTCATATTTGCAATGAGGCCCTGCAACTCCATGGCGGATATGGCTACATGCGAGAGTATCCCCTTGAACGTTATATTCGAGACAATCGTGTCCATCAAATTCTCGAGGGGACCAATGAAATCATGCGCGTTATTGTTGCAAGAAGATTATTAGCCCTGGCTGACCTCGAAGCCATCACTTAAGGAGTCAGAATGACCGACAAACTAAAATTCGAAATGCACGACAACACCGCGTTGATCACCATCGACAATCCGGCTGCAAACACTTGGGACAGCGACAATCTACAAGCGCTAGAGCAGCTGATCGGTGAACTCAATGCCAATCCCGATTGTTACAGCCTGGTCATTACAGGCGCAGGAGAAAAGTTTTTCTCTGCCGGCGCCGACCTTAAAATGTTTGCCGATGGTGACCCTCAGAATGCAGATATCATCGGAAGGCATTTCCACGCAGCGTTTCAAGCGCTGACAAACTTTAGAGGGGTTTCCGTTGCCGCGATCAATGGTTATGCCATGGGTGGCGGCCTCGAATGTGCAATGTCATGCGACATCAGAATTGCTGAGGCACAAGCGGTCATGGCGCTCCCTGAAGCGACAGTTGGACTACTCCCCAGCGGTTTGGGCACCCAACACCTGCCCTGGCTCGTGGGAGAAGGCTGGGCAAAGCGCATGATTTTGTGTGGCGAGCGGGTCGATGCAAAAACCGCCGAGAGGATCGGGCTGGTCGAGGAAGTGGTTGCTCAAGGAGAAAGCCTAGAGCGGGCGATGCAGCTGGCTGCAATGACGTCCAACCAGAGCCCAACCAGCGTCACCGCCTGTAAAAAACTCATCATGTCGGCCCGCCATAAATCCATGCCCGACGCCTTCGATGACGAGCGCACAGCTTTTGTGAATTTGTTCTCAACGAAAGACCAAAAAGAAGGCGTCAATGCCTTTCTTGAAAAGAGGTCGCCTGAGTGGAGCAACGCCTGATGGCAGAGGCAGTCCTTGCACGTGTTGAGGAGATCGATAACGGCGTCAAACTTGGACGCATCACCCTCAATTCCGAGGCAACGCTGAATAGCTTGAGTCTTGAGATGATCGACCAGATTCAAATCGCGCTCGACCAATGGCGCAATGACTCGAGCATCACCGCTATATTTTTTGACGCTGCAGGCGAGAAAGCTTTTTCGGCTGGCGGCGACATCCAAAATCTTTATCATGATATGGTCAAGACGCCAGGAGGGCCATGCACCTATTGCGAGCACTTTTTCGAGCGAGAATATCGGCTGGACTATGACCTTCGCCGGTATCCTAAGCCCACGATTGCCTGGGGGCACGGCATCATCATGGGCGGTGGCCTCGGCATTTTTTCAGCCTGCCAACTTAGAATTGGCACCGAAACCACTCGAATGGCAATGCCTGAAATCACAATCGGCCTGTTCCCTGATGCTGGCGCCACCTACTCCTTCAGCAAGATTGATCCCGTTTGGGCCCACTTTTTGGCACTGACTGGCGCAAATATTAATGGGGAGGACGCGAAGTATATTGGTCTTCTTGACACACTAATTCTCCACAGTCAGAAAGACTGCTTCATCAAGGGTCTCTCGAACCTTCCTTCGCACGCATCGGCCCCGTCTGACCTTGCAGGACTGGCAGAGGACTTCCAGTCGCCTGAGGATGCATTTCCCGCCTCTCAAATTCGAGCAAACGAAGATCTGCTTCGGGAAGCGCTTGAGATGACCCTTAAAAGCAGCAACCCCATTTTAACCTTCAGCGAGCAAACCGCTCTCTGGCCTGACGAACCTTGGCTTAATCGGGCCAGTAAAAGCTTTTTAGGAGGCTCGCCAACCACAGCGGCCATTATCATCGAGCAATTCGAGCGCGCCAAAACGATGGATCTCAAATCCATGTTCCAAATGGAACTCAATATTGCCGTCGCCTGCAGTCGACAAGGGGAATTCAGCGAGGGGGTTCGGGCGCTGCTCATCGAGAAGGACGGGAACCCCAAATGGCAGCACACACTGGGCGCAGTTCCCGACGCGGTGGTCGAATCTCATTTCGCCGATCACTGGCAGCAGCATCCTTTGGCTGATCTCGCATGAGATGTCCTTTTTTTCTAAAGATCGAACTTTTAAGGAGTTGATATGAGCACCATCGGATTTATTGGACTGGGTAATATGGGTGGACCCATGGCGATCAACCTAGTCAAGGCCGGTCATACGGTCCAAATTTTTGATCTCGTTGCTGACTCGGTTGACAAAGTGAAAGCAGAGGGCGGTCGACCCGCCGAGACAGCAGCCGCCGCTGTGGCCAACGCCGACGTCGTTATTTCAATGCTTCCTGCCTCGCGTCACGTCGAGGCAGTCTATCTAGGTCATGACGGCCTTCTAGAGCATATTGGGTCATCAACCCTTATCATTGATTCAAGCACTATTGCGCCTGTGACGGCTCGTCAAGTTGCGGCGGCCGCCTCCGAGAAGGGGCTTATGATGATTGATGCGCCAGTTTCTGGAGGTGTTGGCGGCGCCGTCGGAGGAACGCTCACTTTTATGGTCGGAGGCGAGACTGAAGCCCTTGATCGGGCCAGACCATTACTCGAGGCAATGGGCAAGAATATTTTTCACGCCGGCCAAGCAGGCGCAGGCCAAGTCGCCAAAGTCTGTAACAACATGTTGCTGTCAGTGCTCATGACCGGGACCGCAGAAGCGCTTCAGCTCGGCGTCAATAATGGTCTGGACCCCGCCGTTCTTTCTGAAATCATGCGCAAAAGTTCTGGCGGCAATTGGGCCCTTGAAGTTTATAATCCGTATCCTGGAGTAATGCCGGGCGTGCCCGCTAGCAACGAGTATGAAGGCGGTTTTCTTGTTGATCTAATGATTAAAGACCTAGGATTAGCACTAGCCTCAGCTTTAGATACCTCAACCAGCACCCCGATGGGCGCACTGGCTAGAAGTCTCTATGTTGCCCATGGTGATCAGGGCCACGGACAAATTGATTTCTCAAGCATCCAAAAGATGTATCAGCGATCACCTAAATAATCCCTCGAGGGACGCCAGACCATCATCTGCTCCTCCGTTTAAACCTCGACCAGACATTAAGGATATAAGTTATGAGCGAGAAGACAATGACCCAGGAACAAGCTGAGTTCCAGACTTTTTGCCAAGCATGGCTGCAGGAAAACAAGCCAGAGCCGCACCCCGTTGCTCTGCCCCAGGCGGCCTACGAGGTCACCAATCCGGGCCATCTGACTTATTTGTCGGAATGGCAAGCGAAATGCTATGAGGCCGGACTCATCGCCTCAGATCTTCCTAAAGAATATGGTGGACACGGCATGACTGGCTGTCAGCAGATCGCTAGCAACGAAGTTCGAAAAGCGGCTGTACCCTACTTCATCAATTGGATCGGTCTAGGCATGGCGGTACCAACGCTGCTTGAGTGCGGCACCGAAGATCAGAAAAGAACATTTCTTCCGCCGATTTTTTCTGCCGAACACATCTGGTGCCAAGGCTTCAGTGAACCTGGTGCCGGTTCCGATCTTGCGTCACTTCAGGCCAGTGCTGTCAAAGAAGGCGATCAGTGGCGGATTAATGGTTCTAAAGTCTGGACGAGCCTCGGACATTTTGCCCAATACATGCTATTGCTGGCACGACAGGACAAAACAGACAAGTACGGCGGCATAACCTATTTCCTTGCACCCATGGACCAACCCGGTATCACCGTCAAACCCATTCATAAGATGACAGGGGAGTCTGGGTTCAATGAGGTGTTCCTCGAAGATGCCATTGTTGGTGATCACCTGCGCGTCGGTGCCGTTGGTGACGGCTGGAAGGTGGCGATGGCCACCTTGACCAGCGAGCGCGGCGCGGGTGTTGGCGTAGGCGCGGTTGCCAGCGAATCCCCAACCCTCGTTATGCAGCAGGTAATTCAATTGGCCAAAGACACCCGTCGAGGGGGTCAACGCGTTTGGGATGATCCAGTTTGGAGAGACCGTATTCTGAAAGTGTACGAAAGAACAGAAGCCAGTCTTCAAAATGCCCGCCGATCACGCATCAAGGCCCTTAATGGCGGCGCCATGCGAATACCCCTGCAAGGTAAGGTCGCTGGTAGTGAAATCTCCCAGTCATTACATCAAATTGCCCTAGGCATCTTAGGCCTTAAATCTAGCCTTTACGTTGGAGACGAGCACGCACCGGCCAACGGTAAATGGCCACTGGGTTACATGAATACCTATACGGGGACCATTTCCGGAGGCAGCAGTGAAATTCAGCGCAATATTCTTGGCGAGCGCGTACTCGGACTTCCTAAAACAAAATAACAGCCATCGGCAATGGAGACACCATGACAACGCCTAAAGATTTTGGCTTCACAGAAGACATCAGCATGCTCAAAGACACGTATGCTAAATTCTTATCAGAGCAAAAAACTGTAGAGAATTTACGTCCCTCACTCAAGGGTACCGAGGACCCTTACCACGGCGATCAGCGCCCAGCTTTCTATGATGCCCAAAATTGGCAACAGACGGTTGATCTGGGCATTCACGCGGTATCGATTCCTGAGGAGCAAGGCGGCATTGGCATGGGTCTTGTGGCCGCAACGGCGATTGCCGAGGAAATCGGACGTTATGCCTTGGCCACGCCACTGACCAACACCCTGCTTGCGACATTTTTGTTGCGCGCCATCGACACCAGCGAGGGCAACGCACTTCTTGAGGCAATGGCAGGAGGTACACGAGTTGGCCTTGCGCTCTACGGAGAGGATGGCTCTCTTGAGGGAGATTCTACCGACGTGCGCGTCGAAGATGGAAAACTTCTGGGCCAATCTTGGTATGTCACCGATGCGCAGAAATCAGAGGTACTGATTGTTGCCGCTCACAGCGCGGACGGCATTGATTTATACAAGGTCAACCGCCAAGGGGACAACGTTCATCTGTTCGATGACCGTATCGTTGACCTAACCCGTGACCAGGCACGGATTCAGTTCGATCATACAGAAGCCCAAGCGCTCACGACCGCTGGGCAGGGCCTCATGAGTATTCAAAAAGCGCTGCCAGCGCTTTTAACCCTCACCGCCGCTGACATTGCTGGCGCAGCTGAGTGGCAACTTCAAACAACGGCAGAATATGCAAAGGTGCGTTCACAATTTGATCGTCCGATCGGTTTTTTTCAGGCCGTTAAACACCCGATTGTCGATATGATGATCACCGCGGATGAGACACGCTCCTTGGTGTATCAGGCCGCTGCTGCTTACGATTTTGAGCCAGAAGATGCCGCACGATGCGCGCATCTCGCTAAATCAAGTGCCTCTGATACAGCTGAATTTTGTGCCAATCGGTCAACGCAACTTCATGGCGGTATCGGGTTCACCTGGGAAGCCGACGTTCAGATCTACCACAAACGTCAAATGCACAGCCAATTTCTATTTGGCGATGGCGTTTGGCAGCGCGCTAAGCTTGGTGAGCTGTTATAACGCGACAACAAACGAGACTGCCAAGGCTGCAGATTCAATTTTGATTAACGAGGAGAATTCAATGACGGGTCGACTGGAAGGAAAAATTTGCGTAGTGACCGGCGCTACTCGCGGCATTGGCAGAGGCTGCGCCATCGCCCTCGCTGAAGAAGGGGCAACCGTTTATATCACTGGTCGCTCCAATGGCGACGGGGCACTGACCCTAAATGGCAGCGTTGCAGCAATCGAAGAAGCCGGCGGGATTGGGATAGGCACCCAGGTCGATCACGCCAATGACCATGAAATAGAGGCCTTCTTTAAAAAGGTCGCAGACGAAGCCGGCCATATCGATATTCTGGTCAACAACGTCTACAAAATTCCAAGTCCCCCCGCTTGGGGCGGCGGCTTTTGGGACCATCCCATCCAAGTCTGGGATGACCAAGTAGGCATCGGCCTTCGAGCACACTACGTTGCGAGTTGGCACGCAGCACCGCTTCTGTTTGCTGCGGGTCCAGGCAGCCTCATCGTGAACGTTTCATCGCCGGGTGGCCTGTCTTACCATTTTTCATCCTCCTATGGGGCAGGCAAGGCCGGTTTAGACCGTCTGACCGCAGACATGGCCATCGAACTCGAGCCGAAGGGGGTTGCTGCGATCTCGCTATACCCTGGTTCAGTTGCGACAGAATTTATAGCGGCTCATGCCGAGCAAAACGGCACCGATTTATCAGAGTCTCAAACACCCCTGGGCGTTGGCCGAACGGTTCCAGCCCTTGCTTTATGCGACGATTTAATGGCGCGGTCTGGAAGCATTCAGTGGGTCGAAGACTTGAGTCATGAATTTGATATTCGCGATGAGCGCGGCGGTTTGGCCCCAGGCTATCGCGCCCGAAACACCCCAAGAGAAACAGCTTAACCCCAACCCAAGGAGATGATTATGGCAGCCTTTTTTATTGCCCAATACAGTGTTAACGACCCAGCCCTCTACGCCGAATACAGCGCAGGCGCTGGACCCACGCTTGCTAAATATGGAGCAGAATTGGTTGCTTTTGACGTTGCAGCAGAGACCATCGAAGGCGAGCCCCCTGGAGGTCAAACCGTCATCATTAAATTCGAATCTACAGAAGCAGCAAAAGCGTGGTACAACTCTGATGATTACCAAGCTGTGGTTGGCAAACGTCTTGCCGCGACCAGTGGGTTCTCGGTCATTTCACAAAGCATGCACGCGGGTTAAAACCCTCATAAGTGTCGTGTCATCCTGCCCAGCCGCGAGCACCAAAAGTGGCTGCGGCAGGGTGACCGTTATTCAAAGACTTTCGCACTAACAGTCCGCGCGAAAAGCTTTCTCCGCAGATTTCTGAACACCTAAAGAGATCACCCCACCTTCGGGCGCACAAACTGACCTTTCGTTCACATCACGCGCGACCCGGTGCTCAGCCCCTTAAGGACACCGCCCCGCGTTCGCCGCCGACTATGAGGCGCCAAAACTGGAACAATCAAGCAGTAAGCATTCCGTCTGAAGACGAATTAAAGATGTAGGGGACGATCAAACGCCATCAACACTGACTCCTGCATAGCTTCAGAGACAGTTGGGTGCGGAAAGATCGTTTCAATCAACTCGTGTTCTGTCGTTTCGAGACCAATCGCCACAGCAAAGCCTTGAATCAATTCAGTCACGCCTTCACCAATCATGTGCGCTCCGAGTAGCGCGCCGGTTTGTGCATCAAAAACTGTTTTAATCATGCCTTCGGGATGACCTGCGACCACCGACTTGCCGTTCGCATACAGTGGAAACCTTCCAATTTTGAGCGCACGATCGCCAGCATCTTGCTCGCGCAGCCCAATACTGGCAACTTGCGGCGCGCTATAGGTGCATCCGGGGATACGTTCTCGACGCAGAGGCTCCGGCAATTGACCCGCAATAACTTCGGACACGATCATCGCTTCATGCGTTGCTTTGTGCGCCAGACAGGGGGCTCCCGCCACATCGCCGATGGCATAGATCCCAGGAACTGAGGTTTGCTGACGATCACCAACCTTTATAAAAGATCCCTCCATCTCAACACCAAGCGCTTCGAGGCCCAATGAGGCGATGCGCGCTTTTACGCCTACTGAGAGAATTGCGGCATCAAACCTCCGCACTTCGCCCTCGATGACTGCAGCAACACCGTGATCAGCAGATTCAAGACCATCAACACCTTGTCCGACAAGCACCTCAATCCCACGGCTCACCAACGCCTCACGGGCTAAACGAGAAATTTCTTGATCCTCCGCAGGCAAAATCTCCGGCGCAACCTCTAAAAGCGTGACAGCTGAACCCAGAGACCGATAGAAGCTTGCGAACTCGACCCCGATTGCGCCAGCACCAATAATCAGCAACTCCTTGGGTAGCTTTGACGGCGTCATGGCTTCGCGGGCGCCCCAAATGTTTTGACCATCAATGGCGATTGCGCCCAAGTTTTTTTGCTCAGCGCCAGAAGCTACGATGATGCTGTCGGTCATCAAGGTTTCCCCATTAATACCGACTGTGCCCACACTCTGAATCGATGCCTCGCCATTGAAAATCTTAACCTTGTTTTTCTTCATCAATTGCGCGACACCTTGGCTTAACTGATGCGCAGCTTGCCTTGACTGATCCACCATTTTTTCCAGATCAAACGTGACATTGCCGACACTGATCCCATAGGAATCAGCACCCAAAATCTGCTGATAAAGATCGGCCGATTGGAGTAACGACTTTGTAGGGATGCACCCCCAATTCAGGCAAGTGCCGCCGAGCGCCTCTTGCTCAGCCAGCGCTACCGATAGTCCCAGCTGAGAACACCGAATTGCAGCAGCATAACCGCCCGGGCCTCCCCCAATGACCACCACATCAAATTCGTTCATAGCAGCAACCTATAAGGCTCATTCAGGTATTCCACAACACTGGCTAGAAATTCTGCAGCTGGGGCTCCATCAACCACTCGGTGATCCCAGGTCAGTGATAAATTCATCTGCTTGGCTTTCACTGGCTTATCCCCCTCCCAAGCAAGCCCATCGAAAAGCTGGTTAACACCAAGAATACCAACCTGCGGTTGATTAATGATTGGCGTAAAGGAGTTGACCCCAAACATCCCTAGAGCTGAAACCGTGAAAGTTCCGCCCGCGTAGTCATCAAGGCCCAACGTCCCCGCACGCGCCGCACTGGCAAGCCGGGCACTCTCGATTGCGATATCTCTTAAACCGAGGTTTTGGACATTTCGAATCACCGGAACCAACAAACCCTCTGGGACTGCAACGGCAAGTCCGATATTGATCTCCTCGATCAGAGTAATTTCTCGTTCGCCGAACACACTGTTCATCATGGGATGATCTGCCAAAGCTTTGGCCGCTGCTTTGATCACGAGGTCAGTAAAAGTTGGCTTAGCCTGACCTTCCCATTCTTTGATCAATTGACTACGCAACTTGACCGCATCATCCATTTGAGCCGCCATATCCATTGAAAGCTGCGCTGTCTCCTGCAGACTCTGATGCATACGCTGCGCAATGGTCTTCCGCATGCCCTTAATCGGAATGCTCGTTCCAGCGCTGGGGCCAGGCTTCGCTGGTAGACTCGCGGGCGTGGCAATTTCGGGCCGATCGAGATCCGCCTGTAAAATTCTCCCCCCCGGTCCAGAGCCGCGAACGGTCGAGAGGTCGATCCCCCGCTCAGCAGCAATTCGCTTGGCAAGGGGCGATGCTAGAACGCTGACCTCAGGCGTTGTTTGCAGATTCGCTACCGATCCGGTGCCCACCGATCCTGATGCGCTCGATGCGCGAACGTCGGCTTCAACAATCCTTCCGCCTGGTCCCGAACCAGTCAGCGCACTGATCACGACACCCAGCTCCCCAGCCAATCGGCGCGCAGCTGGTGATGCGCGGAGACGCCCCCCTGCCATCGAAGTGGTATCACTTGCAGGTGGCTCGGCAGCTGCCACGATTGCGGTGTCTTGAACAACAGGCACCTCAGAACTTTCGACCACACCGGCGCCCGGGGCCGCCCCAATAAAGTCCGCTGGAATAGGTTCGTCGGCGGCGAAGATATAACCGACGATGTCTCCTGGCGCCATCATTTCACCCGCTGCCACGGTATGCTTAACGATGCCATCCATCTCGGCATCAACGTCTAAATTAACCTTTTCAGTCTCCAACGAGTACAACATCTCGCCTTTCTTGACGGGTGCACCGTCGGCAATAAACCATTCCGAAACCATTCCCTCGGTCATGGTCATACCCACTTTCACCAAATAAATTTCTCTGGGCATTCAGACTCCCCTAGTTAGATTCCAACAGCAATTTTTTCTTCGCGCAAAGCTGCATGGCTTGATTGAGGTCAACAACCCAAGGACCCGTCCTTGAGATCGTCATCCTCACATTCTGACCCATACCAACCATCCGCTCTCGCTCTCCGTCAAAAGCCAACACCAGAGGCCCCTTCAGGGCAATGGCGTGGTCAAATCTGACTTTCCGAGTCGAACCCACCTTCAGCGTCGCGAAAAGGCCTGGTCCGATAGGCGCCTTTAAGCAACGACCGTCTTTTGAGAAAACGAGGTGTAGGCCAAAATCATCCTCATCGGCCACCGGCCGGATCAAACCTCCAAGACTGGTCATACCTACCGCTGCAGGCTCGGCTCGACACAGTAGTGCTTCCTTTAATCGATCAGGATCAAGTAAGGCCCGAGCACCGATAAACGTGTCACTCGTTGCGACTGCATCGATCAAGGCTAAATCGTCCGCCTCCCCATCGATCGATACGTCAATAATCTTAACCCGCCGCGCCACCGACCGCGCTTTTAGGCCTCCTGTCGCCATCAAGCCCAGGACCATCCCTGCCACCGTTGCCTCAGCCATCACCGGGAATACATTGTTCGTTCCCGTGGACAAAGACACCAACGTTGCTCCTCGCCAGCCTTTGACGAAAGCGCGATTCGTCCCGTCGCCGCCTAAGACTAGAACCACAGCGCAGTCTCTCGAGGCCATTTGTTCAGCTGCTGCGGTTGTGTCCATCGCAGAAGACGTCTTAGGACTCGGTAGCGCCTCAAAGCGAACACCCCTCGGCACTCGAATCGCCTTGATCGCCTCGGAGACGATGCCATGAGAGTCATTCATATAGACAAATCGCTCTGCGCCAGTCGCGATTGCTCCAGCAACTGCACGCTTGACGATCGCTAATTTTTCGCGATTGTCAAAAACCGAAGCCTTGCCAGCCAGACGACGAATGTCTTTTCCCGATGCAGGGTTGGCCACCAACCCAATGGCGTGCATTCCTTAGAGTCCCAGAACCTTTTTAACTTCCGCAACAATATTGTCGGCGTTCGGTATATACACTTTTTCAAGCGCCGGACTATAAGGCACAGGAGAGAAAGGAGCACCAACCCGCGCAATCGGGGCATCTAGATAATCGAACGCTTCTTCTTGGAGCTGCGCCACAATCTCGCCGCCAAAACCGCCGAACCGGACCGCTTCATGAACAATCAGCGCGCGATGTGTTTTCTCAATCGATGTCACCGCTGTCGCGCTGTCGAAAGGCTGAATACTTCTTACATCGATCACTTCACAGTCGACGCCCAGTGCTTCCAAAGTTTTCGCTGCGGCAAGCGCTTCGTGCACCATTCGTCCAATTGCAAGAATTGTAAAATTCGTTCCTGGCCTAACGATGGCTGAGGTGCCAATCGGAACCTCGTACATATGCTCTGGCACCTCTGCGGGCATTGCGAGGCTCATCTTATTGAGCACAACAAAAACAGGATTATCATCCCTCGCAGCCGCAATAATGAGACCCTTCGCATCGTAAGCGTTAGAGGGCATCACGACCTTGACACCGGGCAAGTGTGCTAGCCACGCCTCCCAACTCTGGGAATGCTGAGCGGCAAGGTTCATCCCAGCTCCTGCCATCGTTAACACAGTAATCGGTAACGTAGCGCCACCGCCGAACATAAATCGCATTTTCGCCATTTGGTTGGCGACTTCATCCATGCACTCACCTAAAAAGTCCATGAACATCACATCCAGAATAGGACGACAGCCTGTTGCAGCAGCTCCTACGCCCAGTCCAATGATGCCTTTCTCACTGATTGGAGTATCCACAATTCTCCGATCACCAAATTCTGCGAGTAAGCCTTGGTAGTAACCGAAAACACTGCCCGCCTGGCCAACATCTTCGCCAGCGACAAAAGCATTATCCTGCTCCTTGAGCACTTGTTGAACAGCTTCAGTAATTGCGGAGACATAGGGCAAAACTCTGGGTTGATCTTTTATTGCTTCGCTCATGACGCAGCTCCTACAAAGTAAACATCTTGCAACAAGTCTTCCTCGGTCGGGAACGGTGAGGACTCTGCAAATGCAACGCCCTCTAGAATTTCTTCGTTGACCCGTGCGTAGACATTTTCAATTTTCTTTTTTGTTGATACGCCTTGCTTGATCAATAAAGCTTCGAAACTTTCGATGGCATCTCGAGCCTTCCAAGCCTCGACTTCTTCATCAGTCCGATAGGTCAGCCCCATTCCCCGAACACCGACATGATCATAATATCGATAGGTCTTACACTCTAAGAGCGTCGGACCTTGACCCGACCGTGCCCGCTCAACTGCAGCCTCGGCAGCTTCATAAACGGCCATCACATCCATGCCGTCGACAACCACGCCAGGCATTCCGTATCCCGCCGCACGATCAGCAACGTCTGTTACCGCCTGGTGGTTCGTCTGGGCCGTATACTCCCCAAAACCATTATTTTCACAGACGAATACACAGGGCAGTTGGTACAGCGCCGCCATATTTGCAGCTTCATGGAAACTACCTTCATTAGACGCGCCATCGCCGAAGAATGTGACAGAAACCTGCTTTGTTTTTCGGAACTTATTAGAGAATGCAGCGCCCATAGCGATCGGCGGACCGCCACCAACAATTCCGTTTGCGCCCAAGATCCCGAGCGCCATATTCGAAATATGCATGCTTCCCCCTTTGCCTTTGCAATAGCCCGTGGCTTTTCCATAAAGCTCGGCAAACATCGGTGAAAACTCGCCGCCTTTAGCAATCACATGGCCATGGCCACGATGCGTACTGGTGATCTGATCTGCGTTGGAAAGGTGCGCCATAACGCCAACGGCAACAGCCTCTTGACCGACATAAAGGTGTAAAGCCCCTGGAATTTTCCCGTCCTCCATCAGCTTTCCTGCTTCTTCCTCAAAGCGTCTGATACGCACCATCTTCAGGTGCAAATCGGTCAATGTTTTGTTGGTTATTTTTTTGGCCACGATGTCATCCCGCCCTATCTAAAATTTGCTTTCGAGTCGCTCAAAACGACTCCCATTCTCAACCCTGCGCAGCTTAGGTGCTTTCCTAACACAGGCCTGTACCGCTTTATTGTTCGTCCGCGTTTCTTAGCCTTCTGATCGATGCACAGATCTCTGAAACACACCGCTCAAAATCAGTTAACACATCTCACTTTTCAAAAGCGCAACCGTTTCCATCCTGAATAGACGAAACACCTTCGCTCTTAGCCCCTAAAACCAACGCTCTCCAAGCAAGCAAGTCACCGACCCTTGCGGAGCCAAATCATGCGGGAGGGCCTCTAAACAGTCAAGGCTGACGGTTTGTTGGTCTGTTCCAAAAGGTAAAGGCCCTTATTGGGATCCTTTAGGCAGACGTCTCAGTGAAAAAGTCGGCCCGAGCAGTCCCTGTTTCGTCATAAACCGGCTCCGCAAGCTCGATGCGATATTTCAAAACATCAGCACCTCGAATACCAAACTGGGCCAGAGCCATCCGCATATCGTTGTACCAATGGTTATTAAAATGATTCTGAAGCGCTGCCTCAGATTCCCATCGCTCAAACACTCGCACGCGTCCGGGGGTCAATGGATCCGGGCACCAGTCGTAATCAAGTATGCCGTCCTGCGTCAATGCACCCTCGATCAATGGCTTGGCTGCGACCATTGCTGCATCCATTTGCTCTGGATCTAAATCTACGGTGCCTGAAATGATGATTTTCATGTTAGGTCTCCTATTGTTTTGATTCATCGACTCTACGTCTTTAAAGGATGGATTTCAGGTCGCTTTCGGCGAATTCGCTAGGTCACACCTGCTTACATTGATCTGGACCCAAACCTGCCCCACACCTGCCCCAAACCGGTCAACCGCGCCCCGGGTCTTGACCATTGTGGCCCCAGTCTCGCATCCGCTCCCAGGACAGCAACAAGCCAAACATCGATCCAGGAACTATTGCTTTGAATCTTCGACCTCCGCCTTATTCAAAGCAACATCCTTAAAAAGCTCTCGCAACGACGATTTCAGCCAGCCGATCAACTCCTCGGCCGCCATCGATGAGGGCGGCGCCTCCATCGACTGCGCATTGAAAGCGATTCCCTCCAATAAAAACCGGGTGAGCGCAGTGGCGAGTCCGTACTGATTGGACAAAGCTAAGTCAGGAAAAATTTGCTCAGATTTTTGGCGCCAAGCCTGAGTAAACTCCCGAATAGCAGGCTCCAAAGTTGCACGAAGTTCTGCATCAGTTCTCGACGCGCTGAGGAGTTCACAGTACACCGCAAAGTAAGGGGACTGCAGTTGCTCCCAAAAAGCATCGATGCCTTCTTCAAGCAGCGTGTACTCACTGCCTTCATTGAGTTTGGACAACGATTGTTCGAATAATTCTAGCCGTTTTGAGTTTAAATGACCGACAGCCGCCTGAACGAGATCAGTTCGCTGGGGAAAGTGATGGAGCATTGCGCCTCTAGAGACCTTCGCCCGTCGAGCAATCTTTTCTGTGGTTGTTCGATTGAATCCTAAATCAAAAAAACTATCGAGCGCCGCATCAAGAATGAGCATCTTGGTTTGCTCACTTTTCGTTTTTTGCCAGCTTTTTTGAGGATCAGGCCCCTCTCGTCTCGCATCCAAGCCTTTTCTCTTCTTTACTCGACTCCTAATGCCGTTGATACTACTTCAAACGCTGACTGCAGTCACTCGAGCTATGACGCCTCTTAACATCCTGCTGGTCACCAAAGGGCATCCCTTTGAAAAAGGCCCTTTCTTTGACCTTTTCGACTCTCTGTCCATCAATTACACCCACGTCGAGCAACCGCTTGCCACCGAAGTGCTTACCCCCGAGCTGACTGCCGAATATGATTGTCTCGTTTTCTACGATATGCCCGGCATCGACTTTAAGGCGGGTGGCCCCCACTACAGACAACCTTCACCCGCCTTTAAGGCCAACTTCCTGAAACTGCTTGAAGCCGGCAAGGGGATGGTGTTTCTCCATCATGCCATCGCCGGCTGGCCGGCCTGGCCTGAATATGGGCGCATTATCGGTGGGCGATTCCGCTACACCAGCACAGTAATAAACGGTAAACCCGTGTCCGATAGCGGTTATCGACACCATGTGACACACACTGTTCGCGTTGTAGACGACCAACATCCGGTGACTCAAGGACTGCCCGAGCAATTTTCCATGACTGATGAGCTTTACTTGTTCGAAGTCTTCGAAGACGAGATCGAGCCGTTGCTCTCAAGCGATTTTGCTTTTACCCCCGATCAGTTTTATTCAGCAGCGGCGGTCGTCCAGCGGGGAGAGATGAATTCTAACAAGGATTGGTTCCCGCCCAACGGTAGCGATCGAGTCGGTTGGGTAAAGCGCTACCGCAATAGCCCCATTTGTTACCTGCAAGGCGGCGATGATCCAGTGGCATGGTCGAATCAGCACTATCAGCAACTGCTTGTGAATGCGATCAAATGGGCCAGTGCTGATCGTGCACGCTCGGATTTCGCTGAAAACTAAGACGAACCCAGGTCGATTTCAAATCAGACCATTAAACTGTGCTGCAGAACAGGTCGGAGGTCAGCTGGGTTCCTACTGCTTCTTTGTCAAAAAAACAGTCTTGACTGACTCTTTTGGCTCTCATAGTCTAATGCGTCCAGGAAACCCAAGCCATTCCTTTGCTCGAGGCACAACATGTCCAACGTACATACCGGATTTTCCGCTATCGTGACAGGAGGAAACAGTGGTATCGGTAAAGCCACTGCCGAGCGACTGCTCAATGAAGGTGCTCAAGTGTTGATCGTCGATCAACACGCTGAGCGAACATGGACGCATCCTGCCCTTGGCTATATACAGGCAGATGTTGCCGATGCATCTAGCGCAGACCTGATAGTCCAGCAAATGATTAAAAATACTGGGCGCCTTGACTACCTCATCAATAATGCGGGTATGGTGGGTGGCGCGCCGGTGGAAACCATGGAGTTCGAGACTTGGCAACGCATCATTGATGTCAATTTAAACGCGGTTTTTCGGTTATCCAAATCCGCGATACCCCATCTGAAAATGAGCCCCCGTGGTCGAATCGTAAACATCGGATCGATTATGTCGCAGCTTGCAGGAGTGGGTATGGCCGCCTATACCGCCTCTAAACATGCCATTGCCGGTCTCACCAAAACCTTGGCTCTTGAACTCGGACCGCACAACGTTACAGCCAACTATATCCAGCCTGGTGCCATTGTCACGGGTATTACGGCACCAGCCATCAACCAAGACCCGACCTTTACCACCTTCTGGGAGGGAAAATCCGCGTTGGGTCGACTCGGACAACCCAAAGATATTGCCAACGCCATTAATTTCCTGCTTACTGATGATGCAGATTTTATTACCGCGCATGGGCTATCCGTCGATGGCGGCGTTATGGTGAATCCGTAATAACAATTTCAATAACCACAATGATTACCACTTAGGAGCAAAGCATGGATCTCAAACTTAAAGGACACAGCGTCATTATTACTGGTGGCACCAAAGGTATCGGTCGAGCCATTGCCGAAACACTCTCAGATGAGGGCTGCAACATTGGGCTGTGTGCCCGCAATGCCGATGATGTTGCTGCTGCTGTCGACGCTTTGTCCGCTAAGGGCGTTAAGGTCGTTGGCCAGGCCCTCGATGTCGCCGATGGAGATGCTTTCAAAGCTTGGATTGCAGAGGCTGGCGCAGCCCTCGGTGGGATCGATGCCTTTGTCTCAAACGTTGCGGGCAGCAATGCCCCCGGTGATGAAGGCTGGATTTCTCAATTTAACTACAACATCTTGTCAGCCGTTCATGGCGTTGAAGCCTGCAAACCTTTCTTCAAGGAATCTAGCAATCCAAGTGTTGTTATGATTTCAACCACCGCAGCGCTTGAACACTTCATGAATGCAGGCCCTTACAACGCGATGAAAGCAGGCTTGCTGAACTATTCTGGTGCGCTCGCCCAAGAGCTGGGTGTTAAAGGTGTACGAGTCAACGCAATCAGTCCTGGACCTATCTTCATCGAGGGCGGTTCATGGGACAAGATCAAACAAGGCATGACTGCATTTTATGATTCAACCCTGGCAACGATTCCCCTTGGCCGTATGGGATCAGCCGAAGAAGTTGCCGCTCAAGCAGCACTTTTAATCAGCCCACTCGGCGGCTTCACCACCGGGACCAATGTTGTAATCGATGGTGGTATGACAAAGCGCATTCAGTACTAATCCGGAGACCTAAATATGTCTGAACCTGCAATAAAAGTTCATTTGGTTGCAGCGGGCGATTTTCACGACATCGACTATGCCCGATTGGAGCTGCTCAAGCTCCTCTCGGAGCACAGCCGAATCAGAACAACCGTGGCCAGCAACTACAGCGATATCGAAGGCATCCAAAATTCGGACCTTTTGATCTCTTACACCTGTAATTTGGTACCCAGCGAAATCGAACAAGAAGCGTTAAAAACCTTTGTTGAGCAAGGTGGAAAATGGTTCGCCCTACATGGCACCAATTCTATTCTTGAATTCACTGATAATGGCGTCGCTTGTCCTGAACGTGCACCGATTTTTATGGAAACACTCGGCTCTCAGTTTATGGCTCATCCACCGATACAGCCCTTCACCGTAAAAATTTCGAACCCCGAGCATCCTTTGGTGAGCGGGATCAACGAGTTCGAGACCGATGATGAGCTGTACATTTGTAAGCAACTTGCGCCGCATGAAATGTTGCTCCACACCGATTTTACTGGCAAAGCCTCCGGATTCTTACACGAAGACTGGCCAGACGATGAACCTCGACCCATTTATTACATCAGAACTCTCGGGACCGGTGAGGTACTTTATTTGAACCTTGGGCATTGCCGAGGACATTACGACATGCAGCCCATGGTGCCCTATTACCCAAATATAGAAATGGGCTCATGGGACAAACCGGAGTATTACGAATTGCTTCGAAGAGGAATCAAGTACTGCGCGGGCCTCTGATATGACCCATCCTTTTCGTTTTGCCGTTCAAAGCTTCAACGCTGAATCTGGGAAACAGTGGGCAGAGCGAGCCCAAATGGCTGAAGACTTTGGCTATAGCGCCCTTCATCTTGCTGATCATATTATCGGTCCAGGGCCGGCACTCGCTCGCACGAATCATCCCATTCAAAATCTTGCCGCTGTACCCGCAATGGCTTATGCCGCAGCAAAAACCTCCACCATCAAAATTGGTTGCAGGGTATTTTGTATCGACTACCACCTTCCTGTGGTGCTCATTAAAGAAGCGATGACCATTGATCTGCTGTCCGACGGCCGCCTTGAACTTGGTTTTGGCGCCGGCTGGCTTGCAGAGGAATACGCGGCCATCGGCCTGACAATGGACTCACCGCGGGAACGCATTGATCGGCTTGAGCATGTGGTGCAAGCAGCCAAAGCCTACACATCTGATGCGCCACTTGAGATTAATAATTCAAGCATTGCCTGGCAAGAATTCGATGGTTTGCCGAAATCTATCACAAAGCCGCATCCACCGATTATGATCGGGGGCGGCTCGCCCAGGGTGCTGAGGCTTGCCGGCAGAGAAGCAAACATCGTCAGCTTCAACTTCAATAACCGCCAAGGGATTATCGGCCCTGACGGTATCGCTACCTCAACCGCAGAAGAGACTGAGAAGAAACTCAATTGGATCAAAGAAGGCGCTGGAAGCCGGTTCGATGAGATTGAGCTTGAAATCGGCGCTTATTTTACGTTTGTGACTGATCATGCCGATGCTGTCGCTGCGAGCTTCGCTGAGAATTTTGGCACAACTGCTGAGACCATGCGGTCCCACCCGCATGCGCTGTTTGGAACAGTCGATGAAATCTGCGAAGAACTCGAGCGCCGGCGAGCGCGATATGGCATTTCTTACATTACCGTTAATGATCAAACCATGACGGATTTTGCGCCGGTCGTGGCAAAGCTTGCAGGTCGGTGATGCGTCGTTAAGTGGATGCAAAGATACGACAACCCCCTCTGCGTGCGCATGCAGGCAGACCAACCGCGCAGTGTGACAAGCACGCTGCGGCATCATGACAGGAGTAATCAATGAGTCTAGAGGGCAAAACCGCAGTCATCATAGGCGCCTCAGGCAAGCATAATTTTGGTGTTTCAACAGCACGATTGTTAGCAAAAAACGGCGCCAAGGTAGTGATATCCGGACGCCGTCAGCATCTACTCGATGAACTGGCAGAGGAAATCGGCGGAATTGGGATCAGTTGCGATATGAACGACGAAGCGTCGATCGAAGCGCTGTTCGCGAGCGCCAAAGCGCAAACAGGCCGCGTCGATGTCGCCATCAACAGTGCTGGGGGCTTGGCGGGCGGTCCTATTGCCTCGCTCACGCGAGATCAGATTCAACCAACCCTCGATGTGAGTTTTATAGGCGCTCTCCTCTTCTTCCGATATGCGGCTGACGCGATGACAGAGGGCGGCTCGGTCATCACCATCTCATCTTTGACCGCGCGACTCCCTGGCCCCGGTCTTGCGGTCTACGCCGCAGCGCGAGCCGGTATTGATTACGCCATCAAGGTGGCTGCGCTTGAATATGGTCCGCAAAAAATTCGATTCAACAGCATCGCAGCGGGGTTAATTCAAACCGATATGACCGACGCGATGTTCACGGGTGGAGATCCAGAAACGCGTTTTCTACCACACATCCCGCTTGGCAGGATGGGAACCACCGATGATATTGCCGAGACCGCGCTTTGGCTTGCCGACTGTGAGACATCAGGATTTATTAATGGCCAACTTATCGACGTCTCCGGTGGACAACAAAATGGCAAACTTCCCTAGATCTGGCGTTGGTAACGCCGCGGGGTCCAAATCCAGAACAGAGGGCTGCATATGACAACGATCATCGCGCACATCACCATTAAAGAAGGTTCAGAAAAACAATTCGAGTCGATCATGGAGGACATGGTAGCGCGAACGCTGACCGAGGAAACCGGCGTATTACGCTATGAATATTTTAAAGGTCAAGCGCCCAACTTTTATTATTGCTTACTGTCCTTCAAGGATAAATGGGCCTTTTATGACCATCAAAACTCGGACCATCATGAGGGCCACGACTTTGGCGCCGTGATCGAGCACATTCGACTGGAATATGTTGACCCGGTATCAAAGGCAAATCCCCTACCCAAAACCGTTGATGCGCCCCTAGAGCCCCATCACGATGAGAGCCTTCACCGCGCTGCGCGTTTGTATCCCCTGACCATCGCAGACTGGTGGGCCGCAAGACAATAGCCAACCCAATTTAACTTTCAAGGACGCACAAAGGACTCACCATGACCCCTACAGAAACTGTTGAAACGTTCATAGAAGCTTGGAATCAAATGGACTGGGACAAGGTCATCGGCTTACTCGATGAGGCAGTGGTTTATCACAATATCCCGATGGAAAAACTCGAGGGAAGAGCAGCGGCAGAATCGTTTATTCGCGGTATGCAGGCCAATGCCGTAGATTGGATTACCCTCAACATTGCGGCCTCTGGCAATATTGTGCTGACCGAGCGCATCGATAATTTTGACATGAAATCGGGCAACAAGGTCTCACTCCCGGTCATGGGAACTTTTGAAATCAAAGATGAAAAAATCGTCGCTTGGCGAGACTACTTTGATCTGAACACGTTCGTATCGCAGATGAGCTAACCACAATTTTCACAACGCATTGTGACTTCGCCTTGACCTATTTTAGAAGGGTTTTAAGCGAAGTAAGCCCCCATTCTTGGCTTGACGAAACCCAAAGATATCATCGACAATCGAACAACAAACAACTTGGGGGAGTAGTCAATGAACATGAGTCGAATCGCAGCGATCATCGCTGTCATCAGCGCGCCGATTACGGCGCCCGTCGTCCTAGCGGAGGAGTCAAATCGGGCTATGGAAGAAGTGGTCGTCACTTCCCGCCGCAAAGACGAATCTGTTCAAGATGTTCCGCTTTCTGTAACTGCGTTCGGGCAAGAAGCAATCGATCAAATTAAGCCGACAACCTTACGCGACTTTGATGGTCTGGTACCCAATGTCTATATCGGGATGAACACCGCAGGCCCGGGAGCCAGTGCTCTGTATATCCGTGGTGTCGGTTATGCTGATATCGAAAAGACCCAAAGTCCCCAGGTCGGCGTCATCGTTGATGGCATTCAGATGGGTTCAAGCACCGGCCAGTTGATTGACGTCTTTGACGTCGAATCCATTGAAGTTAACCGAGGTCCTCAAGGCGTGCTCTTTGGAAAGAACACCATCGGTGGCAATATCGTGGTAAACCGAGTAAAGCCCCAGTTCAATGAATTCGGCGCAAAGTTCAGTATTGAGAGTGGGAACTACAACTCTCAAACCATGAAGGCTCGGGTCAACATTCCGCTTATTGACGATACCCTCGCGCTCAAATTTGGCGCCATTGATCGCGAGCGGGACGGTTTTTATGACAATGTTAATCTCAACAGAACTGCCGGAGACGTTGATTTTTCGTCTCAGACGGCAGCGATCGCATGGGCACCCAGCGATACTCTCGAAATGGTTTTGACCTACGATCACATCGGAGATCGTTCGCAGACCCTACCGCAAGATCCGCGCTTTGACGGCGACAACCGGTTTGTTAACCGTGCAGACAAGGTCGAACCGACGCGCTACGACGTCGACCAGATGAGCCTCAGATTGGATTGGGATATTTCCGACTCGTTGAGCCTTCATTATGCGGGCGGAAAGTCCGATGGACATGACATCGTCAACCAAGATTTCGATGGTGGTGATATCAATGGTGCAGCGATTCCTTTTGCACAGTTGCACACGCTTCGAGACCAAATGTACGAGATCAGGACCCACGAATTGCGGCTCGATATCGAGATCAATGATCAGCTCTCTGCGATGGTCGGCTACTACGACTTTGGCTCTGAGCTCGAATTCAGACAAGATACCAACAACATATTGCAGTTGCCCAATTTTGCAATATTTGGCGCTGATGTTCCCTGCGCAGCGGCAGGCTTTAGATCAAACGCAACGCCCGGTCTAGAAAGTTTTTGTCAATTCCCGAATGCACGCAGTACGCAGCTTGCAGGAGAGACCGTAGACTCAAATGCTTGGTTTGCGTCAATCACTTTTGCGCCAACCGATGATTTGGAGATGACCCTGGGAGCGCGTGCCATCGATGAATCAAAACAAGCTTTCAACAGCTACTTTGATTACTCAACGGGAACCTATGATGATCGCACCGCGGTCGGATACAACGAGCACGATTTTAGAGCCTACCCCATGAGACCAGGATCGGCTTACGTGACTCCTGGAAAATCATGGTCTGATACGATCGTAACGGCCTCGGCAAGTTACCGCATCAGTGATCTCTCTTTGGCTTATCTCAACTACTCCGAAGGTTTTCGAAGTGGGGGCTTTAGTATCCGAAACGCATCGGGTGCTGCCACCGCAGGCTACGACCCCGAATCAGCCGATCAAATAGAAATTGGTATCAAGAACGATCTACTCGATTCTAAGCTGAGATTAAATCTTGCCTACTATGTCCTGAATCGCGATTCTGCTCAGTTCTCATCGATCATCACATTGCCCCCAGGGTCCATCCCGGGGACGACGACTTTGATCAATAATGGCGGCGAAAGCGAATCCAAGGGCTGGGAACTAGAGGGGCAATGGTTCTTCACCGACAATCTTCGCCTAATCTTCAATTACGGAACCATCGATGTCACCAACAGCGCATTTACATTGCCTTGCGATGTCGTTGACGGCTGCGTAACCGCCACTGTCGGCGTACTGGACCCAGCTGGTACGCTGCGCAACCTTGGTGGTGGCTCAGATTCACGTCAACCCGAGGATAGCCTCTCGGTCAGTCTGGCCTTTGATCAAGAAATGGGCGCTGGTTTCTTTGGCGCTAACATCGGTTACAAGACCGTAGGAGACTTCTTACTGGTGAATACCGGCGGCGGTGCTGATCAGCGTCTCTATGAAGGTGGTTACTCTCAACTGGATGCACGAGTGGCTTACAGCTGGGAGATGTCCAATGGCAACCAAGTTGCTATCACCGCATTCGGTAAGAATCTGACCGATGAGGAATTCAAGGAACATGCGTTGTTCCTCGGCGGCCCGACGACTGGGTTTCAGGGTTGGGGAGCGCCGCGAACCTACGCCGTTGAGCTTGTTTGGGAGATGTAGTTCCTGATCGGCCCAGAGTTTAAAAAAGCAGGCAAACGCCTGCTTTTTTTTGCCCAAAATCCAACAGTTTTAGAAACCTCTTAGGCTTCCCAGTACCAGCCAGTCTCAGAAAAACGCGCGCTTTAGAGACCTGCATCTCAGGCAAAAAAGTCATCATTGACTGTTTTTTATGTTTTTCGATACTCTTACTGCTGTACAACAGATTCCACAATGCGCTGATGCCATTATTCGGGCATGATCAGGACATCGCATACATTGAAAGCTCGGAGCACCTTCATGACGCAAACGACACACAAAACATTTTGCCGCTTTTGTCATGCCTATTGCGCAATTGAAGTCGACGTTGAGGATGGCAAGCCAGTCGCCGTTCGGGGCGACACCTCCGACCCCATTTACGGCGGCTACACCTGTATCAAGGGCCGACAGCTACCTGAACAATTTTCGACACCCAAGCGATTGCGAGAGACCCTAAAGCGCGGCACGACGGGAGATTTCGAACCTGTCGATGTCGACCAAGCCATGGACGAAATCTCAGACAAAATACAGCGCATCATTGCCGAGCACGGCCCGCGAAGTGTGGCCACCTACGTCGGCTCCTATGGCTATCAAAATTCAGCTGCGCTGCATATTGCCAAAGCCTGGCACAAGAGCGTTGGTTCTCCGTCCTACTATACATCGGTCACAATTGATCAACCTCACCGGAGGATCGCGCAATCACAATTTGGGACTTGGGCCGGAGGCACGCACGCATTTACAGGAGCGGATGTTTGCATGATGATCGGGAACAACCCGGTCGTCTCTCAATACACGCCCTTTGGCGGCCCCCCGCCATTTAGTCCCTACGCAAGAATTCGAGATGAGATGAAGCGCGGAATGAAAGTCATTGTGGCCGACCCACGCAGAACCGAGGTTGCCAACCGAGCAACCCTACATTTGCAGGTCAACCCTGCAGAAGATCCAACCCTGTTATCGGCACTGATTCGATACGTGCTCACAGAAAACCTTTACGACGCTGAATTTTGTGCAGAGCACGTTGAGGACCTTGATGCCCTCCGCGCCTTGGTAGAGCCCTTTACAACGGACTATGCGGCCACTCGATGCGGAATTCCGGAGGACGATCTTATTGCAGCCGCCCAAATATTTGGTGAGGCGAAGCGTGGCGTTGCGGTAACCGGCACGGGACCCAACATGTCGCCCCGAGGAATCCTCACAGAACATCTGATTTGTTGCCTGAATACCCTGTGCGGGCGAATCAATAAGGTGGGCGAGCGGGTACCCAATCCCGGCGTGCTTCAACCTCAAAGAGCGCGCGAGGCTGAAGTGATTGCCGCCAATCCAGCCTACGGCAAGGGTCCATGGTCTCGGGTTAGGGGCCTCGGAGAAATTATCGGAGAGATGCCAACGGCCGCACTGAATGACGAAATCTTGCTCGAGGGCGAGGGACAGATTAAGGCACTGATCTGCCTTGGCGGTAATCCAGTAGTCGCATTTCCCGATCAGGACAAAACGATTCGCGCGATGAAAGCACTCGATTTATTGGTGTGTGTTGATCTGTATCAATCGGCAACAGCCAAACTCGCCGACTATATTGTCGCGCCGACTTTAAGCCTCGAGCGTGACGACGTCACAATGCTAACCGATACTTGGTACGATCAACCTTATTGTCATTACACGAAAGCTGTATTGCCTAGAAACCCTCAAAGCCGCGAGGAATGGGAGATTTACTGGGAGCTTTCCCATCGGTCTGGCCTGGCGCTCGAGCTACCTGGCGGACGTCTGAACACCGAGGTAAGACCCAGCAAATTTGATGTGTTGTCGCTACTGACGCCGAACGCGAGCGTGCCACTTAGCGAGATTGCTGAGAAGGGACAAGGCCATATCTTCAGCGATGTTCAAGTAACCGTGACGCCGCCCCAGCGCCACCCGCATAAAGATAAGCACCGCTTCCAATTGTTGCCAGCAGATATTTCTGAGCAGCTCCAAGAAGTCGCTGGCGAAACCTATTGGCAACAGACAACGAACATGGACGATGGTGCCACCTATTCGCACCTATTGATCAGCCGCAGACTGAAACACGTCTTTAACTCGTCGGGGCAGCAGCTTGAAGGCTTGCGAAAAAAGGGAACCACCAATCCCGCCTATATGCACCCCGATGATCTAACAACACTGAATCTTAAATCAGGCGATCTCGTGGAGATTGCGTCCGCTGCTGGTACGCTGCTAGGCATTGTGGAGGCAGCCGAGGACATCAAACCAGGCGTCATCTCCATGGCCCATGCTTGGGGGGATCTACCTGACAACGGCGGTGAAGTCAGAACCCAAGGCTCAAGCACCAACCGTCTGGTTGACGATGACCGAACTTTCAATCCAATCACAGGCATGCCAAGAATGAGTGCAATACCTGTTAACCTTCGAGCCGTAGCAGAGGCGGTAGCTTAATCATGACAACATTTGCCAAAACAATTGCCGCGGAGCGGCCCTCAGAAATTGCACTCAGAGATCCGAGGCAGGCGCTGACTTGGCTCGAGGTCGATGACTGTCTGAATCGAGCTGCAAACGCGATCCGGGCTGCTGACCTTGGCACCGAAAGGAGAATTGCCGTTTTTGCAGAGAATGGCGTAGAGACTGCGATCGCCAATCTGGGTGGACTGATTGGAGGCGCATCCGTTGTACCGGTGAACTTTCACCTCACGGCGGAAGAAGTCGCCTACATACTCAGCGACTCAAACAGCAAGATGCTTTTTGTGGGGCCCGAAACCGCAGAGCGAGGTCTGGCTGCTGCAAAACTAGCGGAGATCAACACCGTCATTGGATGGCGCTGCGAAGAAACCCATTTATTGGACTGGGACGCCTGGCTGGCAACTAGCTCGGGAGAAGAGCCAGACACCAGCATCGAACCTCGCCCCAATTTACTCTACACGTCCGGGACCACCGGTCGCCCGAAAGGCACTCACTTGCCGCCGACAATGTTTGCAGGTGGTGACACGGTTGAGGCTCATCTAGAAAACTTAAAACTCAATCCACTGGCAACCCTTGGGCCCCACCTTGTGGTCGGACCCATGTACCATACGGGACCTTTAAGCGGTGCACGGTTACTCGCGGCAGGCGCGCCTTCGGTCATTCTGACAAAATTCGATGCTGAAAATACACTGAAAGCCATTTCAGAATTTAAAACCACATCCACAATTATGGTACCCACACATTTTGTCCGACTGCTCGCGCTCGATGACGACATCAAGGCACAATACGACGTGTCCAGCATGATCCGGGTCAGCCACACAGGCTCGAAGTGCCCCGTTGACATCAAGCGCGGCATGATCGAATGGTGGGGACCGATTTTTACGGATGCCTACGGCGCCAGCGAAGTTGGAACGACTTGCATGATCACATCAGAGGAATGGCTGGAGCACCCTGGTTCAGTGGGTCGAAGCATCCCTCCTTTTACCGCGAAGATTTTGGACGAAACAGGTCAACCCTTGCCCGCCAACACCGAGGGGCAGCTCTATTTTGAGGACGCGACCGGACGGGGCGTCGTCTATCATAATGACCCAGAAAAATCCGCGGCGGCGCACATTGCCCCCGGCGTCTTTACTTTGGGAGAAATCGCCTACATGGACGAAGACGGTTACGTCTATATCACCGACCGTTTCAGCGACATGATCGTCTCGGGGGGTGTCAATATTTATCCCGCTGAAGCCGAGCAGGTACTCATCGAACATCCAGATATTCTGGATGTCGCTTGTATTGGAATCCCTCATCCAGAAATGGGTGAGGAGCTCAAGGCGATGGTTATTCTCAAAGATGTTAGCCAGAACACCGAAGCCGCAGAAATCATCACATTTTGTCGATCCAAGCTTTCCCACTACAAATGCCCTAGAACTGTAGACTTTGTCGACGACTTGGGCCGCAATACGATGGGCAAAATTAACAAAAGAAAGCTACGAGCGCCATTCTGGGAGGGTCACTCAGATTGATGAACCGACATATGATGTTCATCCGCCACGGAGAAACCCAGGCCAATCAGCAACAGCTAGCATACGGCGTCACTGAGTCTCCTCTGAACGCAAAAGGCATCTCCCAAGCCCAAGCGACAGGGGAACGCTTAACCACTTGGGCAACACCCTATCATCGTATTTTGGTCAGTCCGCTTTCGCGCGCCTTGGAGACTGCGCGCTTGATTAATGCAGGCTTAAACCTTCCAATCGAGATAGAACCCGGCCTCATCGAATGCGATCTGGGCGACTGGGAGGGAATCACTTACCAGCAAATGCTGGACAATGGCTACGCAGTAAAATCGATTAAAGATGATAATTTTGAAGGTCACGGCGGCGAGAGCCCCAATACCGTTTACGCCCGAGTCAAAGCAGCACTGACAAAGGCTCTCAGCAGCTATCGCAATGAAAACATCATCTGCGTCAGCCACGGCAGCGCGATCGCACACGGCATGGCTGGGCTTATGAAAACACAACCTAAATTCGGCTATCAGTACCTGATGCACAATGGGGCTATCACGGAGGTGCTACTTGATCCAGAACCCAAAGTGCTGACCTTGAACGATTTCCAACACCTTGGCGAAGAGCTTCAAGCGCCGCAGGGACAACCCGCTAATGTCCAGCAAGCCTGATTTTCCAACATCACCCGCGGCACTCACCGCCGATTGGCTCACCAAAGCCTTGAAACCCAGCTTCCCGAACATCGCGGTTGAACATTTCGAGAACACCACCATCGGTGTAGGGTCTGGTTTCATGGGTGATCTAGAACGCGTTTCATTGACAAGCGCCTCTAACGCAAATCACCCGAAGACCGTTGTGGTTAAATTTTCATCGCACTTTGAGGCCACGCGGATCCTCGCTGGAAGAATGAACTACTATGGTCGTGAGTTGGGCTTCTACGAGGATTGCGCCAAGACCGCAGGCGTCAAGACGCCAACCATCTATTGTCAGCATTTTGATGCTCAAAATCAGCACTTTGTCATGGTGATGGAGGACCTCGCGCCGGCGGTTCCAACGGATCAGGTGGTTGGGAACACGCTCGAGCAATCCGAGCAAGTCATGCTCGCCTTCGCTGACCTTCATGGCAAATGGTGGAATAGCCCCGATCTCAAACAAATGGCTTGGACCGCGCCGATTACACATGTCACCCCAATAAAAGAGAGCCTTATCCAACTCGAGGCAAGCATTCAAGATGCCGAACGGACCGGCCGCTTTGATGCCTATCCAAACATGAAACGACTGCAACCTAGGCTGCCACCTCTATTTGCCATGGAGCCACCACAACCTGAACCTTACACCCTGGTTCATGGAGACCTCAGGTCCGACAATATTTTCTTTTCTCCGGAAAGTCCCTCTGACGAGCCCACAATCATAGACTGGCAAACAGCGGGTATTGGCCAGCCAATGACTGATATCGCACGCTGGCTGACCCAGAGCATCGATATCGACCTCAGGCGCCAACATGAAACTGACTTACTGAAGCTTTACCATGAGCGTCTTATCGCTAACGGTGTAGAAAATTACAGTTACCAAAAAATGCTTCAAGAATATGAAATCAACCTGGTCGTGACCCTGCTGATGTTTTCTATGAGCATGGACGAAATCGAGCAAACCTCTGACCGCGCGGCACCTTTATTTCATGCCATGTATTCAAGGCTAGATGCTGCCTTGATCGATTGGAACGTCGAAAAAACTTTAAAAATACTGCCCTACATGATTCCGTTCATGAAGCTCGGCAATTGGTTAAAAACAACATTTAATTGAGAACACTATGACTGAACAATCCCTCCACGAGGTTAACCCGCTTGACCCAGAAATTTTAGCGTGTCCCTACGCGTTTAATCAGAGACTGCGAGAAGAGGCGCCGGTCTATCATTGTCCGGTGACTGGCGTCTATTTTGTATCCGACTACGCCAACGTAGTCGACGTAGCAAAGAATGAAAAACGTTTTTCAAACGAATTTTCAATGATTCAAGCCGGATCAACTCCTCCCCGAGATCCAGAAATGGAAGCGATCTTAAAGAAAGGATACCGCAGGGTGGACACCATGCTTACGGCTGACCCACCCCGGCAACGACGTTATCGCTCGCTGTGTCAAAAGCCATTTTCTGCCAGCAGCGTCGCCAAGCTTCAGCCCTATATTGAGACTTTAGCGCACGAACTCATTGATGAAATCATCGACCGTGGGCAGTGCAACTGGATGGAAGCCTTTGCCGTCCCAATGCCAGTTCGAATGATCGCTTACATTCTCGGCGTACCCTTGACAGATATGGCCTTATTTAAGGAATGGTCCGACGCCAACGTCTACTCATTTTCAGCAGGCCAAACCCGTGAAGGTGCGCTCCGTGCAGCGGAACTGGTCGTCGACTTTCAACATTATTTCGCAGAGAAAATCGAGAGCAGGAAAAAGAACCCAACAGACGATGTATTATCAGATATCGTCAACTCATCGGCAGATGGAGAACATCCAATGAATACTGAGGAGTGCCTATCGGTAATTTCTCAGCTGCTGGTCGCTGGCAACGAGACCACCACCAGCACCTTTGCAGAAGGCATGCATCTTTTAGCAACCCATCCGGAGCAAGTCGATTTGGTTCAAAAGGACCCTCGCTTAATTCCAAATATGGTGGAAGAAATGTTGCGTCTTTCGACACCTACAGCACAGATGTGGCGCATTTGCAGGGAAGACACCGAGGTAAGCGGCGTGAAAATTCCAGCTGGTGCGACAATGATGATTAAGTTTGGATCAGCGAACCGAGATGCAGGGCAGTTTCCCGAGCCCGATGCCTTTGACGTAACAAGAGACAATCTCAAAACCCAAATCGCGTTTGGCCAGGGCGTTCACCATTGCCTTGGCGCACCATTGGCACGACAAGAATTGATTGTTGGATTTCGGGTTATCCTGCAGCGCATGACCGGGTTTAGAGTCCCAAAGGGGCAAGAGACCCTAGAGTTTATGCCCAGTTTGCTGCTCCATCCACCAACCGATCTCAACATTGAGTTTGACCGATTGGCGTGACCGTAGGGCAAAGACACCGAGTAGAATCCTAGGCCTGGGGTCACAATCGACCAGGCACAAGGAACGACTTTGGATGGGCGATTGACTCAGGGCTGAGCGGTGATGTTATTTTAAGACTCAAGGCTAGCGCGTTCACACAGAGACGTCCTCGTTGATCATCTTAAGCGCAATGTTGATCTTTGATGACCTGGTACAGCCGCTGCATAAGCCCTTAACATTCATGGCGAAGAACTCTATGCTGGGTCCATTCTTGTCCCAGTCTCAGTTGAGCTTCTTGGGGTTGGTACTGATAATTTTGGAGGATTCATTATGAGAGCTGCTGTATTTCACCGTCCCGGGGAACAACTGACAATCGAGACGGTCCCCGAGCCGATCATCTCTGAGAGAGAAATGCTGGTCAAAGTCAGCCACTGCGGGATCTGTGGCACCGATATTCATGCTTCAAAGGAAGGGCCCTTTATGGCACCCCCTGAGACAATTTTTGGGCATGAATTTACCGGGGAAATTGTGCAAATCGGGACGGCACTTCAGGATGGCGAATTTACTCTGGGTGATCGCGTAACCTCGTTACCTTTTATTGACGACAAGACCATCGGTCTCGGCAAAATTTCCGGCGCTTACAGTGAATACGTCAAGGTTGGTTATGACTTGGTCGTTAAACTACCAGAATCGCTTTCCAATCGGGAAGGCGCATTGGTCGAGCCCCTCGCAGTCGGGCTTCATTCCGTCAAAATGGCCGGCAACATTGCTGGAAAAACGGTGCTCATCATCGGTGCTGGCCCCATCGGGTTGACTTGTGCAATCTGGGCGCGATTTTTTGGCGCTGCCCGGATCGTTATCAGTGAAATGGCAGAGGCCAGGCTCAAGATGGCTCGAGACTTTGGTTTTAGCGATTTCGTTGACCCGAGTGGAGATGTTGACGCCGAATTCATTGCCCTCACAGGGGGCGCACCCGAAGTCCAGTTTGAATGTGTAGGTGCACCCGGTCTGATGCAAGCTTGTATTTTACGGGCTCCCAAACGTGGATTGATTATGGGCATTGGTGTTTGCGATCACCCCGACACCATCACACCCCTCGTGGCTTTTGGTAAGGAACTCACCATTCAATGGGCGGTAGGTTACGACAAAGAAGACTTTGAATTTACGATCGCAATGATGCTGCAGGGTCGCATCGATGCCAGCGCGATGGTCACTGATGTTATCTCTCTGAACGCAGTGCCAGAGGCCTTTGAGGCGCTCAAATCGCCGAGCCACCAATGCAAGGTTTTGATCGACCTCGCGCTCGATTAAAAAGGCCTCTGGTCACCGCATAGCCGCAGCGTGGTCGTGCCAGTCAATCAGGCATGCCGCGCTGCCACAGGCTATTCTTTAACTGGCTTCCATTTCAAACACGTATCCATGCCGGACTAGGGCGCGACCATGAGCTTGCCCATATGCCCGCCCGAAAACAGCAGTGTCAGCGCGCGGGGGAACTGATCGATTCCTGATTCAATCTGCTCGGGTAGTTTAAACTTCCCTGCCAGTACCCATTCTGTAATCGACTCTTGGATCTCAGCGTATTCATCTTGAAATCGCATGACCGTAAACCCAAGCATACTGGCATTACGCTCAGGAATTTTGAGGTAATTCGTTGGACCATAAACTGAACCCGTCCGCTCGTACTGGGAGACAGCACCACAGATCACGACCCGGGCACGCTCATTAATTTGCAGCAATACCGAATCCAAAATCTCTCCGCCAACATTATCAAAAAACACATCAATACCGTCAGGCGCCGCGGCGAGGAGTTGCCCCTCGAGATCAGGCGCTTTGTAGTCTACTGCGGCATCGCAACCAATTTCATTGAGTAGATAGTCAACCTTACTCGCGCCGCCTGCGATTCCAATCACTCGAGCACCAAGATTCTTGGCAACCTGACAGGCACACGAGCCCACTGCCCCGGCTGCAGCCGAGACTACCACTGTCTCTCCTTCCAAAACTTGTGCGACTCTGGTCATTCCCGCGTATGCCGTCATTCCAGTCGCTAAGCCCAGAACACCCAGGTAGCTCCTAGCCGGCAGGGCTTCTTCTTCGAGTTTCTGGAGCATCGCGCCTGGCAACTTCGCGTGGGTTTGAGCCCCCATCGGTCCAAATACGGCATCCCCTTGGTTGAGCCCTTCGAACTTGCTGGAGAGCACCCTTGCTGTTCCAAGTGCCATAATCGGCTGACCAATTCCTGCGGTCCCGTGAAAGGCGCCCTCATCGAAGGTCGTTCGAATAAAGGCGTCAACTGAAAGATGTTCGATTTCTAGCAGAACCTCTCCTGGCTCGAGTGGTGCAAGTTCCTCATCGATTAAACTCATATCCGACTCTTGAACTGACCCTTCAGGCCGGCTCGTTAAGACTACTTTCGTGGTTTTCATTAAGGTCCCCCTGAGACTCGAATATTTTGACCCGTCACCCAAGCTGCGCCAGGAGACAGTAGATATAAGGCAGCCGCACCCAAATCAGTAGGCGTTCCCAACCGGCCTGCAGGCAGCTTCAGCATTTGTTCCAAGTCTGGCAAATCATCCTCCTCCAGCCGCAGCGCCTTCATCATAATTTCAGTGGGTACAGCACCTGGCATAATACAGTTCACCCGAATTCTTGGACCAAGCTCCTGCGCAAACGTTTTGGTCAACATATTCACACCGGCCTTAGCGGCCGAGTAATGCCCGCTGCCAGGAATCACATCCTCCGCCGCGAGGGAGGAAATATTTAAAATACGTCCGGTTTCCATCGTAGCAGCGGCTATTCGGGTACACTCCCAAACCGCGGTTAAATTTAGAAGCAAAGTGCGATCCCACTCCTCCCGGTCGAGCTTATGAAGCGCTCGCTGAACACTCGAACCTCCCGCGTTATTGACCCACATATGAAGACCACCAAACTCAGAGACTGCAAAGTCTGCAAGATCCTGAACCGCTTGTGCATCCGTTACATCGGTGACACAAGCAGCTGCACGACCACCAGCTGCATTAATGTCTTCTGCGACACGTTTTATTTCATCAGCACGCCTAGCAGCGCAAACAACCCGAGCCCCGGCACTGGCAAGCACTTTCGCAATGCCCTCACCGATACCTCGACCAGCGCCCGTGACTACCGCGGTCTCACCCTCAAGACTGAACAGTTCTTCGATCATATTCGTTCCACCTGCTTAATTTTGAATGCTTGAAAACCGTCAAGCTTGCCGGTTTAATGAGGAGAAGGTCAAGTCACAACAGACTTTTAAACTTTTTCAACCTATGGAGTTCGCTATGTCAAAGGAACAACTCGTGACCATCGCGAAGAGCAACCTTGAGCATGCCGAGGCGGGAACCATTCAGCAGACGGATAATTTTCATAAGGTCCCTGCGTCGCACTATTTCGACCCTGACCGTTGGGGTCAAGAGATGGATAAAATCTTTAAACGGGTCCCCTTACTACTGGCAACAACCGCAGAGCTTCCGAATCCAGGAGATTATAAAGCACTCGACGCTGCGGGCACCCCGGTGCTGATCAGTCGATCGAGCGATGGCACTATTCAAGCATTCTTCAACATGTGCAGCCATCGAGGCGCCCAAATCATGCCAGTAGGACGAGGTAACACGCACCGTTTTACCTGCCCTTACCATGCTTGGACCTACAGTCTTGAGGGTGACTTAACCGCGATATACGCCAACAAGGACTTCGGTGACTTAGATAAAAGCTGTTACAACCTCACCCCATTGCCGTGTCTAGAGCGCGCAGGACTGATCTGGGTGACTTTAAATCGAGACAGCAGCTTACCCATCGAGACCTTCCTGTCAGGATATGATGCGCTACTGGCACAGTTTGGTTTTGAAAACTGGCATTATTTTGCGAGCCAAGCGGTGGAAGGACCAAATTGGAAAATCGCGTACGACGGCTACATGGATCTCTACCATCTTCCGATTTTGCACAAGGACACCTTTGGCCCCGATTACCCCAATCGAGCAAACTATTACAACTGGGGACCTCATCAGCGCGTGGCAGGCCCTGATCCAAGGCTCGCGGAATTCAAAAATCGTCCCGTCGAGGACTGGCCCGATGATGCACTGACAGCAGGTGTCTGGACGATTTTTCCGCACATCTCTATCGCGAGCTTTGACGGCGGCGGCAGAAGCATCATGCTCTCGCAATTGTTTCCCGGCGAAACGCCTGGTTCCTCGATCACCATTCAGCACTATCTCATGGAAAACGAGCCCGATGAAGCACGAGCAGCTGAAGCAAAGACCCAGTTTGAATTCCTCAAATACGTTGTCGAACAAGAGGACTATGCCACTGGATTGAAGCAGCAACGGGCGCTCGAGTCAGGCGGTAAGGATTTTGTCCTATTTGGTAAAAACGAGGGCGGCGGGCATCACTTTCACCATTGGGTAGATCTGTTACTCAACGCAAAGGATGAAGACCTCAAAGCACTCTTTGAAACGCATCAAAAAACTTTTTTTACCGCGCACTAGAGATTGTGTTTGCTTGCAGGCACGCGGTTGATTTTCCGCGGCGAGATGTTTGGGCGTTTTCAATCCCTTGCTCGAGCATGCAGCTCACCGAACGCTGAATGCGCAATGACCCACACTATTTTGTAAAAAGCACTGGAGTAGAGGAACAACATGGAAAAAGCAGAAGATCATGAAATGGTATCGATCTATTATCTTGACCCCGAAGATCGAGATGCCTTGCTACTCGAGCAAAAAGAATGCGTTCTCAACTGGTCCACAAAGGACAGTTGGCCCATGGGCGTTGTTCATTCCTATATTTTCCGTAAGGGTAAAATCTGGATCACTGCTGGTGCACACAGACACCGGGTATCAGCCCTTCGAAGAAATCCTAAAGCATCAGTAGTTATTACCTCGAAGGGAACTTCGATGGGGCCCGGAAAGTCCATTACGATTAAAGGCACCTGTCAAATCCACGACAGCAGAGAAATCAAAGATTGGTTTTATCCTGAGCTAGCTAACGCGATTCGTGGCACACCCGAAGAAGTGAAAGCTTTTGAGACCATGCTCGATTCACCGCTTCGAATCGTACTCGAAATTACACCTGTTAAATGGATCACTTACGACGGTGCAAAAATGCGCGAACACGCTCAAGGCACCCTCGACCCCAGCCGGGTTTCCAAGCCCCTTGAATCAGACACCATCAGGCTGGCCAAAGAAAAAGCGAGGCGGAGTATTTCCAATGACTGATTTCCAGCACATTATCAAAGATACACCTAGACCTGGCGTCAGCCGTATTACGTTGAATCGTCCTGATTCGCGCAACGCCTTGAACAATCAATTGCGGACAGAAATTTACAGCACGCTGGAGTCAAACGACTACGACCCGGATGTCAAAGTGACCATCATTCGAGGCGCCGGCAAGGCTTTTTGTGCGGGCTATGATTTAAAAGCAAACAATCGGCAAGACCAACCGTTTCACACCGCTCCTGGCGACGGTAATTGGGCGCGACACGTGGTCGATGGTTTTTTTAGGGTATGGGATCTCGCCAAACCAGTCATCGCACAGGTCCACGGCTACTGCCTGGCGGGCGGCACCGAGCTTGCGACTTCCTGCGACTTGGTCTACGTTGCCGAAGACGCCAAGATTGGCTATCCCGTTGTACGTTCGATGAGTCCCCCTGATAATCAGTTTTTCCCGCATCTACTAGGGTTAAGAAACGCTATGGAAATGATGCTCACTGGCGATGCGATTTCGGGCATCGAGGCCGCAGAGCAGGGTTTTGCCAACCGAGCATTTCCCTCTAATGACCTTGAGGTCGAGGTGCTGGATATCGCTTCACGAGTTGCCAAAGTGCCGACCGATCTTCAACAGATGAACAAACGCGCCGTGCACCGTCAAATGGAACTCATGGGCGTCCGAGCCGCAATCCGGTCCGGGACGGAGATTCAGGCCCTGGCTTTTCACACCGAGTCTACGCAAGCCCACTTTAAAGAGCTGGCGGCTGGGCTGACCGACGCACTGAGCTCGCGCGATGAAAAGTTCGGAGACTACCGTACAGAAAAAAAGCACGATTAAGGGCGATTCCAACTGATATTTTGTCATACGGGAGAGGCCCACCCTAACCAAGGCAGGGCCAATGCCCCCGTCAACAACTTCCCTGCCCCGTTGCCGCTATTACTTACACGATCAGAGCGCCTTAGGATCGGCTATGGCTAACCCTCACTAGCCTTTGACGGCAAGGCATCCAAGGAAAACCATCAACGTCTGATAGACGAAGGATCAGCTTTTCTGTTTCGCCTGAGCTCTTATGATCTCAGCCCCACGCGGATCAACCGCCATGCCATGCACTTGCTGGTTATTGGCGTGCCCAAGCTGCTGAAGCGACATTGCCGACTGCAGCGCTGTCCAAAGCCCTTGGCTGTCCTGCATTTGATTCACGGATTGTTTGGCGAGCTTTAACCCAAAACTGGGACGCTGGGCGATATGTTCGGCCATCTCGGTTGTAAAATGGGTCAAATCGTCACGGGCAACCACATGGTTTACCATTCCGAATGCTTTGGCTTCTTCAGCCGAAATCGGCTCACCCGTGAACAGCATCTCCTTGGCTTTTCGGACACCAACCTCCCAAGGGTGCGCGAAATACTCAACGCCATTGACTCCAAAAGCGACCACCGGATCAGAAAAGGTTGCATCGTCGCTGGCGATGATCATGTCGCACACCCAAATTAGCATGAGGCCGCCGGCAATGACTTTCCCCTGAACTTCAGCGATGATTGGTTTTGGAAGGTTCCGCCAACGCCAGCACATGCCAAGGTAAATCTCTTCTTCCACCGCCATCGATCCCTCAGACCCGGGCAATTCAAACCCACCCCAAGTGCCAACGGTTTCAAACTCAGACAATTTGGCACGATCTCGAAGGTCATGGCCTGATGAAAAATGCTTCCCGTCCGCCGCCAGCACAATGACGTTTACATCATTATCCTGCGCAGCCCGATCAAATGCGGTATTCAACTCATACGTCATCTCACGATTCTGCGCGTTGCGAGCCTCGTCACGGCTTATCACAATGCGGGCAACGCCATTTTTTTCGGCCTCGTATCGTATCGTTTTAAATTCTTCGCTCATAATCGTCCTTTTCATCTCAAATTGATTTGGCTGATTCACGCAATTCGCTAGCCAGCTTTTCTCGTCCAACCCAGCTCAAGGCCGCGCAGTCTGAAAACTGCAAACCGACCCAGCGCATCCCCAGTTATCCTAGTTGTCTAGCGCGCCATACACAATGTTCTTCAATTGACCTCTAAAGTTAAAGGTCGATGAAGGCATTAACTGCGTCATAAATATAATGACCAACTCCTCTCGAGGATCAATGGAGAAAATCGTGGAAGCAGCACCGCCCCAGTAAAAATCTCCATCCCCAATCTGCCCAGACGCAACTTCTCCAAGATTCATCGCAAATCCCAAACCAAAACCGATTCCCTCGTACGCTGTTTCAGAAAAACTACCCAGCGCCATGCTACTCAGGTCCTGACCTGCCCCCAAATGATTCAGCGTCATCATCTCAAGCGTTCTCGGACTGACTATTCTTTGGCCTCGAAATTGACCATCCTGGCGGAGCATTTCGCAAAAATTGAAGTAATCCGTAGTGGTACTGACAAGCCCTCCACCCCCGGAAAGAAATGCTGGTGGTTCGCCATATGTACTTTTCATTGGATCATCGATCAGAGCGAGTGAGCGATCGGGACGCCGAGTATAGTTCGCGGCAAATCGCTCGAGTTTCGATTCAGGAACATGAAATCCAGAATCCACCATTTCAAGCGGTTCGAAGATATTCGACTGCAAATACTCGTCAAGAGATTGTCCTGAGAGCGCCTCGACGAGATGTCCACACACGTCGGTCGCATAAGAGTAAAGCCAAGCCTGCCCCGGATGAAATCGGAGCGGCATCCCCGCCAGCACCTTGACGAATTCTCGCAAGGTAAAGTCCGACCTTCGGCCAAGGCCCGCTGCGCGGTAACAATCGTCAACAGCATGCTCGCCATTTCCGTAACTAAGACCCGCAGTGTGACTAAGCACATGCCGGAAAGTGATAGGTCCGCGACTCGGCTCCGTCAGAACTTGATCACCTTGACCTCCGATATAGACCTCTGGATCCTTCCATTCGGGCAGGACCCGTGAGATCGGGTCATTCAGCTGAAACATTCCCCGTTCATAGAGCTGCATCAGGGCCACTGATGTGACCGGTTTCGTCATTGAATAGATTCTAAAAATTGTGTCCTCGGCAACCTTTAGCGCGCGTTCTTCATCGGCAAAGCCCAATGAACTAAAGTGGGCAACAACCCCGCGCCGGGCAACCAACGTCTGGCAGCCTTTTATCTTCCCGGTCTCCAGATAATTTTTCTCAAGATGTGCGCTGAGTCGGCTTAATCGATCCCGGGAAAACCCCGCAGTTTCTGGGTTAGCCTTCATTGAGGATTCCTCTCCATTGATTTGATGACGCATACTGTTAGGCACGCCGAGCGCTGACGCCCAAGACTTTTTAGACAATACCACAGGTCGCCGAAGCTTGGCTTAGCACTGCAATAAGCCTTACCAGCCAACTGGGACTTGGGGCTTCGAAAATAGCGAATCTTTGGTAGAATCTGTTCTTCCAAACCCCAGCATTAGATTAACAGCGACGGCCTGGCCGTATTGATTCGTGATCGAGGAACCTACCTGAAATGGCTGAATCCAAGAATATCGCAATGGGCCCATCACGAGACAAGTTGATCAGCAAGACCTATCTGAGCCGAGCGACAGAGCCATTCGGCACTGATGCCCTCAATACACTTTTGGCTGCTTGCCGGCATTCCAACGGTTTAGAACAGGTCACAGGTGCTTTGCTCTATCACGGCGGCTACTTTATGCAACTGATTGAGGGCTATGATGACGCCGTTGAACGCACCTACGCGCGCATCACCTCAGATCCCAGGCACGAGATCATTAGCGTTTTATTCGAGGATGAAATCAGCGCGCGCTTCTTTCCAGATTGGTCTATGGGATTTCGCGTTTCCGAAGACGCCGACGCACACTCAATCGACGCCATTTACGAGACCGCCAACCGTTCAGCCGCTCGATTCCCAATCAACGATTTCCTATTACTGTTCGGCAACGATAGCGGCTGATCCCTTCTGCACCCTAACCCCAGCACGTCACCCTAGCTACCAAAACGATAGCGTAGTTTCACAACCAAAGAATTAATGATCGGGTCTTTGAACGCATCACCCAACAGGTCTGAAAAGTGATCGCTTTCAGTCGGGGGCAACTGATTGCCTCGATTGTAGACAACGTAAAAATCTGTGAGCGGTGCAATTTCCCAGCGATACCGTAATTGGGTTGTCAGAAGGCTCACCGTAAAATCATTGCCTTGTACTTGCTCTTGAACCACCGACTGCAATGCACCATCGTTCAAAGGTACTGAAAAACGGGTCTGCTCGTAGGCTTTGACTCCTGCCCACTGAAAACTTAATTTGATTTGATGATTGGCAGCGATCAACCAATTCAGGTCAAAACTCGGCTGCAGATCAACCGCATCAAAAGCGCCGAAGGAACGTCCACCTTGATAAACGATCCAACCTCGCCGTCGTTTGTAACTCACGTCAAGATCAAAATACAGGCTATCTGAGAGACGCGCAGTCATGCCGATCAGGAATTTCCGAGTCCATTCTCCTAAATCTTCTTGCAGACCTCCGAACCCAAACGACAGGCTGATCGGTCGGCTCGCATCTGTCGCCCAAAGCATATCCCACCAAATACGATCGACCGTTTTGTAAGCGCCATTTCCTCGAGAATTTCGATCATCAAACCGCTCCGGTAGATAGCCGAGACCGGTACGAACCGTATTACGACCACTCAATACCAACGTATTACGCCAATACACCCCTTGATCAACAACCTGACCATCTGAAAGATTCTCTTGGTGACGAACAACAACAGTGCCCCGGGTAGATCGAAACCAACGACCTGGTTTAGGGTTCGCATACCCTAAGATGTATTGTCCGCCGCGATAATTGTTGCGCAGAAGAAATCCGAGATCATTAATATCCACGTTGCCGTCAAAATACTCGTACTCGAATTTATGCTGTAGCGCAGCACTGGGTGCAAATCGTACATCTAGTACGGCCCCTCTTCCCGACACGCCTCTGACCTCGCTTTCAAGCAATTGCAGATCCGCACCGAAGGCACCGCTTTTTTTTCCATAATGAAGGTCAATCCCATGGACCTCAGCGTCATATTGCGAACCAGCGACGCGGGTACCCAAATACCCTACCCCAAATCGATCATTCTCAGACTGCTCGTACAGCAGCCTGAGCACGCTAAAGTCTCTGCCCGAATCCGTGATGACTGCGGACGCACCGTCAGTGTCTGAACCGAACCACGCGACATCATCCTCGAACGCAGACAAAGCACCATATCGGAACCCGCCTTGGCCACCGGTCAACTTCACTGCGCCCAGCAGATTTGTGGGCTGATCTCGCTCGCCGCGATTAACAGACTGACCCGCCGGGACCGCAACTTGGTTGGCAGTACCGCCAATTCTTCGGGTGTTGAGCAAGCTGATGGGTGCTGGCAGGAAATCTCTGACAAAAACCCGTCGGGAAGTGGTTGCGAAGTTCTCGTTCGTGACCTCTCGAAAGCTATTGCCTGAATTGGCCCTCGGTGTTGTTTCAAAAACTTCGCTACCCTCTAGAAAAAACAAGCGTTTCTCTGGAAAAAATGTTTCGAGGGCGGTCAGGTTTAAAACAACATCATCTGCCTCCACAGCCCCAAAATCAGGGTTGAGCGTTGCATTAACCCCCAAAAGCGGTAAGGGTTGCCAGCTGACATCCATGCCAACCCGAAGATCGTTTTCGTCCCTCGCTGAATCGAGGGTACCCGAGGCAAAAGGAATGACACTCCATCTTTGTCGCGGCTCCACACCCTCTAAGGTCATGGTATTGAGTGCGGTGACGAATCTTGAAGAGGAATAGGAATGTCCAGGCCATTGATAGCGCTGATTCTGACCTGATACTTGGCGGCTTGCCGCAAAGCCAATGCTACGAACTGCATCCGATTCGGGCAGGTTCATCATTGCCCAAGGAAGGTACATCTCAACACTCCAGCCATCGCTAAATTCTGCTGATTTCCCTATCCATGGACCGTCCCAATCGTTGGTATACCGGCGCTCGGGCAATACTTTCCCATCCATGACCGGGTCTCCCAACGCGACGATGAACCAATAGGCAAATTGGCCTTCGCCGGATGTATCTAAAGTCACACCAAAGGTGTCACGATCGATAAATTGATCGCGAGGCGTCAGACGGCGGACCAATGTGTCAACGGGCTGCATCATCACAGCGGATACATACATTCCTTTATCGGTCGCTAACCAACGAATTTGCGTCGCATACTCACCTTTAGCACCTGTGCCAGGCACCGCCACAATCATATTGTCAAACGCAGGAATCTCCTGCCAAATCGCTTCGTCAACTCGTCCATCAAGAGCGATCTTGACCTCGGCATGCGGGCGAGTCGACACCTCAATTTGATGCATCGGGATGCCCTCTAGCTCACCCTTAATCTGCTGGGCACCCGGGGCTGACGCTGCCTGAACGTCAATGAGTTGATTGCTACAAATTAGCAGCAACCAGCAACAACTTTGCGCCAGAATCTTTGGGAACGGATTTTTTTTCATATCCAGATATTCTGCCTTTCAAAGGTCGCAGTCCAGCTCCGGATAACGAGTCATCACCAGAAATGATTACCTTGAGAGTCTCACCTGCCTTTGCACGTCCCAGGGCTCTGCGCTCATGGTTTTTGCGTTTTAAATCTGCTCCGATTGGAAACCCTGACCTTTCGCGCCCTGGCTTAGCGCCAAAAAAGAGCCTAACAGTCCTTTCCCTAAAAGCTCGATCGTGCTTGAATCGTTCCCGGAGGTGCCAATGAGCTTAGTAACTTGGTCTTGGATATTCTTATTTTTCTACATCAGTGCAATGATTGGCATCGGCCTATATGCCCAGCGAAAAATTCAGCACGCCGATGATTTTGCAACAGCACGTGGGGCTTACGGTCCATTTTTTCTAGCATTGGCATTTGCTGCCTCAACCGCCAGTGGCGCTACTTTTTTAGGGACTCCCGCACTCAGTTACGAGTGGGGGTTAGCCGCAAACTGGGGCAATTTTCTATACCCAATCGGCGTTTATGTGGGAATTTTGATCTCCATGCGCCTGATCGCAACATCAGGTAATCGCTTTGGCAACCGCTCTATTCCAGAATATCTTGGCGACCGATATCAGTCCGATGCCCTTCGAATCGCGGTTTCAATTCTGTCATTAGTGTTGTTTTTCTATCTTGCTGGCCAGCTCGTATCCGGGGTCGTCATGTTCGAAATCATGCTGGGGCTCGATGCGGAGTGGGCCTTGGTGATTACGACGATTGTTTTACTTGTGTACGTCGTACTCGGTGGTGCTCATGCAGATATTTTGACCGACGGCGCGCAGGGCGCCTTAATGCTTGTACTCGCTGTGCTGGTGATCGTCCTTACATTGATCGGCTACGGCGTCGATGGCGGCTTTGGTGGTCTGATCGATAATCTAAAAGCCCAAGATGCGGACCTTGCGGCGCCGCTGAATCCTAATACACCGCTCTATCACTCTTGGTGGTCAATTTTTGTCATTGCCTTTGCACACATGCCGCTAGGATTGCTACCGCACCTAGGCAATAAACTATGGGCGCTAGATTCAACCAAAGATCGCTTCGCTTTTGTGCGGCTCGCTGCGCTCTTCGGCTTGACGCTCGGAATGCTGGGCCTCGGAGGTCTTCTGGCGCGCGCTTACTTCGGTGACGCGTTGTACGCCGAGGGTGCAAATCCCAATCAATCATTGCCGCTATTGTTTATAGAAATCTTTCCCACCTGGCTCGCGGCCCTTGTGGGCGTTGGGGTACTGTCAGCCGTCATGAGCACCGCTGATGGTTTGGTTGTTTCTTCATCGCAAATTATTGCCAACGACCTTTATCGACGAACGTTGGCGCCCAAACTCCACCCGAATCTAGACCCAGAGCTGCTCGATCAGCGAATCTTACTCATTTCAAGAGTATCCACTGTCGTCGTTCTCATCATTTGCATGCTCATGGCGTGGTCCCTCATGGATGTTAATGTCGCTCTCATTGTTTGGATTGGAGTCGGCGGCATGATGGCCGCCTTTGCCGGACCATTGGTTGTTGGCGCTTTATGGCGCGGCGTGACCCGCGCGGGTGCCTTCGCAGGATTAATCAGCGGCTTTGGCGTATTCATCATCGCGCACGCACAGTTGATCGATCCCTCGTGGTTTACGGGATCAGCGTTAGAAACTTCGGCGCTGTGGTTGTACGGAGAGGGTCCTAATCCCTATTCCTGTGCGGTCATGGGAGAAATTGCCTCGGTGGCGACCACCTTCATCGTCTCAAAACTGACTCGCCCCTTACCAGAGCAGCATCTCAATGAAATGTTCGGCCAATCCGCAAGCTCTTAGATACAGTTTGAAGACTCACGGGCCGGTGCCCCAGATACGGGGCCTATATCGGGCCGCCCCGAGTCGCAGCCGTCATTCTGTCGATTGATCCCTGTCCCGAATATGATCGTCTTGTTTGCAATCCTCTGAGAGCCAACGATTTTACCGAGTTGCGACGCTGTCCGAATAACCGCATCATGACATCACTTAGTCGCACCCACACTTTTGGAGGGAAACCATGGATGGCATCCACGATTTAGGAGGACAACCTGGTTTCGGGAGGGTTGACCATAATGAGGGAGAGCCTGTCTTTAAAGCGCGATGGGAGGCCAAGGTCTTCACCCTGGTCAACGCCGCAGCGCGTGCAGGGGCCTATCAAAGTGTCGATCAATTTCGACATGCCGTAGAGAGAATTGATCCTGAAGCCTACCTAAAACACGGCTACTACGGCCGTTGGCTGGGCGGTCTTGAAACGCTTCTGGTAGAAGCGGGAATTTTGTCAACTGAGACTATTACCGCCAGGGCACGCATTTTAGGAGAGCGCCCCGGGGACCTAATTGCCGCACGACCACAAGCTGCTGCTCCAAATGATGGCGGTATTCCATGCACTGCTTCGGCGCCAAAGGCACCGTTGTACGCGCTTAACGACCAAGTTCGTTCGTCTGAATTGAGCCCCAAAGGGCATACTCGGTTACCTAGCTATGCCAGAGGTAAACCAGGTTTGATCACAGCCTGTCACGGCACATGGATTTATCCGGATGCCTCGGCACATGCGATTGAATGTCCACAGCAATTCCTCTACACGGTCTCTTTCGACAGCGCGGATCTTGGCTTCGAAGAGCGCTTCCTTCTCAATCTTGATCTATTCGAACCCTACCTGACCTTAAGCGAACCAACAGCCTAGCCATCAAGGTTCACAAAAGCATGATATTTTGAAGCATGCAGCCTTTGGTCCAGTCAGCAAACTTTCAACCACCAACGGAAGACGGTCTTCCAAGCTTGGCACCCACTCAATAGGCAAGCGATCACAAACCGCATCTCGCACCTAAGCTCAAGCCATAGCTTTCGTCCAACGAAGTTCGACTTGCTGGTTAATTGATCGATCTAATAAACATTGTTCTAAAAAAAGCTACCGAGCTTTGCACTAAAAACAAAAGCAGACATACGGTGTAGCAAGTCGCCAGTGACTCGATCCAACCCGCAGACATTAAAAAAGAAAGAATAAAAACAAGCGTAAAAATTCCAGTTTGGAAAGCAAAAATATGAAGCGGAAACAAAGCAGCGTGACCGCTCATCCTCAACCGCAACATCCTCCGAGGAAACACGGAAATCCCAATAAAGGCGTAGCTTGCCAAACTCCAGCTAACGACCTGCCATGCACAATTCTTGTCCCCAAGATCAAAAACTGCAAAAGGCAAAAGCGCGGCAAACAAAGCACCGAAACCTGAATAACTCAATAACTGAATACGAAACTTATCCGGCTCATCGAACCCCTCAGCAGACCTACTCAAGCCTATTAAAACGGCAGAGAACCCAACAATCCCTAAAGCAACCTCGGCGATTAAGCTCAACGCTTCAAAGTTCGGCTCCATATCCTTTTACCTTGTGGGCAATGCGACCTTACATCTTTCTCAATGCTAGGCGATCCAATAGTTCATCACCGCGCAAAAGCGCGTGTATTTAAAAAAAGCTGCGCTCTTAAGTTCATCCAAAAGTAGTAGCATTCTTTTCGTCCACATTTGGATCAATGAGACACGCTCATAACTTAATCCTATGGCAATCTGTGCAATTTGTAATGCTGTTCTCCCTTTAGTCGGCCGCGAGACAGGACATGTCGACGGAGAATTAATCGAATACTGCTCCGTCTTGTGTCGTGACTCCGTAGTAGAGACCTCATTGCTGACCGATGGGCGGCTCAAGATCGATACCACTGCCGTTGATCAACAATCTCAAAGACACCTTAAAATCTCTGGCGCAGCGCTGAGCCAGCAAGAAATAGAGGCGACTGACAAAATCGCCTTAGCTACCACAGATTATGTACCTGGGCGAAAGACCGAATGTTCTTTGGGGATTGTCGATAGTACCAGCGTCTACAATCTAAATTCCGCTGGGTCTACGCAAGGTGCTCGTGCAAAAGTCGTCAGCCAAGATGTGGCGCTTTCCAAGCGCATTAAAACCATGAAGGCTGAAGTCATCCTAATGATGAAGCTCAAAGCTCAGGCCCTTTGTTCTGATGCGGTCGTCGGCGTGCGTTTTGAAATAACTGGTGTCGGCACATCAAAGCTCAGTGTTTCTGTCAGTGGGACGGCCGTCCTCACATCGAGCGACTAAACACGAACCATCGAGAAATAAGCAACCCTGCCCTTGAACATTGCGACCTTCCAAAAAAGCCAGTGTTTCAAATCAACACTGCACTGACTACAAACGACTGCAAAATTAAAATAGCGCCAGCGATCACGCTCCCAACATCCTACCGCCGTTCAATTTCTTTACATCCAACCTGTTGCCAGTGCTATCCTAGCTTTGTACCAAAGCCTCAATTCGATCTCCTTAAACGCTAGCATCCACTATTGAGCCATCCTCATGACCGACGACACCTCACCACAGAGTATTCGGACCGAAGCGATCGAGTCTCTGCTGATTGAAAAAGCGCTGCTTTCGGCAAATGCTGTCGATGCCGTTATTACAACCTACACAGAGCGGGTCGGCCCCATGAATGGTGCCAAGCTTGTTGCCCGAGCTTGGACAGATCCTGATTTTAAAGCCCGATTACTGGTTGATGCGACGGCGGTGGTCGAGGAATATCAGTTCGAGGGCGGCCAAGTGGAGAAGCTTGTCGTCAAAGAGTGCGACCCTTTCCAGCATCACGTGGTCGTTTGTACCCTATGCTCTTGCTACCCTTGGGCTGTCCTTGGGCTTCCACCAAGCTGGTACAAAGACCCGGCCTACCGATCCCGCATCGTTGCCGAACCGCGCAAGGTGCTGAGCGAAATGGGGCTAAGTCTCTCTGAATCAACCCACATTAATGTGTGGGATTCGAGCGCTGAAATTCGATATCTAGTCTTGCCACAAAGGCCAAAAGGCACTGAAACACTGTCTGAATCCCAGCTCGCCAAACTGGTGACCCGCGATGCCATGATCGGGGTGGCCCAGGTCAACCTGCCATGAGCGAGACATTGTTCAAACTTGAGGGCAGCGCTGCGCCCCCCATCGCCAACGGGGAGATCATCTTTGACGCGCCCTGGCAGAGCCGCGTTTTTGGTATGGCTCAAGCGCTATGTCAATCAGGGCACTACCATTGGGATGAGTTTCGAGCTTATCTCATTGAAGACATCAGGCATTGGGAGCAGCAACACTCAGTTGAGTCCCTAGATTATCCCTATTTTGATCTGTTTTTAGAGAGCCTGACCCGCTTGCTCAACGATAAGTCGATCCTGGCTCAGAGTGACATTCAGGCGCGTAGCCAAGCTTTTTCGGATCGGCCTCACGGCCACGATCACGGCCAAGATGACAGCCATGATCACGACGACAGGCATTCTCATTAAGGTCTACCAAGTCCAACAACAAACTTGACCGACGCGCTGCTCAGCGGGACCGCGCTGCTCGTGTGCTGCTGAGCGTTACTTCATCCTCAAATGAGCAAGCCTTCACGGCGATTATCGTCAGGTCCGCATACCCGCGCTTTCGACACCAGGCAGTCTGTGGTCGATTTCTGGGAATTGCTTTGAGTCGCATCTTTGATTTTTGCTCAAAGGTGCAAGCCATTCCAACGACAGCTTATGGTATTCTCATTCGCCAGTGGTGCCTCGATAATGATGATCGCAATGCTGTCGAGTTCCAAAGGTTGCAGACCCAAACAGAGAGCGTGATAAGAATGCCTCGTTCGATCAAAGCAGTGGCGCTTACAAACGATAGTTTCAAACCTTTTGGAGAAGTCATTTCTAAAGAGGCATGCCGAGATATTCGATCGATTAATCGAGGGCAAACTGCAAGATTCAACAATCTTGCTGCCCTGACCCTCAACGGCCCAGGACTAGAACCCTGTCTGAGTATCTTTCAAACAGAAGCTTGGGCGGTACCTGGAACTGTGACCGAACTCGAGCGCCATCCGCTCACCAGCCAGGCTTTTATTCCCCTCGGCGAAGCTTCTTATTTGGTCATTGTTGCTCCAAAGGGACCGTTAAAAGAAGAAGCAATCCAGGCTTTTGTGGCTAGCCCATTCCAGGGGGTTAACTATCATCCTGGTGTTTGGCATCATCGCAACCTTGCCTTGAATGCCGCGGCAGATTTTTTGGTCATCGACGCCGATGGCAGTACCGAAAATTGTGACGAGCAAAGCCTGATACAACCCATCGAAATCAATTTATGAAAGCCTTGGATTGCCAGCTCCTGGAATACAGCGACTCCTCGTTCACCAACCCCCACGAAGTCGTCAGACATTCTGAACCAGAAGATCGAGCAGGAAGGTTCACCCATATGGGCGCTCAATACTGGGGCTTCGAAACCTCAAGACATATGGGAACGGCAATTCTGGAAGATGGCCAGGGATTCGTCTTTGATCCGAGTGCTCACCACTTCTTTAAAATCGGCCTCAGCCAAACCAGCCGGGTTAGCCGGGTTACTGTAAGTACCGCTTGGTTCACCGGTAATCAGGTACCGGCGGTCTCCATTGTGTTGGGACAAGGGGATATGCAAAACAACGTGATCGAGCGACAAACCCTCAAACCTAATCAAGATCACAGCTTTGATATTCCTCCGACCGTCAGCGATACCTGTCTTGTCCTGTGTCATCAAGAGGGCGGTATCGCTAATGTCAGACTTTTTGGTGAGCCCCTGCCGCAAGGGGATGACAGCAACTCAAAAAATCTTTTAGAGGAAGCGGAGATATCTTCGGTTTCAAATGATCACTACGGCCACCCCAAAGACGCCATTTGGGGCAACCGAGAGGTTGATTATATGAAAGGCTGGGAATCAGCCAGGACAGGCTTTGGCGAGCAAGCCGTTTTCAGTTTTAAGAGCCCGGTTGCTCTACGAGCATTTGTAGTGGACACGTATCTACACCGACTCAATGCTCCCCTGTCATGCCATGTTTTTGCATTGCCACCCGAAGCAAATTTAGAACGAGCCATGTCGACGCCACCCAGATGGGCGGTTACAAAGCCTGATGGCGAGACCCTAGTGCCCGATAACTTTCAGAAATACATGCAATTACATCGCGAAGGGACTGATCATCATGAGCAATCAAAGGCGCTTGTGATCCGGTTGCAAGCTGGAAGTCCAATCTGGAAGCCCCTGCTCCCCTTTAAAGCTCTGCGGCCTGATACCTACCACACTTTCACCGAGCTTGATTATCTAGGGCCAATTGCCCACCTGCTTTTTATGCACTACCCCAATGGCGGTATTCATGGGCTCAAAGCCTTTGGCCATTATCTCTAATAATTTTGTCCGAGTTTTGTGCAACTGATCAGGCGTTAAAACCCCACACCGCCAAACAATGACGCGCACTAGGCCTCTGTCAGTACAACCAGTTTTTCAAAGCAACTGATCGAGTAGCGCCTGCTTACGCTCATTGGCCAAGAAGGCGCCATTGACGGAATTAACCACGAGCTGCCTCAGCTGACGTTCTGAGACATCAAAGGTCTCATACAACGCTAGAAAGTTCTGCACCAAATTACCGCCAAAGTAGGCAGGGTCATCGGAATTGACGGTAACGCAGAGTCCTTGATCCAACAGATCAAGAATCGGGTGCTGCGCCATCTGCTCAAATACACAGAGTTTTATATTCGACAAGGGGCACATCGTCAGCGGTATACGCTCATCGATCAAACGACGTCTCAACGCCTCATCCTCAACACAGGCAACGCCATGATCAATACGCTCAACTCGCAGCACATCCAGCGCCTGCGCGATCATATCGGAGGAGCCTTCCTCCCCTGCATGCGCAACCGGCCTCAATCCAAGCTTGCGAGCCGCTAGAAACGCCCGCTCAAACTTCAGCGGAGGATGCCCCACCTCTGCGCTGTCGAGTCCAACCCCCGTCACATCAGATAGGTAGGGCAACGCCAAATCAAGCGTCTTCAACGCATCCGCCTCAGGCAAATCTCTCAAAAAGCAGAGAATCAGCTGAACCGTTAATCCAGATTCATCATAAACTTCTCGCATGGCGCGGATAAAACCTGGCATGAATACATCAAAGCCAATACCTCGAGCGAGGTGGGTTTGAGGATCAAACATCACCTCACAATGAACAATATTTTGCTCAATTGCGTCGTTCAAATAGTCCCGCATCAGATGATAAAAATCTAACTCTGTAATCAGCACGCTGGCGCCAAGATAATACAGATCGAGGAAACTCTGGAGGCTGTCGAAATTGTAAGCTTCTTGTACCGCTTTGAGGTTTTCGTACGGCAAGCGAACCTCATTTTGATCAGCCAGCATCAACATTCGCTCAGGTGCTAAGGTGCCCTCAATATGAACATGCAGCTCAACTTTAGGGAGTTGTTCAATCAATGCTTTCATGAATGCCCTCTATGACTGGCTCGCCAGGTTTTCTATCTTCGTAGATTTCCCAGCCTTCAATCAACGCATCAACGACGGTTGAGGCCACTAGATAAGCAGATTCTACGGCCAAGTGAAGTCCGGAGTAGCCCTTATTCTCCGCAAGCAGGTTCTCTGCGGCGGAGACGCCCGGCGGCGGCATTGTGTAGTTACTGGCTGTTCGCAACACCAAGAGTCGGCTCACATCCACACGACCGATACGGTCGAGCCAGCTCAGAGACAAATAAGTTCCGGTGTCTTCCATCGCCGAGGACACAAACTCCCCTTGATTCTCCGTCCAATAAGCAACCCATTGATTGGCCCAGTCATTCAAAAGCTTGCCATGCCAAAACGTCAGCGCTGCAATATGGTCACCCTTGAGCACAAAAGGAGGCTTTTGGGCCATCGCATGCTCTGTGTACAGCGCACGATGCGCCTTGGCATAAGGATCATCATCGGACAGCACAAGATCTTTAGTCTGATCAAACGCCCAATCCACCAAAGCCTCATTGAGTTGGTACATCTCTCCTGTTGGCGAGGGCTTTTGGGCATCAAACGGACGCTGGGTATAGCGTGCAAAGTAACCAAACGGCCAATCCTTGGGAATTTCTCTCGCATCAATTTCATGGGAGAGGTCGCCATCGACAAGATACTCAGCCCAGGCTGCCGAACCAATTGAGGCATCCTCCGGATCAAACCCTGCGATTCCCGCCACAACCCAATAGCTCCTCGTGAGATCGAATCTCGGATCCATCCCCAGCGCCATCACCGCGGCTGAGGAGCGTGCGGTACCGATGCCGGTGACCAGGACAAGAAGTCCGGTTTTAGGATCGTAGTGAAGATCTCGGTAACCTAGAAAAGGGTAAATCTCGGTGAGGTTACGGCGCTCCTTCCAAAGCTGAAATTCACCAGCTCGATCACCCTGGTCCTCCCCAACTTCAAACATCGTGACAACAACCACTTTCACTGGAAGCGGTTCGGCGTACACTGATCCTGCATACACAAGGGCCGCAAATGTAAACGCGACCTGCCAACACCGTTTAAACATCTTTATCCTCACTATAGCCCCTCTGTCGTTTGGTTTTATTATGATACTTACATGGCCATATGGTTTACTGGTTTGAACATTCATCAACGTCTGCTTCTATCAACGAATGCAATCGAAAAGCACGATCAAACAAATCTCATGAAATGCTTTGTTAATTTCAATCAACCGCTTTGACAAACAGTCCCTATCAACTGCCTCCAATCAGCGATGCAAATAGGTCTGGTCACGGAGAGAGGCCAATCATCCTCAACCTAAAGCTCTGTTCATCGAATTTCAATGCGCCAATGTTGCCCATATTTTGTGTCGCTGCTCCTAACATTATACGTACCTTAAATGCGGAACCACTTAGCGGACAATCCCAGAGCCGGTAATCTTTGGACAAAAAAAAGGGCGCACCGCGCCCTTTTTCTTTTTGCGACCTTAGACCATCAAAACCGATAGGTCAGCTTCGCTTGGTAATGCCGTGGTAACTCAGGCAAAACAACTGTTGTTCCAAACAAGTCTGGGAAATTCGCTCTGAAATACCGCTCATCGGTGACGTTCTTTGCGGCAACAATGAGGCCCCAATCTTCGGCTTCATAGCTCACGCTCAGATTCACTAGCGTATAGGCCGGCAATGTCACAGCAAACGACTGTCCTGATGCAACCGAGTCAACATCGACAACGCTGGCACTCATAGCCATCCCATTTCCAAAGTCGTAAGTACCGGTTACTGACATAATCGTCTCTGGCATACCTGCTCGAACACCTTTGCTCGGTCCCACTGAAATCAACCCCCCAACTTGGCCACCCCATAACAGCGCCGGATCAATCAGCGGAAGATCTTCAGCACCCAAGAAAGAGAATTCACTGCCTGCAGCGATGGTCGCAAGCATCAATGCTTCCACATTGCTGTATCCCAAGGTCATGAGGAAGTTATCGTTGACAACCCAACGCAACTCAAACTCTGTGCCTTCAGTTTTGACCGCCTGATTCACAGTGATGGACTGTGCGCTGAAATCGACGCGCTCCATCTCATAGCTCGACAGCGCAAAGTACAGCCGATCATCCAGCAAACTACCTTTGAGCCCAAACTCGATTAATTCCGAGCTATCAAAGGCTGCGCCAGTATAGACGTTACCAACCTGCAGCTCAGAACCTTGACCTGCAATCACAGTGCTTTGCTCAGAAGCAGTCACGTAAGGCACGAGTCCAACAGGCGTCGACCAACTCAAGCTCGCAGTCCAAGACACTCCGCTGGGCTCGTCTGAAGCCTTATTCACGGGCACATCAATGCCGCCTTCACTCGAGGTAAATGCGGCGTCTGATTGCGTCTTTCCTTCGGGTGTCATGACTTCCATGTCGATCGAGTCATATCGCGCGCCCACAAGAAGCGAAAGACCTGACTCATGGGTAAAATCAACCATCACACCGAACCCTAGATCGGTGTAATCTCCCACATAATACTCGCTGTATTCAGAGTCAATTCGGGTCGATAGCACACGACGATCCAATGCCGTTGAAGGCCCTGTTAGGTCGCGCCGACTGAAGTACTCGTTGTAATAGTCATCACCATGTTTAAATTTGGTATGACGGATTGACGGCGAAATCTGAATCGAAGTGGTCATGGAATCGCCTTCAAAAACGCCTGAAAGAATCAACTGATCTTCGATGACCGACGAATCATGGAACTGAGAAAAGCCGTAAGCATTCTCGTTGAGATTCTCGTACGCCTCGTAAAACAATTTATTGGTGAGTGACCAATTCCCGGCAAGGTCTACGTCGATGTCAAAATAAAGTGTGGTTACTTGATTTTCGAGCGTGTCATCCGCAGCAATCAGCGTTGCATGCATCGGCAAGGTCGTGGTGCCAACATTTTGCAAGCCCATGTTTGAGTTTTCATAGTCGAAGCCAAAAGAGGCATCGCTCAACGTTGCCAGATCGATATCCTTCTGACCAAAAAATGCATACAGCGCGAACGGGTTGATGTTTCCGGCATAGTACTCATCGTGAGAGATGAAACCATCGCCCGACGTATCCAGCGGTATTGGCGTACCAGTGATATAAGTGCCGTTATCAATCAGATCTTGTGTTAATCGATTCCAGCCCGCATTTTGAGAGCCTTTATAATCGTGCCACATACCGCCGAATTGCAGACGGACAGTATCGCTCATGTCCATATCAAAACTGGCTTGAACCAGTGACTGATCAACCCCCGGCGCGTTGGAATAGAAGCTGCCAGAATGTTCGACTTCACCATAAACGTAGTAACCCAGAGGCTTTCCGCCAAATTCAGCAGGGCCGCCAACTTCCGCGGTCAACACACTGCGATCCCAGCTACCGCCGGAGTAAGATAGTTCCCCAGTCCTTTCTTCGATGTAACTGCCAGTCTCTTCAATGCGGGCAGACTTCGGATTAAAATTCAAATACCCGCCAATCTTGGATGGTCCATATATTGGAGAGGCTGGCCCACGAACGATATCGACTCGGTCGGATGCCCCAATGGGCGTTGGATAGTTGCCGGGATTATCCAGCCTACGCACACCTCGAAAATAGGTTTCGCCCGCCGTTCCACGAACGTCCAAAGCGCCCGCAACGCCGAAAAAGCTCTGAGTAAAGGTCCCTGGAGCAAGAACAATCAGCTCATCGATATCCTGCATATTGAAACGATCCATCATCTCCTCGCTCACTGTTGACGCGGAGCGAGCAGTTTCTAAGATTGATTTTTCAAATCCAAAAACAGAGTCGACACGCTCTCCTGGCAAGCTGCCAAGATCGCCTTTGACCACGATTTCTTCCATCTCAGATTCAGCCATCGCTGAGTTAAAACCCAACAGACCAATGGTCAATACCAGCAGACCTCTGACGTTCAAATGTTCCAATTTCATATGGATCCCCATTCTTAATTAATAATTAAACAACCCGATTGATCAACCAACAAGCAGCCTCGACCCTGCTCGCCATTTAGTGCCACCGTATCACACGTTCTACCTCAAACCGCATTTTCCCCAAACCGCTTTTATTCAAACGTCTTTTTTCAAACGCTTTTTTCAACTGTTCTACCAAACCCATTGTGTCTTAAACTCGAATTCTCGCTGGCTCACAATAGAATCGTTTTTCTCTGCCCGCGCTCCAACCTTATCTACACAAATGACCAGAACGTCGTTTACCTAGCAATTTAAATGCCGATTTAGCCAATTCGAGTCGTTCTAAGACAGTTTTTCCCGCTAATCCCTTGTTATCTTGCGCACCGCTTCGATAACCCGTTCGCACTGCTAGAACCAAAGTTTAAATCGCAATTTCAGCCATCCAATTATTACGGATTTGGACGATCGATGCACTAGGGAAGTGCACAAAGTGCGTATTTTCTGCACACAAATCCGCGTTTGGGACTGACACCGGCACTTTCGCTTAAACCAGCCCCCTGCATCTGCCATTTAAATTCGAAGGCCTTTATCTTTTGGGCATAATCGGCTAACAGCGCTTGCCGAACCGGTTCTTCCACAAAAGCAAACCGAAGAGAATTCTCGCTGAGTCGCTTGATTTCGGCCCAACTCAACTGAAAAGTTTTTACCGCCACAAAATACTCGTCAGTCATCGATGAATCCCACATCCCGCGATCATCTGTCGAGAGTGCCACGGGTACACCAATTCGCAGCAGCTCAGGAAATGGATGATGATCAAAGGTCTCAACATATTCGAGTAACAGGTTGCTGATGAGGTTGATTTCAACGAGATGCGGGCCAAACCTCATAGACCTCAGAGTGTCAGGGTCTGATAACAGGTTTAGACCGTGACCAATTCGGTCAGCGCCAAGTAACAATGTGTCTCGAATGTTGTTATTGGCGAACTCGGATTCGCCCGCGTGGATCGAAAGATGAATACCTGGATGCGTTCGACGTAACGTACGGAAGGTTTCGAGAAAGCGCTTGGGATGACCTCTCTCATCGTCCTCCCGTCCCACCAAGTTAATGGCCACCCATTCTGACTCCCTCGAGGCGATGCGATAAGCCTCTGCAATTTTAGATTCTGCATCGGGCAAGAACCTTAAAACCGCCTGTTGAAACCTGATGGTCAGGTTAAGTGCTAGAACATCGGGCTGGGTCACCCGCTTGCGAATCACCGCCGCAACGTCTTCTGGCGGAACGGCCCTGCCATCAATATCTAGATATCCCATCAGCGTCACCTGCGGCTCCAAATAGATCAAGCCTTCAGCGGCGAAAGCTTTCATGTGCAGCGCCAGCGCCTCGGCAATGATCCACGGGTTCGCAGTCAGATCTCCCAATCGTTGCCAGTGGGTTTCAAAAAAAGCCTCCCGGCCTTCAGAGGGTTTATCCAACCAAATGCCATTCATCCAAGCTGTCTGCTGGGATTCCGAAAATTCCCTCAAGGGCAGAAATTCGGACCGCTCACAGTCGCTTAAGGCCTCAAGTCGATGGCGCGCAATCGTTTGATACAACAGCGCGTAAGGCGCTGGTCGGATCGCCGATGGGCTCGTATCGCTGCAATCATTAATTTGGGTTTTTGCATAGTACTCGATGCCATGCGCATCCCGGCGAAGTGCCAAACGCCACCACCATTCTGGGAAAATCGACCCGCTTAAATGCTGGTGTAAGTCTCCGCCCTTCGGCATGGCATACAGAAATTCATGAAGCTCCGCATCCGTTGCGGTATCCTTAAAACGATCGAACCAGTCATTGAACGATTCAGACGAAAAAGCCGACTGACTCAGCAGCACAGCCATCGAGAGGCCCAAGAGCCTAATACATTGCACGACCCGCATCACTGCTGAACACTCGCTTTGACCTGTTTTGTGGCATTCTAGTCGGAGATCCAATGGCTGGCTACAATCAACGTTTTACAGGCTCCGACCTTGGCTCATCAACCATCAGGCAACGAATAATGAGAGATTTCATCGGATATGGCGCGTCACCTCCCGCTGCTATGTGGCCAGGTGACGCACGAGTAGCGGTCCAATTTGTGATTAATTACGAGGAAGGCGGCGAACGTAATGTGCTTGATGGTGACGCGCATTCTGAGGTCTTTCTATCAGAGATTATGGGTGCACAGCCTTACACCGATCGACATATGTCGATGGAATCACTCTACGAATACGGATCTCGTGCAGGCTTCTGGCGTTTACATCGGCTATTCGAGGAGTATGCGCTACCGGTCACCGTCTTTGGAGTCGCTCTCGCTCTTTCACGAAACCACGAGGCGCTTGATGCCATGGTGGCATCAGACTGGGAAATCGCCTGCCATGGATATCGCTGGCTCGACTATCAAAATATTCCAGAACCAATTGAGCGAGAACACATTCGCCTCGCGATTGAGATGCACGAGGCGTTAACCGGCACGAAACCGCAGGGCTGGTATACCGGCCGTGACAGCCCCAACACTCGAAAGTTAATTCTTGAGCATGATCACTTTCTCTATGACAGCGATGCTTATGCGGACGACTTGCCTTATTGGGTTCAGCAGAACAAACGCGATCACCTGATCATCCCCTATACCCTCGATGTGAACGATATGCGCTTCAACGCTGCTCAGGGATTTAATGCCGGCGACCAATTCTTCAATTATCTAAAAGATGCCTTTGACTGCCTTTATGAAGAAGGACAAATGAACCCCAAAATGCTCTCAGTGGGCCTGCATGGCCGAATCATCGGCAAACCAGGCCGTATTCAGTCACTACGAAAGTTTTTGGACTACATCAGTCAAAAAGCTCATGTTTGGGTGCCTCGACGGATCGATATCGCCAAGCATTGGATATTGCATCATCCGCCCGCAAGATCAGGCTGACGGCGCCCTTCGGGATGTCGCTGGTAGCAGCCATTCGAGTAGTAATCCAAGCATCGCTCCGGTAGAGACCGGGAACGACAATACCTGTTGCAAGCTTTCTGGCAAATACATCCAATGCTCTGAAAATGTGGCGAGGGTGTAACCGCCAGCACCACCAACCAAGAACACCACCCATGATCTCAACGAATCTGCATGGCGCGAGAAGATCTGCCAACCTGCCCAGGCAACCATTGCAAAAAGCACCAACGTGACCACGCTGATGACCGACGGCGGAATCAATTGGACTGCAGCAGAAAAAACCGGGATGACGCCCAAAACCAGAATAACGGCAGCTGCATAAAGACCAATGCTAGGCCGCGACTCTCCCGTAAGACGAATCAGTCCATTGTTTTGACTGAAGGTCGTGTTCGGGAAAGTCGCAAAAACACTGGCGATACTCGAGTTGAGCGCATCACCCATCAAACCGCCTCGGACTCGTCCCCAATAGGCCGAATCGCCCGTTGGATAGCCCGATAACCCGTTGGTCGCAGTCAGATCGCCGATGCTTTCGGTAGCGGAAACTAAAAATATCGGCAACAAAATCAAGACAACCGTCCAGTCAAAACCGAACCCGAAGCGTCCAAATTCGGGCAAAAAGGCGATAACTTCTACAGACAATAACGCCCAATCAACCTCGCCAAATAGTGTCGCTATACCGGTACCCACTGCGAGCGCCACAACAATGGCAACTAACCGCAATTTGAGTTTGGGCAGCGCCAGACTCAGGGCCAAAACAAACAACGTGGTGCCGCAGATCAGCAGGAACTGCCACGGCACGGTCGCAGCACTAAATCCTCCCCACAAGGCCGCCGCAGTCCCCTCAACAAGCGTAACCCCGATCAACACCAAAGTGAGGCCGGTAACATTGCTGGTCACCACAGAGCGCAATTTCTGGACATAGGCGGTCAGAAAGATCATTGCGACTGAGCACAGCAACGCCGAACCGAAAATGACCCCGAGCGCTTCATGGGTGCTCGATGCTGCCGACAGGTCAGAAAAAACATAGATCAAAGGCCCCACAAACGCAAAACTCGTTCCCTGAATACTAAGCAAACCCGAGCCGATCGGCCCGATCCTAAGAATTTGAATTACGGTCGCGATTCCGGAAACGACCAATGCAGCGCTGATCACATACCGTGTGTCGTCGGCAGAAAGCCCCATACCAAGCGCAATCACCAAAGGGGCAGCAACAATGCCGCCCACCGCCGCCAAAGCATGCTGGCCACCGATCATGAAAGACCGAACGGAGAGCGTTGTTTCACTGGTCATGTTTCAAACCCTCATCGCGCTCAAGCAGACCGAGGTCTATAAAAACAAAAACTTCCCGATAAAGATAAGTGCAATCACGAAACTCGCAATATCGGACTTTTCAAACTCAAGCGTGCCCACCCGGATTAAGGCATAAGTAATAAAAGCCAGACCAATCCCGTCAGCAATCGAAAAACTAAGCGGCATTGCAATGGCCCCAACCACCGCAGGCACATACTGGGGGATTTGCGTCCAATCGACTGCTTTGAGACCCCCAATCATGAGACACGCTACGTAAAGCAATGCTGCCGAAGTAGCATACGCAGGGACACTCTTCGCAAGCGGAGCAAAAAATAAACACAATAGGAAAAGCAGCCCCACAAAACAGGCGGTAAGCCCCGTTCGCCCACCCGACTCAACCCCAGCGGCACTTTCAATAAAACTCGTCGTAGACGAGGTGCCTAACAGCGCACCCACAGCCGTCGCACCTGAATCGGCCAATAAAGCGGGTCGTAGATTGGGTAGACTCCCTTTCTCATCGAGCAAGCCCGCTCGCTGAGAGACGCCTACCATTGTGCCGGCAGTGTCAAAGACATCTACCAGCAATAACGACAATATCACTGGCACCATTGAGATCGTTAAAGCTGCTTCAAGATCGAGCTGAAACATCACGGGGGCCAAAGACGGTGGCATCGATACGATGCCATGAAACGTGGTTACCCCTAGCACCCACCCCAGAATAGACGCTGCTGCGATTCCTAAAATAATTGCACCCAGAACGCCTCGGTGACTCAAAACCGCAATAAAAATAAAGCCGCCCAAACACAAAAGTGCTTCAACCTCGTTAAGCGCGCCCAGCCGCAACAAAGTGGCTGGATCGTCGATGACGATGCCGGCATTTTTAAGCGCGATAAACCCAATAAAAAAACCAATCCCAGCCGAAATGCCGTGCTTTAGGTTCATCGGGATTGCATTAAAGAGCCACTCACGAATGGGCAGCAGGCTCAAGACAACAAAAATGACACCCGAGACAAATACCGCACCCAGCGCTGCCTGCCAGGGGTATCCCATTCCGAGAACAATCACATAACTAAAAAAAGCGTTCTGCCCCATTCCTGGTGCAAGGGCGATGGGATATCGGCCTAAAATTCCCATGGCGATGCTGCCCAAGGCAGCAGCAAGGCAGGTCGCAACAAAGACGGCACCGAAATCCATCCCCGCATCGGATAGTATCGCCGGATTGACAACGCTAATATACGCCATGGCAAGAAACGTTGTGCTACCCGCCAACACTTCACTCCTGACTGAATGACCCCGAGAGGTATAACCCAAAAACTGTAATATTGACGACACGGCAAATCTCTATCGGACGAATTCAACGTTAAGATATCAGTGTTTTAGCGCGCGACCTAATCGATCAACTTAAGACTTTGAGACCCTAAATGGATAAACATTATATTACCGCCGCAGACCTTCTTCGGGATTCGTTCATGCTCGCTGAGCAGATTTATGCGAGCGGTTTTCGACCCAATTTCATTGTGGGCGTTTGGCGAGGCGGCGCTCCCGTGGGCATAGCCGTGCAAGAGTACCTTGAATACAAAGGCTTAGAGAGTGACCACATCGCGATTCGAACCAGCTCGTATTACGGAATCGACCAACAGAACAAGGAAGTCCGGGTACACGGACTTCAGTATATTGTTGATCGTGCCAATCACACCGATGACCTCCTTATCGTGGATGATGTCTTTGACTCCGGTCGCAGCGTTGCCGCCGTTCTCAAAGAACTCAAAGAGAAATCTCGAAGAAACCTTCCGGACACAATCAGGATTGCCTGTCCTTGGTATAAACCGAATAAAAATCAAACCACCCTGACCCCAGACTATTTTGTCCACGAGACCGATCAATGGCTCGTTTTTCCACACGAAATCAACGGACTCACGGAGGACGAAATTCGATCCGGAAAACCCGATATGGCAGATATTTTGTTCAAAGATTAACGCAACGCTTAGAGCTGATCGTCGAAGCACCAACCCAGATTGAGATCGCGCTTCGATGCGCTGATTGCATGCGCCTGGCTTCGCCCTGCCTTAAACAGGGTGTCACCGTAAAAAATTCGGCATCTAAATCATTCTTTCTCAATACAGAGAACGCTTCAAAATTAAACCAGGCCACGAGGATCTCGGAAAGGGCCGGTTTTAAAGCGGTTTGCCTTCTCGGCAGACCTAGGTAAAGTTTCAGTTCACAGTTCCGAGGCGCTTGCCATGACATTTTTCACAAATTCTCACCGCCAAATGCAAACAGAATTTGGCTCAACAGCGCTCGCTGACCGCATCGTTGAAGCGGCAGTTACCGAGCAGTTATCTGAAACGCAAACCGACTTCATCCATAGCCGTAATATGTTTTTCCTGTCGACCATTGATGAGGCTGGATTCCCGAGCTGCTCCTATAAAGGGGGAGCTCATGGCTTTGTGCGGGTTCTCAATGCCAATACACTTATTTTCCCAAATTATGACGGTAATGGGATGTACCTATCGATGGGCAACATCGAAGCACTTGGGAAGGTCGGGCTCTTATTTGTTGATTTTGAAACCCCTCAGCGCGTTCGATTACGCGGCCAAGCCAGATGTTACAGAGATGGCGCATTGCTTAAGAGCTACCCCGGAGCAAACCTTGTGGTTGAAGTGACCATCGAGCATGCTTGGATCAATTGCCCACGCTACGTTCATCAAATGCAGCCGATCGAACAATCACCTTACATTCCTGACGCGACAGGACGCTTCCAAATCGCGCTCTGGAAGCGCATCGACCTGATGCAAGATGTCTTAACTGACAGTGATCGAGCTGAGGCGGAATCTTTAGGACTCATTACCATCGAAGATTATGAGGCGCGAGTCGCCGCCGGCACCCTCGTTTAAGATCGTAACCGCCGCTGTGGCAGGAGGTATTCTGTCTTGAAGAAGCATTCTTCTGGGATCTATTGGGATTTGATCAGATATTGCATTAAATCGGTTCGATCTGAAGCTTGGAACCCTGAGGCATTCCCAAGCGGCATATAACCTGATGCAATCGCTGAGGACGCTCGGGCACGCTGAGCCAGCAAATCCTGGTGATTCTCAAACAGCAAACCGCCTGGAGGCGCAAAGAACCCAGGATGTGCAGGCTGCTTTGCGTGACAATTGCCGCAATGAGTCGCAACCAACTGATCAATCTCAGCTTCAGAACGGAGTGTTGGAACATCCTTGAGACTTACGCTGGGTTTCTGCGCCGGCGCCGGCGGACGAAAAAGTAGCATTACGATCAGCACCATAACAGCAGGGATAATTAGGTATCGCCACTGCACAATCTTTATATGCCTGAGATTGAAAAAGTGTCGCGCGATCGCGCCGGCCAGCATCACCGTGAAAAGCCCCAGAAAGCCCCACGTATTTTGATACAACATTGAAAAATGCAGACTGATCATGCAAAAGAGAACTGGCAACGTCAGGTAATTGTTGAAGAAAGATCGCTGACGCGCCAACTGGGTAATCGCTTGATCGGGAGCTTGGCCTTGCCGGACCGCGGCCACGAACGCTTTTTGGGCGGGAATGATGCCAAAAAAAACATTGCCTACCATGATACTGCCGAGCACCACGCCAACATGAATAAAGGCCGCCCGACTGGCAAGAAAATGATCCGCCAGCCAGCAGAGTCCGAGTATCAAAGCCGCCACCAATACAGCGAAAGAGCGAGTATGGGCTGCTAGCTGACTTCGAATTAAGATCTCATAGAGTCCGACGGCACCAACGATCATCGCGAGACTGATTGCAATGGCTTGGCCAGCGGAGACATGCGGTTCATGTGCAGCAACCAAATAGACATCGGCCTGAACATAATAAATCAGCACCAAAAGGACGATTCCCGACAGCCACGTCGTGTAGGCTTCCCATTTCGACCAATGCAAATTTGCCGGCCAATCTTTAGGGGCCAAATTAAACTTCGTGAACTGATAGACGCCACCGCCATGAATCGCCCAAAACCGACCCTGAACAGAGGCATCGTGCTCGTCGGGCTCCAGACCACGATCAACTCGAACAAAGTGCAGAGAGGAGCCTATCCAAGCAATCCCCACAAGCAGGTGCAACCAACGAAACAAAACCTCAAACCACTCCAGCCAATACGAATCCATTACGCCCCCTAAAACTGGAATGCTTGACCAAAAACAGTGGTTTCTGCAACAAGTTGTTCGTCTCCCAGAATCATATAAACAAACAATTCCTCCTTGATCGACCGAGCCTTTGAGACTCGCCGCTCAATTAAGGGCACCCGCGCCGGATCGAGCAGAACCCAATCAGCTTCACGCCCGGGACGAAAATCACCAATAAACCGATCCTGCTGCGTGACCACAGCATTGCCCTTCGTCAGCATAAAAAATGCCTCGTAGGCATCCAGAGCATAGCCTTGCAATTGACATACTTTGTAGGCGTCCGCCAATGTTTTTAGCAAACTGATGCTGGTACCACCCCCAATATCCGAACCGATCGCAAGGGGAACTCCAGCACCCTTCAGGCGTTCAAAAGGCATCAGGCCACTACCCAAAAACAGGTTCGAAGACGGACAAAATACAGCGACGCCACCCTTGCTTGCCATCCGCGCGATCTCTGAATCAGACAAATGAATACAATGTCCGTAAAGGGATCGAGCACTGACCAATCCGTGGGCCTCGTAGCTCTCGAGATAGTCTTGATACTGCGGGTGCACCGATCGTATCCACTCAATTTCTGACTGATTTTCAGACAAATGCGACTGAATCCAAACCTCGGGAAATTGACGCGCGAGATCTCCAGTTTTAGCGAGCTGTAGCGAGGTCGATGTTCCAGAAAACCTTGGCGTTAATGCATAACCCAGGCGGTCACGACCATGATACTGCTGAATGAGCGCCGCACTGTCCTCAGCACCGATCGCCGGGGTATCTAACAACGCTTCCGGCGCATTTTGGTCCATCAGCACTTTGCCCGCGACCAATCTCATCTGACGCGCTAACCCAGCTTCAAATAAGGCAGTCGCTGAGACTTTATGACTGCTACAAAATGCGAAAGCAGAGGTCGTCCCGTGGCTGAGCAGGAGATCCAAAAACGACTCCGCAGCAACTCTAGAAAATTCTGCATCTCGGTATTGCGCTTCTGCCGGAAAAGTATACTGCTCGAGCCATTCAAGTAGCTGCGTCCCATAAGACGCTAAAACATCAACTTGGGGGAAATGTAAGTGTGCATCTATCCATCCTGGAAGCATCAGGCTGCGAGGGTGGTGTTCACAGCGATTCAAATCAAAACCCTCGATTTCAAAGCGCGCTGCAGGCCCAAAATCAAGAATCAGTCCGTTTTCTGTTAAGAGCACCGCATCTTCTAAATATTCGGGCTGAAGGTGATTTGAAGAAGCCCAATGGATTGCCCTGGAGCGGATTGCACGCATCGTCTAGCTACCCCGATAGGTTGAGTAGCCAAATGGACTCAACAGCAGAGGTATGTGAAAACTTCGATTGACGTCTTCGATGACGAACTGAACAGGAATGTTCTCGAAGAAAGTGGTCCCGCCCTTCCTTGCGAAATAGGCAGAAACCAAAAATTCCAACTGGTAACTGCCTGGGCCCATCTCGAAGGGCAGACTCCACGATGTCACCCGACCGTCTTCATCAGTCACAGAATTCACTCTGAGCGATTCCGGACCCGTTAAGACAACTTCCACACCCACCGCTGGGGAACCCGATTCAAGATCTAAAATATGAGTTGTTATCATTTCTTTGTTCCTTGAGACTCCTGCCACCGACTGGCTTAGATTGTCTTCTCCTGGTCACTGAGTCTGAACGAGGACCGGCGCCAGCTGCAATCGAGGTCACCAAACCAGAGGGTTCATCTCCTCAACCGATCCCTCGTTTTAGCCTCTCCCGGCGCCGTCATCTCGAAAATCGTCATGGTGTCCATGTGGTCAGACGGTTTTGAATAATTTTCGCTTGCTCCTGCGATGCCCTTAACAATTCAGACGCTTCAGACCCAGTGACGCTACGCCGCAACTGTTCGAGCATCGCTTCCGCACTGAGCCCTTTGGCCGCAATGATAAAGATAAACCCAAAGCGCTGAAGGTATGTCGCATTCAATTCGGCCAGCTCCTCGAGCGTGGCCTCTGAAGCCTCTGCAACCTGCCCTTGCTCCTTTACAGCCAAGCTTCCAAGACGATCCCTGAGTGCTGTCAGATCACCAATTTGAGGATGACCCGCAAAGGCCTCGAGATAATCTTCATCACCCAAAGAGTTCCAGCTCAGTTGCGCCACCTCTAATAGCTGGCTTTCACCCTCATAGGGCATCGATTTAAGCATCAAACTAACCCACCGGGACGACGAGCAAACCGCACTGAGAATTGCGGCGGCATCATCGATTTCTAAACTATTAAAATTAGAGAGAGAAACTGACTGGCTCATGATTTCCCCAACGCCGCTTGTACCGCTTTCCATGACACGCCTGGTTTTTTTTCCTGATTTGATTGGGCCAAGCTGAGAAGTTCGCCGACAATGCTCACCGCCACTTCCATGGGCATCTTGCCACGAACCTCAGATAATCCTGCTGGGCATCGCCAGCGACCATGGTCAGCCTCAGGGATTCCGTCGCGCTTTAAACGGTCACGAAACCTGGCACTCTTTGTCGCCGAACCGATCAGACCAATATGACTGGTTTCGGTTTCATCGAGCAGCTTTTGTAGCAACCGATAATCGAGACCATGGTCATGGGTTAAGATCAAGGCCACAGCGCCGCTAGGAAAATCCTCTAAAAAGACCTCAGGCTCCCTCAAGACATGAGATCGCGTGTTTGCGGGCAAGTCACTAGGGAATTGCTCACGACGGGTGTCAATCCAATCAATTCGAACATCGCAATCGGCAAGAATTTTGACCACAGCCTTGCCCACGTGCCCAGCGCCAAAGATTACTACACGCAGCGTTGGCGCTGGGAATGACTCGATCAGTACGCTAACGCTCCCGCCACAACACTGATTGACCTTTCCAGCAAGCGGAAAATGTTCGACCGACTGAGCCGGTACGCCTTGACCCAAGAGTTCACGCGCTCTTGTCATGACAAGATGCTCGAGCCCTCCTCCACCTATCGTATCCATACTATCTCTGGCCGTAATCACCATTTTGGTGCCCTCATTACGAGGTGTTGAACCTTTGGTCTGCAGCAGCGTCACCACCGCAAAGCCTTCACCGGCTCTATGGCACGTTGCGATTGCGTCTTGCCAAGCACTCATTGTAAGTCCCTCCTTTGCGCGTGAGATCGCTCACCCGTCATTGCCCAATACACTTGCTCAGGCGTCGCCGGAACTCCCAATGCAGGTAATTGCTCCCCGGGCCTGCGACAAGCATCGCGCAATGCACACCAAGCAGAAATCGCGAGCATCAAAGGCGGCTCTCCCACCGCCTTACTGTGATACACCGTCGCCTCTGGGTTGTCCTTCTGATAGAGCGCAACATTAAATCGCTCTGGAACATCAAACGCGGTCGGAATTTTATAATTTGACGGACTGTTCGACATCAATTCGCCACTGTTATTCCACAGTAACTCCTCAGTGGTCAGCCAACCCATCCCTTGGACGAAACCCCCTTCGATCTGTCCTCGATCGATCGCAGGGTTAATCGAACGCCCCACATCATGAAGGATATCGACTTGGGTCACTCGGTGCTCACCGGTAGTTGAGTCAACAACAACTTCCGTGCAGGCAGCCCCAAAGGCATAATAATAAAAAGGCCTACCGCGACCCGCCTCTTTATCAAAATAGATGTCAGGGGTTTTATAAAAGCCCGTTGCTGAGAGTGATACTCGGTTCAAATAAGCGCGCTGAATGACGTCAAGCCAAGACCAAACTGTTTGACCGTCAGTGATCTGATCTCCTCCGAAACGGATGTCACTACCGGCACCTTGAGAAATTAAAAAGCTCGACAGCCGTTGCTTTAGGGTCTCAGCCGCATCAAGGACGGCCATGGCATTAAGGTCGGTACCCGATGAGGCGGCTGTGGGCGACGTATTCGGGACCCGATCGGTTGCGGCAGCTGTGACCTTGATACGATCGACGGTGATGCCAAAAGCGCCCGCAAGGACCTGCTGCACTTTGGTCAAAAGCCCCTGGCCCATTTCAGTGCCCCCATGATTCAAGATTACGCTTCCATCGGTGTAAATATGGATCAGCGCACCCGCCTGGTTGAGATGAGTTGCCGTAAAAGCCACGCCAAATTTTACAGGTGTCAGCGCTAACCCCTTGCGCAAATAGGTGGAGGTCTGATTGAAAGCAGTCACTTCGGCACGTCGCTCACGATAGCGCGCGTCTGTAATTAACTGCTCCATCATCGGTCGCAATCGAAAGTCTGTGACTTCTTGCCCGTAAGGAGTAAAACAGGCATCCGGACGATAAAGGTTGATCAGCCGAATATCCACGGGATCTTCGTGCAGATGGTCCGCAACTTCATCCAGCGCACACTCGATGGTCAGCATGCCCTGGGGCCCACCAAATCCCCTGAACGCCGTGTTCGATACCGTGTGCGTTCTTAAGCGACGACCAACGATTTCGGCTGCGCCCAAACTATAGGCATTATCGGCGTGAAACATCGCACGATCGACGATGCCCTCTGAAAGGTCTGCCGAGTAGCCGCATCGCGCTGAAAGATTAATGTCGGCGCCCTGAAGACGGCCCAGGGAATCAAAGCCAAGGCTATATTTTGCCTCGAAATCATGCCGTTTGCCGGTCTGCACCATGTCATCCCGGCGCGGCATTCGGTATTTCACAGTGCGCCCCGTTCGAACAGCAAAGAGCGAAGCAATACAGGCCAACGGTGCGGCCTGAGTTTCCTTACCCCCAAAGGCTCCTCCCATCCTCCTGACCTTCACCTGCACTTCATTAATCGGAACAGCCAGTACATCAGCAATTAATTTTTGAACCTCGGTAGGATGCTGTGACGATGTTATGACACTGACACCGCCGGTTTCAGTTGGCACCGCCACCGCCACCTGACCTTCAAGATAAAAGTGTTCTTGGCCCCGAATATGCAATTGTCCTTCGATCTGATGCTCCGCGCTCGCAATTGCCGATGCAGCGTCTCCCATTCGAAACACTCGCGTCGGCAACACAAAATCATTTGCATTCAGCGCTTGATCAACCGTGAGTCTCGGCGTCTCTTGCTCGATCAATACTTCAAGGCGAGAAGCCGCAGCTTCTGCAAGCTTCTGGCTGGTGGCTGCAACCGCAATGAGGGTTTGATGATGAAAATCTACCCGATCTTCAGCAAACAATAGATCACCGGTATAAACCGGCGAAACATCATTGGAACCCGGAACATCAGCCGCCGTTAAAACGTCAACAACCCCTAAACTGCGCTTCACTTGCGCAAGGTTGATTTCAGAAATTTTGCCCGCCGCGACAGGGGACTGACCCGTCGCGACATAAAGGACATCGCTCGGCAAAGGCGTATCGTCACCATAAAGGGCAGCACCGGTCACATGCTGCAACGCCGACTCGTGGGGTCGCGCTTTCCCAAGTGACTCGGTCATCGCCGAAGCATGATTTTCTCCTGCTAGCTTACGCATCGGAGGCGGCCTCATAAATTGTTGCCATTGAATCTCCGGACGCTTCGATCATCGCTCTCTGGATGAGCCGCGCGGTCACAGCGGTCCGATAGGCCGCACTTGCTCTGACGTCACTGATCGGACTGATCACCTCACCCACCAGAGCTGAGATATCCAAAGTGCTCGCTTCTGTCAGCGACTTCCCGATGAAGGCCGACTCAATATCTGCAAGACGAAGGGCTCTGTCGGCAACACCACCGACGGCGACGCTCACATCGCGGATGCATTGACCTTGGGTTTGAACTCGAACCGCAACCGATACGGAGGAAATATCGTCCTCCTGGCGTTTGGACACCTTATAATAGCGATGAAAATCTTGGAGCCCCTGGATACGGACCTCTCGGATATAGTCACTCTGATTAAGCGCTGTTTTCCGGTAGCCCTGAATAAAATCGCCGATGGATAGCTGTCGGGTCACGCCCTTTGCACTGCTGATGACGACCATAGCGTCCATCGCCAGCAAGATCGGCAGCATATCTCCGATGGGCGATGCGGTACCCAAATTACCGCCAACGGTCCCTCGGTTTCTGATTTGAGGCGATCCGAGGCGCGATAAAAATCGATGTAGTTCTGGCCAGGCAATCCTGGCTGAATCCATCAAATCAGAATAAGTGGCACCCGCTCCAATGACACCTGAATCCTCGTTCAGCTCAATGCTTTGAATCGCCTGAACTTTGGACAAACTCACGACATCACCAAGCGCTCCGCCTGATTGCGTCACCGCCAGCATTAAGTCGGTCCCGCCGGCAATCAAGACCGCGTCGGGCAGCGCACTCAAGATCAAATGCAATGAGGCCAAATCTTCGGGCGCATAAAAAGCCCGAGCACCTCCACCATTAGGATCGAGTCCGACTCGGAATGCCGCCACGCGATCCTGCGCCGAGTCTCCAAGCGTCTGTGAGGCGGTTGCAATCTCGCTGGACTGCTCGAGATCAGCAGCCTGAGGCGCTTGCTCTCCTGGGTTCATCTGGCCTCTTTGATTGCGCTCTAAGCCCAATTCCGCAAGAGATCGGTTCGTTGGATCACTCAGCGCATCCTGCCCAGCGGTTGCTCCAACACCCAGCACCGGCAGTGGCTTGAGCAGTGCTGCGCGGGCGGCCTCTAAAATCGGTCGGTATCCCGTGCATCGACAAAGGTTTCCAGCGATGGCCTCTTGAATGGCTTGGGTTGCAGGTTGGTCCTCTACATCTTTAATCTTTTGGTGTTCAAGCCAACCTGCAAGCGCCATTACAAAACCTGGCGTACAAAAACCGCATTGAGACCCATGATGATCGACCATTGCGCCCTGAATCGGATGCAGTTCACCGTCTTGCGCCAACCCTTCTACAGTCAGAACCTCCTGACCCTCCAGCTGCCCTACTGGAAGGATACAGCTGTTCACCGGATAAAAAGGCAACTGGCCTGATTCCCGAATCAAGACCGTGCAAGCGCCACAATCACCCGACCGACAACCCTCTTTCGTGCCAGTCAGCCCTAAATCAAGTCGCAACGCATCAAGCAGGGTGTACTCGGGTTCGCCCACAAGTGTTCTTACAGCGCCATTGACAACAACCTGCATCAACTAAGACCTCGATTAGAAAACTGTAATGAACCAAACATATCAAGAACCTCCAACTTCCTGCGCTGGTTTTTGTTAGAACGCGGAGCTAAAAGATCTGTCCTCCGCACATCAACCATTCATGGTTAGAAGGCCTAACATCAGGCCATGGTTGTCAGTCATCTGGCCCATAGGAATTCAGGGCGCTGTTGAGCTTCTAAGCCAACTCCAGAGAACCTGAGATCTAACGCTCGAAAAATCGTGATTATCTGTCGACAACAATGATTATCTATCTACGTCGCGACTCCTCACTAACGGAGCGCTCCCTCGCCATCGCAGTATATTTTTGACCATATGGTCAACTATATTAATAATAGTAGCGGTTTACGAAATATATTCAATAAAAATAACACTTTAAAGTTTTCATAATAATTCATAGAATTATCCTTATGGTCAGCTTAAACGAAAACCCGACACCTGCTGAATCTGAAGCAACCCACCAAACCAAACAAAAAATCTTGTCCGCGGCTAAAGACGAATTTGCGCAATTTGGTTTTGAGGGCGCGCGTATGCAGCGCTTGGCCAACAGAGCCGACATCCCAAAGCCCAACATTCATTACCACTTTAAAACCAAACAGCAACTTTATCTGGCCGTTTTAGAGCAAATAATTGCGTCTTGGAACCAAGCCTTTAATCATGCAACGCCGGAGAGCGACCCTGCAGAGGCGCTCGAGCTGTTCGTCCGAGAGAAGCTCAACCAGGCACGCTTTGATCCCGCTGCCTCGCGCTTGTTCGCAAATGAGATGATCCAAGGTGCACCCAATCTCAAGCGCTATCTGAGCACGGATATGCGTCCTTGGGTTCTAGATCGCGCGCACGTCATATTGGCGTGGGTTGCGGCCAAAAAAATCCGCCCCATTGATCCCGAACGCTTAATTTTCCTTGTTTGGTCAGTGACGCAACACTATGCAGACTTTCAGGTTCAGGCGCTGGCTCTACTCAACCGAGCCGAATTCGATGAGTCTGTGGCGCAAGAGACCAGCGATTTTTTAGTCGATTTTGTGCTCAGAGGCTGCGGCCTCCAGCCCAAGGCGAACGCCTCATGAAGCTCTGGATCAAGGACCCCAAAGCGATATACACGCCAGAAACTGGCGGGGAGTCAGGGCTCCTGGTCGAAAACGGTAAAATTCTCTCTGTGCTTGATCAACCTCCAGAGGATTTCGATGAGGTTTTTGACGCCTCAAACCTTGTGGTTCTACCCGGCCTAATCAATGGCCATCATCACTTTTATCAAACTCTGACAAGAGCCGTACCAGCGGCCAGTAATCGCGCGCTATTCCCATGGCTCGAGGCACTCTACCCAATCTGGGCAAACCTTTCGGACAAAGACATCCACTTAAGCAGTCAAATCGCGGCCTGCGAACTTTTACTATCCGGCTGCACAACCGCAGTTGATCATCACTATCTCTATTCTGAGCAGCTCATAAACGCAACGGACCTTCAGGTTGAAGCAGTCGAACCCCTGGGCCTGCGCAGCATTTTGTGTCGAGGCTCGATGAGCCTAGGTCAATCCCAAGGCGGGCTGCCGCCAGATCGCGTTACGCAGCAAGAGACCGCCATTTTGAAGCACAGTCAACAAATGCTTGAAGCCCATCATGACCCGAGCCCAGGCGCAATGACCCAAATTGCATTAGCCCCTTGCTCACCCTTTTCTGTCAGTAAAAGCCTCATGCGCGAAACCGCCGCCTTAGCCCAGGACTTCTGCGCAGGCCTTCACACCCACTTAGCCGAAACCCTCGATGAGAATGCCTTCTGCGAGGGTCTCTACGGCCAGAGACCCTTGGATTATCTAGAAGAGGTGAATTGGCTTAGGCCCAATACTTGGCTAGCGCACGGAATTCATTTTGAACCCGGCGAGATAAAACGTCTGGGCCAAGCCGGCGTTGGGATCACGCACTGCCCATCCTCGAATATGATTTTAGGGTCCGGGGTTTGCAAAACACTGGATCTTGAAAAGGCTGGCGTAAACATCGGCATTGGTGTTGATGGCTCAGCTTCAAATGACAGTTCCAACCTGATTTTAGAAGCGCGACAAGCACTTTTATTGCAACGTCTCAAATATGGCAGCGAACGTGTTGAGGTTCGCCACGCCTTAAATTGGGCGACCCGAAACGGGGCACTTGCAATTAACCGCCCAGAGCTCGGCGTTCTGGCGCCGGAGCAAGTAGCCGACCTCGCCTTTTTTAAAGTCGATGAAATCCAGCATTCGGGCAATCATGACGCCATAGCGAGCCTTCTACTCTCGGGTACATTCAAGGCCGAACACGTGATGATTAACGGTCGATGGTGCGTCCAAGACGGCTGCTTGCCCGGGATCGACCTTAATCGCCTGAAGGCCCACCACCAGGAGGCTGCGGTCGAGCTGCTACGACGTCTGTAGACTTCTAAGGCATTAGCGCCTTAAATTTTTGACAAAAAAAAGGGCACTGATGTGCCCTTTTTAGTAACCACACTGATCCTAGAAATTGATTCCTAACTTCAGGTAGTAAAACGCACCATTGAAACCTAACGGCGCAGCTTCTGGATATCGCATTCCAATGGCATCCTGTAGGAATTGTGCTTCCTCATCAGGGTACTCATCAAACGCATTTTGCGCACCGAGCGTGACGTTGTACATACCAAAGTCACGAGCAACTTCTAAGTCAACTGTTACCATACCGTCGATGTCACCGCTGGTCTCCGTCCAAAATCCATCAATTGAGTTAATTCTAGCCAATACTCTCCAATCTCCGTTGAGATGGACAGCGGATAGATTCCACCGCGTTTGAGGTAAGGATTTCTCGAGTCGATTGATGAAACCTTGTCCGACCAGACCATTCTTGCTTCGGTCAACTTCAGTTTCAACATCGCTTAGGACAAAGGTGAATTCAGTGCTGCCACTGAACATCTCGGCACCATAGGTTGCCACTAAGTCGTAACCTGTTGTCGTCGTGTCAAAGTCGTTGACGTAAAACTTAAACGTAGTCAGGTCACCCGCTCCCGTTACACCCAAATTAGTCAACGTTGCAATATCTTCATCGGAGACATTGACTTCGTCGCCCTGAGTGATTCGGTCTGCTAACTCAATGCGGTAGGCGTCAAGCGTCACTGACAATGAATCTGTTACGTCCCAAACCAAGCCCAAGCTGATGCTTTCCGACTCTTCAGGTGTCAGCTCTTTACCACCATAGAACACAGAGACTGGATTCGTTGGAGACAAAGTTCCGCGCTGAAACAGGACACCATCAGCACCTGACACCGTGGAAATATTGGCAATATTTGCCTGACCCGGCGTGGGTGCTCGGAAACCTGTACTTGCAGTTCCGCGAATCGATAAGTCATCGGTGATTTTAAATCGAGCAGAGATCTTGCTATTGCTGGTTGAACCGAAGGTATCAAAATCTTCGTACCGCGTTGCAAAACCCAACAGGAACGATTCGGTGACATCCGCTTCTAAATCCACATAGACAGCGAAGTTTCCTCGATCCCAAACTCCAGCCATCTGTGGCGAGAAGCCTCCGAAACCGTTAGAGCCTATACCGAAACCCTGAGTGAAATAGGGACCAATTTCCCAACTTGCTTCGTCACCCGAAACAACCGTGAACTGCTCCTCGCGATACTCAAAGCCCCATGCAACGTTCAGATCAGACGCAAAGCTATCAACAGGGAAACCCTTGCTGAAGTCAGCATTCACTGTCTTCTCTAATTGTACATAACTGCCTGGGTTAAAAGCGGTCGGAGAATCCGGTCCGAGCGAACCATTGAGCGTATTTTCGATATAGTAATCTGCACGATTCTCGCCAATGCTGACACTCAGGTCATACATCAAGCCATTATCGGTGCTACCGCTGATGCCCGTCGCAATCGACCAGTCTGAAACGCCGCCACCAAAACTCGGTGTAAATCCACCAGGGAAGACTTCGTTAAAAACGAAACAGTTTGGATTTGCCTTAATCTCCGCAAGCGCCGTGTCGGAAGCCGAACCTGCACCCGATTCAGGTACTGCAACGACTGGACAAGTTCTTTCCCCGCCTGCAGCTTCTCCTAAATCACCAACCAAACGGGTTGCGCCGCCGTCAGCAGAGAAGATTCCGCCACGGTTAGTTGGGTTTCTGAAGTAGAACCCACCGAGCACTTTTCGCTCTGCGTAATTACCAAACAAGTAGAACTTCTTTGATGAATCAAGGTCGAGCCCGATGTTAGCCACGAATTTCACGTCGTCACTCACTTCAGGGGAACCCCAGATTTGCGCTGGATTGGGAGAGTTCCAAATGTTGCTGTTACCGCCGTTGAACAGTGCTTGCGCATCAGCTCGTTGAACACTGCGAGAGGTTGCCTCGCTATCCTGGAGTTCAACAGAGAAGTTGGCGAATCCGTCTGCAGTGAAAGGCATACCAACATTGGCTGCCACCCGCCACATACCGCCATCACCTTCTGAGTACTCCCCAGTTCGGATCTGAATTTCACCGCCTTCTGCTTCGTCTCGGTATACGAAATTCATAATACCAGCGATGGCATCCGAACCATACTGAGCTGCAGCACCATCACGAAGTACTTCGACTTTCTTCAAAGCAATCGAAGGTATCGCCGAAATATCAGCACCCTGAGCACCATCGGCAACACCGCCCCCAAGAAACGAAATCACCGCCCCTCTGTGACGACGCTTGCCGTTGGTCAAAACGAGCATGTCATCTGGTGGAAGGCCTCGCAGGTTGGCCGGTCTAACCAACGTTGCCGCATCACTGATGGGCTGGGTGTTGACATTAAATGATGGGACTAACGTTCTGATCATATCTTGCAAATCACCAGAACCCTGGTTCACAAAATCTGATCCGGAAATAATATCCACAGGCGCGGGAGAGTCTCCAACCGAGCGTGCTTCACGTCTTGTTCCTACAACAACTACTTCTTCTACCTCGTCAGCGCCAAAAGCACTGACAGACACAGTCGGCAACGCCAGCAGTGCTAGCGTGCTTAGCCCGCCAAGCAAACCTGCTTTCTTTGCCAATTTAAAATCTACTTTCATAGAATTTCTCCATTTTTTGGTTCCACCTACCCGCTCCGGCACAAGTTCAACCTGTTGGGTCTCACACATTAAAAGACCGTCGTCTTCACACCCTTTTCATGCGCTGAGTGCCCAACCCCGGCTCCTGTCGTCTCAGCTAGGAACCCCCCCTAGCTCCAACGAGCGCGGCATTTTGTACTATTTTTCAGCGAAACTCCACTCTTTATTCATAGTCAGCTGGGGCTCTTTGCGGCACGATTTCTCCCCGTCTGGATTTGCTCGAATGTGTGATTAAAGCTTCTAAATCTCGCGCCGGGTGCAGGTCATTTATAGGCTCACAACCAAAAGAATCGTTTGGTCTATAACCCCACTGATCGAGCGGTTGTTTTCAACTATCCATTAGACTTATCGCTTTGATGCTTACATCAATTTATGGGGATCCCCTGGACGAAGCCGCGGTTTAGTCCTTCTAAAAGTTTTTGAGGAGGGTTCTCTACCCGGGCTATCGATAGGGTGCTTTACCAAGTGAAGACGCTGCGCCGGCTAAGGGCTCTGTATCAGCTGAAGACACTAGCCTCGCTGAAGGCTCTAAATCAGCTGAAGGCTCTATTAGACCGTCTTTGACGAGTCCACGCCAAACTGGGCGTGCATCAAAGCATTGAAACGACGCCACAAGGTTGTCCCTTGTGCAGACAGCGCGACTTGATGATGCCCACCATGCCGCTCCGAGAAAATGGTCCTCCCTCGCTGATCTCCCGCTGTCACGCACCGCAGGTCTCCCTCTGCAATCTCAAAATCATCGGGAAAGATCATGGCCAGAGCCGCTGTTGCATCATGAATAGGGAATCCATCAAAAACGCCTTTGGATGCATAAAAATTTAAATAGTGCTGCTTAATCTGCCATATAAATTCTCCCGCATCTCCAAGGTCATCCGTCAGCGTTGCCAGCTGAGTTCTGCTAATCTGATGCATCAGCGTCGCATCAAGACCTACCATCAACACAGGCACATCGCTCATAAAAATATGGTCCGCCGCTTCTGGATCACCATAAATGTTGGCCTCGGCCCACTCAGTAACATTCCCGGCAACACCCACGGCGCCACCCATCATAACGACCCTACGAATCTTCGACTTTATATCCGGCGCGATCTCAAATGCTCGAGCGATATTCGTCATTCGGCCAACCGCCAAAATTTCGATGGGGTCACTCGACATTCTTGCAGCTTGCACAATGAAATCAGCAGCGGAAATCTTTGCGGGAAGCCTAGACGGCGGCGAAAATCCAACATCACCTAACCCATCGCGACCATGGACAAAGTCAGGATAATCTTCTTCCTCAGCCCCCAGAAAGGAGACCCCGGCACCCTGAAAAACCCCGTAGGGCAAACCGAAACGCTCACAAATATAGAGCGCGTTGCGGGTGCAGTCCTCGATCGAAGCATTGCCAAATACCGTCGTTATCCCCTGAAGGTCAACGCTAGGCATCGCGTGCAGTAACAGCAAGGCAACGGCATCATCAATGCCTGGGTCCGTGTCGAATATCAGTTTATAACGATCCATGGTTTCTCCCTGTTGCCGCATCGACCCAACACCATTATCGCACGAGCTAGGCAGACGTCATCACCCACCCAAATCCCTTCAAAAGATGGCCCTAAGGGCGATCGGAGGCATTTTGCTCTGGCCGTAGCTTTGTAAAGTGGTCTTTTTTTGGAACCGCTTTCTGTAAGACAGACTTTGCCTCGCTCGCTGCCTAACTAAGACATTGTGATGGACATGGCACTGTTCTAATTAAGCGCTGAGCGAAACCTCATATGACGTCCAGGGACTGGCTCACACCTGACGTTAGCGCGGCGCAATACCCGAGCCTCCCTATGAGATTTCGAACCCTCATAGGGAGGCTCGGGTTTTCTCCGCGGCTGTGCAAGCTTCAATGCCCACATCGCTTGCGACTCAGCGCATTAAGGCACCCGATAACGGCTTCGGCTTGACCACCTGCCCCTTTAAATTACTGAGAGGATGCGAGGGCTTTGACTGCTCGCCGGAAGCATTGTCACCGCAGGAACCGGTCGCAATATAATTTAAGGCAGTCGATAACCGCTCCTCATTTGCATCGCCCAAGGGATTTCTGAGGTCATCAGCAACAGCACATCCCGGCAATTCAACCCCCGGATTCTCTGCTGCAGGCGGCGAAAACCCGTCGGTATAATCGCCGAAACCCGTCGCATTCACACCTTTAAATTGAATGGTGAAATAGGTTGTGCCGCAATTATCGATGCCGTAAAACCCATAAGGCTTGCCACAGGTCGTATCACCAATCAAAACAACGTCAACACCCACGCCGCGCAGACCATTAATGACCGCCTCACTGGCTGAGCAGGTCCCTGACCCCGAAATCACGACCACTCGATCAAGGCCGAGTAGCGGCAAGGCTGTACCACGCAGACTCGAGTCGATGCCTGGGGCGCTGGAGGTAAACCTTGATGGCGAGAGCTCCCGGCCCGTAATCGGGTTTTGATCCGGATATTTGTCATTAAACTTAAGCTCACTGAATGTTTTGTCGATCGCCTCACTTCCGGCGATCATCGACGCTAACATCCTTGCTATGTCCAAATAACCACCCCCGTTGTAACGCATGTCTAGGACCAGTTCGGTGATGCCTTCATCCTTAAAGTTTTCAAAAGCATTCATCAATTGCCCCTCGGCCGTTGCGATATGATCATTGAATAACAGATAACCAACCTTATCGCTTCCTTCCGTTAGAACCCGCTCAAACTGCACAGGCGTTGAGGTGATTTCTTGGCTCTCCAAATCAAAAGCAGCGGTCTCGCCTGAAGTTACATCCCGAAAGACAAAATTGTGGACCTCCCCCAAACTTTCGGGGAAGAGCGCCGCATTGAGCGTATCGGTATCGCTTCCCGATACAAAATCAACGCCATCGATCTCAGCAATCTCCCACCCCCGTTTGAGCCCGGCGTTTCCAGCAGGGGTGTCGGGCTCAGTAAAAGCCACCAGCCACTGCCTTGGAGGTGATGATTGAACCCTAAAAAACTCAACGCCATAGCCAGCAGAGACTCCTGACTGGGACAGCTTCTCCCATTCCTCAGTGTCATAGGTGAAGTGAAATTTATCCTTGGGATTACCTGAAGGCGACAAGGCCTCTGTTTTCATCAAATCAAAGTAAACCTCTGTGTCATCAACAGTGCCGGGGTCGACGTCATCGATTTCGTCGTACCAAAGGTAAGTGTCAAAACTGTAGGCGCGAATCCAAAAGTTCTCATCCGTGACACTACCTTGAATGTCGGAGAAATCGGCGCCCGCACGCGGCACCTCGCATTGGTTGTCATAATCAAACGCATCACCGTATTCGCCCTCAACCCAGCCCGAATCGGAAGCGCCTGAAGAACCACTTCCTCCTGAGCTACCTGACCCAGAAGAACCACCACTGGCTACCGGCGTCACCGCGCTCGAGCCACTCGAACCGCCGCCGCAGCTCATCAAAGCGGTCAAGAGTAAAAGTCCGATGACCTGAAAACCGGCCCTTGACGCCTTATCCCATCTGCTGTTTCTCATTTGAATTCTCATCGCTCATCCTCCACCTTCATCTGGCCCAAAATCAGTCTGCCAGACCATTTTCTATTCTACTCGTCGCACTTAGATCTTCCCAATCTAGGATCGCATTCCAAAAAAATCTTTTGCCACAGCTAGCCTAGAGTTAAACATGACCATCTACCATTACCGACCACCCACAACAATTGCACGCTAAAAAGATCAAAATTACACTTTTATGTCTCCGGTCAATAGCTTTCAGTGACCGTTCCATCCCATGATATCTTCAGTAATCGCAAGCCAAAGTTGATAATTGCGCTAAGAGGCACCAGAATCGTTTGCCAGCTCAGCCGAACTAAACAGCAACCCTATCATGCCTCGCGTCCCTATCTTTACGCATCGATCCACTCTCTACGCCCTGGGCATTTTTCTATTCTGCCTCACTCCTCCTTTGGTCAACTCTGACGAGGACTTGCCAACGCTCGGTGATACCAAACTCAGTGAATTGCAATACATTGGCTCTCACAATAGTTACAAAAGAGCATTGGACAATCGTTTGATGACTTGGCTAGGCATTTTCGATAGCGCCGTCGCCAAGAGCTTGGACTACCATCATTCGCCCATCGAAACCCAGCTCGCTTTGGGTTTACGACTGTTTGAGCTTGACATCTTCTACGACCCAGAAGGCAATCGATACGACACGCCCTTGGGCGAGCAATGGCCGTTCGGGAAACCCAGTCAATCCCTTTCAACCATCGAGGACCCTGAAGATTCAGACTTTAAGGTCATGCACGTCCAGGACATCGATTTCCGAAGTCATTGCCAAAGATTGAGCGACTGCCTACATATCTTCGCAGAATTCTCCATGGCGAATCCTAGTCATTTACCCATTGTTCTCACGCTTAATCTTAAAGACCAGATCATTGATCTACCGGGTTTCACTCAACCAAAACTGTTCGGAGAAAAGGCGTTTTTGGCACTGGCCGCTGAATTCACAGATGCACTAGGCCCGGCAAGAATTTTTACCCCTGCTGCGCTTCAAGGCAATCTGCCCACACTCGCTAAAGCGGTAGAGACCCGGGGCTGGCCATCCATCGATCGATTACGCGGAAAATATATCCTGGTCTTTGACGAATCCGAGGAAAAGCTGGCGCCGTATCGCGCGCTAGACCCCGAGACCATGGCTTCATTGTTCTTCGGGACACCCGGCCTTGGTCACCCTCAAGCAGCATTTCTCGTGCTCAACGATCCAATTCAACTGCAGCAAGATATTCAGCTGGCCGTTCATCAGGGCTATCTCGTCAGAACGCGAGCGGACGCCGATACTTTAGAGGCAAGAAGCAACAACACTGATCGAAGGGATGCCGCGTTTAAGTCTGGCGCCCAAATGATCAGCACCGATTATTATCTACCTGACCCCCGTTTTGATGGTGGCTACTCGGTCGAGTTTGCTAACAAAAGCTTTAGCCGCATGGCTTCTGGTCAACCCACCCGCTAAATCCACGCCCTGCCTCTAGCTTTAACTGACCCAGGAAGATCGGCTCAGCCCACTTGCACCCCGCCGAGGAGACATGCCGGAGGTAAATGTTTGGCCATCAAACAAACCCAATCTCATAATAATTCAACAATTTATGCATCCAAGAGAAACGCGTCGAACCGCTGGTTGGCAGAAATTCTTGGTTTCCGCTCCCCAAAAGGAATCAACACAATCTTCGCGATGACACAACACGAGCCGACAGCTTCGCTAAATAACGCTATCCATAGAAAAGCTAAGCCCCTAATTCCACCCAGCTGAAATTACGACAAAAAAAACCCCGCTATTGCGGGGTTTTTTCTAACACTCTACTCGTCTCTCAATGACTGCCCTCGGCAGAATCATTGTAGGCTAAGTTCCAGATGATCAAACCAAACAGAATCTTGTTCACAAAATCTGCGAGGTTATAGACCATGTTGAGCGTGCCCTCATCAACACCGCCCATCATGTAACCCATCACGTAGCCGATCGGATATATCGCCCAGCCTACAAGAACGATTAATCGCATGTAACCGAAAGCGGCCTTCACGCTCTCTGTTGCCGCAGCAGCTTTTCCGGCTTCACCCGCGAAGATTTCGTAAATGATGACTGCCCATCCAACCATACCGAGGATAAACGCAAGCGTTGTGCCCATGATGCCAGCTTCACCTAAGTATCCGAAGATAAGCATGACCAGGGTTCCAACCAAGAGTCGAACGAAGGAACCGTTACCTACAGAAGCACCAACGGCTTTTAAGATAATATAAAACTCAATCATCAGTAGCGGAACTGTAATTAGCCAGTCGATATAGCGGTAAACGACTGGACTGGCATTATTGACCACCCAGTAATCACGCATATAAATGTAGTGCACCGCAGCCACCAATGTTACTAGGCCAGCAACCAGCATTGACAAACGCCACTCACGCTTAACGTTCATTCCTTCGTACAAGAAAAAGACCGTCGACGCGATCATCGCGATCGATACGATCCAAAACGTGACCCCTACCAGGTCACCATCAGCTAAAAATTGCATGAAACCCCTCCTTTTGTATTAATTAACGCCCGAGTAGCAGTTACCACCCACAGCACACAAACCTCACACTCTTTTTCACCACCGCCCATACTGCTGCGACAATCCAAACATACCTAATAAAAGCTACGAATGGAATATCAATTTCGATTACTTTTAACGATTGATTTGACTGGGATAACCGGCCATTTCTGACCAACAGAAGAAATTCCATCGAGACCAGTCATTATCTTACAGTGGGTCCTAAAATCAGAGACTTTAAGAGCAGGGACGACAAACGGAGAGGCAAGAAAAACAAGACAAAAAAAAACCCTCGATAGACTCTATCGAGGGTTTTGGATAAATGCCTGACAATGACCTACTCTCACATGGGATCCCCCACACTACCATCGGCGCTAAGTCGTTTCACTACTGAGTTCGAAATGGGATCAGGTGGTACCAACTCGCTATTGTCGTCAGGCAAACTGAGTGCCCATCGGGCAATTCGTTTACCGAGTGATGTGCTGCGTCCATGGGACATAGCCACCGCTTGGGTCTTTAAAAAAGCAAACAAGTGATTGACATCCAATCTTTCCTGAACCGTCTAGTCAGGTGCCCTTGGGCAACCTAAATTAGCAATTCAGTACTCGACTTTCTTCTAAGGCATATCCTTTCAATAACCGTTGTTTTCATGCTCGGCCGTAGCCTTACAACGAATACACTCAAGTTATATGATCAAGCCTCACGAGCAATTAGTACGGGTTAGCTCAACGCCTCACAACGCTTACACATCCCGCCTATCAACCTCGTAGTCTTCGAGGGCTCTTTAGGGGACTCTAGGTCCCAGTGAGATCTAATCTTGAGGGGGGCTTCCCGCTTAGATGCTTTCAGCGGTTCTCCTGTCCGAACATAGCTACCCGGCAATGCAATTGGCATCACAACCGGAACACCAGAGGTTCGTCCACTCCGGTCCTCTCGTACTAGGAGCAGCTCCTCTCAAATCTCAAACGCCCACGGCAGATAGGGACCGAACTGTCTCACGACGTTCTAAACCCAGCTCGCGTACCACTTTAAATGGCGAACAGCCATACCCTTGGGA
>CALIKQ010000004.1 GCA_938017975.1 uncultured Pseudomonadales bacterium | reverse complement strand
CACCGCCGTCTTGTCCCCCATGGCCCTTAAAGTTTTTAAGAGCTTCAGCCCATCGACGTCAGGAACCATTCTGTCCAATATCAATAAGTCGTAGGTTTCTTGTGTCGCCGCGGTCAAAGCATGAGCACCAGAGAAAAACCTGTCTACGGTGTGGCCCTTCTCACCAAGACCTTTGGCTACCCATTTGCAGAGCTGAGCATCGTCCTCTAACAATAATATTCGCGCCATTTTTCTTTACCAAACGCACTCACGAAGGATCTTAAGTTCTCATCACTTGGACAACCAAACTCAGCAAAGTTCAACGACAGTCGAGCTGATTGACTGGCTGTGGAGATGACCCATGAACTTCGAGACTTTGAAAATATCCAATCGATGACGAGCTAGCAATGAAGCTTACGGCATTGTATGCCGAGGACCGAATCACTGTTTTGAGCAAAAGACCAGGAAGCACGTAGTGCTGCACTGAGTGCAAGCCCTCATCAAACGCCCATTTGCACAGAGCGTTAATGGTGGCTTGCTCATTTCTGATGGTGACGTTTTTGGCGCCCTTCTGCTGACGGTACTGCTGGTAGCCCTGTAGGCTCTTGCTCTCCAAGTCGCTGAGTCTGGTAACGCTACTTCGCTCGCTGCGCTTCGATGTCACCGCAATGGGCAGCAATCATCAATAATTCGATCCCTTGTTCGTAGGATTTATCCTGAATTAACTCTCTGCCCGCATGATGGATGTCATCTCTAAGTGCTGTAGCGGAATCAAGATCTAAATCACGAACGTAATAGCGAAAGCCACGTCTGTCGTCGAAATAGTTTGCTGAGTAGATGCATTGCATGACTTAAAGCTTATCTTGCTTGGCAATGCTGTAAAGCAAAATACAGTCGTTCAAGCGGAAATGGGTTACATCTCCATGGTTCGTCCACATTAGTAAGACATACAAATGCTAGGAGTCCCATCTGGTTAAGTGGGGGTGCCTCGGGGGTGGGGTGCTGATGTGCCGAAAGTGGCTGGTGGGTAGGGTAGAAATGGATTAGCTACCACCCATCTGGATTCGGCATTGTGTGAATACACAATTAGGCCACAGTTGTCCCAAAAAGCTTGGCTTTTTCATATCTTGAACCGTCTGATACAGAACAAAGGTGGGCTGCTTCGTGATAAACTGAGGGAACGAGAAGGAAGGCGCAAGAAGCGTTCAGCGAAAAAAATAATATATAATAAAAACAAGATGTTGGCGGAGCGGACGGGACTCGAACCCGCGACCCCCGGCGTGACAGGCCGGTATTCTAACCAACTGAACTACCGCTCCAACAAAGAAAACTTGGTGGGTGTTGCAGGGGTCGAACCTGCGACCTACGGCTTGTAAGGCCGTCGCTCTCCCAACTGAGCTAAACACCCGCAATTCAGGAAGCGCAATTGTACCGTGATGGGTGGTCAAGTCAATTGACTTTATGGGAATCAGACTAGATAGACACCCATCGAGACTGATGATTGAAAAGGATTGAGACGTTCCCGTCGACTAAGAAGCCAATAGCGCGCAAATTTGGCTCGTGAAATCAGGATCTATTTATTATTGGGATAAAAACTAGGAAAAAAAAAGCAAGGTTCTGTATAGTTCGCGCATGCGTAAAACCTATTTTACAGCCGCACTCATTGCGGCCATTGTAATTGGATGGCTTGGTTCTGGTTATCTGAAAGACACAGCTGTGTCGGTGCCAAAAAGTATTGCAGATAAAAACGAGCGTCTGAGAGTTACAACCGATGATCGGCCAGCGAGCCAAGTGCGCGTGAGCACGAGCTTTGCTCAAGAGCAAAAGCGAGTCATTACGCTGCGCGGGCGTACTCAAAATAAGCGAACGGTATCGGTCCAGGCCCAAGTTGGTGGGCTGGTGGCGGAGCGAAGGGTTGAACGCGGAGACAGGGTCGAACGTGGTGATATTCTTTGTGAGATCGCAGTCGAGGACCGAGAGGCGAACTTAAAGGAAGCGTTAGCAGGACTTGCTCAGGCAGAGCTCGACCTGAAGGGCGTTCAGCAACTTGCCGCTCGAGGGCTCCAGTCAGAAGCCGTGATTGCCTCATCTGAGTCTGCGATGGCGACAGCACAAGCACGTGTTGAGCGCCGGCAGCTTGAACAATCCCAGCTGAAAATCAAGGCGCCCTTTGCAGGCATTGTTGAAGAAACATTTATGGAGGTAGGACAACTTGCCTCACCCGGATCCCAATGCGTTTCTTTGGTTGATCTCGATCCCATGTTGCTGATCGGGCAAGTCTCGGAGCGTGACCGCGCTGAGCTTAAAGTTGGACAAGAGGTGCGTGCGAAGCTTTCCAACGGCCGTGAAATTTCTGGGCAGGTATCTTTTATCGGTCATGTTGCCCAATCTGGAACCCGAACCTATCCAGTCGAAGCTTTGGTCGAGAATTCAGACTTTGCTATTGCCAGTGGGCTGATCGCCTCGATTGACATCGTCACAGGCCTCATCAAGGTGCACAATATTTCCTCAGCATTATTGGTGCTCGACGATCTGGGTCAAACCGGGGTGCGCGCTGTATCAGCAACGCGCACTGTAGAGTTTCATCCCGTGGAAATATTGGCTCAAGCGGGTCAAGGCGTGTCGGTAACAGGGTTGCCGGATGTTCTTGATTTGATCGTTGTAGGCCAGCAGAGCGTTATTGCAGGAGAGCGGGTCTCTGTCCGGCAAGCTGGAACTGGCGCTATGGGTCGCGCTGCCTTGTGAACAGACTCATTGATGCAGCAGTCGGGCGGCCCCGTACCACGTTGCTCTTGATGGCAATGGTGCTGATCGCCGGCATTGCCAGCCTCAGAGCCATTCCGATTGAGAGTGACCCCAGTATTGCTGTACCGATTTACGTGATCAATGTCTTCAATGAAGGTATTTCGTCAGAAGATGCCGAACGTCTTCTTGTTCTGCCGCTCGAAAATGAATTGCGAAGTATCGAGGGCGTCGAAGAAATTGAGGGCTATGCGAGTGAAAATAGTGCCACAGTCGTTGTTGAATTCGACGTTGCGATCGATCTCGAGCAAGCCGCAACCGATGTTCGGGAGGCCGTCGATCGCGCCCGTGTAGAGCTGCCGAGCACTGCCGAGGAACCCAGTATTGAAGAGCAATCCACGGATGATTTTCCGGTTTTGCAAATCAATTTCACTGGCGAGGGCGTGCCCGAGAGGATGCTTTACTATGCGGCACTCGATGTTCGCGACAAAATTGAAGCCCTTCCCGATGTTCTAAAGGCTGAGCTCAGAGGCAATCGCGAAGAAGTCTTAGAAATTATCATTGACCCGGGTGCGCTGGAGGCCTATGGCCTCTCTGGCGAGGAGCTCGCCGGCGTGCTTGCGCGTAATAATCGCCTGGTTCCGGCTGGCAGCCTTGATACCGGTCAAGGTAGGTTCGCATTTAAAGTGCCCAGCATCGTCGAGGAAGTCCGTGATTTAAACGACTTGCCGATTAAGACCGCCGATAATGCGGCGATTACGCTCCGCGATGTGGCCTCGATTCGCCGCAGCTTCAAAGACCGGGGTGGCTACGCTCGGGTCAATGGGAAGCCTTCGATTTCGATCAACGTGATGAAGCGAAGTCGTGGCAACATCATAGATACGGTTGCTGCAGCCAAAGGTGTTGTTGAAGCTGCTAAGGCTGAACTACCCGGTCAGATTGATATCATCTACACCACCGATCAGGCGCCGTGGGCGATCACGCAAGTCAATGAGTTGCAGGGCAATATTCTTACAGCGCTGGCTTTAGTGATGGTGATCGTGGTCGCAGCAATGGGATTTCGTTCTGGTTTGATCGTTGGCTTAGGGATTCCTTTATCGCTGCTTTTTGCGATCACCATTTTAAATGTCATTGGTTTTACGTATAACTTTATGGTGATGTTCGGCATGCTTTTGGCCCTAGGCATGTTGATCGATGGCGCGATTGTGGTCACTGAGTATGCAGATCGGTTAATGCTGGAGGGAGGACACCGCCGGCAAGCCTACTCAGCGGCTGCCAAGCGAATGTTTTGGCCAGTGGTTGCCTCGATCGCAACAACTCTCGCTGCTTTTCTTCCGCTGATGTTTTGGCCAGGGATGGTTGGAAAATTCATGCGGTACCTACCTATCACAGTGTTTGCAGTATTGGCAGGCAGTCTCATTTATGCCCTCATTTTTGGGCCGGCCCTCGGGGCTCTGTTTGGGCGCGCGGGCGCAGGGCAGGAGAGCTTTTTAAAAAAGTTAAAGGTGATGGAGACCGGAGACCCCTTGGCAATGACTGGGCCCGTTGGATTTTACGCGCGAGTCCTTTGGTGGTGTAGCCATCATGTGCTGATCACGCTGCTCGTGACCGTCAGTGTTTTAATCAGCAGCTTTGTTGCTTACAGCCACTACGGAAACGGTGTCATTTTTTACTCCAACGCTGAACCTCAATTTGCCAGGGTCGAAGTCAAAGCGCTGGGAAATTATTCGGTCGATGAAGCCAGTGCTCTGGTTGGTGAAGTGGAATCAATTATCTTGGATGTTGACGGTATCGGTGAGATGAATACCTACGCTTTTTCAAATCCGAGCGGCGGAGAAATTGGCAGTATTTTCATGCAAATGCTCCCGGAAAACGATCGAACCCAGTCGATCGGTGCAATATTCGATGAGATACGACGCAAATCTGAGGTGCTTGCCGGCATCACAGTTGAGATCCAAGCTATGGAGCAAGGCCCGCGGCAAGGAAAACCCATCGAGGTAGAAGTAGCGGCTTACAATCGTTCACTTTTGGCACCCGCATTAGATCGAGTTCGAAATCAGATGGAGCGCACCTCGGGTATCATCGATATCGAAGACACGCGGGCTAAGCCGAGCATTGAGTGGCGACTCAATGTTGACCGGGCGAGAGCCGCGATGTTCGGCGCGGATGTGACTTCAGTCGGCGTGGCGGTGCAATTGCTGACGGGAGGCATCAAAATTGGTGAGTACCGACCTGACCGAAGTGACGACGCCGTTGATATCCGCGTGCGCTATCCCTATGAAAACCGCGGTATTAAAGCCATTGATGAATTAAAGGTGTCTACACCGTCTGGCATGGTGCCTATTTCTAACTTTGTGACCGTCGAGGCAGTGCAAAGTGTGGGTCAAACACAACGCTACAATTCAATACCGGTTGAATATCTCAAAGCAAATGTCGGTCGAGATGTGCTCGCTGATTCAAAGGTCAAAGAGCTACAGGCTTGGCTCGAGACGCAGAATTTTGATCCTGGCGTTACCGTCACGTTCAGAGGGGCGGATGAGGAGCAACAGGAATCACAGGCATTTACAGCATTTGCGTTTGGCTTGTCACTCCTGCTGATGTTTGTACTTTTGGTGACTCAGTTCAACAGCTTTTATCAGTCGGCGCTGATTTTGTTCGCCGTCGTGATGTCGACTGCTGGTGTGTTGATTGGTCTGATGATTACTGGCAACCCCTTTAGTTCGCTCCTGACGGGAATCGGCATCGTCGCTTTGGCCGGCATCGTGGTGAATAATAATATTGTGTTGATTGATAGCTTTAATGAGCTTCGACGGAACCACCCTGGCGCTGACCCGATCCTGTTGATCGTTCGAACAGGAACCCTGCGTCTACGCCCCGTTTTATTGACGACCTTGACGACGATCTTTGGCCTTTTGCCGTTGGCCATGAATTTTAGTGTGGATATGGTGAATCGAAGTGTGACCTACGGCAGTATGCTGTCTATGTTGTGGGTGCCCTTGTCTCAGGCGATTGTGTCAGGGATGGCGTTCGCATCGATTTTGACACTGATTGCAACGCCTGCGCTCCTAGCGCTGCCGTATCGGCTTAGTCATCGCCGACAGCAGTTGAAGGCACGGGGCGCGCATCTTTTTGCCGGCACGGCTTTTGGGCGAAAGGTGCTCAAGCTTTAGTCAAGTTTTGAGATTGACCTGCTCTTTTCCTACAAAGGCCGATTGATGCTAGATTGTGGTGACTTTCAAACCTGAGGAAACGCCAGTGATCGATGTCATTGTTTTAACGCTACTCTTGGCTTTAATCCAAATTGTGTTACTGCCTTTGTTGCTCAATCTAAAAAACTTCCAATTTTTGCTTTCGAATCGGGAAGACCCACCTGAGCTCACGGCTCTGCAAGGCAGAATCAACCGCGCCTCATCGAATTTGCAAGAAAGTTTGCCCGCGTTTTTGGTTTTGGCCGTATTGGCGCAGATTCAAGGTCTTGATCTCGCATTGGTGGGGTCCGTTTGGTTGGCGCTGCGAGCGGCCTACTTGGGTGCCTATGGACTGGGCATCGCGCTGCTGCGAACATTGATTTGGATGGCAGCTCTGGTCTGCCTCATCTATATGGCGTTGGCTGTGGGCGGTTTGATTGCTCTTTAGATGCTAGGACAAGGCGCTGGAATCGACTGACTTTTATCAACGAATAGCCCCAGGCTTATCGGTGTTCCATTTAGAGCGCTTGCATCCAGGGCTCGGTAATAAGGCCTATAAGTTGCGACCCTTGTTGCTTGATGCCGGTCGTAAACAGGCAAGGACCTTAGTCAGTGTTGGCGGAGCCTGGTCAAATCATTTGTATGCGTTGGCAATTTTAGGATGCCAGCAAGGATTTGAGACAGCAGCTTTTGTGCGCGGTGATGATGGTGATCTCCGTTCAGCCATGCTCGAAGATGTGCAATCCTTGGGAATGCGGTTGCATTTCTTGTCGCGCTCGGAGTATCGGCAGCGAGGTGTCCCTGCTTTTATCGACCAACTGATGCGGCAATATCCACAAGGGTATTTCATACCCGAGGGAGGGAGTAACGCGCTGGGCGTGTCCGGCGCCGAGCAGATTGTAGGCGTGCTTGAATCGGCCCAGCTTGGTTTTGATCAGCTTGTGCTGCCGGTCGGAACCGGGGGTACGATGGCAGGAGTGCTTCGTGCTCTGCGTCAGCCGTGTCACGTCATTGGTGTCTCGGCGGTCAAACGCGTAGAACAACAGCAGCGGGATATTCAAGCTTGGGTTGGAGCGCGTCTGAGCGACGCTGTGACCTATGAGCTCATACCCGAAGTGCATTTTGGTGGGTATGCATCTTGTCCACCGAATTTGGTCGAGTCGATAAAATTATGGGAAGCAGAATTCGGATTTGAGCTTGAGCCAGTTTACGGCGCTAAGGCAATGTCGGCGGTGCTTTCAATGAAGGCGCGCGGAGAGCTTCCAGGGGAGACGTTGCTCCTTCATACCGGGGGGCTCCAGGGTAGACGTGGTTTTGCTGAGCTGAATTAGTCAGGGATTCTGATATCCGCTATCGTCGCGCTCTAAGTGCAGAGCAGCTGGATCAGCGGTTAACGACAACTGCGGGAACGCCAGCTACAGTCACATTGGCCGGTACATCAGCGAGTACGACGCTGCCTGCGCCTACTTTCGATTCTGAACCGATCTCGATGTTGCCTAACAAAGTGGCGTTAGCGCCGATGATGACGTTGCGACGAACCTTCGGATGACGATCGCCGGCTGCTTTTCCAGTTCCTCCTAATGTGACGCCATGAAGGATCGACACATCATCCTCGATGACAGCCGTTTCGCCAATTACTAGGCCGGTAGCGTGATCCAGCATAATACCGCAACCCACAGAGGCGGCCGGGTGAATGTCAACGCTGAACAGATTGCTCATTTGATTCTGAAAATAGAAGGCGAGGGAGTGCCTCTCTTCTTGCCAAAGCCAATGCGCGATTCGGTGAGCCTGCAGGGCATGAAAGCCTTTATAAAACAGAAAAGGCGTAGAAAAGCTGTTGCACGCTGGGTCCCGCTCTCGTGTTGCTTTGATGTCGATTTCTGCGGCGTGGATGATCGACGGCTCAGCGCGATAAGCCTGCTCGATAATCTCTCGAATGGCCATACTCGACACCACAGGGCTGTCGAGCTTGCTGGCAAGAATGAAGCTGAGCGCGCCTTCGATCGTGTCATGGTTAAGGACAGAAGCATGAAAGAAGGTTGACATGATCGGCTCAAAGTCAGCTCGAAGTTTGACCTCGCTGCGCATGGCTTGCCAGAGTGAGCCGGCGGCCCGTAACTCGGCCACATTACTGCCTGTATTAAACTCGTCGGCATGGCGTTGGGTGATTCTGTTGCTCATAGCATCTCCTTGCAGACTGAATTTTGGGCCAACAGCGCTCAATTGCAATATGTCTTTTTTTTTCGTTCTAAACAGCCTTCAGGTTAGAATCTAATGGAATTAAAGGCTTTGATTGAATTTAGAGCTATTCTTTCATTTAATGCCGAATCAACAGGGCCGGGACTGGGGCAACATCAAATGGCGTACAAACAGGTTGGCATCTTTGCGAGTATCTCTGGACCTTTGGTTGCTGAGTCGCTCAAACGAGTAGTCTCTGTCTTAGCAGCACGAGATATTCAGACGCTGGTTGAAGCATCCGAGCTTGCCGCATCTTCGACGCCATCGCTTGAGACCGCTACTCGAGAAACCATTTGTCAAACTGCGGATCTCGTAATCGCGATTGGCGGTGATGGCAGCATGCTCAGCGCAGCACGAGATGTTGCTGCCTTCGGGGTGCCGCTGCTGGGCATTAACCGGGGGAAACTTGGATTTTTGGCTGACGTCTCCCCTGACGATATCGAGACCCAACTCAACGCTGTTTTATCTGGAGAGAGTGAAACGGAAGCCCATTTCTTACTAGAAGGTAGTCTCGATGAGGCTGACGGTGTGGCCATCGCCACCGCGCTCAATGAAGTCACGATCCACTCGGCGACCATGGCGCGGATGATTGAATTCGATTTATACATCGATGATGTCTTTGTCTACAAACAGTCGTCCGATGGCCTGATTGTCAGTTCTCCGACGGGATCTACAGCATACGCGTTGAGCGCGGGGGGCCCCATTATGCATCCCTCTTTAGATGCGATCGTGCTGGTCCCCATGTTTCCGCACTCGCTTAACAGCCGGCCTTTGGTCATTCCCGGAGGGTCAGAGCTGCGCATCACGCTAGGCGATAAATTAGGCGCGGAAGCGAAGGTCAGCTTTGACTCTCAGCTAGAATTCCTCATGCATCCAGGTGAGTCGGTACGGGTCCGGAAGCATTCTGAACCGCTTCAGCTGATTCACCCAAGGGGGCAAAATTTCTATGGCGTGTGTCGCTCAAAATTGGGCTGGGCCAGTCGATAAATTTGATGACGTGGGGGCGTAACACTGCGCTGTAGGCCATTGCCTTACCCAGCTGTCAGCAGCAAGGCCTGACGCGCCTTTTTCGATGCATCTTGTCCTGCAGTTGGTCGCCAACAGGCTGTCTGGCTAATGGAGAAGGGACTCACGGCTGTTGAGTGTCCGCGGAGCGAGGGCTTTTGCCGATTTGGAAATTATGTATATCCGGAGAGACTTTAGAGGTCCTCGGGTCGATCGATGTCTTGAACAACACCAGGGTCATCGATTTCGATTCTGATCACATGCTCGGGATTGTCGTTGATGACTCGGCGTGCGCCTTGATCACCATCAAGGTTTCTCAGTGCGTCAAAGTGGTTCCGATGGAATATCACTGGATGGCCAGCTTGGCCTGAGTGCATGGGCACAATGATTGGTGAGCGTGCCGTTGATGCCTCAAATTCCCGGTTCAGCGCAATCAAAGTTTCGGGATGATGGAAGGGCATGTCGGCCAGGCAGATGGCAACGCCAAGCCAGTCTTTGATCTGTTCAATGCCATGAGCGAGTGAATGTCCCATGCCCAAATGGGCTTTGGGCGCGTGGGTGATGTGGAGACCGGGATACATCTTAGTCAGCATCTCCGAGAGCGCAGGGTCATTGGCCCGAAGAACAACACAAATTGAGTCGAAGTGATTCAGCGCATGTTGCACTGTTGCCGCAACGATCATTTTTCCACTGGGTAATTTTGCTTGCCGCTTGTCAGAGCCGAAACGATGGCTTTGCCCCCCGGCGAGAATCAAGGCACCCAAAATGCTCAAGGGTTAAGAGACTGCTCGAAAATCAGCTTGCAGCGTGTGTCCCGCAGTGCTTCTCAGTGCTGTCAGTTGAGCCAAAATCGCCACGGCAATTTCGGCGGGGGTTTTACTGCCAATCGGCAAGCCGACCGGCGCATGCAGTCTTGAAATCGCCTCATCACTGATATCGAGTGACTTAAGGCGTTCTCGGCGGTTAGCTGAAGTGCGTGTCGATCCCATAGCCCCAATAAAATAGGCATCTGTGTTAAGGGCCTCCATGAGCCCCATGTCATCAATGCGAGGGTCATGAGTGAGCGCGATGATCGCTGAGAAGGCATCTGTGGCTTGATCCCGGATCGCATCGTCAGGATAGCTCGTAATCAGTTGCACTCCTTCGATGGGCCATTGCTCCATCAAATTCGCGCGAGGATCACAGACGACAACTTGATAATCTAAGGCCTTAGCCATTTCAGCAAGGTACTGTGAGACCTGTCCACAACCAATCAAAAACAGTTGGTATCGAGGGCCAAAGGTTTGAGTCAGTGTTTTCTCTCCTGCTTCGGTCGCATTACTAAAGCTGCCCTCGAAGTGGAGATGCCGAAAACGTTCGGTCTCAGTAAGCGAGAAGTCACCGGTTGCGATGTCTAAACGGCGCTCAATGCACTGACGGTGCTCGATGCGATTGACCATTGTCTCAAGCGCCGTGAGGTGCGTTGTATCCCTGAAAGGTTCGATGACAACATGCAGCTGCCCCCCGCAAGGCAACCCGAAACGTTCCGTTTCCGCCTGGCTTACACCGTAAATGAGCACTTCAGGCGCAGTGGTGGCCATCTCACCGAGTTGAAGTTTCTCGAGCAAGTCTTCCTCGATACAACCGCCTGAGAGTGATCCAACGAGGTGTCCCTCATCGTTACAAGCCAGAAGGGACCCAACCGGTCTAGGGGATGATCCCCAGGTCTTAACAACTGTGCAAAGCCAGCTTGAATGACCGTTCTGAATCCATTGTGCAAGTTGTTTTAGGACTTGCTGATCTGCGTTTTCCAGTGCCATACCGAATAAGCGTTACAATTAAATCGGAAAAGCAGTGTACATCATTTTTTGGCCTGAGGTAGATTGGGAACCATGACCGAATTCAATCAATTTGCAATGCAACTACCGCTCGATGTGGATCTGGCCGGTTTTTCCAGGGCGCTAAAAAATCTTGGGATTGACCATCGAATCACTCGAGAAAACATCTATCAAGTAATCTGGATTGGTCCAGCGGGTAATCCTGCGCAGGTTGTGTATAACTTTCAACGTTGGCAATCAGGCGAATTGGATGCGGCATCATCTGTCATGCCAGCTCGCCAGTCTCTCATGGCGCGTGCGCTGATTAATCTTCAAGCTTTTCCGCTTACGGTTTCGCTCATTGTGATGAACGTGCTGCTCATGCCCGTTGGTTTAGGCGCGGCCTCAGGCCGCTTCACGGGCTTGCTGCCGCAAATGACACTCACGCCGATGCGTCAGTCCGGCGATTACCTCTATTTTGCGCAGCTTGAGACGACGCTCGCGACCTTTGAATATTGGCGCTTACTGACGCCGATGCTGCTTCATTTCAGTTGGTTACACCTTGCGTTTAATTTGCTTTGGGTTTGGGAGCTGGGCCGTCGTGTCGAGAAGCTTCATGGCGGCGGTGTGTTTGTAGCGCTTACGCTGCTTGCCTCTCTAGGTGCCAATCTTCTGCAATTGGGACTCTCGGGTCCTGGTTTGTTTGGCGGGATGTCTGGCGTGGTGTTTGGCTATTTGGGTTATTGCATGGTCTGGGATCGACTTCGGCCAAGGGCCCGTATAGGCCTTGCGCCGGCTGCGTACTGGGTGATGCTGGGCTTCCTGATACTTGGCTTTACTGGAGCCTTTGATCTTTTGGGGCTGGGTACCCTGGCCAATGGCGCTCATCTGGGCGGGTTATTGATGGGCGCTTTGGTTGGGTTGAGCTGGGCCCTTCTCAGCGCTAGACAGAGCAGTGAAGCCTCTTGAATCGACTTTGCTGATAAGCGCTGATCGATGCTAGTCGTCTCAGGGTCGAAGCCGAGAGCCAAGTCGCGGCGCGGCTTCACCGCCATATGGCGCAGTGGTCTGAGCGCGGTAAAGCGCGCTTTAAATGGATGATAATCTGATCACTCAACAGGCTGATCAAACCTCTCCAAGAAAAGTTATCGGAATGATCGGATAATTTCTGCAGACTGGCGTTCACAGCTTGGGCCCATGAGGTGAACGCCGTCGATCCCAGGAAGATCAATGATCTGGCTAATCAGTTCTCGGCAAACATCCTCTCCAGTTCGCACAGGCGTCTCGCTACCCTCAAGGCGTGCAACAATCTCATCGGAGATGTGAACACCCCAAAGATTTTTGCGCATCCAATCGGCCTGCTTGGCAGACTTGAGCGGCCCCATACCGACAATGACTTTCCATGCGTCGGTTTTTCCATTTGCCATCAGCCGATCGGAGTAAGCTTTGATGACTTCTAAATCAAAGCAGTACTGGGTTTGAACAAAACGCGCACCGCGGTCGACCTTCGCTAACAACCCGCTCATCGCTTCAGGATTGGCTTGGTGTTGATAAAGGTCATCGGCGGCACCGGAAAATAAAGGCCGAGGGTTCTTGATCTTAGTACCGTCTGTTAGTGCCCCGTCGCTGAGTGTTGCACAAAGACCTATGAGCCCCGATCCGTTGTATTCGTTAACGGCTCTTGGGCCATCAGGTGGGGGTTGATCACCTGAGAGACACAAAACCTTGTCGATGTTGACGGAGAGCGCGCCAAGAAGCTCGGATTCAAGCGCGATTCGGTTCCGATCTCTTCCGGTTAGCTGCAAAATGACGTCCAATCCTTTTCGGCGAATTTCCGCAGCGACCAATAAACTGCTGAGTTTAGTTTGGCAGTTCGGAGAATCAGTCACGTTAATGGCATCAGCCAGTCCCAGTAATGAATCGACCAGCCCGGCGCTGGCACTTAAATCTGTTGACAGTTGCGGCGTGGTTTCTGCCGTGAATATAAATTCTGAGGACTCAAACATAGGACTACCTTGGAAGACGTTTTTCGGGATCAATAAAAGGCAGGGCACATATCTCGGCGTTGTGCTTGCCGTCAGCATTGACAAGATGAATTGCCGTTGATGGATCAACGCCAAGATTCAATCGGATGAGGGCGATGCCGCACTGAAGATCGGGTGACCAGGCGCCTGCTGAGACGCGCCCTACGAGGGCGCCTGATGAATCGATCAAAGTATCCCCGCGAACTGGTTTAACCGATTGTGATCGAAGGCCCATAACGCGCCGGGTTGTTCGCGGAGTTGATTCCAGTGCCGTGCGACCTACGAAATCCGGTTTTTCAAAATCAACAAAATGCCCGAAACCAATTTCGAAAGGGTTGAGGTCTTGATCCATGTCCGTGCCGTAATCAAGAATACCTGCTTCAAGGCGCCGTATGTGCATTGATGAAATGTCAGAAGCAATGAGATGCGCCTCTGCGCCACGTTCGAGGAGGTGGCTCCAAAGCCCTGGGCCATCAAAATCGCTGCCTTTCGAGTAAATTTCAAAGCCTCTCTCACCGGTCCAGCCCGTCCTTGAGACGTAGTAGGAGTCGCCATTGATTTGGGCCTCGGTGACTGAATAATAGGAGAACTTTGACACATCGATGTCTGAGATGGCCTCTAAAACTTGCAGGGAGGTTGGCCCCTGTATTTGAATGACCCAAGAGTCAAAATCCTCTACCGAAGCGTTGAATTCCTGGCTATGCGCGTGCGCCCAGTTGAGAAAATCGCCATTGCCCTGAACATAAATGAATTCCTCAGCATTGGGTCGCATGAGGACGCCGTCCATGAGCAGTCCACCGTTGTGATTACACGCAAACGCATAGCCCGCTCGACCGATTTTGATGTTTTGAATCTTTCGAGTGAACAATTTTTCTAAAAGTGCGTTTTGGTCGTTTCCGGTAATACGTAAAGGCGTCTCGGGAACGTCATAGAGACAGCAATAGGTCCGCAAATGCCGATAATGTTCCGCCTCGTCATAGCCAGAACTGAGCGGATACAGACGCTCATTATAGATTCCGTAACGCGTATCCGGGCGATCGTTGCAGGCAAAAAAAGGCGAGCGTTTAAAACGATGGTCAGAGACCGGTAAGTGAGAGATTGCCATAGCGCCTCGCGTGCTCTATCGGGTCTTGTTGCGGCAGCGCCGTTTTAAAATCACTCCTGCCAGTGACGACTGTGAGCAGCCGTCGTGGCCTCTGATTTGCGGAGCATAAACGATCTTTTTCGACGCGGCTAGAAAATATTGTGCCGATTCTTAGATTGATTTGGCGATATGAATAACTGCTTTGAGCTTTGGTATTTTGGACCTTGACGGCGGTCCGGTCTGACAGGGTAAAAACTCTCAGACAGTGGGTTATGGCGCGGTTTGAGATTACAAGATGCGCTCTAAAAGGCGTGTGCTCTGATAAACCTGCTCACGCCTCCAGACTTTAGTACTGGCCAAGACCGACCCCTAGAATGGCCCAGCGCTTATTGTGAAAAGAGCTTATTGCGAAAAAGAGCTCATTGCTTAAAGAGCTTATTGATTAACTAGCAGCCAGTAGGAATCAGGAAGACGAATTTGAGAGCAGAGAACAGCGAGATGGTCAGGGTCCGCAGTGCTTACTTGGGCGGGTAGCACTTAAACCGGATTGGGATTTGAAACTGAGGGCCGCACGACTAGGTGATAGTCTCGAGAGCCACTTCATAGCCAGTATATTTACGAAGATTAATTACAGCGTGGTCCAGCATTAAATACTGACCTTTGATCCCTTGCAGCTCCCCCTCGAGCGTGGGCAGCTTCTCGAGATTATGAGACTTGACCTTTTCTGGATACTGGGCGATCGGATATTCGAACGCCATCGGCTGAGCGCCAACCGCGGGGGAAATTTGTTCAACACCAAATTCAGCTTGAAGCGCAGCTATCTCAGTTTTTGCGAGAGCCATTATCCGGTCGCGTTCTGCCTCTAGATCCATAACATCACCGGCGCTCTTGAGCATTCTCTGCCATTGCGTGCGATCACTGACGTGAGCTTTGAGCACGGCTTCAACAAGCCCTGACTGTCTGCGCGTGGCCGTCGTCATGATCACGAGCCCCTGGGTTGCGCCCTGATCGAGCCACCGTGAGGGCAGATTCTCGGCTCGAGTGATACCTACTTTGAGGCCTGTGGAATTCGCCAAATAAACGCGATGCGGCTGCAAGCAAAAGCGTTCAGCAAACCCTTCATCGCGGCACGTGCCGAGGTGCAAATGACACCGGTCGGGGCTCATGATGCAAAGATCGCAGCTGGCCAGTGTTTGGAAACAGGGATAGCAATGCCCCTGTGCAAAACTTTTATTGGTTTTGCGTCCGCAATGTTGACAAATGATTGTGCTCAAATAACGCAGGCGGATACGCTGCCCAATCAGCGCATTCATCGATTGTTCTGTCCCACCGAGATTGAGGTGATATTCAACCCGGTCGCCGGGTCGGCAGGTCATTTTTGAGAGTTGTCCTTGCATGATCGGATGGTAGCAGAAAATAAAGCGCGCTAGGGATCTGTGTCACTTCGCTTTCAGTATTGTAAAATGACGTTGGGCGATCCAGAGACCAATGATTGTCTAGTTTAGCGAAACCCATGGCGCTAGAGCGTCTGACACGCGTATTGAAATAAGGCATTTGCGATGAAAGAAGGGCAGCCCAGTGTTATTTATCTGAAAGACTATCAAGTACCCGATTTTTTGATTGAAAAAACGGTTTTAAGGTTCGACATCGATGAAGGCGAAACGCGGGTAACCAGCGAATTGCAAATGTTCCGAAATCCGGCGGCAATCGATTCTGGAATCGAGCCAATCCCAGACCTCGTCCTTGATGGAGGGGCGGGTCTTGAGACCCTTAACGTTTTACTCAATGATCAAGAGTTGGGCAATAATGAGTATCACATTGACGAAGATCAATTGATCATTCGCAATGTGCCCGAGCACTTTACCTTGCGCACGACTGTCGTGATCAAACCGCACGAAAATTTAGCGCTTTCTGGACTCTATCAATCAGGAGAAATGCTCTGTACCCAATGCGAGGCCGAAGGCTTTAGAAACATCACTTGGTATTTGGATCGACCCGATGTCATGTCTGTGTTTGAGACCACGATCAACGCCCCAGTAGATAAGTTCCCGGTGTTGTTGTCGAACGGTAATGCTGTTGCACGAACAGATTCTGATGGACGTCAAGAGGTAACCTGGGCAGATCCCTTTAAGAAGCCTGCCTATTTGTTTGCGTTGGTAGCGGGTGACTTGGCTCACGTAGAAAGCCAATTCATAACGCAATCTGGTCGGGCAGTCACACTTCAAATATTCACCGAAGCGCACAACATCGACAAGGTTGATTTCGCGATGGATAGCCTAAAAGCCTCGATGACTTGGGACGAAACTGCGTATGGCCGAGAATATGATCTTGATATCTACATGATCGTCGCGGTCGAGAGTTTCAATATGGGGGCGATGGAAAACAAGGGCCTCAACATTTTCAACACCTCTTGTGTTTTGGCGCATCAGCAGACAACGACGGACGCTGGATTTCAGCGCGTCGAAGCGGTGGTTGCCCATGAGTATTTTCACAACTGGTCGGGCAATCGAGTGACCTGTCGGGATTGGTTTCAGTTGAGCCTTAAAGAAGGGTTTACGGTGTTGCGTGATCAGCAGTTTTCGGCGGATCGTTGGTCCGAAGGCGTGAGCCGGGTCGAACAGGTATCTGTGCTTCGAAGCCATCAATTTCCTGAAGACGCGGGTCCCATGGCGCATCCCATTCGGCCGCCATCTTTTATCGAGATCAACAATTTCTATACGGCGACGGTCTACGAGAAAGGTGCGGAAGTGGTTCGCATGCTGCATACCCTGTTGGGGCCAGAGCTGTTCCGTGCGGGCACGGACCTTTATTTCGAACGTCATGATGGCGAGGCGGTAACCACGGAAGATTTCGTTCAAGCGCTGGAGGCTGCGTCAGGATTTGACTTGAGGCAGTTTCGGCGTTGGTACGATCAGGCTGGAACTCCAGAGGTCGACGCGCAGGGCATTTTTGATGAGGCTACCCAAACGTACCGTCTAACTTTGTCGCAGAAAACGCCTGCAACGCCAGGTCAGGCGGAGAAGCTGCCGTTGCATATGCCGATTACCGTAGGCCTCATCGGCTCTGATGGCAATGACCTTGGATTTACCGGCGCCGAATCGGTGGCCAGTCGGGAGGGGGTCTCTAGGGTGCTGTCACTGCAGGATGCGGAGCAAACTTTTGTCTTAGAGGGTGTCAAAGAAAAACCTTTGCCCTCTCTGGCTCGCAGTTTTTCGGCACCGATTAAACTCAACTTCAATTATTCCAATGATGAGCTGTGCTTTTTATCTCAGCATGACAGCGATGCGTTTAACCGGTGGGAAGCTGGACAGCGACTGGCGGTACGGGTGATCCAAGATGTGCAGGCTCAAATGAAAGCAGGCAATGATGTCTCCGTTGATCAAACTTTAATCGATGTTTTTCAATATCACATGGGCTTTGCCGTAGATCAGGCCCAGAATGCCGATTTTGACGGTGCAATGACAAGTTTGATGCTCACTTTGCCGGCGCTGAGTTATTTGATTGAGTTGGAATCAGAGGTGGATGTTCAGCGTTTGGCGTCTGCTCGAGAATGGGTGCGTCAAACCCTTGCTACAAAGCTAATGCCTGACTTGCTTAGCGTCTATGAAACCCATGACCACGATGAGCCGTACGCATTGACCCCAAAGAGTGTCGGTGGTCGTGATTTGAAAAATCTTGCATTGACCTATTTGTTAGCACCAGCTGAAACAGAGTTTCTAGAGAAAGCAGTACAGCAATTTGAGCGAATGGATAACATGACGGACGTGTCTGCTGCTCTGCGCGCCTTGGTGAACGCGTCTCATGTTGGTGCAGAGGTCCAGCGAACGCAGGCCCTCGAGACTTTTTTTGACCGCTGGTCCCATGAAGCATTGGTGATCGATCAGTGGTTTTCGATTCAGGCGGCTTGTCCACGCCCTGGCGCCATTGCCCGCATCCAGGCGTTGATGAATCACTCCGCTTACTCGATGACAAATCCAAATCGTATGCGCAGCGTTTTAGCCGGATTTGCGATGCAAAATCTCACGGCATTCCATCAGGTGGATGGTAGCGGGTATCGACTGTTGGCAGAAAGAGTTGCAATGCTCAATAGCTTTAACCCGCAAATGGCGGCAAGAATGCTGGGTCCTTTAACGGGATGGCGAAAGTTCAGCGAAGCGTATGGTCAGGCGATGCAGGCCGCTTTGCAGAGTATTCTTGATCAAGGCGATTTGTCCCCAGATGTCTATGAAGTTGTGACTAAATCTCTTGCTTAACGCGGGGCCTGAGATGCGTCAGGCCTTGTCGCTCGATCAGATTTTCAAAGGGCGGCTAGCGTTAAAAAACTGCTTCGAAGCGGAGATTAGAGGTGTGGCGATTGGGTGCAAGAGATCACTCGTGTTTGATGTGCCTATTTCATAGGCAGGCTTTAATCCGTCAAACGAGCAGGCGCGCCGATTCACAATCCCGGATTCAATTGTGCAGAAAGCGTTGGCTTCGAAGTGTTTTGCTTCTTAGATTCATGTTTTCGTTGTGCCGTGATTTTCTCAACGGTTGCCAAGAGTTGAGCACCTGACCAGGTCGATGCCTCGCCATGATGCGAGGCGGCATATAGCGCTCGCTCTAAGTTCTGAAAGGGTGCTTCAAGACCCGGCTCAAGGTCGATCACGGCTGCCATGGAAGTGGTGTCTGGGAAATAGTGTCGTCTCCAATTTTGTAATGCATCGAACGCGGCTCTGGGATCTCCTCGTTTTAAGGATTGTTTTAGGACGCCGAATTCAAGACTTGGTGTCGTCGTCTCGATGCTTCCAAGACGAGGTTTGCGCACCCTTCTCAATCCGATTGCCAGGGTAATCAACCAAGCGATGAGCAGCGCGCCGGCCGCCCACTGGGCAAATATCAATTGCGCCCTGAGGGTCTCGATTTCAGCAAGTACTGCTGGAGGACTGGCGCTGGATTGATCGGAGACCAAGGGGGTAGGCGTTGCACCTTGGCCAATGGCCAGGGTGAGGGGCGGGAGTTGGGTGATTTCCTGCTGATCGGTTTCCGTATTCCACCAGTAGATATTGACAGGATCGAGCTTCAGGGTGCCGGGTGCTGTTGGGACGATGCCCACCGTCAAAATTGACTCAGCACTGAGGCCATTACTGCTGCTGAATTCACTGGTTGTAGGCTGGTCGACGTAAAGTCTGGCAAGGGCAGTATCTGGGAACGCAAACTCTGGAAGCAAGGCAGAGGTCGTGCCCTCTGCACGCAGCGTGATGACGCGATTGATCGGATCGCCTACAACAATAGGTGCGTTGGGGCGGTTCACAATCGCCTCAATCGCCAACGACTTGACAGGGAGCCACCGGTCACCCTGAAACGTTGCTGGCACCGGCTTGACGGTCAGGCGATGCCCCTTTGAAACGGCATTGACTCTTTGTCGTGCAGAAAATAGGCCGCCGCGGCCTCGAGTCCCAACGAAGGTTTCGGGCTGTAACCGGAGGAGCCCGCTCTGTTGCGGAAAAATGGCATATTTTTTTTCAAGAACGTAAAACCGCCGATTGTTCACGACCGTCTCAAAGCGCTTCTCATCTTCGATAATTTCGACGACGGCATTTTCGAGGTTAGGGGGGGCGGGGAAGTCTCCAGATATAGAGTCAGAGTAGTAGAGCCTGACGGTATAAAGTAGCTGGCTTTGCACGTAGAGTTCGGTACGGTCGACCAGGGTTTCAAAAAATAAGATTTGCTGCATTTGATTTGTGACCGCCTCTGATTGAGGTGCCACGCGCACGTTGATCGATTGCGTTCGTTCAGTGCCTACGGGCAACGAGGGGATGACAAGATTGCCTTGACGGTTTGGTCTTAGCGTTAGGATATGATCAACGTAGCCGCGTCGCTGCTGTTGACCATTAATGATGGAAATCGAAGAGTTTTGCTGAGTTTGCTGGCTGATGATTGCGAAGTCGTTTTCCAGCCCTGTCAGGTCAGGGGTTACGCCATTGCGATCGGTCACGCGAATCGTGAGGGTAATGACGTCGAACTCCGTAATTTGATTTTGATCCACGGTAGCCGTGACCGCTGATGCCGCCCATGGACTCAACAGCGATAACGTAAGCCACGTGAGAGTAAGAAGAAGGATGTGCATCACCAGTTCCTTTTGAAATCTTGCCGAGTAATTTCGCCGTCGCGAACACGGTCTTCAAATTGTTGCTCAAATTTGCGTCTGAGCAATCCGCCAGGATCATCTGGAACGCGCCTTAGCCATTGCTCGAGGGCTTGTGCTTCCTCTGGGTTAAGTTCTGCTTCTGCAGCCTCCGCCTGAGCTTCTTGCTGTGAGGGCGTCTCTGGTTCTTGGTTCTGCTCTGGACTTTCGGGTTCTGTATCCTGATTCTGTTCGGTCTCGTCACCCTGCTCATTATTTTGCTGGGATTCGGGCTCACCTTTGTCCTGCGACTCCGATCCTTCTTGGGGTTCAGACCCATCGCTGCCCGATTGTTCGTTTTGATCCTGATCATCGCTTGACGCTTCTGAGTCCTCAGATTCTGATTGCGATTGGTCTTGCATCAGTTTCTCGACCAAGGCTTTGTTATAAAGCGCGTCCTCGTGCTCAGGCTCCTGGGATAGCACGCTCTGGTAAGCCTCCAGCGCGCCGGCGAGGTCCCCCATCTTTGCCCGGGCATTACCTAAGTTGTAACGATGGGTTGGTGTATCGCCTGCTCCAAATGCGGTTGTTGCTTCCTCGAAATTTTTGTTTTTGTAAAGCGCGGCGCCTTTCCAGGCCTGATCCTCAAAGAGCGCTGCAGCGGTCTCGGGCGAATCTTGCATAAAATCGGAATAACCTTGCTGATCGCGGGTTTGCCAGAGATCCATCCACCAACTGGCTTCGGCTTGCTCGGTTGGCAGCATGATCATCAGTGTGAACAGCCAGAGCCATCCGCGCCTAAACCCGATGATTGCCAGCGGTGCCAAAAGTAGTATGAGATAGGGTCCGAGTTCCCGCCAGAGATCAAAATCACGTTCGATCGTTCTGAAGGTCTCGCCGATCTCCGCCGGAGGTGACAGCAGCGCTTGGGTATCATCAGAGAGTAAATTGAGGGGCGCCACGCTGGCACCGATCGCACCGGCAAAGCTTGCAAGTGCCTCGGCGTTAACCGCAGGGATGATGAGATTACCTTGTTCGTCCTTGAGAAATGAATCTCCCATTGACTCAGGAAGTTTGATCGGGGCGCCGCTTTCGGTGCCGGCAGCTAAAATAGTGATGGGATAGGCGCTGCCGAGGTCTCTCGCAGCACTGAGTGCCTCCGCTCGATCCCGAATTTCGTCTGTGATAATTAGCACCCGGCCACTGCTGGCACCGCCATCGAGGAATAAATCCTGAGCCAACACAAGGGCGGGTGCCAAGCGACTTCCTGGGGCAGGCATGATTTCAGGTCCGAGCGCTGGCAACAAGGCGAGCAAGGTTGCAGTGTCATCTGTCAGAGGGGCAACGGTGTGGGCATCTCCAGCAAACGAGATGAGCGCAGTCATCCCTTCGTCTCGCGCCGTCAGCAGATCAGAAATCTTGCGTTTGGCGGTCACCAAACGGTTGGGCGAAATATCTCCCGCATACATCGACCAAGTCAGATCAAGAATAATCACCAACGCATCTTCTCGCTCCAATATGGGTTGAGGGACCTTTTCCTGGGTGGGGCCTGCCAAAGCGAGGGTCGCTATAATCCAACCAATCAATAAAAGCGGAAGCGGATTAATTGCTGGCGAGAGGGGCGGTTTCACCAGCAGAAAACGAATGAGCGCGGGATCAATGGCACGCTGCCAGGCAGACCCACGTGCCCAATGCCGGAAGGATAGATAGGTTAGGGTCACCGCGGGAATCAGCGCTAACAGCCACAACGGGCGAATGAAATGAAAGTCAGTCAACCCATCCATCAGGGGGCTCCCGATAAGGAGTTGGTTTGTTTGAAAGCCGTCAAACGGATGCTTGGCGCGATCCAAAACCCTGCCCACAAAAAACTCAACAACAAGGCACTGCCTAAAGGCCAGAAAAAAAGCGATTTCTCAGGGCGATAAGTTTCTTGGTCAACCTCGATGGGTTCAAGTTCATCGAGGGCCGCGTAAATTTGCGCCAGTTCGTCAGTAGATCGAGCGCGTTGATAGAGTCCGCCCGTGAGCTCAGCGATTTCTGTAAGGGTCTGGGTGTCGAGCTCTGCGGAGGGGTTGATGGTTCGATTAAACAGCAGTCCAGATACAGACATTTGGTCGGCACCAAAACCAATGGTGTAGATGGTGATGCCTTCTTGCGCCGCGAGTTTGGCGGCCTGCAGTGGTGCAACTTCGCCGATGTTGTTGACCCCGTCGGTTAGCAAAATTAGTACGCGGTTTTCGGCGGGACGTTTTGATAGGCGTTTGACCGCGAGGCCGATGGCATCACCAATTGCGGTCTTGCCTCCAGCAATCCCCAACGGGGTTTCCATCAGGAGCGTGTTGATTGTGTTGCGGTCAAAGGTCAGCGGCGCTTGCAGGTAAGCTTGGCTACCGAACAAAATGAGCCCTAGACGGTCACCTTTTCGGCGCTCCACGAATTCGCCGACCACTTGTTTGACTGCCGTTAATCTTGGCACCATGGTGTTGCTCAGCATCATGTCCTCTGTGCCCATCGATCCAGAAATATCGACGGCTAAAAGCAAGTCGCGACCGCTGCTTGGCAGGCTGATGGGTTCGCCGACCCATTTCGGTTGGCTGCCTGCCAGGACAATGGCAAGCCACATGAGCAATGCAGCCCAGCGCTGCAACCACTTCTTTGAGGCGATCCGAGCATCAGCTGAAAGAGTGCTCAGAGCGCGATAATTAGGCGTTCTCAGGGCCGCCTCCTGGCGAACGGCTCTGGGTAAGATCAAGGCCAGCAGAGGTAGGGGAAGGGCGTAAAAAAACCAGGGCCATGCAAACTCGATCATGTTGCCTCCCCGACGACCGGCTGCCCGTCTTGACGATCATGCTGAGCAATCCATCGCCTGCAGAGCCCAATTAAGGATAGAAGTTGCGCAGGATCGAGGGATAGTGTGGGTTGATAGGGGCCATCGATGAGGAGCTCTCCCGGCCCAAGACTAAACTCTTGGGTAGCGCCTGTTGCATCTAAAAATTTGGTCCAAGCAACGCCAGAAAGTGAGGCAACGGCGGTGCGTGAGTAACCGGCGATGGCGGTGCGTTTCATCAATTGTTGTAACGCAAGCAGTGTGACTGCGCCGTCAGCATCCTGCGCGTACCGTTGCTCTATTTGGCTCAGCTCCCGCAGTGCCAGTCGCCGGTATGCGTTAACGTGCCACCGCCTTCTCAACCAGAGGATAAGGGCCAGTAGCGCACAAAACAGCAGGATTGCAACAAACCACCAGCCTGGTGCTGGAGGCCAGGCTTCAACAGGGCCTGGCAGGTGAATATCCCTGAGTTCGGCCAAAGGGTCAGGTTGAGCTGGCTGCATTATCGACGCCCCGATGGACCGATGAGCTGACTGAGGTAGGTTTCTGGTGATTCGGATGCAGCGATGGCTATAAATCCCCCCTTGCAGCGCTGGAAGGCACGCTGGACGGCAACCTGGTGATTGATGAATTGTTGGGTGTGCTGCGATCGCGCAGTTTTTGAAGTCGTGTCAATTTCTTGGATAGATTGACCGTCGGTAATCGAATACCGCCCTGGTGGCGGAAGATCGCTTTCAACAGGGTCGAAAATCTGAATGCCCTGAATCTCATTATAACGTCCCAATTGGCCGAGCCGGTTTTCAGTCTCCGCATCAAATTCTGAAAAATCACTGATGATAAAAATGAGGCTGCCATGTCTAACCGTCCGCTGGACGGCGGCGATCATGTTGGTCAGAGATATTGCTTCGGCCTTTTGAATGTTGTGCTGTAACTCGTGATTGAAATCAATGCAGTCATGAATAAAGCGTAGCAGAGACTTCCTGTTGCGTCGGGGGCGCACTTCCCGGTGATCGTATCGGTTATAGACAATTCCCCCAATCCGATCGCCTTGATCAAGCGCGACCCATCCCAATAACGCGGCCAGCCGGGCAGCCGCCACTGATTTAAAGCGAACTTGGGTTCCAAAATAGAGTGATGGCCCCTGGTCCAGCAGGATCATCACAGGTCTTTCCCGCTCTTCTTGGAAGATTTTAGTATGCGTCTTCGATGTTCTTGCTGTTACCTTCCAGTCGATGCTGCGAATATCATCTCCGGGTTGATAAAGCCTGACTTCGGAGAAATCGATGCCTCGGCCTTGCTGGGTTGAGCGGAGTTGCCCGGACATGGGATTTGTCGCGATCCGGTTGACCGGCAGCGCGCTCCGCATTGCGCGATGCCGCAGAGCAATCAAGTCAGCCAGCGAGGCGAGCGCACCGCTGCCTTCTTGGTGATGATTGCTGGTTGGGCTCTTCAGGGCGCTCATTGTCGTTAAGCGGTTGCCACGCGAGCGAGTAAGCGCTCGATGACATCATCGGAGGTAATTCCCGCAGCTTCCGCCTCAAAGCTCAAGACTAAACGATGCCTAAGCGCGTCAAATGCGACCGCTTGAACATCGTCAGGCGACACGAAATCCTTGCCATGCAGATAGGCGTGGCTCCTGGCGCACAAATCGAGCGCGATGGTGCCCCTTGGAGAGGCTCCGTAGTCCAACCAAGCAGCGAGTTCAGGATCTAGTGCGGCAGGGTTTCTCGTGGCCATTACGATTTGGACGATATAATTTTCAATAATCGTTTCCATGTGTAGCCCCAGCACTTCTTGCCTTGCGCTGAAGATACTTTCTTGACTGATCAGCATCGGTTGTGGCGCTGATCGGCCGTGCTTGGCCCGCTGCTCAGCTCGCACAATCTCGAGTATGTTGTGTTCGGCATCAGCGTCGGGATAGTCGACAACGACGTGCATTAGAAAACGATCCAACTGCGCTTCTGGTAGTGGGTAGGTGCCTTCTTGCTCGATGGGGTTTTGCGTGGCCATAACCAGGAAAAGCTCTGGAAGCGGCATTGTATTGTTTCCCGAGCTGATTTGACGCTCCCCCATTGCCTCCAAGAGTGCCGACTGCACTTTAGCCGGCGCTCGGTTGATTTCGTCGGCCAGCACCAAATGATTGAAAATAGGACCCTCCTGAAACTGGAAGGTGCCTTCCTGGGCACGATAAATTTCTGTCCCTGTAACATCTGAGGGCAGTAAATCAGGCGTAAATTGAATACGCTGAAAAGAACCCTCTATGCACATTGCCAAGGTTTTGATGGCTTTGGTTTTGGCCAGGCCAGGGGCTCCTTCGACCAAAAGGTGTCCATCGGCGAGGAGTGCCATTAAAAGGCGGTCGACCAGATGTGATTGCCCCACAATTTGTTGGGTCAGTGTCTGTCTCAGCGATTGAATGGGGGCTAGGTGAATCATAGTTTCAGGCTCTTTATGGGGATTAATCCCTGGTTCTGTTTTTGCGCTTTATAGACCTCAGGGGAAGATGAACGTTCCCTAGCGGAGCGGCCAATGCTATCAGGAAACTGGGGTTTCAGTGATTCGTTTTCAAGTCTGGTTCGGTGGCAGGAAAACTTTGATCCTTGGCAGAGTGGCGGTCACCGGTTAGACTGATCGGGTAACGTTCAAGATGTCTTCGGATGGACATCTTGTCGGCGAGCTCAATGCCATGGAATGGTGCGATGCGGCGGACCTCTTTCAACACTCTGCATCCTCTCATCAGCGGCGCTGACATCTTTCTGCCGCAAACCCATAGAACGTTGCGATACTGATGATAATGAGAACAAGGGAGGGGGCGATGCGCAAACGAATATTAGGATTTATGGTGCTGATCGCGTCTTTGCCGTCCGCGGCATTGGCCAGCGATGGGTTGAGCGGGGCGAATACGGCTTGGATACTGACGGCGACGGCGCTGGTGTTGATGATGACGCTCCCCGGTCTGTCGCTTTTCTATGGTGGCCTCGTTCGGGTTAAAAACATTCTTTCGGTGCTGATGCAGTGCTTTGCAATCACCTGTGTTGCGTCGCTGCTATGGCTGCTGGTGGGATATTCTTTGGCGTTCTCGGAAGGGAATGCGTTTATTGGCGGTTTTTCGAATGTGCTGCTGGGTGCTGTAACTGAAGATTCAATGGTCGGTGATATCCCCGAGTCAGTATTCGCAATGTTTCAAATGACGTTTGCCATCATCACGCCTGCACTGATTGTTGGAGGTTTTGCTGAGCGTATGCGCTTTTCCTCAATGCTTACTTTTTCTGGACTTTGGTTATTGGTGGTCTATGCGCCAATCACGCATTGGGTTTGGGGTGGTGGATGGCTTTCTGAAATGGGTCTATTGGACTTTGCCGGAGGCACGGTCGTGCATGTTACGGCAGGCGTGGCGGCAGTTACCGCGGCAATGGTGATGGGTCCGCGGCATGGTTTTCCTGGGCAGCCAATGCCACCTCATAATATGACCATGACCATTACTGGCGCAGGCTTACTTTGGGTGGGTTGGTTTGGTTTTAACGCGGGTAGCGCTTTGGCGGCAAATGGTGATGCGGGTATGGCGATGCTGGTGACGCATATTTCCGCAGCCGCGGGGGCGTTGACCTGGATGGCTTGTGAGTGGACAAAGTTCGGTCGTCCCAGTGCACTTGGCGCTGTGACCGGCATGGTGGCGGGACTTGGTACGATAACACCCGCATCCGGTTATGTCGGTCCTGGAGGCGCTCTGGTGATTGGGATTCTGGCTGGGTTCGTGTGTTATAACGCAACCGTTTACCTCAAGCAGCGTTTAAGAATTGATGATTCTCTCGATGTTTTCCCAGTTCATGGCGTTGGTGGCGCGCTCGGTACTTTGCTCGCGGCGGTATTTGCCAGTGCGGGTCTTGGCCTGTTCAGCGGTCAAGGGCTCGGAGATGGAGTGACCATCATGAGCCAGCTTCAGGTTCAGGTGATTGGTGTCGTAGCCAGTGGTGTCTATACCGCTGTCGTGACCTTTGTGTTGCTTAAACTGGTCGACGTGATGATAGGGTTGAGGGTTTCTCAAGACGAGGAGACCGAAGGGCTAGATCTCAATCAGCACAACGAGCGGGGTTACGATCTCTAACGCGAGTTCTCATCTGCGGCCGCCGCGGTTGGTGGTGGCTGCGGGTTATCTTTGGGTGTTGCATCGAGAGTGGCCGGTGGACACGCTCGGTACTTAAATCTGGCCGCCGTCAAGAACCTGTTATTCGCCGAGACAGTCCTGGAATCTGCTGCTGAAAAATGTTGAGTAGAGGAATTCTGTCTAAAAATCGGAGCAGAGGCTCAGGGCCGAATGTGGAGTCAACGCGCCTTGCGAGAGTAGGCTTGAAGAACAAGACGGTCCAAAACCTCATCAAAGCGATACCCCAAGCCCTTGGCGCCATCAGGATAAAGACTCGTAGGGGTCATTCCGGGCATGGTGTTGACCTCAAGTAAGACGAAAGTTCCATCATCCCGAACGATGAAGTCTGCTCGGGACAGGTCCCTGCAGCCCAAGCATTGATGGGCTGCCAGCGCTACACGCTGTAATTGCTCGCTGAGTGCGCTGCTGATTTGCGCGGGCATCACGTGTTGAGATCCGTTAGCGGCATAACGATGTTCATAGTCGTACCAGCTGTGCTCTGGCGTTTTGATCTCAATCACTGGAAAGGCCTCGGCTTCACCTGCTTGCTCGAGCACGCCAACGGTCATCTCGCGACCATTCACTCGAGCCTCGATCATCAGCTGAGCGTCGAATTTAAAGCCAAGGTTTACGGCATCGCTGAGCTTTTCAGAATTGCTAATGCGCGTAACCCCCAATGCACTGCCTTGCCGCACAGGTTTGACAACGATCTCTGCACCGAGTTGAGCGCTGATCTCGCTCAGTTGATCCTCGTGATAGTCTTCACGCCTCAGGACGGCATGGCGCGCCATCGGCAAGCCTGAGTTGCCAAATAGCCCTTTGGCCGCGAGCTTATCCATGGCCATTGCACTGCCGTGGACGTCCGATCCGACATAGGGAATTCTCAGCATTTCGAGTAGGCCCTGAACGGTGCCGTCTTCGCCGGGCGGGCCATGCAAAACTGGGAACACAACATCAGGCTTCGCCTTGATGAGCTGATCAACAATATTGCCGCTCAGTTCGAGGTTGATGAGGTCTGGGTATTGCGGTTCCAGAGCCTCTGCAACCGCCTGGGCGCTTGTTCTTGAGACTGCAGCTTCAGAAGAATCACCGCCGCTGATGATGACAAGCTGGAATTTGCGGATTTCTGTCATGGAGATCCTGCACGCCCATAGGTGACATCTTGATAGACAATTTTTCCGGCTCTGGCTTCTTTGCAATCGTCAGGCAAAGCATTCGGTGCGGTGAGTATAAATAAGCGTTTGCCGCTGTCCCCGCCCAGCATACATGCGAAGGCCTGATCTTTGACCTCAATACGCTCAGTGACCTTACCTCCTTCCGTGACCCTCAGACATTCGTGACTGATCGGGGAGGCTACCCAGATGCCGCCAGCACTGTCCAAGCATATGCCATCAGGCACTGCGCGCTCTAATCGGGCCCAAGTTCGTCGATTCTCAAGATGCCCTGTCTCAGTGATGTCGAATGCGGTTAGGCAGGCGCCGTATGACTCACCAACGATCAGTGTCTTACCATCGGGCGTAATGACCGTGCCATTGGGGAACATCAATTCAGAGGCCACAATTCTAGCTTTGCCGGGTCCCTCAACGAGAATGAGATCTGTTCCGGTCACCTCATCACCTGCGTGAATATCAAATCCGAAATTACCAACCCAACAACGGCCCTGGTTGTCGACTACCATGTCGTTACAGTGGTGCTTGGCGAGGTCCGAAAGATCGCACCAAACCTCGAGCGTCTCGCCATCGTGAACTAAAATTTTGCGGTCTGTCATAGAAACGATCAGCATTCGGCCGTCGGGTAGCCATCCAAGTCCTGATGGTTGATTTGGCACCTCCGCGATCACTGTTTTAAGGCCTGTCTCGTCGATACGATAGACCACGTGACCATGCATGTCCGAAATCCAAAGTGCGCCGTCATGCCACCGTGGCCCTTCGCCAAAACATAGGTCGCTGGTTAATTCTCTGAGGGACATTGGTGTTCCTAATGTGAGGGCGGAGGTTTCAGGGCTCATTTTGCCCATTAAGGGCTTGCTGTAAAGTCTGGTGTTGGGTCGCGGTCACTTAAAAAGACTTCCAATGCATCGATTGAGAACGGCCAGCCCAACTCGCATTCAGCGTCTTCTAACCGAATCACAGGTATGCGAATTCCGTAGCGTTCAATCAGATGATCTGAATCAGCGATGTCCACTGTTTCGATTTGGATGTCTTTGACCTGCTGAACTTGATTCAACAGGACCAACGCTTGTTCACACAGGTGGCAGCCGGAAGTTGTGTAGAAGATGACCGTTTTCATAATCCGAAAAATGCTCTGCTGTTGGCTTCGGTTTCTGAAGCAAGTTGATCCATTGTTTTATCCAATTCATGAGCGATAAAACGGCAAATCTCCTCAAGGTGGCAAGGTTCGCAGCGGCGATGCTTTGGCTTTGGGCGCAAGGTTCGAGGCAGAAGGTAGGGCGCATCCGTTTCTATCATCAGCCGATGAGGCGGAATCTTGGAAAGCATCGGCAGCAAGTGACGCCCGCGGCGCTCATCGCAGACCCAGCCGGTGATTCCAATATGGCAATCCAAATCGAGATACGCCTCTAGCGCTGCTTCATTGCCTGTAAAGCAGTGCACGACCACCGGACCGAGCGCCGCTCGATACTCGCGGAGTATACCAGCGAAGTCTTCACTGGCGTCTCGCTCATGGAGAAACACTGGTTTTTTTAGCTCTGCTGCAAGTTCCAATTGTGCTGCAAAGGCGTAGCGTTGCTGTTTCCTGGGCGTCAGGTCGCGAAAGTAATCGAGGCCCGTCTCTCCGATCGCACGGACGTGCTCTGATTCAGCGAGCGATCTTAGTTCAACAAGCACTGCCTCGTTTACAGATTCCGCATAGTGGGGATGAACCCCAACGGTGGCCGAAAGCTGAGTAAACCGGTTCGCAAGTGCGATTGCTTCTGCCGAGCCTTCAACCGTTGCACCTGTCACAATCATGTGGAACACGCCAGCAGACTGGGCGCGATGTAAAACATCGTTCAAATCGTTTTCAAATGACTCGTGAGTGAGGTTGGCGCCGATGTCGATTAACCTCATGTTTTTGGTCCGGCATTGGTGAAGGATTTCTGAATGATTGGCTCCAAACCTTTGAGCAGAGGGTCGGATGGACTGAATTGAACGATTTCGCTTGGGAAGACGATCGGCTGTACACCACCATTGAGCTGGCGATAAATGCCAGCATACAGCAGGCCAGCCTTCACATAAGCACGTGTTTCTCTGAACGGGATGCCCTCAATCCAAGCATCGATCGGCGCTTTTCGCTGCCGCCAACGTTGCACCCGTCCAGGCCCAGCATTGTAAGCGGCCAGAGCCAGCACGCGATTATCATTGAATCGTTGTAGCATTTGGCCTAGGTAGGCGGTGCCTAATTCGATATTCACCGATGGCTCGTTTAAGGACTGGCTTGTTGATGCGGGCAGTCCGAGATCTTTGACTACGATTTGTGCGGTGGCGGGCATCAGTTGCATCAGTCCCTCTGCTCCGACGGGTGACCGGGCCTCATTCCAAAACCCACTCTCGCGCCGAGCGACTGCCATCGCGAGCGGCATCGGCACGCCGTGTTTGAGCGCCTGATGAGCAAATAAGTCAGAATAGGCCATCGGAAATCGTATTTTGACCTCATCCCATGCCTTGCTTTGCGCAAGGGTTGCAATCGCGATGTCGTGCCAATGCCATTGACTGGCTAGGGCTGCAGCGATATGAAGTTCTGTATCCGAAAAATTCGCGACAAGCATGAACCACTCCCGACGCGCGGCGGTGATCTCGCCCAAAGCACGGAGCTCAACCATTCTCTGAGCGGCAGGTGAAGCAGCGAGATCGAGGAGATCCTCATGGGGAATCGATGAACTCTGATCTGCAATCGACGGCGGCTGGCGTAGCCAAAGAGCTGCCATATGACCATAGTAATCTCGCTCCATGGCAATCGATGTGAAAATGTCTCTAGCAGCGCGCTGGGTTTCCGGCGTCCCTTGATGGAGCAGCGCCCTAGCTCGCCAGTAGCGCCAGCGCAACTCAAGTTGCGAAGTAAGCGGTAGTTGAGCGATTTGATCGGGGAGCCCTGCAATATCACCGACGAGGATGCTGGCAATGATTTCTGCTTCTATGAGCTCGGGATTCGATCGCAGTGAGGCCGGGAGCGTCAAGTCAGCTAAGCGCGAGCTGTTTGATTTTATCAGTCGAAGTGCGGTCGCCTGATACAGGTGCATGAGTTGTCCAGGTTGGATTTCATGCTCTTTTTCAAGTGTGGCAATCAAGTTCAGGGCTTTGCCGGGGTTTTTCTTGATCACTTGCTGAATGGCGTAATCGGTCAGAGTTCGATTCTCAATGGCCTTCATGTCTAGGGGCCGGTAACGTGAAGCTCTGTCAGGGCGCTGTAGTAGCTTATTGAGATGCTTGACCTGTTCGCGCTGTTCTTCACTCAAATAACGCTCGAGATATCGGGCTAAGCGGTTTTCTTTGGCCAGCGTCGCAAGTTCCCATCGCTGCCAGGCCAGCTCTCGCGTTAGTCCGCCCTGCTTTCGCCAGCGAACAAATGGTTGATCGCATTGTTTAGGTTGCGATTGCCCATTGAGCCAGAGTTGTTGGGTTACGAGCATGGCCTCATCTAAACGATCTAGCGCCCACAGTGCGGCGGCGCGATAACACTGCATGTCTGGATCGTTGTGATCTGGATTGTGGAAGGCGAGGAAACTTTCGGGTCTATCCTGACGCATTCGATATCGACTGAAAGCAGTCATCAATTGTTGACTGATTGGCAAATCTGGATGGTTATCTACAAAGGTTAGGACCTTCGCATCAGATGTGGATGATCTGGCTTTGATGGCCTCAAATTCTAGATAGGGCTTGAGCGGATAGTCTGCAAGTTGATCAAGCAGGGGTTCAAGCCTGCTGAGCTTGCCAGTTCGCGCTTCCTCCTGAGCTTCGAGGAATAATTGACGTTCACGAAAACGACGCATCTCCTGGCCCAGTGGATCTTGGAACTCTGCAGCTTGGGCTACAGGCGCCAGCGCCATAGGCCATAAGCTGAACGCGAGGCCGAACCAAGCCCAAGCTTTAAAGAACACCATCATGGTCTTGCTGTATCTCCAGGCGCTGCAGATACAGGCTTATTCGCCGACTCGAACAGCGAGCACGTCGCAGGGGGAGCCCTGCAATACGCCATTTGCAGTCGATCCCAACAAGAGCGCGAGGCCATGTCGGCCATGGCTTCCAACGACAATGAGATCGGCATTAATTTCTTCTGCCAATCCATGAATTTCTGTTTCCGGTCGCCCAAAAACTAAATGCCTTTGTTCGACGGGAATGTTCAAACGTTCAGCGAATTCATCGAGTTGGATTCTTGCTGTCTCTTGAAGTTGGTCCTGAATGGTCGATAAGTCCATTGGGACATCCCCACCGTAGGCAAGACTCAGAGGTTCGATAACATGCGTGCAGCTGAGTTGCGAGGAGAAAGCGGAACGCAATGCACAAGCCTTGTCAGCAACATGGTGCGCATCTTCAGTCAGGTCAACGGCGATGAGAATATGGTTAAATGCAGCGTTCATCCTGATTTTCCGTGCAGAAATTAAAGAAAATTTACACGGTCATTAAACTTCACACAATAGATGGGCTGATTTGAATGCATTGCGGTTTGGAGGGTTAAATTGGCCTACTTGATCATAGCACTCGTTTTGGCGCTGATTATTGCACCGCTTTTTTCTATTTTGCCCAGCAAAGCGGCGCGGCAAATTATGGTGGTGAGACGTGCTGCGATGGCGCGGGGAATCGCTGTGGAGTTAACAACCATCGACGATCCAAACCCCAACCAAGAAAAATACCGTTCTAATACTGGCCGTCAGCTTGCTGCGAAGTTGTCAGTGGGAGCTTACAAAGGGGTGGCGAGAAAGTCTTCGAAGTATCCAGCCTGGTCCGTTGTGCGGCAGGGAAGCCCTACAGAGGACAGTGACGTCTCTGGTTTTCGCCCAGCGACTGAAACCCCGATACCCTCAGATTTACGATTGTTCCTGACGGAAGCGGCAAAAGATTTGCCGAGCTCGGTGCATCAAATTGCGTGGGATGGGCGCCAGCTGGTGGTCTTTTGGGTCGAGACGGGAATTTTACTTGATGGTGAAAAAATCTTTACGTTTCTTGATGAGGGCCTACAATGGCTCGCTTTGGCATCTTCGGGATTTTTAACGGACCAAACCGGTGATGCTTGACACTGCTGATATAAAGGGCGTTTATTAAAAAAGGAAGGGCGATGGTGGCAGTGTTGGCGCTAAACCCTTCTCGGGAGCCGTCTGGTGAGTTGTCGGTGCTGCGATCGGTGGAGCTGGATGAGCGCGTCGAGCGCCCTAAGGGCTAGCTCAATGGATGTATAGCAATTTAGGCGTAATCGGATTTCGAGACCATAGGATCCCGAAAGAAGGGTTCTTGAGCCAGATCTTCATCGGAATCAGGCGAAAGTGCTACGAATTGTGATGAGCAACGTAGATATTCAAGAGCGTCTAATCAAGGCAGCGATATAGCGGTCTTTAACGAGAAGTCACAACATGGGTAAAGCATTAGTCATAGTGGAATCGCCGGCAAAGGCGAAAACCATTAATAAATATCTCGGTAAAGATTTCATTGTGAAGTCGAGTGTCGGGCACATCCGAGATTTACCCGTGAGCGGTCAAGGAGCGCCCGTTGATCCGAAGGCCCGGGCGGCTGAGGCAGCAAAAACAAGAAAGCTCTCGCCCGAGAAGAAAGTTGCTCATAAAAAGAAAAAGGCCAGACAGCAGCTCATCAAGCGCATGGGCATTGACCCAGACAACGATTGGAAGGCGAATTATCAAATTTTGCCAGGCAAAGAAAAGGTCGTAAGCGAGCTAAAAAAACTTTCAAAAGATGCCGACGAGATTTTTCTAGCGACCGATATGGATCGTGAGGGGGAGGCGATCGCGTGGCACCTAAAGGAAGCCATCGGTGGAGAGCCCAGTCGTTACAAACGAGTCGTGTTTAATGAGATTACTGAAAAAGCGATCCAAGCTGCATTTGAATCGCCGGGAGATATTGATCTGCACCGTGTTCAAGCACAACAGGCACGCAGATTCTTAGATCGGGTTGTTGGGTACATGGTCAGTCCCTTGCTGTGGAGTAAAATTGCACGAGGTTTGTCGGCTGGGAGGGTGCAGTCGGTTGCAGTGAAATTACTCGTTGAGCGCGAGCGAGAAATTAGGGCCTTTGTTCCCGAGGAGTATTGGGAAGTTTTTGCAACACTGCAAAATAGCGAGGGGCGCGCTAAATTCCAAGTGGTCCGCCAGTCAGGTAAGGCTTTCAGACCCTCAAATCGAGTGGCGGTGGACGCAGTGCTCGAGACCATGGGTGCAGGCAGCTTTGATGTCGTTAATCGCGAAGATAAGCCCACTCAAACGCGGCCAAACGCGCCGTTTATCACTTCAACGCTGCAGCAAGCTGCAAGTACCCGACTGGGTTATGGCGTCAAGAAAACCATGATGATGGCGCAACGCCTCTACGAGGCGGGTTACATCACTTATATGCGAACTGACTCGACCAATTTGAGCGAAGACGCGATTGCTTCCGCCCGGACGCTGATCCAGCGAGATTATGGAGATCGTTACTTACCCGATTCCCCTAGGCTGTACGCCAATAAAGATGGCGCTCAAGAAGCCCATGAAGCCATCCGTCCATCAAGCGTCGAGGTCAAAATGACTCAGCTATCAGGTATGGAGCGGGACGCTGAGCGCCTTTATGAATTGATATGGCGGCAATTTGTTGCTTGCCAGATGCCAAATGCCGAATACACGAGCACCGCGGTAACTGTCCACCGCGGTGATTTGGAGCTGAGAGTCAGAGGCAGAATTCTTCGATTTGATGGCTATACGCGGGTGCAATCGCCTGCCGGTAAAAAAGAGGAAGATCCAGTATTGCCCGATTTTGAAGTAGGTCAGAGTCTTCAATCTGTTGAGATCGAGCCTGTTCAGCATTTCACCAAGCCCACCGCGCGATTTGGAGAGGCTTCCCTTGTACGCGAACTAGAAAAACGGGGAGTTGGCCGTCCATCGACCTATGCGGCCATCATCACCACGATCCAGGACCGCGGATATGTGTCGCTCAAAAACAAGCGTTTTTATGCCGAGAAGATCGGAGAACTGGTGACGGACCGGTTGAACGAAAATTTCACTAAGTTGCTTGATTTTGGATTTACTGCAGAGATGGAAAATTCGCTTGACCAAGTGTCGAGTGGCGATCAGGACTGGAAAGATACGCTAGACGAGTTTTACACAGACTTTTCAGAAAAACTTGAGCAAGCGGCTGATGAAGACAATGGCATGCGAGCCAATGTGCCATCAGTGATCGAAAAAGCTTGTCCTGAGTGCACTCGCCCTATGAATGTAAGAACAGCCAGTACAGGGGTTTTCCTTGGGTGTTCCGGTTATGACCTCCCTGCCAAAGAGCGCTGCAAACAAACGATCAACCTTATCCCAGGGGACGAGGTTGTAAGTGCGTCGGGAGACGATGAGGAAGAGTCGAGGATCTTGTTAAAGAAAAAGCGATGTCCCCGATGCGAAACCGCGATGACGGAGTACCTCATCGACCAAAACACGAAGCTGCACTTGTGCGGTAACAACCCTGATTGCAGTGCCTTTGAGTTTGAGGATGGCGATTTCAAGATCAAAGGGTACGAAGGGCCGACATTAGAGTGCGAGAAATGTGGGTCTGAAATGCAGCTTAAAACAGGCCGGTTTGGCAAGTACTTTGGTTGCACTGGTGCTGATTGTAAAAACACTCGAAAGTTACTTCGCAACGGTGAAGCGGCGCCCCCCAAAATGGATCCGGTGCCAATGCCAGAGCTTGCTTGTGAAAAGGTCGAAGACACCTACTTGTTGCGTGATGGCGCGGCTGGCCTATTTTTGGCAGCGAGCCAATTCCCTAAAAATCGTGAAACCCGAGCACCTTATCTTGATGAATTGGTGCCGCATCAAAACGAGATTGACCCCAAATATCAATTTTTGATGCGCGCGCCGCTTTCTGATCCTGAAGGGCGCCGTGCTTTGGTCAAATTCGGGCGCCAGACAAAAGCGCATTTTGTGGCGACTGAAGTTGAGAAGGGCAAGGCTTCTGGTTGGCGCGCTGATTTTGATGAGGCGACTGGGTTATGGGTTGAGTCGGAAACAGTTAAACCGGCAAAAAAACCAGTGAAGAAGGCTAAAGCCAAGGCAAAAGCTAAAGCCAACCCAAAAGCTAAAGCAAAAGCAAAAGCAAAAGCAAAAGCTAAAGCTAAAGCAAAAGCTAAAGCAAAAGTATCATCGGAGAGTGAATAAAGGCGGCGGAAAACCTTAGGGTTAGTGCCGTATGACTCCGACCGCAAGGCCTTCAATGGCGAAATCGCAGGTGCGTAAGTCAACTTCAATCGGCTGGTAGTCTTGGTTTTCAGGTAATAACGTTACAGTATGGGGCTCATCGCCCTTTTGAAAACGTTTGACTGTTACTTCGTCATCGATTCTGGCAACGACGATATCTCCCGCTCTGGCATCCGGCGTGCTATGAACAGCGAGCAGATCGCCATCGAGGATGCCGCACTCGATCATACTGTCACCTCGGACGATCAGCATATAGTCTGCTGCGGGCTGAAAAAAAGAAGGCGGTATCTCGCAGTGATCCTCGATATGTGCTTCGGCGAGAATTGGATTTCCTGCGGCGACCCGGCCAATAATAGGCAAGCCTAGAGATTCTGGTAGTTTGATGCCTCTTGATGTCCCAGGAATCATCTCGATGGCGCCCTTGCGCGCCAACGCTTTGAGGTGTTCTTCTGCCGCATTGGCGCTTTTAAAACCTAGCTCTTTGGCGATGTCTGCGCGAGTTGGCGGATAGCCAGTTTCCTCGATGTGTGATTTTACAAATGCTAGAACTTCGCTTTGCCGCTGGGTCAATTTAATCATTGTATGCCTCGCTTGCGTGTTTTGAATCTTCATCGAGATCAGTATGGAGGCTGACTTTTATCAACCAGCCTTGAGCTAGTGAACAGCCTTGAGCTAGTGAACAGCCTTGAGCTAGTAAACAGCCTTGCTTGAAAACCTGCTCTGTAATTTCGCGCTTATCAATCTGTCTTTGGTCTGGGCTTTCCCTGTTCTTTGTAACTCGGTCTTATCCAAAGCTCGTCCATTCAAACTGAGTTTAGTCAACTGCGCTGCAGTACTTTTAGCGAACCACATGACTAACCCAAAAAATATGGTTATTTATACAGCAGTGTTATTATATACAGTAAAGTGGCCACTGCAAGCACTTTCTAGTCCTGACCCTTAGGTTGATTTCCCTTGGGGTAGAGCTATAGTGTCGAGGCATAAGCAAGAGGGCAGGGTGTGGAGCGACAACATTATACAATTCAGAATGTTCTGAGAGCTTGGGCTATGGCGCTGATTCTTTTGGTGCCGGTCGTCGGTTATGCTTTCGACCATGACGAAACTACGATGTGGGTACTCGGCAGTTACTCGAGTGAGACCTCTGCGGAACGGGTTGCCGACGAGCTAGAATCGCTTACTGGACAGCAGACGGCCCTTCAAGAGATTCAACGATCAGGATTAACGCTGTTCAGAGTGTTGATGGACCTTGGCACTGATGACGACCAGCCACGGTTGATAGAGATTCTGGAGGGTGCGGGTTTTGAGCGGCCTTGGCGGCTATCCGTCGAGAAATCTTCGCTTACCGGACAATTTCCTCGGCCTCAGACGGACGAGATGCCATCAGCTGTAGCTGTGTCGGAGCAGAACATTGAGGCAATGGCAGAGACTTCCAAAAATATTGATTATGAGTCAGCTGAAGCAATCGAAGCTTCGCAGCCGGTCGAGCAGACTTCTCGCGCTTCCGTCTCGGATCGTTTATCACCAGATTCTGAGTACCACCCAATTCGTCTCTATCCTCGAAATTAATGTTGGTGGCGCGATGCCGAATTTTATTAAGCTTGTGAGACGCCAATGAGTACCCTCGATGAGTTAATGGCTTTTCTAACGCATTGGATCTCCGACCCTCTCGTTATCAATGTGTTTCTGGTGATCTTGGGTACAGCCGTGATCAGCTACTTCGCACGCAAGTCGCTGGCAAGGTTGCTGCAGGAGGTCTCAAGTACCGAAAATCCCTGGGATGATGCGCTTTTGCGAACGGTTCGGCTGCCCCTCCAGGTTTTGATTTGGGTCATTGGCCTATCAATCGCAGCTGAATGGATCGCTGAAGCTCGAAGTCAAACACAAATTGAAGTGATTGCTTTGGTTCGCTATCTGGCATTCATCGGTTTGGTCACCCTCTTTTTGACCCGTCTCATCAAAGAGCTTGAAGTTGCCTACTTGGCCTCTGGAGGTGATGAAACGACGGTGACGGCCGTGGCAAAGTTGCTGCGCATCTCTTTGTTCATTACAGCTGCGCTGATGACCATGCAAACCATGGGGTTGAGCATCACGGGGGTGCTCACATTTGGCGGCATTGGCGGGATTGCTGTGGGTTTCGCGGCTCAGGATCTGTTGGCCAATCTTTTCGGTGGGCTGGTGATCTACTTGGATCGGCCCTTTAAAGTCGGAGATTGGATTCGCAGTCCAGATCGTGAAATTGAAGGCACGGTCATTAAAATTGGATGGCGACTCACCGAAATTCGCACATTTTCTCAACGACCACTTTACATACCCAATTCGACCTTTTCTAAAATTGCATTAGAGAATCCCTCCCGGATGCTCAATCGTCGAATATTTGAAACGATAGGGCTACGGTACTGTGATTTGAATAAAATGGAACGTATTGTGGAAGAAGTCTCGACGTTGCTTCGAGACCACCCTGAAATTGATCATGAACGAACGCTGATTGTAAATTTTGATAGTTTCTCTGCATCGAGTGTCGATTTCTTTGTGTACACCTTCACCAAAACGATCAATTGGGTAGAGTTTCACGCTGTAAAACAGCGGGTGCTTCTGGAAATTGCCGAAATTATCGAGCGGCAAGGTGCAGAGATTGCTTTCCCTACATCGACGGTGCATCTGGAAACGATTCATCCCGAACCAGAATCCTGATTTGAGCAGCTGAGCTGAGGAAGTCGCATGGCAGAAATGTTGTTTTACGAAAAACCGGTGCCCCTGAGTAGCGTACACCATGCTGATTGGACTTTGAGACTGCCAGAACCTAGGTTTGGTTTTGCGGCCTCCATTAATTCCGTCGTGCTTGCAGGAATCGAATTTGTTGAAGCCTCAAAAGACTACCCAATTGTTTTTGCTAAAGCCGCGGAGGCACTGGTGCCAGTGGCGCTCTTGGGGCTTCGCGAAACTAAAAATCTCTATGTCGACTCACATGGTGAATGGCTAGACGGGCACTATGTTCCCGCTTTTATTCGTCGTTATCCTTTCGTTTTGGCGGAGGGCCCCGGACCTGAACCGGTGGTCTGTATTGACGAAGCCTTTGAAGGCTTTGGAAAACCGGAAGGTGAGGGCGGTGCCGACGGCTTGGGAATCGGAGAAGCGCTTTTTCTAGAAGGCGAACCACAGCCGGTTTTGTCGAAGGCGATGGAGTTTCTCGGCGAGTTTCAGCGTCAATTTGATCGGACAAAGCGATTTGTTGCTGGTCTCGAAGAGCACGATCTGTTGACCGAGGTCTCGGCTACAATTACGGATCAGCAGTCGGTAAAAACCCATTTGAAGGGTCTCAAGGTCGTGGACGAGCAGAAGTTGATTGGGCTCAGTGACGAGGTAGCACTTCGCCTCTTTCGCTCAGGAGAGTTGAGTTGGATTTATGCGCACCTTATGTCTATCGGCAACCTTAAAGCGCTCAGTCAAAGAGCAGGTCTTGTTTGAAAATGCCCTTGGTTAGATTGCTCGACGGAAAAACTTAAAGATATTGTTCAGGTTGGTGGATGGGCAGAAAAAGGTGCTCTTTTTGATCTGGTAGAGGGTCGAGGCGATCGAGCTGATCCAAGCTGGTTCAAGACCGAGGTTTGAATCAAAGATTGTAATGGTACCGCGCTTCAGCCTAACCATGCTTTGGCGTTGTAGTCTGCAAAAGACCGGATCTGTCGCATGCTGTTGCAAGGCGAGGCCTGGGAGTGTGAGCCG
>CALIKQ010000003.1 GCA_938017975.1 uncultured Pseudomonadales bacterium | reverse complement strand
GCTAAGGCTGATTAGAGAATCCGCGAGTTGGTTTATTAAAGATGGTATTAAATAATGTCTTTTAAGAAGGACAGCTTTTAGGAATGGCAACCGTTAATTAGCAGCCTGAAATCGTGTTCATCAAGGTCTATCTTAAAAGCGCCGGAAAAGTATTCAAGGCTGCGGTCGCGACAAGGTTGACCCACTATTCTGGCCAGCAAATTGGCCATAACTCGATTGGCGCAAGGTTAACCTCTCGGAGAGGCATTCGAAAAAAGCCGGTCCAAAGACGCATCCAAAGACACATCCAGAGAAGAGCTCTTAACAGCAGAGCTTTCAACAGCAGAGCTTTCAACAGCAGAGCTTTTAACAGAAGAGCTTTCAACAGAAGAGCGCATCGAGAGAAAAACGCCTGGCCGCATTGAAGCGACCATTTATAATGGCAAAGATTCCAAAAAAGCATTCGTCGATCAGGAACAGTAAATCCAAAGGTCTCACAGTTAAAATCCCTCGTGGCTCAAAAAACCGGAGGCGATTGCCAACCCCCTTGAAGCAATGTGAATCCCGTTCAAGCTTTGCCTACCTGATGCGCATCACAAGGCGTTTGTTGCATTGTAAGGTGGTTGTTGCATCGTAAGGTGTCTGTTGCACAGTAAGGTGTGGGTTGAACAGTAATGCCGGGTGCATAACAAGGTGGCTACGGGTTTTGGCTAGCCCATTGCCTTGGGTCTCCTTATAATGTTCAGTTGTTCAATTCTCTGATCGCAAGGCTCTGCCAAATACGGCATTTTGGGTCTTTGCTGTTCACCTTCAGGCTTTGAACGTCCAACATTAAGCGAGCGGATAGAGGACATCGTATGACGATCAGCAACCAAGCGAGCGACAATTTTGTCGCAGAAGTTGACGCCCAAAATTTTCAAGCTGTGGTGATCGAAAAGTCCCAGCAAGTCCCTGTGATTTTGGAGTTTTACGCGCAGGGCGCTGCACCAAGCGAGGCGTTGACCGCCATCCTGTCAAACCTTGTGCAGGCCTACCAGGGCAAAATATTTTGGGCTCGAGTTAATGTCCAAACGAATCCTCAGATTGTCCAACAACTCGGTGTGCGTGGCCTGCCAACCATCAAAATTATCAGAGAGGGCCAGCTTCTTGAAAGTCTTGAGGGACCTCAGACGGAGGAGCAGTTACGGGCCCACTTTGACCAGCTCACGATGAGTCCAAGTGATCAGATCAGAGCCCAGATTGCACATTTTGTGAGCTTGGGCGACCGCGAGAGCGCGATGGACATGTTGAGAGAGATGATGAGCCAAGAGCCCAATAACTTTTCTCTGCACACAGAATTGTGTGACCTTATGATCCAAACCCAACGCATTGAAGAAGCTGAAACATTGCTTGCGAGTTTGCCCAATGATGCCGAGGGCATTGAGAAAGCGAGAAGTCGAATGTATTTCGTAAAGTTTGTACAAGATTTGGCACCGCTTAACGAACTTGCTCGGGCTGCTGCTGAAGCGCCTTCAGACCAGGATTGCTTGTTCAAACATGCTTGCGCTTTGGTTGTTGATGATCAAATAGAAGCGGCCTTAGAAGTTTTGCTGAAAATGCTTGGGCAAGATAAAACTTGGCAAGAAGATGCAGCGAGAAATACCATGATAAAAGTCTTTGAACTGCTTGGGAAAGGGGACCCGATGGCCTCTCGCTATCGACGAAGAATGTTTACGTTACTGCACTGATTCCCTTAAAAACCGTTAGAAACTCTGGCTGTTTTAAAGCCCTTCGATTACGCTGGATCAGCAGCACGCGAAGTCTGCTGTAGACTGAGTTGGCCTCTAGTAATGACGCTTCTTGGGTCTTTGACATTTCGTTGATCGGTGAGGAGCCACGATGGAATTGAACATAATAATTGGGTTGGTGCTGCTGATGGCCATCGCTTTAGGTGTTCAGCTGTTCTGGATGCGGCGCATGGATCGAGACCGCAAAACGTTTGCTGCTACTGAAACGAACACTGCCGAGCAGCTCAAAATGCTTCAGGTAGAAAACCTCGAATTTCGAGAAAAAAGAGCTCAGCTCGAATCCAGCCTCAGTGCGAAGCTCGATATTGAATCAGAATTAAGGCAGCGCTTGGAAGACTCCGAACAGGCTCGGGTCGCTCTAAATGATGAAAAGGTGCGTTTGTTGGAGCAAGTCGCGCAGATTTCCACAACGATGGAGCAGCAGGCACAGCACCATCAGGAGAAGATGGCGTTGCTTGAAGGCGCAAAAGAGAAACTTTCTGAATCTTTTAAAGCGCTGGCGGGTGAAATCTTTGAATCCAAGCAAAAAACATTCAAACATCAGAGCGAAGAGCAGCTCAGTCAGCTGCTAAAGCCGCTTGGAGAGCGACTCAAAGACTTTCAGAGCCGCGTTGAAACCGCCTATAGCGAGGAAAGTAAGGAGCGCTTCTCTCTTCGAAATGAACTGAAACATTTAAGAGACTTGAATGCTCGAATGAGCCAAGAAGCGATTAATTTAACCAATGCGCTCAAGGGTGAAAGTAAGACCCAAGGGACTTGGGGAGAAATCGTCTTAGAGCGGGTATTGGAAAAATCGGGCCTGGTCAAAGGGCGAGAGTATGAGGTTCAGCTTTCGCTCAAGAGTGACGAGGGGCGTCGTTATCAGCCTGATGTTGTTGTGCATCTGCCCGAGGGCAAGGACATTATCGTTGATTCGAAAGTCTCGCTGACCGCCTATGAGCGTTACTGCTCGTCGGAAGACGAGGGCGAGCATGCGCTCCATGCAGCGGCTCACGTGCAATCTCTAAGGCAACACGTGAAACAACTGAGCGAAAAAGACTATCAAAACTTGATCGGCGTTCGTTCTTTGGATTTTGTACTGATGTTTGTGCCCATTGAGGCTGCTTTTTCAATGGCGCTGCAAGCCGATGATGCGCTTTTTGGTGATGCGTTTGACCACAATATAATCATTGTCACGCCTTCAACGTTGCTTGTGACATTAAGGACGATCCAAAATATCTGGCGCTACGAGCATCAAAGCGCGAATGCCCAGGAGATCGCAAATAAGGCGGGCGCGCTCTATGATAAGTTGGTCGGCTTTGTGGGTGATCTTGAGCTTGTTGGCTCGCGCTTGGCGTCGGCTCAAAATGCATATGATGATGCGCATAAAAAACTGTCGAGTGGGCGGGGCAACTTACTTCGACGAGCCGAATCAATGCGTGCACTCGGGGTCAGCGCAAGTAAAACACTTCCCAAGCATCTGATTGAAGAAGCGGCAGCTGATGGGTCGACGTTGCTTGATTCTGGGGAGGACGACGTGATTATCAATTAGTCGTTAGATCCTCCAAATCAGGGTAGGCGATATAATCCCTCCTGGAAGTAGGACTTATCGAGCCGTAACGCAGATTCATGAAATAGAACAATAAGGCTCTGACAATTACGGATCTCAAGAGAGGCGTTAATCCATCGAGGTTAAAACAGAACGAATAGCCTTCGTTGCTGAAAATAGGTCACCATGAGTAAGAGCGCCTGTGACGGCGTAGCTCAACGCATGAAGAATTGCGAACACCATGAATGAGACGCAAAAAAGGGAGAAACCCATGGATTCTGATTCAAAGAAGCAGACAAACGATTCGCAACAGGCGTACTGGCGAGCGAATGTGACAACGCTGCTGTCTCTTCTGTCAGTCTGGTTTTTAGTGTCTTTCGGTTGCGGTATTTTGTGGGTCGATACGCTCAATCAATTTAGTTTTTTTGGATGGAAATTAGGATTCTGGTTCTCTCAGCAAGGCGCAATCTATGCGTTTGTCGTTTTGATATTTGTGTATGTGTGGCGAATGAATGCTTTGGATCGGCGCTATAAGGTTGAGGAGGACGCCTGATGTCTGCACAACTTTTAACCTATGTTTTTGTGGGGCTGACTTTTGGCCTGTATATCGCAATTGCCATATGGAGCCGCTCAGGTTCCACACAAGAATTCTATGTCGCAGGGGGGCATGTTCATCCGGTTGCTAATGGCGCCGCTACCGCCGCGGATTGGATGTCGGCTGCTTCTTATTTGTCCATGGCGGGCATTATTGCGTTTGAGGGAGCTGACGGTGCCCGATACCTGATGGGCTGGACTGGCGGGTATGTTTTGTTGGCTTTGTGTCTTGCACCCTATTTACGAAAATTTGCCAAGTTTACCGTCCCAGATTTTGTGGGTGATCGCTATTACTCCCAGACCGCGCGGGTTGTTGCAGTGCTGTGCGTTATTTTTATTTCGTTTACCTACATAGCGGGACAGATGCGCGGTGTAGGCATTGTTTTTTCCCGGTTCCTTGAGGTCGAGATAGAAATGGGTGTCATCATAGGAATGGGCATCGTGTTTTTTTATGCAGTGCTTGGAGGTATGAAGGGGATAACCTACACTCAGGTGGCGCAGTACTGCGTGTTGATCTTTGCTTACTTGGTTCCAGCAATCTATATCTCTTTAATGTTGACCAACGTGCCCTTGCCGATGCTGGGGTTTGGGTCGACAGTGAATGACGGTTCGGGGTTGTTCTTGCTTGAGAAGCTCGATGGGCTAACCGAAGAGCTGGGAATGGCTGCGTTCACTGAGGGACGTAAATCCACCGTTGACATGTTTTTTATCACAGCTGCTTTGATGGCTGGAACCGCAGGGTTACCCCACGTGATTGTCCGATTCTTTACGGTACCGAAGGTTCGTGATGCACGGATCTCGGCGGGTTATGCCCTGATCTTTATTGCCCTGTTGTATACCACCGCGCCGGCGGTTGCAGCGTTTGCTCGACTGAATATCATTGACTCGCTGAATGAAGCAAGTTACGCCGAATTGCCGGATTGGTTTGGTAAATGGGAGGACTCCGGCTTATTGGCATGGACCGACAAGAATAATGATGGAAAGCTTCAATATCGCGGCGGTGCGGCTTTATCGCCCTCAAAGCCGGTGTTCACAGATGATCGGGGGCAACTAGGGCAGCGTCTTGTGAGCAATGTCCAGACCGATAACGCCAATGAGCTATATATCGACCGCGACATTATTGTGCTCGCGCATCCCGAAATTGCTCAGCTGCCTAATTGGGTTGTGGCGTTGGTGGCAGCAGGTGGGTTGGCCGCTGCCTTATCGACAGCAGCAGGCTTGCTGCTGGTCATCTCTTCAGCAATTTCTCACGACCTGCTGAGAAACACCTTGGCAAAGAATTTGACCGATGCTCAAGAGCTGAGGTGGGCGCGAGTCGCTGCGGCACTGGCGATTTTTGTAGCGGGTCTTTTCGGGATCTATCCCCCGGGATTTGTTGCAGAAGTGGTTGCGTTTGCCTTTGGTCTTGCTGCTGCGAGCTTTTTTCCTGTTATTTTGTTGGGCATCTTTTCAACGCGGATGAACAAAGAAGCGGCCATTGCAGGTATGTTGAGTGGTCTGACACTGACGGCGGGATATATTGTGTTTTTCAAGTTTCTTGCCCCGGAGATGAACCAGGCTGAATACTGGTGGTTTGGTATTTCGCCCGAAGGGATCGGTACCTTGGGTATGCTTTTGAACTTTTTTGTATCAGCGGTTGTGATGCGGATCACTCCTGCGCCGCCTGTTGCTGTTCAAGAAATGGTGCGGTCGATCAGAATTCCTAAAAAGGTGGATTAGCATGAGTCTGGGAACAAACCTGATAGAAGCCTATCGAGCTGAGGGCATACGCCGAGTAAAAGTCGTTTTTACCGATGTTGATGGCGTGATGCGGGGAAAATATTTAAGTCTAGAAAAATTTGCGAGTGTCGCCGAAGGGGTCTCTGGTTTCTGCGATTGCGTCTTGGGTTGGGATGTTAATGATCAGCTCTATGACAATGCTAGTTTTACGGGCTGGCATACCGCATTTCCGGACGCGCTCTACCGATTAGATCTTTTAACGGAGCGTCGCCTTCATGAGGAAGGGGGTATCCCGCTTTTTTTGGCCGAGTTTGTTGAAGGTGGAGAGTCACACCCCATCTGTCCACGTAGTAGGTTGAAATCCGTGTTAAGCCGCGCCGAAGGTTTGGGCTTTGCGGCGAGAATGGCATTTGAGTACGAGTTTTTTATCTTTAAAGAGACATCGGAGTCGGCTGCTGGCAAGGGCTATCAGAATCTGGTTCCTCTCACACCTGGAAATTTTGGTTACTCAGCGCTTCGCACGTTTGCATTGTCGGATTTGTTCAATGAATTTATGGATTACTGCGAAGACCATGGCGTTGCCCTTGAAGGGGTTCACTGCGAGACCGGCCCGGGGGTTTGGGAGGCGGCAATTGCGGTCGATTCGGCGCTCGAAGCGGCTGATAAGGCCGCTCTTTTTAAGACGTTAACCAAGGCTTTCTTTCAAAAGCGCGGCATGATTGCAACCTTCATGGCGAAGTGGTCTATGGACTATCCCGGACAAAGTGGTCATGTTCATCAGTCTCTGCAGTCTTCAAGTTCTGGTGCCAGTGTTTTTTTTGAGCCCAACGACCCACTCGGGATGAGCTCGGTGATGAAATCCTATGTTGCCGGTGTTCAGGCCTATCTACCCGACGTTTTGGCGGCGGTAGCGCCAACGATCAATAGTTATAGTCGACTGGTTAAAGGCGCTTGGGCGCCAACAGCGTCAACGTGGGGCGTCGAAAATCGGACCTGTGCGCTTCGAGTCATCAGGGGATCAGCGCAATCTCAGCGGATGGAGTTTCGCGTGGGTTCGGCAGATGCCAATCCTTACTTAACAGCGGCGGCAACGTTGGGTGCTGGATTGCTTGGGATCGAGCAGCAGTTATCGCTTGCCGCGCCAATTGAGGGCAATGCGTATGATCTTCAAGATGCGCTCGATCCTAAAGATCAGTTCTCAACGAATTTATTGGATGCAACCCGTCTGTTCGAAACATCAAACGCGGTGGAAGATATTTTTGGTGCCGCCTTCCAAGCTCATTTTTCATCCAGCCGCTATTGGGAGGTTAAGGAATACGAGCGCCATTTGAATGATTGGCAGCTGTCTCGATACTTCGAGATCATTTGATACTGATCATCTTGAAGGGCGCGAAATGGAGATGCCATGATTAAAATTGGAATATTAAAAGCAGACAGCGTGATGCCAGATTTACAGGGGGCACACGGAGATTATTCTGACATGTTCGAGCATCTTCTGACCGGAGTGGTAGAAGGGGTTGAGGTAATTGTCTACGACGTAGAACAAGGAGATTATCCAAATTTGATCGACGACTGCGCTGGTTATCTGATAACGGGTAGCAAGCGCAGTGTCTATGAGGATGAACCTTGGATCATCGCCCTTGGACAGTTTGTTCGAACCTTGCATCAGCGCAGAAAGAAACTGGTGGGAATCTGCTTTGGCCATCAGTTGGTGGCGCAAGAATTAGGCGGTAAAACAGAAAAAAGTCCACGTGGTTGGGGCGTTGGACGACATGAGACAGAGTTATTATTGGATCTCGGTTCAGATGTCCCTGCAGGTACTCGCTTTGGCTTGCTATCGAGTCATCAAGACCAAGTCTCTGAGTTGCCCGTAGGTGGCCGTGTGTTGGCGTCGAGTGCCTTTTGTCCCATTGCCGGGATGCTGGTGGATGATCATATCTTGACGTTTCAAGGTCATCCGGAATTTGGTGTTGCCTATGCTAGGGCTTTGCTCGATATTCGCAGAGCGGCAGTGGGCGAAGAAAAATTTTCGACTGCGATTGAATCACTGAGTCGTGCACCGGATCAGCAGCGTGTCGCTCGTTGGATCATTGATTTTATCGCCGGGTGATGGCCGGGGTGATTTAAACGGCTTCAAATGTCGATTCTTTCCATTTTGAGGTAATATTCGCAGACTTGTTCCTAAAGTAGCACGCACGAATCAAGGTAGGTGACTTGGGCTTTTTGCATCGAATTCCCTCTGAAATCTTCAGAGTCAGCGACCTTCGGGGCCGCGTTCCGGATCAAATCAATCCATCTTTTGCGTTGGCACTCGGTGCGACCTTGTCACAACATTTTCCAGAGGGTTTGATCGGCGTGGGTTTTGATACCCGAGCTTCCAGCGAAGAGTTAGCCGACGCGCTGAGAACGGGACTGGGTCGAAAAGGGCGAACGGTCATGGATCTTGGACGGTGTCCTACAGAGATTGTGGCATTTGCTGTTCAAAAGGGTTTGGTTGCGGCTGGTGTGATGGTGACCGCGAGTCATAATCCTGAACCAGACAATGGCTTTAAATTGTTCGGTGGTATTCAGGCAAAAGGTAGCACACGCAGGCTTTTGGACCGGGTCCGCAGTGATTTAAATCAGCAAAATATCTTTTCCTCGAAAACCAGATTGTCCTCCGAAGTTGCAGGCAACGAAAAGGTCAGGGCGTTACCACTGATTGACCAATATGTTGACGAATTGGTTGGGTCGAGAAGCTACTCTGTACAAGATCAACTGATCGCACTAAATGGTTTGAATGGGACTGCGAGGCTCGTTGCTGAGCCCTTGGCGGAACGTTTAGGACTGAACGTGACTTGGCTTCATCAGACCACGGATGAATTGCCCGCCGAGGGGCCGGATCCGCTGAAGGCACGTCTCGCAGGAGAGATGTCGCGCTTTGTCCAAAGCTCAAATGCCGGTGTTGGTGTAGCATGGGATGGGGATTGCGATCGATGTGTTTTTTTTGATGGTGCCGGTGAGGTTATTGCTAACGCGCATACGATGGCGATTATGATTGATCACTTTTTGGCGGGGCGACCAGACCGAAAGGTGGTTCATGATACGAAACTTGTTCTGAGTGCTGAGCGTGCGCTCGAAAGACAGTCCGGCATCGGAATCAGAGTGGCCACTGGGTCTAGCCCGATGAGAGAGGCGTTGCTGGATACTGGCGCGGTGTACGGGGGGGAGTCTTCGGCCCATCATTATTTCGGGCAGCTCGGTGGTATTGATTCGGGTATGTTGGCTTGGCTCACGATGCTCGACGTTATCTCAAATTTAGATACAAGCTTGGCCGATGTTGCAGCGCGTTATCGAGCGGAGGTTGCGGTGGGCCCTGAACTGAGTTTTAAGGTCGACGATGTCACTGGGTTGGTGGATGCACTTGAGGGCGTTCTCAAACCAAATGAGCTCGATCTTGAAGTAGGGGCACTTCGATCTTTTGCTGACTCAGAATCGTTTCGAATGAGTATGAGCCCCTCAACAACCGAGGATCTGATGCGTTTTAATTTTGAATCGGCGCAGGATGCAGAAGTCTTGCACCAAAAGACCGCTGAAGTGCTGAACCTTATCGAGCCCTTCGCGGTAGAACGTGCATCCAGTGTTGCTTAGCGCTGAACAACCTTTTCAGACCTTACCAAAGCCAGGCCGCGCCGCGAACACCGCTGGCGTCACCATGCTGGGCGCGAAGCAGCAGAGTATGTATCTGGTCTGAAAAGATATAGCGGTGCCATCTTCGGGTGATTTCATCACAAATCTCGGCAGCGTTCGACAAGCCACCCCCCAATACCACGCAATGCGGGTCAAGGATGTTAATGACGCCGGATAAAGCGAGTGCTGCAAGCTCGCAGTAAGTTTCAAAGACCTTCTGCGCGAGACTGTCATGGCGACGGGATGCGAAGATGTCTTTTGCTGGCAGGCTGCGCTCAGAGAGTAAACCATAAGAATGTGAAACTCCCGGACCTGACAACCAGGTTTCTATGCAGTCGGTTTGCCCACAGTAGCAGGCGCGGCCCTCGTCCAGCGGCATAGAAAAGTCGGTATCTAATCGATGCAGCGGTAAGGGATTGTGTCCCCATTCCCCTGCGATGCCGTTGGGTCCACTCAGGAGTTTTTGATTAACGGTAACGCCGCCGCCAACGCCGGTCCCCAAAATAACACCAAAGACGGTTGGATTGTCCGCACCCGCGCCATCGATCGCTTCAGACAGGGTAAAGCAATCTGCGTCATTCGCGATTCGTATAGCCCGACCGGACCGATGCTCAAGGTCTCCTAGAAGGTCTCGGTTGTTGAGCGCTGTGGTATTAGAATTTTTCATCAAGCCGGTCTTTGTCGATCGTGAACCGGGAGTTCCAATACCGACGGGAAGCACGGGAGACTGAGGTTCTGGGTCAATCCAATTAATTGCAGTGATCAATTGATCGAGAATGCGATCGTAATTCTGATGGGGTGTGTCGAAGCGATGTTTTGATTCAATTTGTCCCGCCGGGTTTAGTGCGACAATCTCTATTTTGGTTCCACCGAGATCGATTCCGAGTCGACGAGTTTCATGATGATCACTTTTTCGCAAAAGCATGTTAGGTCTAGGTGCCGCAGAATGTTCGGGCGACCCTTTCATTGGCTGCCGGTGCCTTAGCAAAATCAGACATTGCCAGCGCCTCGTTGAACGGATCCGTCACGGCTTCATTCAGTGCTTTGAAGGGTTCGAAATCGCTTTCTTGATAGGCCGCCTGAATCGCAAATTCGATTTGGTGATTGCGTGGAATGATCACCGGATTCGCGGTGCTGAGCTGAGTAGTGACTTGGTCAAGATTGGTTTCTAATGCCAAGGCCTGCCTCCATCGCTCTAACCAGGCAGCAAGACTAGGCTCTGGCTCTGAGCCAGCGTCTGAGATGATCTGGTCCTTTAGCGAAGAAAAACTCAAAGTGTAATCCAGTTCGTGCTGTTCTAAGAGCGTCAAAAAATCGTTCAACAGCTCAGTGCTGCAGCTCGATGGGGTCAATCCCAGTTTGGCAGCACCAAGATCGTTAAATGCTGTCTCATAACGCTCAGGGAAGGTCGCTAGACAAGCTTTCGCAGCTTCGATGGCAGCTTCTTCGTTTCGATCAATGATCGGGAGCAGGGCTTGTGCCAAGGTCATTAAATTCCAGTGCGCGATGCTCGGTTGGTTCTGGTAAGCGTATCGACCTTGTTGGTCGATGGCTGAATAGACCGTGCTTTGCTTGAAGTTATCCATGAAAGCGCAGGGGCCATAATCGACCGTTTCGCCGCATATCAACATATTGTCGGTGTTCATAACACCATGGATAAATCCCAGGTTCTGCCACTGCGCGACCAGTTTCGCAAATTTCGTAATCACCGCATCAAGAAGGGCAATATAGGGTGACTCTTTGCCTTCCGCTTCTGGATAGTGGCGCGCAAGCGCGTAGTCTGCGAGCTTTTGTAGATTTTCCAGGTCCTGAGTGGCAGCAAAGTATTGAAACGTTCCGAATCGGATGTGACTACTGGCGATTCTGGTTAGGATTCCGCCGGGTTCAGCCGTCTCGCGATAGACCTGCTCGCCGGTCGCCACAGCGGCAAGAGCGCGTGTGGTCGGAACTCCCAGAGCGGCCATCGCCTCAGAAACAAGGTACTCTCTGAGCACGGGGCCGAGCGGCGATCGGCCATCTCCACCGCGAGAGTATGCCGTTGGCCCGGATCCCTTGAGCTGCAAATCAAAGCGATTTCCCTTCGTTAGAATTTCTCCCAGTAAAAGCGCTCGGCCATCGCCTAATTGCGGATTCCAGTGACCGAACTGATAACCGGCATAGACCGTTGCAATAGGCGTTGCGCCGCTGGGCAGCGTATTCCCTGAAAAAATTCCTAGCGCCTCCTCAGAGTTAAGCCATTGCTCATCGATGGACAGCTCAGCAGCCAACGAAGGATTAATCTGGATCATCGCAGGGCGCTGTACAGGTTGGAGCGCCTGGTGCTGATGAAAACCCTCGGGCAGTCGGCTGTAGGAATTGTCAAAAGTTATAGGTGCACTCATGTCGAAACTTTAGCACAATGCAGGAGATTCTTTGGTAACTCCTGCGGAGCTCAGCATGTTATTTGATTCGCCAGATTCATTTGAGGACTGGATTGCGACCGCTGGTTTTTCTGAGGTAGGGGAGCGCCACGGCTGTGCTTGCTGCTCGGCGCTGCCGGCGCTGCTCAGCGAGATCACGGGGGAAACGGCGCCTTTACTAGAAGCCGAGCATTGGGCCGAGCGAGGCCATGCCCCTGATGCACGGGTCGATGGACTGTGGATCAATGCTCAAGTCTTTACAATGGATGATGCGCTACGGGTTGTAGATGCTTTGGCGGTCAAGGAAGGACGCATCCTTGCGGTAGGAAAGCGTGCGGAACTTGAAGCCGAGTTCGGCGACGATCTGACACTCATCGATGCGGAAGGCCAAATCATTGTCCCTGGTTTTATTGAGCCCCATATGCATTTTCTGCCAATTGCGACGATCGGCCGTTTGGAAGACGTAGGCCCCTATCGATTTCCAAAAACCGAAGATGCGATGCGACATTTAGCCACTTTGACGACGTCGCTTGAAGACGGTCAATGGTTAATGGGTCGTCAATTTGATCCTGCGCTGCAGGAGGGGCCAGAAACCTTAACCCGCTGGATGCTCGACGAGGTTTCGAGCACGCATCCGATTCTGATTTATAACGCTTCGCTGCACTTTGCCTATTGCAATTCGATGGCGCTAGAAGTGGCTGGGATCGATGAAAATACCCCGGATGACCCGGCATCGCCCTACGGCCGAGATGAGAAAGGTTTTCCGAACGGGGTGCTCAAGGGCGGCAGGGCGATCGGTAGTGTTGTTAAGCACAACGCCCAGCAGCGCAACTATGATTTAGCGTCTGCGGCCCTAGATGTCTGTGCCCGCGCCAATGCTAAGGGGATCACGACATTTTGTGATCAGGCAACGGGAATGGTTCAAGGAACTAAAGAAATCGAGCTCTATCAGGCCATGGCGCAGTCCGGCCGAATGACTGCACGCCTACGTTACTCACTGAGCTACGCTCTTGAGTCCCAATGGGATGACCTTGGTATACAGTTTGGCCATGGCAGCGAATGGGCCCGGGCGGTGGGTTGGAAAATTGTCTCGGATGGCTCCAATCAAGGCTTTACTGGATTGCAAAGGGCACCCTATCTGTTTCGAGAAGATCAAGGACTGGCTTACGTCGAGCCTGATCGGCTCAATGAAATGGTCTTAGAGCGTACTCAACGAGGCTGGCCTTTGGTAATTCATGCTAATGGCGATTTGGCGATCGACCGTGTACTCGATGCCTTTGAGGCAACACAGGATGCGGGTTTAGAGCTGAACTCGCCTTGTCGTATAGAGCACTGCAGCATTCTCCACGACGATCAGATCCAGCGTATTAAAGCGCTCGGATTGTCGCCCAGTTTTCTGATTGGGCACGTCTATTACTGGGGGCACGCAATGCGGGATCAGGTGTTTGGAGAGGCTAAAGCGGCGCTGCTCGATCGAACGGGTGCCTGTGAGGAGGAAGGCATTCGATGGACTTTGCATTCCGATGAGCCTGTTACTGAAATGGGCCCGCTTCGATGTATTGAGAATGCTGTCACGCGTAGCCTGTGGAAGGAGCCGGGTAACCAGCTGGCACCCCAAGAAGCCGTCAGTGTGATGGCGGCCTTGCGGGCCATGACCATTGACGCGGCTTGGCAGTGTCATTCCGATCACGAAATTGGGTCCTTGGAGGTTGGCAAATGTGCCGATTTTGTTGTGCTGGCTCAGGACCCACGCTCTGTGCCGCTTGATCAAATCAGTGAGATCAAAGTGCTCGAGACCTATGTCGATGGGCGAAAAGTGTATTCTGCTAGGCCAGGAGCATCGGACGAGGTCTAGTCAATCATGCTTGGCATTCAAGTTGATATTCATCGGCCGGTCAGAACAGAAGAGCGCTTCGCCTGAGGCTACGGGTCAAGGCATTTAGAGGGATCGGTGGGCTTTGTCCGTATCTCTGAAAAAATGGCTGATGTGCGGGATTCGTTTTGATTGTCGCCCGCTGTTAGGCCAAAAAATAACCAACAAAACATGATGAACGCGGTATGCCGCACAAGGGGAGAGGGTCGATGAACGGTGCAGAGAGTATGTTGGAAACGCTGATTAATAATGGCATCGAGGTTTGTTTTTCAAATCCAGGAACCTCAGAAATGCACATGGTGGCAGCCATTGGAAAGAGCCAGAGGATGCGATCAATTCTGAGTTTGTTTGAAGGGGTCTGTTCTGGTGCCGCAGATGGCTATGCCCGCATGGCTGGAAAACCGGCACTGACCCTGCTTCACTTGGGTCCAGGGCTGTCGAATGCCTCGGCAAACCTGCACAACGCTAGGAAAGCGTTTTCTCCAGTGATTAATTTAATTGGCGATCATGCAACCTATCACAAACGATTCGATGCCCCGCTCAATTCGGACGTTGAGGGACTCTCAGCGCCTGTCTCGCATTGGGTCAAAACCGTGTCGAGCGCCGCAGATTTGCCGGCTGATGCGGGTAAGGCCGTTCAGGTTGCGATGGAAAAACCAGGGCGAATTGCGACATTGATCATTCCCGCTGATTGCGCTTGGGATGAGTCGGTGAGTCCAGTCTCTGCTTTGCCAATGCCGGATGCGCCGTTGGCAGATCAGGGTGCAATCGATCAGGCGGCAGAGTGGTTGACCAACGGTCGGCGAACGACGTTGATGATGTCCCATGGGGCGCTGACTGAGGAGAGCCTCGCCCTGGCCAATCAAATAGCCCAGGCAACCGGCGCAAAGATCATGTGCGACACTTTTACGCCTCGACTCGCCAGAGGTGAAGGCCGCTGTGATATCGAAAGGCTAGGTTACTTCGCGGAACAAGCAACGGTTCAACTCGAGGACGCTGAGCAGCTGATTATGGTGGCCAGTAAGGCGCCGGTTGGGTTTTTTGCTTACCCTGGAAAGCCCAGCGAGTTTTATCCAGAAAGTTGTGCGCTGCATACCCTCAGTCGGGTTGAAGAAAGCGCTGTTGACGCCCTGAGGCGGCTCGTGGATCAAATTGGGGCCAGCGGTCTCGCGCCGCAGCGATTGGCTTTGGTAAAGCCTGATTTGGCTTCCGGCGAGTTGACCCTAGAGAGTATGGCTCGAGCGGTAGGTCATTATCTTTTGACCGATACCATCATAGTTGATGAAAGCGCGACCTCTGGCGCCTTTATGCCGGCAATGACGCGAAATTCGGAGCCCCATGACTGGCTGTCCCTCACAGGAGGGTCCATTGGTTATGGGCTTCCTGTGGCGATCGGTGCCGCGGTGGCCAGTCCCGATCGAAAGGTTTTGTGCCTGCATGGCGATGGCGGCGCGATGTATACTATTCAAGCGCTTTGGACGATGGCGCGGGAGGACCTTGATATTTGCGTGGTGATATTCGCCAATCGTAAGTATCAGATTCTCCAGGTCGAGCTTGCAAGAGTTGGTGCGCAATCGATGAACAAGCAAACGCTGGATATGCTAGATCTGAGCAATCCAGATATTGATTTTGTGAAGCTCAGTGAGGGAATGGGTGTTCGGGCTTCAACCGCGACCACAGCCGATGAATTTAATCAGCAGCTGGCGACAGCAATGAAGACCCGTGGGCCTTGCTTAATCGAGGCGGTCTTTGATTAGGTTAGACGCTCGAGTGTGGTGGTGCACGCATCGATCTGTTTTAAAACATCCTCCGTTTCACTAGAGCGTAGTGCAAGAAGTACTCGATCAACCCCCGCCTCTTGATATTCTCTGAGAGTATCGTAATCATTCGGTGCCCCAAAAACAGAGGTTGAAACGGTCTCGAAGTCCCGGCCGACCTCTGCGCAGACCTGCTTGAATCTTGCCATATTCGCGCTCGCATCAAATCCGTTGCGCGCCCGCGGCAGCCAACCATCGGCATGGCGCGCGATTCGGCGCAGGGTGTGATTCGTTTCGCCCCCTATTAGAATCGGGGGATGCGGCGATTGGACTGGCTTTGGAGAGGAATGTGAGGCACTGAACTGAACGTGTTGTCCTTGAAATGCAAAAGGCTCCTGGGTCCACAGCCCTTTAAGCGCTTGGATTTGCTCTTCAAGTCGTTGGAAGCGTTCAGAATACACAGCGCCGTGATGAACGAGTTCGTCTTCATTCCAGCCTGCACCGACTCCAAAGATGGTTCGACCCTGAGATAAACGGTCAAAGCTTGCCACCGACTTAGCCGTTGTCAACGTGTCTCGCTGGGGCAACAAGCAGATTCCTGTTCCCAGCTTTAGTCGCTCGGTCGCTGCCGCAGCAAATGAAAGCCAAACGAAGGGGTCATAGGTGTGGTAATAATCATCGGGCAAAGGGCCTCCGCCTGACCAGGGCGTTTTTCGGGTTACTGGGATATGGGTGTGCTCTGGCACGAGCAAAGATTCGAAGCCACGCTCTTCGACGGTTCTCGCCAGCAGCGCAGGGTCGATGGTTTTATGCGTGGGAAAAATTAACACACCAATTTTAAGTGTTGTCATTCGCGGATATATCCTCTGTTCCATGTAGGGCTGATGGTGATTTCGTTAAGACAGACGTGGGCCGGCGTTTGGCAGACATGTAAAATCAAATCGCCGAGGTCTTCGGCCTGCACCATCTTCGATCTATCTTCTGCAGACACGGGCACGGGACGCTTATCTAGAATTTCAGTTGCGACTTCACCAGGGCAGATGGCACAGGCGCGGATGCCATCGATGCAGTTTTCTTGATTGATGCTTTCGGTCATGGCATTTAGAGCATGCTTTGCGGCTGAGTAGGCTCCGCCTGAGACACGGCTCACATATTTGCCAGCCCATGACGAAATATTGATGATAAGCCCGTCCTTTTGAGCCCGCATCAAAGGTAGAACGGCCTGACAGCAATAAAAAGCGCCATTGAGGTCGACTTGGATCACAGTGTTCCAGTCCTCAATCGACAGATCGGACCAAGCCCGATTTTTAATATTTAGGCCAGCTGAGTGGACTAAAATATCGATTCGCTCAAATTTGTTGATGATCATTGCAACAACGGCGTTTACGGCGGCTGGGTCGGCGACATCCAACACGGCTACCTCCGCGTCACTCAGCGTTTTTGCCAACGCTTCAAGTCGGTCTTGTCGTCGACCGGAAAGAATGACCTTAGCCCCAGCGTCATCGAGCGCGACTGCTGCCGCGGCACCGATGCCGCTAGAAGCACCAGTGATCCAGACGACTTTACCTTTGACGTCAGTTAGCATAGAAAGTCTCCGAAACAAGGCATGATTGCTGATAGACCAATCTGTGGTCAAGTCGCAGTAGAAAGGGTGCGCAGTGAGTGGAGCGACTGAATTAAAAAGTAAGGTCGATTTTTCTGAGCTCGGTATTGGCGCGTCGAGAGAAGGCGCGGTGGTTGAGCGCTATGGCCAGGCGCCGAGTCAGCATGGCTTATTGTGGCGTCCTAATGTTGATGGCCCAACTCCGACCATTATATTTCTGCATGGAGGCTGTTGGTCTAGCGCATTTGATTACCAGCATGCTTTTTTGCTATGTCAATCTTTGGCGCGTTCGGGTCATATGGTTTGGCTGCCGGAATACCGTAGGATCGGTGAGCTGGGCGGTGGCTGGCCTGGAACCTTCGAGGATGTCACTGAATCAATCGCTTGGCTACTTGGTGCCGAAGCTGCGCAAATTGATTTCGATGCGGTGCAGCTTGTCGGACATTCAGCGGGTGCGCATCTCGCCCTGTGGCTGAACCGCGGCCAGCCTGGTCGCATGGCTTTGCTTGGACCGCAGGCCATTTACTGGAATCGGGTGGTTGCTCTGGCGCCGATCACCGATCTTCGGCTTTACGGTCAAGGTGAAAATTCGTGTCAGGTCATGGTGTCGGAACTACTGTCGAGTGGAGGAGGGGTTGAGGTTGAGCACCTGTCTCCAATTGAACTGGGAATACGCAAGCCTGTTGAGTTGGTTTTCAGTGAGGCAGATATGCTGGTTCCAGCAGAACAGAGTCGTGACTACCTATTAAAAACAGGTTGTGAAGCGATACTCGTACCGGATGCTGGGCATTTCGATTTTATACATCCGGCGACCGTGGCAGGTCATACCGTTTTAAGCAGGTTAGGGGACTATTGTGACGCAAGCCGATGAACTCCGTGCTTCAGTACAGCACTCAATGGATTTAGATGCACGAGACTCTTTAGCGGGTTGGCGTCAACAATTTACGCTTGCCGGCGACGAGATCTATCTAGACGGTAATTCTTTGGGCCCCATGCCACGCTGTGTACCAGCGGCGCTTGAAACAACTCTTCGATCGCACTGGCAGAATGATTTGATTCGTAGTTGGAATGATCATGGCTGGATAGATCTGCCGATCACTCTCGGTGAAAAAATCGCACCATTACTGGGAGCGGCCCCGGGGCAGGTTGTCTGTACTGATTCAACCTCGATCAATCTCTTTAAAGTCTTGCATGTGGCGATGCAAATCCAAGGCTGGAAAGGCAGCATTCTCAGTGAGGCTGATAATTTTCCGACGGATCTTTATATGGCAGAAAATCTCCGTGCCGTAGCGCCTCGTGGCGCTTTAGCGTTTGAGCGGGTTGCATCCGAGGATTTGGCCGAGGCGATTGATGGCTCGGTATCGGTTTTGTTACTGAGCCATGTCAACTTTAGGACCGGTGCCCTGCACGATTTGGTGGATCTGACTGCTCGGGCTCATCAGGCGGGTGCCCTGGTGATCTGGGATTTATCGCATTCTGCAGGTGTGATGAACATTGAGCTTGATGCGTGTCAGGTGGATTTCGCTGTTGGATGCGGTTACAAATTCCTGAATGGCGGTCCTGGAGCGCCTGGTTATATCTACGTCGCCGAGCGGCATCAAAACAGCGCGCGTCAACCGCTTTGGGGTTGGATGGGCCACGCGGAGCCTTTTCAGTTTGCGCCGCGCTATGAACCTGCCCCGGGGATAAAGCGGTATCTGACTGGGACGCCCGCAATACTCTCGATGGTGGCGCTTGATGCTGCGCTCGCTGTATTTGATGACCTCGATTTAACGCTTGCTCGTCAGAAGTCGAAACAACTGGGCGAGCATCTCAAGGATCTAATTACTGTCTCGGGCGTACCCCTAAAATTATTGTCGCCAAGTGATGCTGAGGCTAGGGGAAGTCAGGTTAGCTTTACCCATCATTGTGCCTACGGAGTCGTTCAGGCTTTGATCGAGTTAGGGGTGATTGGTGATTTTAGGGCGCCGAATATTATTCGGTTTGGGCTCAACCCTTTATTTAATTCGTTTCAGGACATTGAGCGGGCAGTTGTGTTGTTGAAACAGGTATTTGACGAAGGTCGTCACCTGGAGCGTCGATTTGATGAACGTAAACCGGTGACCTGATAGGATCAATGGCTCCAGCTCTATTAGCGCCATAAGAGGACCTGCGTTGTGCGAATCGATTTTACCCAAGTTCCAGTTCCCGTGCCCACTCCCGAGACGGAACATTTTTGGGCCGGTACCCTGGTGGGCGAACTGCGTTTACAGCAGTGCATCGACTGTCAGACCACCTATTTTCCTCCTCGACCCTTTTGCCCGACCTGCGCGAGCCGCGCCATAGAAATTGTCTGTGCCAGCGGTCGTGGGAGTCTTGCCAGTTATGTCATCAATCAGAGGCCGCATCCTGCTTTCGATGGTCCCTACGCGATCGCGTTGGTGGAACTTGAGGAGGGTGTACGAATGATGTCGAACCTCTTGAACATTGAACAAACCCCCGATGCCCTGATACTAGATATGCCGCTTCAAGTGACACTTCAGCCTTTATCTGATGACATCGTTTTGCCCTACTTTGAACCCAGAGGGAGCAGATCATGAGCCGCGGTGAAGTCGCAATTGTTGGCGCTGCGGAGACCACAGAGCTTGGCCGAATTCCGCATATGAGCCAGATTCAGCTGCATGCAGACGCAGCTCTCAATGCACTGGCGGATGCAGGACTGGGTATCTCTGATATCGATGGTGTCGCGACAGCTGGGGAATCGCCCACGGGGGTTGCACATTACCTAGGTATTACGCCCAATTGGGTCGATGGAACCGCCGTTGGAGGCTGCAGCTTTATGTTGCACGTGCGTCATGCAGTCGCGGCGATTGAATCGGGCTTGTGCCGCTGTGTTCTGATTACGCATGGTGAGAGCGGTCGATCTAATGTTGGTCGAGGAGGTCGCGTGAGTGCAGCATCCTCGCTGCAAGGACAGTTTGAATCACCTTATGGCGGTATGGGGCCGACGACAATTTTCACGCTGCCAGTACTGAGGTTTTTGAAAGAGACAGGGACCACCCTGGCTGAGATGGCTTCTGTGGCGGTTAGCCAACGGCAATGGGCAGGGAAAAATCCTCGGGCGACTCTGAAGACACCTATAACAGTGGATGAGGTGCTCAACGATCGAATGATTGCCTATCCCTTTACGCGTTCTCAGTGCTGCTTAGTTACCGATGGTGGCGGCGCACTGATATTGGTTGCTGCTGACCGGGCTGAAGATTTTCCCCATAAACCGGTTTATATCTTAGGGACAGGTGAAAGCACAGAGACGCCTATGATAAGCCAGATGGCGGATCTTACGACTTCTAAGGCCTTTAAAGTGTCAGGCGCTCGCGCTTTCTCGGAGGCCGGCATCGATCACGGAGCGGTAGATCACCTCATGATCTACGATGCATTCGCGCATCTTCCGCTTTACGGTCTGGAGGACTTGGGCTTTTGTGGGCGGGGTGAGGCCGGTGCTTTCATTGCGGAGGGCAATACCCTTCCCGGAGGTCGTTTACCGATGAATACCAATGGCGGTGGCCTCAGTTATATGCATTCAGGAATGTACGGAATGTATGCCCTTCAAGAGAGCGTCCGCCAGGTCCGAGGGACGGCTGCAGCGCAAGTCGATGCCGTTGATGTCTCGGTCTGCCATGGCGTTGGTGGCATGTTCGCTGCGAGTGGCACGGTCATTATGGGCTCAAGTGCCACGCGTTAGTCTCCCAACTCGAAGTCGCTGATCGCTCTCGCGGTTATTCCCCGTGACTAGATGATATTGGTTGATACGTTGGTAGCGGCGCATAGAATGAGTTCCGGCTCATTGATGTGCTGAATGCGAAGGCATAGACATTTGACTGCTAGCGAGCTCTACCAAGCCAGAGCGTGTTTTCCCTCGAATAACCGGCAGTAGAGCGGTAACATTCACCCTTTAGATATGAGAGAAAAGCTATGACAACACGTCGAGAATTCTTAAAGCGCTCAAGCGCACTCGCTGTATTGCCCTTGATACCTGCGATGAACTTAGAGGCGCTGGCAGCTGGCAAGGTACCGATGGATGACCCTGCGGCGAAAGCGTTGCGCTATGTCGAAGACGCAACGACGGCGAAACGAGCAGATAAAATGGGTGTAGCAGCCGCGGATCAATTGTGTAGTAACTGCCGGTTCTACATTACTGCCAAGGCCGAGGGGGACTTCGCGCCCTGTTTGTTGTTCCAAAACCGTTTGGTGGCTGGCCCAGGGTGGTGCGCAGGTTGGGTGCCGATGGCCTGACTTTTGATGGGTCTAATGTGCTTTGCGGCTGATGATATCCCTGAAACTGAACCGCAGCTCGGAAGCTAGGGCGTAGGCTAGGGGGTGCAGTGACCAAGGACGACCAAGCGCAGGTGCAATTGAGTCAAGGCACAATATCTGGGGTCAGCAGAGAAGGGTATCGCCGCTTTTGCGGTATCCCATATGCTGAGCAACCAATTGGAGCCCGGCGTTGGTGTGCGCCAAAGGCAGTCCCACCTGGAACTGACGTGGTCCCCGCAGAAAAATTCGGTCCCATAGCACCTCAAGCGCTCGAGCCTGACCAGACCGGCTTGGAAATGTCAGAAGCTTGTTTAAACCTGAATGTTTGGACACCAACCACTGCGACTTCGGCGCCTGTGATGGTCTGGATACACGGTGGGGGCTTCTGCCAAGGCTCAAATCGCGTCAGAGGTTCGGTTTTCGCTCAAGCAGGAGTCGTGCTCGTCGCTCCAAACTATCGATTGGGCGTGCTCGGATTTGCTTCTCACCCTTTAATCGAGGACCCAGGGGCAAATTTTGGGTTGTTGGACCTTTTGCAGGCGTTACGCTGGGTCCAAGATAATATTCAGCAATTCGGTGGCAATCCCTCGAATGTCACAATTTTTGGCGTCTCCGCCGGAGGCGCTGCGGTGAACTTGCTCATGACGATACCGAGCGCCGACGGCCTTTTTCATAAGGCGATTGCGCAGAGCGGTTACGGCACATGGCCCTTGCTCAGAGCGCATCCCGGGAAGGGTGATCCGCTCGACATCCTACATCGCCCAAGTCAGTCTGCAGAAGAAAGCACGGCCGCAGTCTTTGAGCGTTCGGGATTGAAAGAACCAGACCTCTCGTCATTGATGAACATTGCTCCGGAGACGTTGGTGACTGGGCAGCGAGGCTTTCAGTTGCCCATTGTCGATGGGTACCACGTTCGAGAGGAGCCGGGCATCCTCTTTGAGCAGGGGCTTATGTTGTCGATCCCTTATCTTACGGGCGCAAATAGTTTTGATGGTTCTGTGATGCCCAGTTATCAGTTGGATCCGACGGTTTATGCTTCGGTTCTCGATGATTTTAGTTCGCAGTGGCGTCGTCTTTATGGCGATGATCTTGAAGAGGATGCCATGCGCGGCATTCAGCGCGTTTTTGGAGACGAGCGATATTTGTTGTCAGCCGCTCTGTTAGCAAATGCGGTGTCCAATGCGGGCAGAGATGCTTTTCTCTACTATCTTGATGTGATGCCCCCTGGTTTCCCTGAGAAACTAGGGAGCCCTCATGGGTTCGACGCCTTTTTAATGTTTGAAAGTGCCGTCCTCCATCCCGGATCTGCTGAGGCGCGTTTGGGACAACACATTCGAAATGCTTGGATATCCTTTGCGCAATCCGGCTATCCATCAGTCGTTGTCGAGGACGAAGAGGATTGGAGACCGCTGAGCGCGGGAGGTTCTTGGCATCGAGTTGGTGCGGCGTCCAGCCTAGTTCAAGGGGAGATTGACCAGCGACTTGATTGGATCGAGCAGCGCTACCGAGCGAGGATTGTTGCCAGTACAGGATGACCATTCTTAGAACTTGGATTGAGATTGTTAGGCTTGGTCCATCGAGGTGCGGGTGAAGGCTTGAGGAGGGGTTGTCGCTGCGATCGTAATTCTTTCGCCATAGCGCGCAAAGCCTGCGTAGTCAAAGATGGCTTGGTGCTGGACGCTATAGTTGTCCCAAAGGGTCATCATGTTGGGTGTCCATCGAATGCGGCATTGGTGGCGCGGATTGGTCTCGAGGCGATTAAAAAGCCCCGATAAAATCAAATCGCTTTCGAATCGAGGAACACCTAAAAGATGCGAAGTGAAGCCCTCATTTACGTAAAGCGTCGGCATGCCTGTTTTTGGATGTGCAATCACGACGGGATGGCTATTTGCGGGATAAGTTTGGTTGCCTTTGAGCCGGATACCATAGCGGGCTAGGTCGATTTCACCGTCGTGAAGCGCTCGCTTGGTTCGTAGATAAACCTGTAGATCGCTCGATAGCTCTGCGTAGGCGGCTTGCATATTGGCGAACAGAGTGTCGCCACCCCCATTTTCTGGCAGCTGAGTTAGGTAAAGCATCGATGCGTAGGGCGGTATTTCTTCACAGGTGATGTCGGCGTGCCAGGTCTCGCCGTTACTCTGCTTGGCATCCGGTTTTATGTCGATCAAAAATATTTCGGGATCGTCTTTGGTGCTCAGTTGTTTTTTCGAGGGATGGATATGGATGGGGCCAAATTGTCGGGCAAAATCCTTATGCTGATCTCGGGTTAGCGCTTGGTCGCGAAACACCAAAACATGATGACGATTAAATGCGGTTTGAAGGGCTTGGAACAGGTCAGGGCTGAGCGATTGGCTTAAATCGATATCGCTGATCTCCGCCCCAAGGTCCGGCGTGATGGGGGTAACCTTCACTCTTGCGCTCCCCATCGGTTAAAAAAAGTGTGGTCCTTAGCCGGCTCTCGTGTCACCGGACCGAGTCGCCCTAGAGGAAACCCAATGGGAATCGCAACCACAACGCCATACTCCTGCGGGATGCTAAAATGCGCAGACAACGCCTCGTCAAAGACCTGATGCATGGTTGTCAGAGCAGCGCCGAGGCCCAAAGCGCGACAAGCAAGTAAAATATTCTGAACACAGGGATAGATCGCGCCATAGTTGGGTGGTGCCAAACCCACTCGCTCAGATTCGGGCACTTTAAACGGCCAGTCTCGCTCACCGCAGACCAGTAAGATCAGGGGTGCCTCATGGAGGTGATCGATTTGATAGAACATTGCTCGCAATTGCCGGCCGATTTTTTTTGTGGATCGCTTGCTTGGATCTCGGCTTAGTCCAAAACGATTCTCCATTGCTGCGCCGTAGTGATCGGCAAACCATCTTTTTGAGGGCTTGTCCTGCAGTACTAGGAATTTCCAAGGTTGTTGATTTTGGCCGGAAGGGGCTTGCACACCCGCTTCCAGAATTTGCTCGATCATCTCGCCCGGAACTGGGTCGGGCCTCAGTCTTCGAATTGCACGCACTTGTCCGACGTGCCTAAAGAAATCTGGAAAGAGCTCCGGGTTTTGGTGAAGGCTCGGATCGATTGGAGGCGGCGTGGATGCTGTCATGACAAGCGATCTTTGATGAACATCTAAGCTGCGGCCTGTTGGGGCACTGCATCAACAGTGTCGATCAGATCTTGTCTCATCGGGCCTTCGACGACACGGGCGGGTGCTTTTTTCCATCCATGCCGCAGAAGTGTCCAAAAAATCAATATTTGTGTGCGTCGGTCTTTGAGGAACTCCCCAGGAGACTCCATCAGGTTGAAGGTCCTAAAAGCGCCTCTGAAGACCCGTATATGTTGCTGCGAGGCTCTGGTTAGAGCATCGCCAAAAGCTCTTGAGAAACGTTTCTTCAGCGTTTGACGATGGCTTGGATGATCGGGGTTTAAAATGGCTCGAGCACGTTTGATACCCGCACGATCCTCATCCAGACTGGCCTGCCAGATCGGACGGAGTTGCTTGTGAGTTTCCTTCTCGAAATGAAGGGCCGCGGCTTTTGGGTCATCGTATTTCAGTAGGACGTCGGTGAGTATTTTGCTGTGAATGGCTCCAGTACTGCAGCCCCGACCATAGAGCGGATTCGTTCTCACTGCAGCGTCGCCGACCGCGAAGTAATTGAGCAATAAGGGGCCTTGAGGACCATTAAACTCGTTCCAAACTGCCTTAATGTTCCCCATCCCAAATGAGGCTGTTGTGGGCTCTGCTTTACCGTCACCAAGCCAAGGAATCAGACCGGGAATGCTGAGGCAGATCGCGTCAAAAGTTTCATTACTCTTAACAGCCTCTCGCAAAATAAAATCATCACACGGGACGCATAAAATGATGGCGAAGTGTCCGTTGGAACCCGGGAAGACGCCATATTTCAGATATCCGAGATCACCGGCAGAGCGTACATTAGGGTCTCGCTTAGGTTCTTGGAACGGAGACTTCAGCTTATAGTGCCGCGTGTAGTAGACGATTTCAGCATCGTGGGATTCGGTTTTGATATTGAGATTGAGTGCTCTAAACCAAGACTTAAATGGGCTGCCCCGACCGGCCGCGTCTATCACAATGTCTGCATAGACCGCACTGGGCAGTTCTTGACCTTGCCTGGGCTGTACCATCAATCCCGTGATTTGTAACTGTTGATCGACCATGTCGGTGATCATTGCATTGACACGGATGCCTGATTTGATCGTTAGGTTGATCTGCTTTAGCGCGTACTGCCTCAACACCATTTCCATGGTTGCGCGGCGACACATCATCAGCCACAGGCGGGAATCCTCGGCGCTGGGGGCGTACGTATCTTGCAGGTTGGGCGGCAACATTTCTTCAAAGCCGACTTTTCGGGCGCCGACTCGCCAGAATTCCTCGATTAAATCCGGAAATTGATCGATCAATAAATTGCTCATCACCGCAAGGAATGCGTGAGGATGCCGAAATTGTGAGGCACCGCGGCGCGCCCAGTCGAAGAAGACTTCGTCGGGATCGCCCTCTGGCATGGCATCATCGCGCTCAAAGAGAGTGACCTGATGGCCTTGCTTGGCAAGTGCAAGTCCGCAGCAAAGACCGCAGATACCTGCGCCGACAATGGCAATGTTCTTAGATTGGTTGGGTTCTAGCATCGTTTATCGTCAATCAGTGTTGGAATTGAGGCTGTTTACAAGTTGCTTGTTGCATTCCCAGGATATGGGAAGAAACTTGTTCGGAGTCTAGCAAAATAGGCAGAGTCGTGTCAGCTGCCTGGTCTGGCCCTGAGGCAAACGCGCGAAAGGGTCCGTATTCACGGCCCTGCGATTTGTCAGAAAGTCTCATTCATTGGAATAAGCAACTTCTCACGGCAAGGGCTTCGGGCGTTTAAATATCTTTGGCGACAGCAAGAGCCATGCAAGGACAGTCGGGACAAATCAAAACGCTGGGGTGAGTGCACCCGTCCTAATCTTTTCAGTTTTGGATGCCCGAGTTTCAAAGATGTCTCAAGAGGCCCGCCACATGATCGAAACCTAGCTGGTTTTTACTGCGGGACTAACAGTGACCCAAAAAGTGCGGTGTCAATAGGGTCACCGGTATGAACCCGCGCTGAACCAGCCGTCGGATCAAACAATCTGCCCGCATGGTGTATCTGTGTAGCCGTCACTTTGGCTAAACGCTAATTTGCCGTGAATCAGAACCTGATCAACGCCTAGTGCATCCCGCACATAGCGGTATCCATCGCCGGGGACGTCCTGAACATAGTGCTCTTCACCGCGATCGATGTTGGCAGGGTCGAAGATTGTGATGTCGGCGATGTTTCCGACCTTGATTTCACCTCGTTCTTTAATGCCCCATATATTTGCAGTATCAGCAGTTATTTTTTTGATGGCCAATTCAAGGCTCAGCGCGTTACAGTCTCGAACAAACTTAGAAAATAAGTATCCCGTATCTCCGTAGGTTGAGAATGACAGAATGTGGGCGCCGCCATCGCTTGCGCCGATCATGACGTTGGGGTGACGCAACAGTTCTCCAACGGCATGGTCATCGTTGTGGCCCATGTTGGCAGCAAGGAAATGTGCTCCAAGACGTTCTTCAAGAGAAAGATCGATCATGGTTTCAAGGGCATTTTTTCCGCGGGCGGCGCCGATCGCCTCGAGGGTCATTCCAACGAGTGGGAGATTGTCCGCTGTCTCTACTCTCCGAAGCACCAGCGCCGACCAGAGCGGCATCATCGACTGAGCCTCACTCACAAGTGCGGCTCTGCGCTCCGGGTCCTCAAAAGCTGAAATGATTTGCTCTTTATTACTGAAACGCATCAGCGCATACCAAGTCGGCAGACGCATAAACAGTAAGCTCGGGACTTCGAAGCAAAAGCTAATGTCGATAGGACGCGTTTGAACTTGTGGCCAGACCCGTGCGCCGCGCGCCATCTGTTCATCGACACGCGCCATAATTTGTTCGACCCCCCGAGCATTGTCAGCATTCAAAAAAAGCGGTGACAGTGTGGTTGTGATGTTGTGTTTGAGACTGAGATCGGCCAATTGATCGACTCTGGCCAAGGTCAAGTCAGTGTCGTAGAACTCATGGACGACCTGCAGTATCTTCTGATGCTGACCGAGCACGCTACACAGTGCATCGAGTTCCTCCGTGCAGGCGTAACGACTTGGAACAGGCTGTAGTCGTTCGTCCATGTCAACAAAACTTGTGGACAAACCCGTCGCGCCGGCAATGATGCACTGTTCGAGCAACTTGCACATGGCGTTGATTTCTTCGAGCGTCGCGACTCTGGCCATTGCATCGTTACCCATTACCCAGAGTCTCAGTAGGCTGTGGCCTGCCAGCGGTGCGACGTTAATCGTGAGATCACGCTGAATTCGGGTGATGTACTCATCAAAGGTTTCCCAATCCCAGGTCACGCCCTCAGAAAAAGCTTTATGCGGCATTTCTTCGATCTGATTGAACATGCCAACTAACTTCATTCTGTGCTCTGCCTTGAGCGGCGCAAGGGATAAAGAACAATTACCTGGCACGATCGTCGTGACCCCGTGTTCGATGGCAGGCTTTGCAGCACCATCCCAAAGCAATTGGGCATCAAAATGAGTATGTGGATCAATGAAGCCTGGGCTGACAATTTTGCCCGTAGCATCGATCTCTTCAGCGCCTTGCTGCGCGCCCTCAGTCAGTTCGCCGATATGACTGATTCGATGGTTCGTGATACCGATATCTGCGACGAATCTTGGTGCCCCAGTCCCGTCTGCGATGGTGCCGTTTTTTATGATGAGGTCCATATGTTTACTCGCCTTTTGTCAGGTAAATGCCTTCAGTTTGAATTGAAGGATTCCGTTAGTGCATCTCTAATATGAGTCCAATCCTGGCCGATCAGCTCCGATAGGTCCGATGCTTGGCACCGTGACATCAAGATGCTGCTGGTATTCGGGTCTAAGGGTACCTGCGACTGGCCGCCGTTTTCAAATGTCAGCGTCACAATCAGTTCAGCAATCCCCTCGTGGGCCGCATTGAGATGAACATGAGAGATAAGTGCGGTCATACTATTGATCTTATTCGGCAGGAGATTGAGGCGCGGGAGGTTCCACAAAAACGATGTCGCTGGGCAGAATTGGGTTTGCGGATTGATCATTCGTGCCGAGCGTTCGGCGTGCAAAAATGTGTAAATTCCAGCTTTGAAGGTGATTCGCTCCGGTCTCTGGGTCTAGCTCAGGGAGGGCTCTTTCAGCAATAGATGTCCAAGTATCGCCGTTATTAGGCTTGAGTGATTTTCGCAGTGAATTCAATGTGAGTTCTCAACAGGATGACCCTAGTGTTGTAGCCCATTTCCGGCCGAGGCACAACTCAAGTCGCACTCTGTTTCCTGTTATTATCAAGCTTAGGCAGAGTCTATAAGGATTAATATGAGCGACTGTGGTTGTGGATCGATCATCCCGGTAGAGCACCTCGAAGCTAAGCAGCGCCGCGTATTGTTGATTGTCATGATCATTAACTGTCTCGCCTTTGCAGGTATGGTGAGCGGTTCTGTGGTGAGCGGTTCCTCCGCACTCCTATCGGGAACCTTGGACAATCTTGGCGATGCGTTGGCGTATCTAGTCAGCCTCGCTGTTTTGGGCGCCTCGGCGGCGGCCAAAGCCCGGGCGGCGCTCTTTAAAAGTATGTTGATGGGAATTGCGGCGCTGGTGGTTTTCGCTCAGCTGATCCTGCGAGGTGCCTTTCCACTAACCCCAATAGCAGAAGTTATGGGGTTGGCAGCAGTGGCCAACTTAATCGCCAATGGGGTTTGTTTTGCGTTATTGACGCCGCATCGAGCCGATGACATTAACATGGCCTCGGTCTGGCACTGCAGCCGAAATGATCTGGCTGAAGGTTTGGCTGTTGTTGTGACCGCCGCTGCGGTTTATTGGACCGCCTCACCTCTGCCAGATCTGCTGATCGGGGGACTGCTTTTGCTTTTGTTCAGCCACTCGGCGGTGACAACGGCTCGATCTGCCTGGAACGAAATGATCGCAGCGCCGGCTTGATCAGCGATGCATGGCCGGTTGTTTCCCGATCCAAACAGTCTTAGCCGAGCCAATGAGGGTCTTATCTTCGTCAAAGATTGCAGAGCCCCCAAAATGTTTTTTGCCTGAGATTTCAAGGGTCCAAGCTGTAACGGTCAGTTTGGCACCTGCTCTGGGTTTTTTTTGGATTGATGCGGTCATACGACCGAGCAGTCCCGTCCTAATGCCTTCGGCGAGGAAAGCGTACTGCGCTGGGCAATCGAGTGCTGTCCACAAATAAGCGTTCGGGATCGTTCCTTCAGAATCGGCCCACTCCGGCCGAGTTTCCCACATACAAGCGACCTGTTGATCGACAGGCGCAACAAACACCCCGAGCCCGTCTTCGTGTTCAGGGCCGCAGCAAAAGCAGATTGGGTGAAAGCCAGTCTGACCGGGTAACAGATGATTGAGATTTGGCATGAGCGCTGCGGAACGTGGGGCTGCAGACTCAATGGCCGCTTGGTTTGGCGGCGGTGGAACTGAAATAGTCAAAGGTTCGAGACGCACTTCAGCGATCAATGTGTCGTTGTCTAAAACGGTGCAGGCTGGTTGATGGTTGGCATCGTGCCGGACTTGAAGCTCGACATCGAGGGGTATGGGCGCTCGTAATGTCACCTCGACCGCTGCATCCGAAGCGGTATGAATGAGTTCCGCAAAACGTCCGCTGACATAGCCGCCATGACCAGAGGTTGGAGGTCCACGGAATCGTTCTGAAATGGTGATGGTGTGCGTCGTCATTGAAAAATGCCTTATAATTGAGGCCTGTTTTCGACCGAGTTCTATCTATGAAAATTGCCGCTTTATGGATTTATCCCATTAAGGGATGTCGGGGCCAAGCGCTTGCGCAGACGGATGTTACCACAGAGGGTTTCCCTGGTGACCGGCAGTTTACCCTGGTCAGTGAAGGCCAGCAGGTCAGTCAAAAAGCCTTACCAATGATGAAACATTTAGGTGCTCAATGGGAGTCTGAGGGTCTCAATCTCTCTTTTTCGGGATTGTCTTCGTTTCGGTTTGATCCCTCGTTAGAGGCCCCGGGCCAACCCATGCAGTTGGCAGGCCGCAAAGTCAACACCTGGGATATGGGCAACGAAGTGGCCGACTGGTTGAGTCAAGCTTTGAGTTTGAAATTGCGGCTGGTAAAGACTCAAGCCGCGGCTCCGATTTCGATTCCCCTTGATTATTTTAGTCGACTTGAAGATACCCAGCAGTCCAGTTTTGTTGATGTAGCGCCTTTGTTGGTAACCAGCGAAGCATCGCTGGCTGACTTAAACACGCGCCTAGAATCTCCCGTGACAATGCAGCGGTTTCGTCCGAATGTTGTAATCACAGAAACAGAAGCTTTTTATGAGGACTCGGCAGCGCATTTGCAAGTTGGCGATCTGACGTTGGATCACGTCACAGCCTGTGAGCGATGCGCAGTCACGACGTTTGATCCTGATCCAAAGATTGAGATCTCTGAAAAGCAGAAAGAACCGCTACGAACTTTGAGCCAATATCGGCGCCGGGATCAGGGTTATGCCGGCGGTGTCATGTTCGGTAGCTATTTCGCACCCCACGGCGCTGGCGTGTTGCGGGTCGGTGATGCGTTGACGCTACCGAAAGAGGTCAGCTGATTCCAAATGCGCTAGAAAGAGCGAGGCATATCGAGAACGTGCTCGCCGATGAAGCTCAGAATGAGATTGGTGGAGATAGGCGCAATTTGATAGAGGCGAGTTTCTCGAAACTTTCGTTCAATGTGATATTCCTTTGCAAATGCGAAACCGCCGTGGGTTTGCATGCAAACGTCACCGGCCCGCCACGAAGCCTCAGAGGCGAGCATTTTTGACATGTTCGCTTCAGCTCCACAAGCTTCCCCTGCATCAAATAAATGAGCCGCCTTCTCAACCATTAGCCAGGCTGCTTCAACCTCTGTGTAGCAGCGTGCAATAGGGAATTGAACGCCTTGATTCTGGCCAATCGGACGATCAAAAACGATACGTTCACTGGCGTACTTGCTGGCCTTATCGATAAAGTATCGTCCATCTCCGACACATTCTGCTGCGATAAGAATACGTTCGGCGTTCATGCCGTCGAGAATGACTTTGAACCCCTCACCTTCTACGCCGAGAAGATTCTCTCTTGGCAATCGAAGGTCGTCAAAAAAGAGCTCGCATGAATGGTGATTGATCATCGAATCAATGGGTCTAATTTCGAGCCCATTGCCAACGGATTGACCCACATCGACGATAAATGCCGAAAGTCCTTCCGTTTTCTTGCGTGTTTCTGATTTTGGGGTTGTCCTCGCGAGTAAAACCATGAGATCGGAATGCTCAATTCGACTGATCCAAACTTTTTGACCATTGATGACATAGTCATCGCCATCCAAACGGGCGGTTGTTTTGAGGCTCGTAGTATCAGTGCCTGTTGTTGGCTCGGTTACGCCAAAGCTTTGAAGACGCAATTCGCCGGATGCAATCTTAGGCAAGTAATGCTTCTTTTGTGCCTCGCTGCCATGTCGCAACACTGAGCCCATGACGTACATTTGCGCATGGCAGGCACCTGCGTGAGCGCCTGAACGACAGACCTCTTCCATGATAATCGAGGCCTCATACACACCAAGACCAGACCCGCCATAAGCTTCGGGAATTAGAACCGTTAAGAATCCGCTATCTGTTAGTGCTTTAACAAATTCGGTTGGGTAGCCACGAGACCGGTCGAGCCCGAGCCAATAGTCCTCCCCAAACGTTGAGCACAATTGGCGCACAGCAGAACGAATTTCGGTGATTTCACTGGATTCAGCCATTCATGGGTTCCTTGAAGTTGAGTTCGATGTAACAGAAGAGAATTGAACGTGGCTCAGAGTAATTCGCGTTGAATGGACTTGCAATAAACAGAGCTTATAGGATTTTTGCTTGAGTTAAGTGCGCGATCCTGTCCTCAAGCGGCGGATGACTTAAAAACAATTGGCTCAATCCCTTGCCTCGCCCTGAGATTCCAAAAGCCGCGAACTCCCCAGGTAAATCTTCAGGCTCATTAACTTGCTGGAGTTTTTTTAAGGCACGGATCATTTTGCTTTTGCCGGCAAGCTGAGCGCCGCCTTCATCGGCTCTGAATTCACGTCGGCGAGAGAACCAAAGCGCGATGACGGTCGCGACCATGGATAGAAAAATTTGGGCAATGATAGAGGTCACAAAATACCCGATGCCGAGACCGCCTCGGTTCTTCAAAATAACGCGATCCACGAAAAAGCCTGCAAGTCGAGATAAGAAAATAACAAATGTATTGAGAACGCCCTGCAGAAGGCCCATGGTAATCATGTCTCCATTTGCGACATGCGCAACCTCGTGCCCCAGAACAGCTTCGACTTCGTCTCGATCCATTGCGGCCAATAACCCCGTAGAGACGGCAACCAGAGCATTGTTGCGAGATAATCCGGTAGCAAAAGCGTTGGGTTGTGATTGGTTAAAGATCCCGATTTCTGGGCATCCGATGCCGGCTTTTTTGGCCTGTTGCTGCACGGTATTGACGATCCAACGTTCTTGTTCGGTATTTGGCGTTTCGATCAAGACAACACCCATACCGCGCTTAGCCATGAATTTTGATAGGGCTAACGAGACGAAGGCGCCCCCAAATCCAAAGCAGGCTGAGAATGCCAAAACCCCGGCTGTGTTAAAACCCGCGTTATTTTGAACCAGCCAAATGTCGAGCCCAATGATTTGAAAAACGATACCCATAACAAGGAGTATGCCGAGGTTGGCGGCTGCAAAAATTAAAATTCTAAACATCAGTAGCTCCAATCATAAATGACTTCTCTTTTCGAATAATTGGGGCAGATCGCTTGAAATGCAAGGCAATAGAGGCTGTCTTAAACCAGGAGCCAGTTTGACCCTTGCCGCTGGCTTCACGCGTGGCAGAAGTGGCAACTGACCACTCTGGAAAAACGGCGTGCCTATCTTCCTACGGTTAAAAACCTGTAATATGCCAGGGTCGCAGCAATCCTTAGTCGCACCAAAGAGTGCTGGGAGAGATCCAGTCTGCGCCAGACACCCAAGGGAGCATTAGTATTAAAAAAGAGTCGTTCAAAACGCCATTTGGCTTTCTCATGGCAGCAGTGGGCTTTGCAATCGGGCTTGGCAACATCTGGCGATTTCCTTACATCACTGGCGAGAACGGCGGCGCTGCATTTGTTCTGGTTTACCTGGGCTGTGTGTTACTCATTGGATTGCCCATTTTGATTGCCGAAATTGCTCTGGGCCGACGGGGTCAAGGGGATCCGCCTACTTCGTTTTCAAACTTGGCGCGCAGTGCTGGTGTCTCCGAGCGCTGGGCATGGGTTGGTCATCTGAACCTGATGACGGCATTTTTAATTATGGCAACCTACGCGACGGTTGCTGGGTGGGTGTTAGCCTATCTTTGGTCAGCGTCATCTAATCAATTTGCCGGCATTGACCCCTCGGGGGCATCTGAGTATTTTGCTCGCCTCTTAGAAAGCCCGGTTCGAATGTTTTTTTGGATGGCTTTGGGCCTTTTTGCAACAGGCTTGATTATCGCGGGCGGCGTTCAGCGAGGCATTGAGCGAGCTGTGCGGTTTCTAATGCCGCTTCTATTTTTCCTGATGCTGCTGCTTGTCGGTTTTAATGCCACGCATCCAAGTTTTGGTGCGGGATTTGACTATTTGTTCCGTCCAGATTTTGGACGGCTAACGCCAGCTGTGTTCTTGGCGGCGGTCGGGCAAGCTTTCTTCTCGATTGGCGTTGCGATGGCGGGCATGATGATTTTTGGATCTTACTTGCCGAAGGGACAATCCATTGTCCGCTGCGGTCTGCTGATCATCGTCGCCGATACACTGATTGCCCTTTTAGCGGGACTCATGATTTTTCCATTGGTATTTCGTTATGGACTCGATCCAGCAGGGGGCGTTGGCTTGATCTTTAAAGTACTGCCAGTTGCCTTTGGCCAATTACCCTATGGCTCGGTTGTAGGTGGTCTCTTCTTTTTGTTGCTCTCCGTTGCTGCGATTACATCGATGGTGGGCTTTGTTGAACCTTTGGTGGCTACATTTGCGCGCATAAAATCGATGAGTCGAACCCGCAGTGCCCTGTCTGTAATTTCGTCGCTTGCGGCTGTCTCCTTGATCAGTATTTTGAGCTACAGTCGTTGGTCTGAACTTACCGTGTGGGGGCTCGACCTTAATGGCATAACGGATTTCATATCGAACCAGCTGATGCTGCCGATAGGAGGGTTGATGATCGCAGTTTTTGCTGGTTGGGTTGTTTCCAAGCAAATTTTAACGGATGAAATTCAATTTTCTGCGCCATGGCAATTCTCGCTTTGGCACTGGCTGATCAAAGTGCTTTTGCCACTGGCGATCGCCGTGATTTTGGTGTCAGGACTCGTGGGTTAACCCTGTTGAAATCTTGAAGGTCGCCAAGGCGAACATAGGCTTACAATTTTTTTTGACCGATCACGGCTCTGGGTGGCATCGGAGCGCTCTGGTCAATCGGGAGTCACTCGCCATCGGTGGAGTGCCGATACAAATCCAGGACATTGCATTTTCAGGCTGCAAAATCGGCTGTTCACAACAGGACACGTTAAAAAAATGAACGTCAGAACGATTTTTCCATGGATCTTGGGCAGTACTCTATTGATTGGGGTGCTTTTGTTGCAGATGCCGCGCATTTCAGAACCAGTTGCGCCCGATTTTGGGTCGATTCAGGATGTCGGGAAAAAGAAACAAGCGTTTTTTAACTATTTGACACCACTGATTATGGCTGAGAACCAGGCCATTATGGAGGAACGGAGAGACGTAGAGCGGGTTGCTCAGCGTCTCGCTGAAGGACAGTCGGTCAGCAGTCGGGATCAGAATCGCTTGGTCACGCTAGGGGTAAAGTATCGGGTTCCTGATCGCGATCAGTTATCAAAAGGTGAGCTCGCAGGGGCTCTCAAGGCTAGGATCGATGAAGTTCCCATTGGTCTAGCGCTGGCGCAAGCTGCAAATGAATCTGCGTGGGGAACCTCGAGATTTGCACGATCACAGAACAATTATTTTGGCTTATGGTGTTTCACTGATGGTTGTGGCGTCAAACCTCGTCGCGCGGACCCTGAGGCACGGCACCAAGTCGCAGCTTTTAAGACGGCTCAAGATGGCGCGGCCTATTATTTGCTGACGTTAAACAGTCATCCAGCGTACGGCGATCTGAGAGCGCTGCGATCGCAATTGCGATCCAGAGGCGCGGCGCTGACGGGACAGATCCTCGCAGAAGGGCTACTACGCTATTCAGAGCGAGGACAAGACTATGTTGAAGAGATTCGCGCCATGATTCGAGTAAACGCGCTAGATGAGCTTTGATGGTGTGACGACCCACACTGGAATTGCCGTTGGGAAAAGGGACGGATCAGATCCTGTAGGCCATGGGGTTTTAAACAATCGGTCTTTAGTGACGTTCGGGTAGTCCGACGCTTTGATCTGGGCGGGTTTGTGTTTGTTCGCGCATCTTCCAGGACGGCCGTGTTAGCGGCGAGTTAGCTGACAGGCCTGGTTGCTGAAGATTGGGAGTTGAAACGTAGAGAAAAGAACATCAATAATGGCACAACGGTGATTGTTATCGATGACGAGGTGAGCGAAGGTGAGAATCGTACCCTGCAGAGCGGTAGGCGCAGAAGTTAAAGACATCGATTTAAGAGATCTCTCGGCTGAGGACGAGCGCGTCCTGCAAGAGAGCTTTGCTGATTATGGGTTATTGTTCTTCAGGGACCAAGCGCTGTCCGAGCTGGATCACGTTAAGGTTTCTCAAATCTGGGGATCAATTAATATCAACCGATTTTTCAAACCGCACAGCGACTATGCGGAGATTGCTTTGGTTGAAAAGGAGCCGGAACAAACGGTTGCGATTGGTGAAGGGTGGCATACCGATCATTCCTACGACGTGGAACCAGCCTTAGGGTCGATGTTGGTGGCTAAAGAGTTGCCACAAACAGGTGGAGACACCTGTTTTGTTAGCATGTATAGCGCTTTCGATCGATTGTCAGAAGGTCTGAAACGAACTCTGCTGGGTCTCGAGGCGGTACACTCCGCAAAACACGTGTTCGGCAGTGCTGCGCAATTCGTCAAAAATACGGCCAGCACCAATCGCATCGGCCAGGCAGACCTAGCCGATGATCTTCTGGATTCGGTGCACCCCATGGTGATTCGGCACCCGCTCAGTGGGCGCCCGGCACTCTATGTCAATCCTGGTTTTACGCTGCGTATTAATGGTTGGAATGAGGCTGAATCGCGATCTTTGCTTGATTTTTTATATGAGCACGCTGTGCAAGCTGAATTTGTTGAGACCTTCAAATGGACGCCCGGTTCTATCGCCTTCTGGGACAATCGTGCAACATGGCACTCTGCTCAAAACGATTATCAAGGTCAGCGCCGAATCATGCATCGGACGACGATTAATGGCTCGGCATTAGAGGCTTTTGACCTTGCCTCCGCGCGAGTGCGTTGATTTTGGGCCCTCCTGTGAATGGCATCTGAGAGATGAAAACCCACGAATTGTTTTATTTTCAGGCAGTTTTCCCTTAGAGTTAGCGCTCTTTTTTTTTGGGAGGCCCGCCATGGCCAATTACTTTAATTCCCTTCCTTTGCGTGAGCAGCTGGCCCAGTTGGGGACCTGTGATTTTATGGCTGCCAGCGAGTTTGAAGAGGGTGTCAACTACCTTCGTGGTAAGAAACTCGTAATTGTTGGTTGTGGCTCCCAAGGCCTTAATCAAGGTCTCAATCTTCGAGACAGTGGTCTTGATGTGTCTTATACGCTTCGGGCATCGGCAATCAGCGAAAAACGCCCGTCTTTTGTTAACGCGACCAGCAATGGTTTTAAAGTCGGGTCTTATGCTGAGATGATCCCCGATGCCGACTTGGTCTTGAATTTAACGCCCGATAAGCAGCATTCAGCGGTGGTTAAAGAAATTGAACCCCTCATGAAAAAAAATGCGTGCCTGGCTTACTCCCATGGTTTCAACATTGTCGAGGAAGGTCAGAAGATTCGAGATGATTTAACGGTCATCATGGTTGCGCCGAAATGCCCGGGAACCGAGGTCCGAGAAGAGTATAAGCGTGGTTTTGGCGTGCCCACATTGATCGCTGTGCATGCCGATAACGATCCCAATGGCGAAGGGCTTGCCATCGCAAAAGCCTATGCGGCAGGCACAGGCGGGGATCGCGCGGGGGTTTTGATGTCTTCCTTTGTCGCGGAGGTAAAGTCTGATCTGATGGGTGAGCAAACCATTTTATGCGGAATGCTGCAGACTGGATCGCTGTTGTGTTTCGATAAGATGGTTGCACAGGGCGTTGAACCGGGCTACGCGGCGAAACTGGTGCAATACGGTTGGGAAACCATTACCGAAGCGCTCAAGCATGGCGGCATTACAAATATGATGGATCGATTGTCGAATCCGGCCAAGCTCAAAGCGGCGGCCCTTAGCGATAGCATGAAAGCGATTCTACGCCCTCTGTATGAAAAGCACATGGATGACATCATGACCGGGCGTTTCAGCGGTGGAATGATGGACGATTGGCACGATGACGATGTGAAATTGCTGGGATGGCGGCATGAGACGAGTGAGACTGCCTTCGAGCGGGAATCTGTTACGGATGATGAAATCAGCGAACAGACGTATTTCGATCAAGGGATCTTAATGGTCGCGATGGTTAAAGCTGGCGTGGAACTCGCCTTTGAAACGATGACTGCCGCTGGTATCAAAGCCGAATCAGCCTATTACGAAAGCCTTCACGAAGTGCCTTTGATTGCCAACACCATCGCAAGAAAGAAACTCTTTGAAATGAATAGCACCATTTCTGATACTGCGGAATACGGATGCTACCTTTACAATCATGCTTGTTTACCACTCCTCCAGCCTTTTATGGAGCCTTTGAACACCGATGTGATTGGCCGTGGATTGGGTCTCAATGATTTGGGTGTAGATAATCAAGAACTGATTCGAGTCAACCAAGAAATACGCAGTCATCCTGTGGAGCATATAGGGCAAATGCTGAGAGGCTATATGACCGCGATGAAGGCCATCGGTTAAGGCCTTGGTCAATTTGCGAATCAGCCGCTCGCATGGCTGAGCTATTCGGGTTTGATTCTGCCGATATTGAATTTGGCTCAGGATTCAGTCTAGAGCGGCTGGATTGGCAAGTCGCGGATGGTGATAAGTGGCTCGTCGCTGGCCGCAATGGCTCTGGAAAGTCTGCGCTGCTTGCTGCCATCGGAGGCGTGGGCAGACTTCGATCCGGCCGGATCAATGCGCTCAGAGAGCCAATCGCGGAACTATCAATCACGGTTCAGAGGGGTCTGGCAGCCAGAGAGCGGGTGCGTCTGGAGGGTGGTGAAGGTTCTGAATTTGAAAATGGAACCCCGGTAAGTGCCATTCTCGAAGAGCTCAATCCTGATTCTGATCTGCTACGAGAACTCAGTGATCGGCTTGGTTTAGGTGAGCTCTTAGCCCAGCCCTTTCTCAATTTGTCCACTGGCGAAACCCAGAAAGTGCTTTTGGTTCGAGCGCTTGCCTCACGGCATCCGGTTTTGATCTTGGATGAGCCTTTGAGAGGGATCGATGCCGCCTCTAGGATCATCGCCTTTAATTGTATTGAGCGCTTTGCCGGAATGCGCACGGTTATCCTCGTGACTCACGAAGTGAATGCTGTCCCAGATTGGGCCGAGCATTTGGCGTATCTAGAGTCAGGTAGCATTTGTTATCAGGGGGCGTTGGCCGCATCCGAGGCGACGGATTGGTTAGAACAAATGTCAACCTTAACGGTGCCGCAGATGGCGCTGCCGCCGCGAGTTACTGGGCAGGCCTCACTGCAGGCACCTCAATCGCCATTGGTTGTTATGAAAAATGTCCAAGTTAGTTTTGGTGACTTACCTGTTTTTGAGAATCTCAACTGGGAAATTCATGCGGGTGAGCACTGGCAGGTGACAGGCCCCAATGGCTCCGGGAAGACGACGTTGCTGAATTTGATCACAGGCGATAGCCCGCACTGCTATACAAATGATCTGAATATTTTTGGATTCCAACGTGGCACTGGGGAGAGCATTTGGGATATTAAGCAGTACATTGGCTACGTGTCTTCCGGATTACATCTTGCGTATCGCGTAAGCGCGAGTGTAGAGCGGGTTTTGTTGTCTGGGTTTTATGACAGTATTGGCCTTTATCAAAGTGTCACGTCAGAGCAAGAAACCATTGTTGCAGAATGGCTTAAGCTCATTGGCTTAGAAAAAAAGCGTCAGCAACCCTTTAACCAGCAAAGTTATGGCAATCAAAGACTGTTGCTGATCACTCGCGCGATGGTCAAACAACCCGCGCTCCTGATTTTGGATGAGCCCTGCCTGGGCCTTGATCCTTTAAATCGTGCACTGGTTATCGCTTTGATCAAGCAGTTAACGCAAAGTAAGACAACAACCATCCTCTATGTTAGCCATGACGTTTCAGACCCGATCCCCGGGATATCAAAGCGGTTGTCGTTGCCCTTAGCCTGAGAGTGAGTGTAGGCAAAGCAGGTGGCTGCAGATGGTGATCTAACGGGGTGCCAACCGCGAGACTGAGCCTGGACAGACTGAGATCAGAGGCAGAGGACCCCTGCAACCGATCTATCGCCTTAATCAGATTTTGGACGCCTACGCCACCAGCCCTCGCGCGCATCCGTGAGGTCAAAGATGGCATCGTTGTCCTCGAGAAATGATTCATAGCTCGCGCCAGAACCCTGAACTACACCAGAATTGCTGTAGACAGCGGCTAGGCTGAATCGTCCATTGCCCGCCTGTATTATTTTTCCCGTTGGTGCATCCTCTTGGCTCATAAACAAAACCGCTGGCGTCACAAGATGCGGCGCTCGCTCTGGATCTGGTTGAGAGAGATCTTCGTCTCTTCCTGGAATTGTGTTGGTCAAACGCGTTGCCGCGGCTGGCGCAAGGGTATTGACCTTGATGTTGTGTGAGGCACCCTCAAGTGCAAGCACGTTCATCAGGCCAACCATTCCCATTTTCGCGGCGCCATAGTTCCCTTGTCCAAAATTGCCAAAAATACCCGAAGTAGAGCTGGTCAGTACGATGCGGCCGTAGTTCTTTTCATACATGATGGGCCAGGCGGCATGCGTGACATAGGCTGTCCCATTCAAATGAACGTTGATGACGATGTCCCAGTCATCTAGGCTCATATTTTTAAAAGATTTATCGCGGAGAATCCCAGCGTTATTGACGAGTATGTCGATGGTGCCAAACTCCGACACAGCATCTTCGATAATGCTCTTGGCGCCGGCTCGGTCGGATACTGATGCCTTATTGGCTATGGCAATGCCGCCGTTTGCTCGGATCTCGGCAACCACTTGATCGGCCATGTCGCTTTGGCCCTCACCTTCCGCTGAACCGCCTAAATCGTTGACTACAAGCTTTGCGCCGCGCTTGGCGAACTCGAGGGCGTGGGCTCGGCCCAGACCACCACCTGCACCGGTAATGACAACAACTTTGTCTTTAAATTCATTCATGGTGTTTCCTTATGGTTGATTCTTATCAAGGTGTGTTGTGAAAGAGATTTGGCGACGACTCAGTGACTCACCCGTAACGGTTTGTGAAGTATAAAATCATCCACAAAAAAACCGTCCCCGATGGGTTCGAGCACTGAGTTCAAATAGAGATATCCGGCGCGAGAATAGGCGGAAACCGCGAGATGATTATGTTTGTTTACATAGAGAATAATTTCTAGAGCGCGCAGCTCATGAGCGGCCGCCTCGACGTGTTTCAGCAGAGCGGCCCCAATACCCCGACCTTGGTGGCTTTTGAGTAGGTAGAGTTTCTCTAACTTAAGCGTTTCACGATTGAGTGATCTGAATGATGCGAATCCGATCGGTTGTCCCTGCTCAGTGGCTAATAAGAAGGTCGAGCCTAAATCAGCATCCTTTTGAAGCGCATCGAGGTTATAATCTTTGGCCAGCATGTAGTCTATTTGCGGCTGACTGATAATCCCCAGGTAGTGCTGATTCCAGATTCGTGTGGCTAGGGCCGCAATTTCCGGCAATTGCTGCGCGAGTGCGGTTTCGATTGTCAATGTCATGACTCAAGGATAGCTCAACTATGCAACACGACGCTATGGACCGGCAACAATCCTTGGCGTTGTGTAGTAAAACGCAATTTGATGTGATTGTTATTGGTGGCGGGATAACCGGCGCTGGAATTTTTCGGGAGCTGTGCTTGGCGGGTCAGCGCGTACTGCTTGTTGAAGCGAGAGATTTTGCCAGCGGAACCTCGAGCCGATCGACCAAATTGGTCCATGGGGGCATCCGCTATCTACAGCAAGGACACTGGCAGCTGGTTCGCGAAGCTGCCCGAGAGCGTCAGCGCATCGCCGAAATTGCGCCTCACCTCGCTGAGCCCACTGATTTACTACTGATTGCTGCTAATGGTTGGTTGTTTTTGAAATACCTCGTTGGTGTCGTCATTTATGAGTTTTTGGGTAAAGTCTCTAAGAAAGATCGACATCAGAAGTTGTGGGGTGCTCGGCTGAGAGAAAGTGAGCCATTGCTCGATCAACAGCATCATCCCTTTGGCATTATGTACCGTGAATATCTCACTGATGATGCGAGGCTCGTTATTGCAAATGTGCGAGCGGGTCTGGCGCTCGGTGGAGAGGCGCTGAACTATCTGCCTGTTGAGAAATTTTTATGGGATGGTGCGGCTGTCGTTGGCGTTCAGGCAAAGGATCACGAGTCCGGTGAAGTGGTTGATCTGCGCGCGGCTAAGATCGTCAATGCCGCGGGGCCCTGGGTGCAATCTATTTTGGATTTGGATGGTGCGAGCCATAAAAAGCTGACCCTCAGCAAAGGCGTTCATGTTGTTATTGCGCGATCGGATCTTGACGTTCACCAGAGTGCGTTGGTGGTGGCCAGTGATGGTCGGCCGATTTTTGTGATCCCGAAGCAAGACACGGTTTATGTCGGAACGACGGATTCTGCATACACAGAGCCAGAGATGACGTGGCCGAGAGTGCAAAAAGACGAAGTGAATTACTTGCTCAAAACGGTGAATCATCATTTTAACACTGCATTGACTCCTAAGGATTGTCTGAGTAGCTGGGCGGGATTGAGGCCTTTGATTGCCGCTGAGGGTCAGAAAACGTCGGAAATTTCCAGAAAAGATGAGATTTGGGAGAGCACCAGTGGTTTGATCACTATAGCCGGAGGGAAGCTGACCGGTTATCGAAAAATGGCGGAACGGGTTGTCGCGCGTTTGATCGATAAAGAGGTTCACTCCAACAATTTAAAGAGTGAAGTACCGAAGTTCTTACCAGGGGGCTGTGATCTAAAAACGCTGAAAGATGTGGAGGCAAGGCTCGTTGCGTCATCAAATTTGTCCCCACAATTGATACACCGCTTAATCCAGCGTTACGGCTGTGAGGCAGAGGACGTGATCGAGCTGGGTCATGTATCGATTGTCTCAGGAGCGATGGTCATCGAGGGAGAAGTCAGATGGGGTGTTCGGATTGAACGGGCGCGACATTTAGAAGATGTCGTCTATAGACGCATACGAACGCCGTGGTCTGAGCCTTTGATGACTGATGCCGGAATCGTTCGGATGAGTGAAATTATGGCTCACGAGATGTGTTGGGATGAGTCAACACGAATTACGGAACTTGAGCGCGTCCGGCAAAGGCTCGCACAGGATGTGGCTTTCATTTCTTGACATCGCTCAGCGGACTCGGACCCGAGTCGATTGAGCGCTTCGGGTTAAATCTGCAATTGCCAGGATGCATGGTGATCCGTTTGAGTGTGACGTTTCCTGAGTTGATAGTTGAGTTGCGGGCAAGAAAGTCGTGTTGACTCAAAATCGGCCCGCTCGATCGCCAAAAATCGGCATGGCGTTGTGGTGCGAATTTCTCCGCAAAGCGCATCTTGAAAAGGGCGGAAACCTAGGTTCTGAGCGTCTTTAAGGGCAGGATCAGAACTCTCAATCCCGCCGTCTAGTTTTAACAGCATGACATCATCATTAATGGCGATGTTTTCCCCCGCATCCATGACTTTAAGTGTTGCGATGGCAGCTATTTTTTCTACGACCGTTGAGCTTACAGATTCAAATTGGGGTAAGGATTTGATGAGCGGCCTGAGCGTCCATCGTTTTTTGAGCTCGGCCTTAAACATCTCGTTGTCTGCAAGCGCCGTGAATGTGTCCGCTGAGAATCGACAAATAGCCACTGGGGTGCGGGCAATAATGGAGGCGTTTCGTACACCAAGATCGGTGAGCACGGCCATTTCTCCAAGGAGATCACCAGCTTGTAGCATGGCGATCGAATTTAACTGCTTGCCATCGTGATGAATGACCGAGCAGTAGCCAGTAAGAATCAGATAAACATAATTCTTGGATTCTTGGCCCTGGACTAAAATGACATCGTCGAGATTGTAGCGAAGGACTTCTGAGTTCGTCACCAAGCCTCGCAGCCATCGGTCTGGCGCATCGTCGCGAATCCATTGTTTGAGGTAACGGAACATCAGCATGGAGTAAAGACTTAGGTCACCCTCGATTAGTCTAAAACGCTTCCCAGCGCGCGCGACAGAGAAAGTTGCTGAAAATTCAGTCGGTAATTCATCGATGTGAACGAATACGATACGGTCAGCAGGTGATGCAGCAAATTCTGCTGGATCGCCGTGCAATGCACCTGCGCCCCCGTCGGCGATCAAGAGCTCGTAAGGCTCCTCGTAGAGCCTGCGAAGGTTTTCTAGGGTCGATGCTCTCACAACGCCTGAATCAAAAAGCGCGCTGACCTGAGCGAGCGAGTGATTGTCTCCCACCACACATATTTTCCGATCGGTATTGCCCTCTTTAACGCTGAAGGTCGCACCAATGGTGGGGATAGAGTGCACCGTGTGGTGGGCTTCGATGATCAAGCCAAAATGATTGAGCAGCCGACCGGGTTGGATATCCACATGGATAAAATGTTCTCGGATCACACTTTCTTTCCACCCGAGTCCCAATGCTAGCTTTTCCATCGCCATTTCAAAAATGGTCCGACTGGTAATGATTTCAATGGGGTGCGCGGCTTGCATTAGAGGAAAAAGGGCGCAGTGATCGTCGTGGATATGCGTCAGAAAACAGGCCGAGATTTGATTTTTTGAGATGCCACGGGCCATGAGGTGTTCGTCAAGAAAAGGGATTGAATCAATCAGTAAATACTCGCCGTTATGGCTCAAAGCTAGCCCTGTGCAAGGTTCGTTGGGCGAGAACCCGGAGGCGCCGCCTAGAACCTCGAGACTAAATTTTGAAAGTTCAGATGCGTTGTGGTCTTTGAGCGTTTCGTAGCTTGGAAGGATTCTGATGTCCTGATTAAGGTCCAATTCGAGGACCTCATCTTGATGAATGATTCGGTATTGATCGAATCCGCTATGTTCAACCCGAAGCGGACCAAGGTCCACGGCATCGGCCTTGAAGGGGTAGTCTTGGAAGAAATCATCCACACAAAGCTGCTGTCCACTTGGCGCTTTCAATGCTGCGTGATTTGAAACAGCCAGCCATTCTCGAGTCAGTTCAGGATCGATATCCCACTGCTCGAGCTGGGAAGGATCAGGTCCAAGTAAAGTGATTTTGAGCAAGCGTTTGAGTTGACGGATGGCTTGAGCATCGCCAATGAGCGCAATTTTTTCACCTGAGGCGTGGCCATTGAGAGTAAATAGAAAGTGATACAGTAAAAACTCGACGTGATTCATCAGGGAGCCGTCACGTTCTCGAGTATCGATCAGCACGAGTCCAGTAAAATGTTCGTGCCCACAGCGCTTCATGCCTTTGAGTACTTCGGGGGGCTGTCCAAAAAGAAGGGTATGTTCCCCTGAAACAGCCAAGCGGCTCCCGGTAGCGGGCGTAATGAGATCGATGGTCCCCATACTCTTTATCTCTTTAATGAAGCGGCGCCGTCGTTCCAGTGTCCTCGGGACCAGACTCGGAGGCAGAACGCCTCGAGCGCGCAGGTTGACCGACTAAACAGACTTTTCGGCGCGGTTAAATTTTTATCATTCTGCGCTGACTCATTGCGTCTTACAAGCTGCCCTGCTCCAGACTTTACCGGGTTAGACCCGCCTTGGTACTCAGGCGTATAATCGGGCTTTGAACTCGGTGAGGATACTATGAATCAACCAGCGCATCTTGATGGGCAGGAAAAGCAACTGTTTATCGATAACCTCCGGCGCTTTTTGGCCGAAGAAGTCGCCCCCTATTACGATGATTGGGAGAAAGCAGGAATTTGGCCGAAGTCCCTCTGGCAACAGTTCGGTGAGCAAGGATTTCTCTGTGTCGATATACCGCTGGAGTACGGTGGGTACGGCGTGTCGTTTGAGCTCAGTTGTGTGGTCATTGACGAGATATCGAGCGCAGGCTTTGGCGCCCTCGCCAGTGGTTTGTCGGTGCATTCGGACATCGTCGCGCCTTATATCTTGAACCTCGGTAGTGAAGAGCAGAAACAAAGGTTCTTACCCGGCATGGTGACAGGTGAGATTGTTGGGGCCATTGGAATGACAGAGCCAAGTGCTGGAAGCGATCTACAACGTATTAAAACCCACGCTGAAAAATCAGGTGACGTCTATCGGATAAATGGGCAGAAGACATTTATCACGAATGGCCAGCATTGCGATCTTATCGTGCTTGCCACCAAAACAGATCCAAATCAGGGTGCCAAAGGAATGACGCTGTTTACGGTCGATTGCCATGCGCCAGGATTTGTGAGGGGGCGAAACTTGGACAAGATGGGCCTCCACAGCGGCGATACCTCAGAGTTATTTTTCGATGATCTGGAGGTCTCGGCGCTTGATGTTCTCGGTGGTGAAGGTCAAGGGTTCATCAATATGATGAACGAACTTCCAAGGGAGCGGCTGATCTTGGGCGTCGGTTGTGTCGGCGCTGCGCAAGGTGCTTTCGATTTGACCGTCAATTATGTCAGTGAGCGCATGGCCTTCGGTCAACCGGTGGCTGGGTTCCAGAACACACGGTATAAATTGGCCGAAATGAAGACTGAGATCGAACTTTGCAGAGCGATGGCCGAGAAATACACCGCGAGCTTTATCGAAGGCACCCTGACAAGCGCCGAGGCTTCGATGTTGAAACTGGCGGCCAGCGAAATGCAGGGGCGGATCGCTGACCAATGTGTTCAGCTCCATGGTGGCTACGGCTACATGAGTGAATACCCGATTTCCCGGGCTTTTCTTGATGCCAGGATACAAAGAATTTATGGTGGTACCAGTGAAATTATGAAAGAGTTGATTTCTCGCAGTATCGTTTAATTTCAAGGGACTACTGCAAATTAAGTGGTCTCTATGGATAAAACATACGAGATAAAGAAAGGATTTTTCTGTCTTCGCGGTATGGCGCAGGTGCAAGGTTGAACGACACCTTGGGCTTTAGCATTTGAAGGCAAAAATATTGATCAGCCCTGATCGAGGACCATAATACAGCCATCGATCCTAAAACATCAGCACCCCTAAAAGGAGAAATCTCTTGGATGTCAATATCAGTTCGTTCTTAACCCGCCGTGCTGACATCAGCCCTGATCGTGAAGCCTACGTCGATAGTGCCACTGGCCTGAGGCTGAGTTTTGGTCAGCTCAATGTTCGAGTCAATCAGCTTGCAAACCAGCTGACTGCGAAAGGTGTAGGCCATGGGGATCGAGTTGCTTTATGCCTCATGAACAGTGCTGAGTTCATCGAGGCGTTCGTAGCGATTGGTAAAATTGGTGGCGTTGTTGTTCCTCTTAACTGGCGCCTAGTCGCCGATGAGCTCGAATTTATTATCAAAGACAGCGGTGCTGAAACGTTGATTTTTGGTAGCGAATTCGAAACCGTTGTCTCGGAATTGCAGAGCCGTGGAGACAAAACAGATGTTCAGACCTGGTTGCAAGTGGTTGGTGGCGAGCAGTGTTTAGCATTTGCTGAGGATTACGAAGCGGTTCGCTCGGCTGGTTCGGAGTCTGAGCCAGTGGTTGTAGCAGGCGGAAATGACCTGCTCTACATTATGTATACCTCGGGAACGACGGGTTTGCCAAAAGGTGTTGTCCATTCTCATAGCACCAGTTTTTGGGCGCTGCTAACTTTTGCAGCCAGCTGTGATCTTCGTGAAGGCGATCGATACTTGGTGGCTCTGCCGCTTTTTCATGTGGGCGCATTAACGCCGGTCGCGCTGAATATTTATCGCGGCGTCACCAGTGTTGTGATGCGAGAGTTTGATCCGAGCGCTGCGTGGCAGGTGATTCAAGAGGAGAGAATTAATGCCTCTTTGTTGGTTCCGGCGATGCTCAATTTTATGATGCAAGTCCCCCTAGATGACGTGAAGTACGATCAGTTACGCTGGGTCCAAAGTGGCGCTGCGCCCCTGCCAGTCAGTTTGATTGAGCAGTATTCCGATCGAGGAATCGAGATCCACCAGATCTATGGTTTAACAGAAACCTGTGGACCGGCTTGCGTGATCAGTGCTGAGCATGCACTCAAAAAGATTGGTTCTACCGGGAAGGCCTTTTTCCACACTGAGGTTCGTGTCGTTGATGCGTCTGGAAGTGACTGTGAACCTGGGGAGCAAGGCGAAGTTTGGGTCAAGGGTGGTCACATCATGATCGAATACTGGCATCGTCCTGAGGCAACGGCTGAAACAATCACCCAAGACGGCTGGTTACGAACGGGTGACGTCGCATCGATCGACGACGAGGGGTTTGTTTATATTCAGGACCGCATCAAAGATATGATTATTTCGGGCGGGGAAAATGTGTATCCGGCTGAAATTGAAAATGTGATTTTATCTCATCCTGATGTCGTGGAAGTTGCTGTGATAGGCCAGCCCAGCGAGAAATGGGGAGAAAGCCCTTTTGCGGTCGTGGTCACGAATGCCTCATCGCTGTCAGAATCAGATATAAGGGATTACTGCGACGGAAAACTTGCACGTTTCAAGTTGCCGAAAGGCGCCGCGTTCATCGATGTTATTCCTCGAAACGCGAATGGGAAAGTGCTTAAGCGCGTGCTGAGGGAGTCTTTCCCTGGGCCAGCATCGGAGTAAATCGTTCTCCATTTCAAGGCTTGTGCGGTGTCTTGTTATTTAAGGGTCTTAAGGACATGAATGCGCTGTCAGTGAAACAGCCTGACCGCTTCAGATCTTCGGAGTTGTGTGAAGACCTGGTGGCCACTCACCAGAGCTGAAATAAGGTGTTTTCTGCTTGGCGTGAGAGCCGATTGTGGTAGATTCAAGGAAGACCGATCCGGACTACAGACTCACTTGATCTGAAAAGCCCTCGATTAGAAGAGAAGGAAGCCCCATGAGTCGAATACTCTTTCTGATGAGTTTAATTATCCATCAGGCTGCTTTTGGGCTTGAAATCGACTTGCCCTCCGGCGAAACCATTGAGCTTGAGCGACATGACGCCGCGATTCGGATCGACGGTGTGCTTGATGAGACAGTCTGGTCTGGTCTTGATCAGTTTGATGAGTTTGTGGTGGTTGAGCCAGACACGCTGGTAGACCCTGAATATCAGACGCTGGTCAGCTTGTTTTTTAACGAGCGGGGCCTCTATGTCGGTGTCTGGGTAAAACAACCACCGGAAACTCGCGTTGCTCGTCTGTCCAGTCGTGATAATCGAGATATCAAGCGCGACTACATGGGGATGGTTTTAGATACCTCTGGAGAAGGTCGGTACGGCTACTGGTTTGGGGTTGCGCTGGGGGATTCCCAAATGGATGGGACCTTGTTGCCCGAGAAACAATTCTCCAGTGATTGGGATGGCGCCTGGTCAGGTGCGACCAGTGAGACCGATACTGGTTGGATCGCTGAGATGTTTATTCCATGGGGCATTGTTTCGATGCCAAAGACATCAGGCCCGCGCCGGATAGGGTTTTATATGGAGCGATTTGTTGCTCATCGGGATGAGCTCTGGAGCTGGCCAGCTTTGCCTGATACTGTCCCCCGGTTTATTTCTGCGCTGCAGCCATTAAGACTCAACGGCGTAGAACCCAAACAGCAATTCAGTGTTTTTCCGTTTGCGGCGATCACCGAAGATCGCATCGATGCCAAAACAGAGTACCGGGTAGGTGCCGATTTTTTTTGGCGTCCTTCGACCAACTTGCAGTTGACCGCCACGATCAACCCCGATTTTGGTATCGCAGAATCAGACGATGTGGTGATCAACCTTTCTGCGACTGAAACATTTTTTCCAGAGAAGCGGCTGTTTTTTTTAGAGGGACAAGAAGTCTTTACGGCATCACCCCGTGCGGATACTCGTGGCGGTGGTGTGGGTTCCCAGGGATCGCCTTACACGCTCGTGAACACTCGACGGATTGGCGGCAAACCAGTTTTGCCCGAGGTCTCTGCAGGCCAAACGATCCGGGCAAAAGATCAAATTCAGCCCAACGAGCTGATTGGCGCAGCAAAAGTGACGGGCCAAAACGGCCAACTGCGTTACGGCGTGCTCGCCGCTTTTGAAGATGACCCGATTTTTAGAATGACAGGTTCATCCGCTCGCATTAAAGGTCAGGGTAGCCAGTACGGCGCTGCCCGAGTTTTGTTAGAAGATGCGCCAGGCGGTGCCTACAAAGCGGTCGGGCTGCTGTCCACGATGGTCTTAAATGATGTAGGCGATGCGCTGGTGCAAGGGCTCGATGCGCACTATTTGAGTGCGGACGGTAAGCTAAAAACGGATGCACAGATATTTACTTCTGACAAAGATGGTATCGACAGAGGGTACGGTGGATTTATCGATTTTGAATACGCGATTCGACAAGGGGTCAATCAGCGTCTTGGAATCGAATTCTTCGACGATCGGGTAGACGTGAACGATTTTGGCTTCCTTGAGCGCAATGACAATTTTAGAATTCGATCTGCTCATACGCGAACGCGCTCAAACCTTTCTTGGGCAAAGACCAATCAGTTCGACGTCCGTGGATTTGTGCAAAGAAACGGTGACCACTTATTTACAAAAGGGGGAGTATTCTTTTCCAATCGCAGCATACTGAATAATTTGAGTGAACTCGTTTTGAGAGTAGACCTTCTTGCCGGTAGTTACGATGATCTCAATAGTTTCGGTAACGGGAGCTACCGGGTTGATCCGATTCAAATGGGGAGTGTTGGATGGGCGTCTAATCGCTCTAAACCTCTGAGCTTCGGTGGCAAAGTTGGGTTTATGGGTGAGGGCTTAGGCGGCAGAAGCGGTGTCTATTCCCTGTACGCGAGCTGGCGCCCGGATGATCGACTCGCGCTTGACCTGATGTTGAACTTTCTTGATCGGGAGGGTTGGTTACTGCACAGTCAAGGCTCGACCATGGCCACATTTGATGCCGACCAGGTGGCGCCAGGTATCAGCTTGGAGTATTTTTTAAGCGCCAAGCAGCAGCTGAAGGTCGTGTTGCAGTGGGTTGGCGTTAAAGCGAAAGCTCAGCAAGCCTATCGAATCCCGGAGGCGCCTGGCGCGTTGATGCTGGCTTCAGATTTGGATTCAGAATTGGTAGATTTTTCGGTCTCTCAGGTGAGCCTTCAGGCTCGCTACCGGTGGGAAATTGCACCTCTGTCGGACCTGTTTGTGGTCTATACGCGGCAATCAAATCAAGCGGGTTTGCTTGATGGCCGCGATTTCCAGGCGATCTTTTCAGACAGCTATCAAGATCCGCTGACGGACTCGTTCGTTGTGAAGTTACGCTATCGATTTGGATCTTGATCGTTAAGATTTGCCTGTTGACGCTTGCGCCTTGGAGGATGACGCATTTTCCTTCGAGAGTTTTTCGATCAGATAGTCTGCAACTTCAAGCATGCGTTGCGGTCCTACATCTGTCGTGGTGCTGATTCTGTAACGACCTTGGATCACCAACTGAGGTACGGATGTGATCTTTGCTGTTCTCGCCAACCGATCCGACAATGCCACCTGACGCGCAACAGCGGGGGAGCCTCGCTGGAGGAGATAGCTGTCGCGTTCGAAATCGCTATTTGTCGCAACAAAATCTGCGAGCGCGTCGGGGGTATTAAGATTTCTACCGAGATCATGCAGGGCTCTAAAGGTTGCTTGATGCAGGTTTTCGGGTGCATCTAGGCCCTCGAGGGTATAAAAGTGTTCGCCATAGAGTCGCCAGAGGTCTGAGCCGATGAGCGGAGTTCGCTTGAGTTGCACTTGGTTGCTGCGTTCTCCAGCCCACTGCTCTAAATCATCGTCAAAGCGGTAGCAATGAATACAGCCGTAGGAGAAAAATTCCATGACTTCAATTTTATCGCCCCGAATCCGGCGAGGTTGATCAAGAACCGTATAATGAACGCCTTCGATGAAATCACCCTGGGCGCCCTCATCAGTGACTGTTTTGATCGTCAGAAATGCCAGGAGTGTGGCTACGATGAGTGCAACAACAATGAGGATTTGTTTCTGACGATTGACAAAGGATTTTCTGCGAACCATGACCTTGAACCTTTGGGAATAGAAGGATTATAGTCAACCAAAGCGCCGGCGCCTAATGCTTTGGAATATGAGGATGACTCGCGCTTTGTGAGTCGGCCCCCACTCAGGCAGGCCTAGCCTTTGGGCCTTCTTCCCAGGACTTTTAGCATGACTTCAGATCAGGTTTGGATCGAGACAGCATTTGATTGTGCGGCCGTCGATAATCAGAACTTTAATGCTGATGTTTATCGGGTTTTCTATCAGTCTGAGCCTGCTGCAGCCCCCCTGATGGCGCATATCGATGAGTTGGTTCAAAATAAAATGTTGGCGGAAGTGGTCAGGTTGTTGCTCAGTCCGAACCTCGAGTCGGAAGAGGCAGGCTATCTCAATTTTGAGGTTAAGACGCATATCGAGGGGTATGGCGTATCCTCTTTGATGTTTTTGAGCTTTAATCGAGCAGTGTTTAAAGTTTTACGAAGTAGTGCAGCAAGAGTTTGGGAAGAAGATTTAGCGGCAGCTGTGGCCAGACGTTTCACTGCGCTCTCAGAGGCTTTAAAAGAAAGGCTAGAAGATGTTTCTGTATCGTAGATGCAGCACAGAGATCATCGAGCGATAACATCGAGCTACAAAAGCTCAAAAGGTAGGAGATGAGTATGACGCAAAAACCCGCTCTGAGTTTGGCAGCTGTCCCTGGACGACGACAAGCGACCCTTGAATTGGCACAGGAGATAGAAAAACGCGGATACCCAGGAATCTATGGACCAAGCTTGGGCGACTCCTTGGCTTTGTGCCAGTCACTCGCTCATGTAACCCATGAGATTGAGTTGGGGACCAGTATCATGCCGATTTATTTCCGGCAGATTGTAGATTTTGCCAGTACTGCGGGATTTATTCATGAGATATCGAATGGTCGTTTTCGGTTTGGCATTGGTGTTAGCCATGCACCGGCCTTAAAGTCCAGAGGCTTAAATGGGGGTAAGCCGTTGTCGGATACCCGCACGTTTGTCGAGGAACTCAAGGCAGTACCGAGGGTCGGTCCAATGCCGCCGATCGTGCTAGCAACTTTGCGCCAGAAAATGATTCAGCTTGCCGAAGAAATTGGTGATGGGATGGTATTTGCCAACGGTGCCAGGTCGCATATGGGAAAGTCGCTCTCGGTGCTCTCCGAGGAAACTCGAAACAACAAGGATTTCTTTATCGGCAATATGATACCAACCTGTATTTCGGATGACGTTGATGCCGCGAGAGCCGTCAATCGTAAAACGCTGACCAGTTATGCGATGCTGCCCAACTACCGCAATTATTGGAAAGAAGCGGGGTATGAAGAAGAAATGATGGGCATAGAAGATGCCATCGCTGCCGGTGATCGTGAACGTATCCCTCATTTTTTAACAGATCGCTGGCTGGCAGATACAACCCTTGCGGGGTCAGCGAGCGCTGTTCGAGAGGGCATAGAAGCTTGGTTTGATGCAGGGATTAAGACGCCAATTATTGTCCCGTCTTCGACCAATGGTGGTCAGATGGTTGCCTTTGAGGAGTTTCTGTCGATTTATTAATACGAAACGATGGATCGAAGGAATGTTGATATCCCAGCATCCTTCCGCGGGTAGGTTGGGCGCGGCTGCGCCCTTTGCGTCGCTAGGTTTGCAGAATGGACTGAGCGTTCGCTGCAAACTGTTCGGCTGCGGTGCCGCTCAACATGGCTTTTGGTGCTGGTGTTGGAACTTGGATACCCGCCTGACAAGCTGGTCGTGCTTTCATCTGCGTAAGCCATCGATCTAGATGATCAAGGCCCTCTCGAGAAACCCCCGACCAGCGATAAGTTCTTACCCAGCACCAGTTCGCGATGTCGGCAATCGAATAGTCGCCAGCGAGCCACTCGCGTTCGGACAAGGCTCGATCTAGAACCTCAAAAAGACGGCGTGTCTCGTTCTGATAACGATCGATTGCGGGCTGAATTTTTTCAGGAAAGTATCGGTAGAATACGTTGGCCTGTCCCATCATGGGGCCGACTCCGCCCATTTGAAACATCAACCATTGAAGAACTTCATAACGTGCCGCTCCAGAGTCCGGTAGGAGTCTACCAGTTCGCTCGGCCAGATAAATCATGATTGCACCAGACTCAAAAACTGTTTCATTTCGCGCTGTGTCTCGGATCACTGGAATCCTTCCATTGGGATTCATGTTGAGAAAAGCGTCCTGCTTCTGATCGTTGTTGCTTAGATTGATGGCATGAACGGTGTACGGAATACCCAGTTCTTCTAGAGTGACAGACGCTTTATGTCCATTTGGGGTTGGAGAGGTGAAAAGTTCGATCATAATGTGTGGAACGCCGGTTTTTTTTCATCATAACTTCGGATGGACGTTGTGCCAACGATTGGATCGATATTCTAGGTCAGGTCATGAATTTGTGATGGCGCCGGCAATGAAACTGTCTATTTTTAAAACGATGGCCATTGCTGAGTTGCCTTGTAATTGGCTGATTTTAGTTGGCAAATTTCGTTGTACGATGGGTCAAATCTTGATTCAAAGGCCATCTCAATCCGATTTTTGGACTCAAAAAGGGATGGTTTTGGATACTAATTTGACGAGTTATGCACATCTGACCCTTACTTCTTAACTTACCCGCGTCTACAGATTTTGCGGTTATAATAATCATGTAACTAATTGATATAATTAATAATTAACAATATTGTTCAAAATTTGACCAACCTGTAAAATGCTTGAAAACTGGGCTTATTGACTGAACAGCAGCACTTATCACCAGAGTTATCCACAGTTTTTGTGGACAACCCCAGCATCACTGAGCAATTCGTCATCGCGATGAGAAAAACAATCGTTGATTCGGTGCAGGTCTTGATCATTGACTCGTTGTGGGGCTTTCATAGCGCCAAATGTCACTGAAACGATAACCGACATAAAAGATTACCAAAGATGCGATCATGCCGGGAATCATCGCGTTGAGTTCGCCAAAAAATCCAATCACAAAACCGAGCACGACGGATCCCATCGGGGTCGCGCTCATTAAGCCTAAAGTGAATACAGACATAAGCCGCGAGCGAAAGGCGGGCTCAGCAATTTCCTGAATCATGAGACGCGACATTGTTGTGGTCACCCCCATGTTAAACCCCCAGTAGATCGAGGCCAGATAAAACCATTCGATCGACGGTTCTATCCAGATGAGGTAGAGCACGAGCACCCTAGACACCTGCATAATCAGGTATAACCGACCCGGCCGAAGCAATGGCATAAACTTCAAGAGACCAAAATTTGCAATCAGGGAGCCAAAGTAGAAAACCACGGTGATATTGGCGAGCAACAAGGCGTCTCCCTCATAGATTCGGCTGACAATGAATGGAATGGCAACCATCCAAGCCCCGGCATTAAAAAAACTAGACAGAAAGTTAAGGCCAACGATGTCGCGAGCTAGCTTGAAATTCCATGTATAAACGAGGCCCTCACGAATAATTGCGGTCATAGATTTAGAAGCTTCGTCAGGGGAGGGCTCTTTGGCGTGTTGCGCAGGAGGGCCATGCGGCTTTAGCCCAAGTAGAAAAACCGCGCCAATACCAAAGCAGACCGCCTGGATGAGCAGTACCTCAATTAATCCCACGGAGTCGATGCTGCCAGCGACTCGAGTCCCCAAGATGGTAGCGACTGAGCCAATGCCCGTGGACAAACTGATTGCATATTGCAGGCGTCCTCCGGCTACAATATTGAGTATGGTGTTGCGTGCTGGATTGGAAGCGCTGTTGAGCAGATTGGCGGCCAAGGCGGTGAGAATCACGGCCCAAAAGCCGAGATGATCGAAGAAGATCGCCAGGGCCAGAACCAAGGGGGGCACCATGCTCAGTAGATGGCTTTGAATCAATAATTTTCGACCATCCATCCGATCACCAATGACCCCGCCCCAGAGCATAAATAGAAGCGCGGGAAGGCCGATGATGAGCTGAGCGAGGCCGACGGTCTCAGGAGAGCGCTCAAGGACGCCCACTAAAATCCAAGTTACCAGCAATTGCTGCATACTAAAGCCGGCCATCCACAGCGCGTTACTGGCGTTGTACCAAGTCAGTTGTCGGTCTGGGCCCTGGGGTGGATCTAACATGGCGAGGTCCTTTTGCTAGAATCATAGCCAATAACAGGAGGTCTCGGTAAATTATTATGCGCGTAACACTGAGGCACAGGCTGTGAATCAAAAAATACGGAGGATAGATCGCTAATGCCGACTTTTGTTGTGCGTTGCCGAAAGGCGCCAGTTGCAAGTGGGCGGTTTTTAGGATCGGTTGGTACTGGCGCGCATGTCGAATTCATAGCCGGCATGATTACAAATGCGTTGTTTGTCTCCAAAGGCCATCGACACGACGTTAAATTGAAGTTGGTGTTTGAAGACAGTCAGGATTTTTCAAGAACCCTCACATTCGATGGGGCAGTATTAGGAGATCTTGGTGGCCTGACAGAGCAGGCGTTGCTGAAAAATTGTGGTCTCGCACTGAACGCGGCAACAGGAATTGCGAAAGAAGCCATGGTTATGGCGCCCAACGGTATTCTGGTCGAAGCATTAAGCTTCGAAAAACTCATTAAACGAGAATTGCTCGATGCGCCGTGTTATTTGCTGCATCCCAAAGGTGCGGCCATAGGCGTTATCTCCCCGTCACCACATTCAACTTTTATTATGACGGATCAGGTGCCGTTGGCGAAAAATGCTTTGCGAGGTCTCAAGCGACAGGGCGTTGAAATGATGTCCTTGGGGCGAACGATGTTGTTTGCCTCGCAGTGCATCAGTGTCATTCATTACAACTTGGATCACGCTTTAGATTCGGCGAATTTGAATTAAGCCTAGCCCGGTCTTTAAAACAGCGTTTGGCGTCCTTGGATCGACGACAAAAGAACGCTGCCGGTGTAATGGCAAGCGTTTCTTGATCAAAAATTTTGGCATTCTTCACACAAAATTAACGCTCAGATGTATAATTTTTAGCACCCTTTTCGTACAATCTTCGGCATGCATATTTTTCTAATTTTGGCAGTGATTTTGTCTTGAGTGCAGAGAAATTCGAGGCAAAAAGATACTGAAGAATTGATTCGTAAGATGGACTAAATGGGAACCCGTGATTACAGGAGGCAGTATGTTCAAAAGGTTAAGTAGCGCAAACTTGATGGTTGTGTTGGCCTTTTTAGGCTTGGCGATGATCTCGTCGGTCCAGGCCAATGAGACGACGTCGGCGATCAGAGGCAAAGTCGTTGCCGATGATGGTGACTTGCAGGCCAACGTTGCCGTGACCGTAACCGATGCAAGAACGGATGTTGTTCGGCGTTATACCACCAATGATTTGGGCACTTTTTATGCTTCTAGGTTGCCTGTGGGTGGTCCCTATTTGATCAAAGTAGACGGTGCGGATGCTGTAAAAATAAATCAGATTGCACTCGGTGATGCCTACAGTATTACCATTGCAGTGCGCGCCAATGCATTGGAAGAAGTCGTGGTCTACGGGGATGCTTCAACGATGACGGATGTCGCAGCAGGGCCCTCGGCGACCTATTCCAACTATGATCTTGAAACCAGCGTTGCTTTTGATCGAGATTTAATCGACGTCTTGAGCCTGGATCCCAGAATTAATATTGATGCCGATGATCGTGGGTTTGCGGTCAATTGCGCAGGGAAGCACCCACGCTTTAACAGCGTAACGTTAGATGGCGTGAGTCAGAATGATCGATTTGGGCTGAACAGTAACCCTTACAGCACGGCCACAGGGATGCCCTTCCCTTACGATGCAATCGAGCAGGTTTCCGTCGAGCTCGCGCCCTTTGATGTCACCTATGGCGGTTTTTCGGCTTGTAATATCAATGCCGTAACGAAAACTGGAACCAATCAGTGGGAAGGCGATATTTTTTACGAATACACTTCAGACAACTATCGCGGGGATAAAATCAACGACGATATCACGATAAACTCTCCAGGCTACACCGAAGACAAATGGGGCGTGGCCTTCGGTGGCCCGCTGATCCAAGATCGGCTGTTCGTTTTTGCCGCTTATGAGAAGTCTGAAGAGCCTCAGTTTATTGGAATGGGGTATGCCGGGTCCGGTAATGCGATTGAGCGAGATTGGCTGCCCCAAGCTGATTATGAACGCGTTAATCGGATTGCCTCGGATATCTATGGCTACGACACAGGTGGGCAAGCATCAGATGGTGCGCAGGAAAACGAGAAGTACATGGTCCGACTGGATTGGAACATCAGCGACAACCATAACGCGGCGATGATTTATAACTACTTCGATGGCTTTCAAGATCGGGCCTCCGATGGCGACAGCAACGAATTTGAGTTTGCGAATCACTACTACACGAAAGGTGCAGAGTCTGAGACGCTCACACTCAAATTAAGCTCACAATGGACGGATGCACTATCCACAGAGGTTTTTTATAGCACCAATGAAATGATCGATGCTCAGGTGACCAATGGTCCAAAGGACTTCGGTGATTTCCAGATCAGCTATAACGGTCGAAGCGATACTTTGTATTTAGGTGCTGACGACTCGCGTCAAGCCAATCGCCTTTTTACGAAGTCAGATTATTTCCGCGCTGTCGCCAATTATTTGGTGGGTGATCATTTGATTACCGTCGGTTATGAGCGTGAAGAATTGGAAATTTTCAATATGTTTGTTCAACACTCTCGGGGGGGAGAGTATGATTTTTTTGATGATTCTCAGGGTAATCCGGAGGAATGCGCTGGGTTAACTGCCCAAGGGCGTTTTGAGAGTGCCGAGTGCGGGACTTCTGGAATTGATAAGTTTGAACTAGGTCGTCCCAGCCGTATCTACTATGGGAGTGCGGGCGGCTCCAACGACCCCACTGATGCCGCTGCGAATTTTGTTACGACGCTGAATTCCTTCTTCATTCAAGATGAGTGGGTGCTTCCGACTTCTGACATTACACTGGTTTACGGCCTTCGCTACGATCGATTTGAAAGTGATGATCGGCCGGTCTACAACGCGGCTTTCTCTGCAGCCAACAATGGCTTGCGCAACGATGGCAATGTCGATGGTGTTGATCTTTTAATGCCCAGATTGGGGATGACCTGGGAAGCAACAGATCGATTGAGCGTTCGGGCGGGTTTAGGCCTGTACTCTGGCGGCAACCCAAATGTGTGGCTCTCTAATGCCTGGAGCAATGATGGGATCTCTAATGTTCAGGAACGGCTTAACAATTATGATGGCGCACTCTCGATACTTGATGGAACCATTGCGCTCCAAGGCTCTGCTGGACCAGGTCGAGCCGTGCCTCAGAGTCTTTTCGATAATGTCGCTGGAACAACCCTTGATGCAGGTTCGACTCGGCGTCTAGTGCTCATCGACCCCAGTTATGAGCAGCCTGGGGAGTGGAAGCTCGCGCTCGGCGCAACTTACTTGTTACCCTTCAACGATGTTCAATTAGATGTCGATTACTTGTATACGAAGGGCAAAGATCCAGCCCTTTACGAGGATCTTTCGCAAGAAGTTGTGGGCACCACGATCACCGGCGCGCCAATCTACGATTTCACGAACGGGTCGGACAATTTAATGCTCACAAATTCAGATGAAAAGCCTGTCGCTCACAGTATTTCCTTTGCGTTGCAAAAGAAATTTGACTGGGGACTGGATATGACCTTTGGATATGCCTACACCGACGCTGAAGACGTGAGCCCAATGACATCATCAGTCGCTGGTTCTAACTTTGATAATCTCGCAACGCTTGATATCAATGACCCTGGTGTAGGAACTTCTAACTATGTGGTACCGCACCGTTTTACCTTCAAATTGAGCTATGCCCGAGATTTTTTTGGAGATCTGACCTCTCGGTTTACGCTGTACGGCTACGGTTATGAAGGCCAAGCTCAATCTTATGTTATGGGATCGCAGGACCTCGAGGGCGATGGCTTTTACGGTCGGCATCTGCTTTATGTGCCGACTGGGCTCACGGATTCGAACGTCGTTTTTGCCGAGGGATTTAATGCGGACGAGTTTTTTAGCTTTGTTCAAAGTGAAGGGCTGGGTACAGGATACGTTTCAAGAAATGGCACGAATGCAGACTGGAGTTATCGGTTGGATTTCAGGTTCGACCAGGAACTTCCAACCTTCAGTGAGGACGTCTATGGGAAGGTCTTTGTAAAGATCTTTAACCTCACTAACCTCTTGAACAAGGATTGGGGCAATGCGAATGATGCTCGCTTCTTTTCCGTGCAAGTGCTGGATTCATCGGTCGATGATCAAGGGCGCTACGTTTTTGAAGAGTTCAGCAATAGGACAGTGAATGATTTGTACGAGCAGCGTTCTCTTTGGGAGGCACGCATTGGGTTGGAAATATCATTTTGACCTTATATTCGTTGTTATTCGTGTAAGAAGGTGGCCTATGCCACCTTTTTTTTGCCAAAATTTCATGAGCCATGCGACCTTGTGTTCGTACAAAAAGAAGTGAAGCAAGCTGTCATCGATTAGGTGTATTAAGTCTGACGGCAAGTGCCAGAAAACCACTTTTTGGAAGGGCGGGGGTGCGCCGTTGATCTCGGGTTATGGTCAGTAGTATCGGATGATTCGGCAAACTCGAAGATCGACGGTGATCTTGGAGTAGAACTGCTTCATAATGGACGGCCCCGTGCGGGGCTGTGATTAACAAGGCGGATTAAAAAACCGTCAATGTAATGGAAGCGCGCGTTCCGCGCGCAAATGCGAAAGGATGAACCATGAGCGAAACAATACAAACCATCGCGATTTTAGGGGGCACTGGCGATTTGGGTGGTGGTCTCGCCCGGCAGTGGTCTCGGGCCGGTTACACGATCATTATTGGCTCTCGGACCCTAGAGAAGGGCCAGGAAGCTGCAGCGGCGCTCTTGGCAGAATTTCCGGACCTGAACGTGACGGGGCTCGATAACTCAGCAGCGGCGGAGCAAGCAGACCTAGTGGTGTTGACCGTTCCTTTTGCGCATCAACTCAGCACCTTAGATTCGGTGAAACATGCGTTGAACGATAAGATTTTAATCGATGTGACGGTCCCTTTGGTGCCACCGAAAGTCGGAACTGTCCAATTGCCGGAGGCAGGCTCCGCCGGTCAGCAGGCACAAAACCACTTGGGTGAGAACGTGCATGTTGTCTCTGCCTTTCAAAATGTAGGTGCCATGCACCTTCAAGAAGACCACGCGATTTCTTGCGATGTTTTGGTCACGGGCAACAAGCGAGCCGCTCGGGACACTGTGATTGGACTGATCGAAGTGCTTGGGTTGAAAGGTTGGCATGCCGGACCGATTGCCAATGCAGCGGCTGCCGAGGCTTTGACTTCTGTTTTGATCACCATCAATCGACATCACAAGGTAAATGGATCGGGTCTAGTTATCACGGGTGAGCCGGCGGCTGAATGAAGCTTACTCTGACTGCCGTTGAAAACATCCCGATGGTCGAACCGGGAGACGACCTCGTTGATCAGATCTGCGCCGGACTTGAGAGTATGGGTGAGTCATTATTGGATGGGGACATATTGGTTCTGGCGCAAAAAATCGTCTCTAAAGCGGAGAATCGATACGTCGATTTGAAGACAGTAGTCCCGTCCGCTGAGGCCATCGCGCTTGGCCACGAAGTCGATAAAGACCCAAGGAAAGTGCAGGTAATCTTGGACGAATCCAATGAGGTGGTCCGTAAGCGTCCAGGGGTTTTGATTGTAGAGCATCGCCTCGGGTTTGTGGCAGCGAACGCAGGGATCGACCAATCTAACATTCAACAAAATGGTGTGGATGGAGACGATTTATGCCTTTTATTGCCTGTTGATGCGGATGCGTCGGCAGAAACCTTGCGCGCCAATATCAGAGCGCGAATGGGTGTAGAGGTCGGTGTGGTGATCAATGATTCCATCGGTCGCGCCTGGCGAATGGGCACTGTGGGGCTAGCCATCGGCGTAGCCGGCATGACAGCGCTCGAGGATTACGTTGGAGGCGAGGATATTTACGGTCGAGAATTGCTGGTGACCCAAGTTGCCGCCGCCGATGAGCTCGCAGCCGGCGCCTCTTTGGTAATGGGTCAAACTACTGAAAAAGCGCCCGTCGTGCTGGTACGCGGATATCGATCGAGAGCGAATAATCCAGAGGTTTCGGGGGTGCAGCCATTGCTTCGACCGAAAGCCATGGATATGTTTCGTTAGATTCTTGTTCCCTGTGAGGTCGCCGCTTTTTAGCCGTTTGTGTTAGCGTCCCAGATGAGAGAGTTGATAAAAAAGAGGCGTCCATGGTCTTAAAGCCGCAATGTATTGCGTTATCAGGCGGAGTTGGCGGTGCAAAATTGGCGCTCGGACTCAGCCTCGAACTTGCGGCCGACCGGCTAGCAGTCATCGTTAATACGGGGGATGATTTTGACCACTTGGGCCTCCGTGTATGTCCTGACTTAGATACGTTGATGTACACGCTCTCTGGAAAGTCCAACCAAGAATTAGGATGGGGACAAGCCGGTGAAACTTGGAGTTTCCTCTCGGCTTTGGCCGATCTAGGGGGAGAAGATTGGTTCAAGTTAGGAGACCGAGATTTAGCAACACACGTTTTTAGGACGCAACTGCTTGACGGAGGAGCCACTTTAACGGAAGTCACCCAGGCGTTGCTGACAGCCTTAACCGTTGAAACAACAGTGCTGCCGATGACCGATGATCGAGTCGCTACACAAATTCACTGTCAATCTGGCGAGACCCTCGCGTTTCAACATTATTTCGTACGAGATCAATGCGCACCTCCGATTTCGGGCGTCTCCTTTGCGGGTATTGATGGCGCGAGAAGATCTAGCCGATTCAGTGCGCTACTTGAAGGGAGCGAAGCATCTTCGGTGATCATTTGTCCCTCGAATCCTTTTGTCAGCGTCGCTCCCATTCTGGATCTTCAAGATACTTGGCGCCGCCTGTGTGAGCAGAGTGGGCCGGTAGTGGCGGTATCCCCGATTGTCGCGGGGATGGCGCTTAAGGGCCCCGCGGCAAAAATGATGCGGGAGCTCGATATGCCAAGTACAGCCCTCGCGGTGGCTGAATTTTATCAGCGGGTCTATCCCGGCTTGCTGAATGGGTTTGTCATCGATCATGCTGATAGGGCAAGCGCAGATGCAGTGCGTCAGTTGGGCCTGGAAGTCTTGGTCACAGCTACGGTGATGAAGGATGTTCATGACAAGCAATCTTTGGCACGCGATGTTCTAGGGTTTGTTGCTGATTTGACGGCATCATGACGACTCGAGCGGTGCTCCCGATTAAGGATTTTGTGAACGCGAAGCAGCGTTTAGCCACGATCCTGGATGTTGACGAACGCGCCGGACTTTGTCGGGCTATGGTCGAGGATGTGCTGCTTGCCGTCGAGGCCTGTCCGTTGATTGACGATATTGCGCTCGTGACGAATGACGAAATTGCGACAGAATTAGGACGTCAGTTTCATGCTGAGATCATCGCTGAGCCGCCAGAAAAGGGGTTGATTCCCGCGGTTCAGCATGCAGCAAGCTCATTGGCTGCCGCGGGTGTTGATCGGATGATATTTTTGCCCGGAGATGTTCCGCTAGTCACCCCGGATGAGTTGGAAGTCGTTTTAGACGGATTTGCAGAGCGCGTTGGGGGTATTTGTCTGGTTCCTGCTTCCGACTTGGGTGGCACCAATTGTCTCGTTGCCTCCCCGCCGGACTGTCTGACCTTCCAATTCGGAATTAACAGTTTTAGGAAGCATGTCGCTGAGGCTGGCGCCATTGGCGTGTCCCCAATAGTACTCAAATTACCGGGACTTGGGCTTGATATAGATACGCCACAAGACCTGCACGAGTTGATGACTCGACTGGCATTTCAGGGATCAGAGTCCCATACTTATCGTTATTGCGTGGAAATCGATGTGGTTGGGCGATTAGCGCCCGTCATTGGAGGTGAGGATTGAATCATTTTGCAACGGAACTGTTAGAAAAAGCGGCGAAAGGTCAGGGCCTTTCTGATGATGAGGCGCTTAGCCTAGGTGATTTTTCAAATACGGATGAATTATTGAAAGTCGCAGGGCCTGTTCGCGATTTGGCTCATCCCAACGCAATTTCATATTCCCGCAAAGTGTTTATACCCTTGACCCATCTTTGCAGAGATGTCTGCCACTACTGCACTTTCGCGCAGGTCCCAAGAAAACTCAAAGCGCCTTACTTAACGCCTGAGGAAGTGCTCAAAATCGCGTCTGATGGTGCTCAAGCCGGTTGTAAAGAGGCTTTGTTTACGCTGGGAGATAAGCCAGAGGAGCGCTATAGCGCTGCTCGCAAAGGACTCAAGGAGCTCGGGCAAGACTCAACCTTAAGCTATCTTCGCGATATGGCTGAGCTCGTGCTCAATGAAACCGGACTCTTCCCGCATTTAAATCCGGGTTTGATGACTGCTGCCGAGTTTGCGGAGCTGCGTAAGGTGTCGCTGTCTATGGGCATCATGCTTGAGTCTGCCTCTGACCGTTTGACTGAGAAAGGAATGCCGCACTATGGCTCTCCAGATAAGGTCCCATCGAAACGGCTGGAGACGATTCGATTGGCCGGAGAGGCAAGCGTTCCGTTCACCTCAGGTATTCTGATCGGTATTGGTGAGACGCGCCGGGAACGCATCGAATCTTTGCTGGCGCTGAGAGCGGCGAATACTCCAACGGGTCACATTCAAGAACTGATTATTCAAAATTTCAGAGCAAAGCCTGAAACCCTGATGGTCAACGCGCCCGAACCTGATCTCAATGAATTGTTGTGGACGATCGCACAAGCGAGACTCATTTTTGGCGCTCAAATGAATATTCAAGCGCCCCCGAACTTAAGTCCTGGAGTATTCCACCGAATCATCGATGCGGGGATCAATGATTGGGGCGGTGTGTCACCGGTCACTCCTGACTTCGTAAACCCTGAAGCGCCATGGCCTCACCTCAGTAATCTTGCCGAAGAAACGGCCAGAGAGGGCAAGGTGTTGGTCGAGCGGTTGGCTTTGTACCCCAGGCAGGTTCAGGCGCTTGATCATTGGGTTGATACGGCGCTCCAGCCAATGGTTTTAAACACAGTAGACGGTGAGGGGTTTGTTCGAGGTGAGGACTGGGCCGCGGGAGAGACTCCTGTGCCGCCAGCGGCGGATCTCGCGCGGGTCACTCAGATACCAAAATTGCAACCTTCCGCAACGCTTGAGGACATTTTAAGGCGAGCGGTTGCTGGAGAGACGCTCGGGGAGCAAGACATCGTTCGCTTGTTTATGGCGCGGGGCGATGAAGTGACGCATGTCTGTCAGGCAGCAGATCGGGTTCGGAAAAAGCTTGCCGGTGATGAGGTAACCTACTGCGTTAATCGCAACATCAACTATACCAATGTTTGTTATTTCAAGTGTCAGTTCTGCGCCTTCTCGAAGGGAAAAATGAGTGAGAATTTGCGGGGTCGGCCCTACGACCTTTCTTCCGAGGAGATTATGCGCCGAACGCGTGAGGCACATGACCGGGGTGCCTCAGAAGTGTGTCTGCAAGGCGGCATTCACCCGGAATATACTGGCCAAACTTATCTCGATATTTGTCACACAATTAAGCAGGTCGTGCCAGAAATGCATATCCATGCCTTTTCACCTCTTGAGGTATGGCAAGGCGCTAAAACTTTGGGGCAGTCTTTACCAGAGTATTTAACGGCATTGAAGGAGGCGGGTTTGGGTACGCTGCCGGGTACCGCGGCGGAAATATTAGACGATGAAGTTCGCTCAACCTTATGCCCTGACAAAATCAATACCAGTCAGTGGCTTGAAGTCATGGAGGCAGCCCACGGGGTGGGTTTCAATACCACCGCGACCATTATGTATGGACATATCGAGCGCTATGAGCATGTGGCGCGGCATCTCCTGCGCATTCGGGCGTTGCAAGAAAAAACCGGTGGTTTCACAGAATTTGTCATCCTGCCGTTTATTCACATGGAAGCTCCGATTTATTTAAAAGGGAATGCGCGCAAAGGGCCAACGTTCAGAGAAGCACTCTTAATCCATGCGATTGCCCGTTTGGCGCTCAATCCTGTGTTCCGAAATATTCAAGCCTCTTGGACGAAACTAGGCCATGAGGGTGTCAAAGCTTGCTTGAATGCAGGCGTTAATGATTTGGGTGGCACGCTCATGAACGAGACGATTACCCGCGCTGCCGGCGCGGCACATGGTCAAGAAACATCCCCGGAGGCGATGGAAGCCCTGATTTTGGATGCTGGTCGAAAGCCGCGTCAGCGCGCGACCGATTATAGCCCCGTGTCAGACGCGCAACGCGAGAAGTCGCTTGGCGCGGTTACGTTACAAGACCCGATTTATAATTCGGCAAAACGCTATGAACGCAACAAACAGTCCAAGGCATCTTTGATTCGTCCTGGATTGGTGCCCGAGGAAATTATCGCCAGCTCTGAGATCATTTGATCGGCAATGATGATGAGGCTGACTGATATCGGGTTATCAATTGTCGTCGCCAGCGTCCTTTTGGATGAGTAGAAGTGGCATGATTCAGAGGTTACCCGACACAAATTAGGGGTAGGTCGCAAGACTCAAAGGAGGAGAATGATGGCTGTACCACAAAGAACTGCGCTGACGCTGCCTGATCCAAGAGGCGTGGAAGGGACGATAGAAATGGCCAAATGGGCGGAAGCTGAAGGCTATGATGATCTTTGGTTTGCCGATAGTTCAGGAGTTGACGCATTGACTACGGCTGCTGCTGTGGCGCTGAACACTGAGCGTTGCCGAATTGGTACAGCGATCATTCCTGTTTTTTCGAGAACTCCAGCAGTATTGGCTTCAACTGCTCATGTGCTTCACCAGTTATCGGGTGGTCGCTTCATTCTGGGATTAGGCTCCTCTAGTCAAACGATGATGGAGAACTGGCATGGACTGCATTTCGAAAAACCCCTGACTCGAGTGAAGGAAACAGTTGAGCTCATTCAAAGTATGCTGCGCGGAGAAAAATCCGATTACGATGGAGAAACAGTCAAGAGTCGGGGCTACCGTCAGCTGCCCCTTGATGCTGGTGCACAGCCGGTCTACATGGCGGCGCTGCGCAGCAAAATGCTTGAAGCTGCAGCCGAATACAGTGATGGCGTGATTCTCAATCTTTTCCCCCGTGGGGCCCTCCCACAAATGATGGATCATATCCGGAGCGGAGCGGAACGAGCAGGTAAGGCGGTTGAGGATGTCGAAATCGTTTGCCGCCATCAAGTGATTGTGACTGACGATAAAGAAGGCGCCAGAAATATGATTCGCGCGGCCTTTGCACCTTATTACGCGACACCGGTCTATAACGCGTTTCTCGCTTGGGCTGGATATGAAGCTGTGGCTGAGACCATCCGGGAAGGTTGGGCAGCGAAAGATCGGGCGAAGACGACCTCTGCGCTGGATGATCAACTGGTGGATGACATTGCGATCATTGGGTCTCAGGAAGAGTGTCAGGAACGTATCAGGGCCTACGCCGAGGGCGGTATAACAACGCACATCATTTCATGCGTGTCAGGAAAAGAGGCTCAGGCCACCTATCGCGCCTTCACAGGCAATGCATTTTCTTTTTAGGACTGTTTCGAAGGAGACGGTGTTGAGAGCGGACAGTAACCAAATTTAGTTAGCAATAAAGGAAGATCTATGAAAATTGATGGTGGTTTAATGGGGGATTTGGCGCAAGCAGGGCAGCATGCCGCCAAGCTTGAAGGGCTAGGCTATAACGGGGTCGTGACGGCCGAAACATCCCACGACCCTTTCTTTCCGCTTCTTCTGGCAGCTCAAGAAACATCCAATATTCAATTGACAACCTCCATCGCGGTTGCTTTCTCAAGAACGCCTATGAATTTGGCCAATATTGGTCATGATTTGAATAGCTTCTCGAAAGGCCGGTTTATTCTCGGTCTTGGGTCGCAGATCAGGCCGCACATTACAAAGCGGTTTAGTATGCCTTGGTCGAAGCCTGCGGCGAGGATGAGGGAATTCATCTCGGCGATGAGAGCGATTTGGGCGTGTTGGCACGAGGGCACACCCTTGCAGTTTGAAGGGGACTTTTATACCCATTCATTGATGACGCCGATGTTTACCCCTGTTGATACTGAGTATGGTGCGCCGAAAGTTTTCCTGGCTGCGGTGGGTCCCTTAATGACAGAAGTTGCAGGTGAAGTCGCCGATGGGGTTATTATTCATGCGTTTACCACCGAGAAATATCTTCGCGAAGTGACATTGCCGGCAGTGATGCGGGGTCTCGAGAAGTCCGGACGCTCGAGAGACGATTTTGAGATCAGCTATCCCGGTTTTGTAGTTACCGGTGCGACTGAAGAGGCGTTCAACGCCAATAAGCAGGCGGTCTGCAAGCAGATTGCTTTTTACGGATCAACACCAGCCTATGCCCCGGTACTTGGCGTTCATGGTTGGGGTGACCTGCAGCCTGAGCTGAATCAATTATCAAAACGCGGACTCTGGGATGAAATGGCGACGCTGATTACCGACGATATTCTTGCTGAATTCGCCGTCGTTGGAGAGCCAGAAGTGGCCGTTGACCTCTTTAAGTCTCGATTCAGCGATGTTGTTGACCGCACGATGGGGAATTTTGTTGGTCGAGATGAAGCGCAAAGTCGAGAACTACTTGCGAGATTGTCTGCTTGAGGAAGCACTTGGGATCTCCCTGCCCGGGTTGAGTGTTTTGCTTGGCTTGACCAACGGAGGAAGAGATCATCACTGCAGAGCCAAGGTAGATGGCCCGAGCGGAAGATGGAACGTAAAGGCGCTGTAGATGGCCCCTGATTGGCAGGAGAACGGGTCAACCCCGACATGCTCTGCTCGACAGAGTGCCTAAAGAACTTAAACAAACCGATTAAATTGATAGGAACGCAAAATTATGAAACTAGGAATACTTGCAGGTTACTCTGGAAAAATGATGAATATCGATATTCAGCGAATCAAGAAGGCTGAAAGTTTAGGATACGATTCGTTGTGGACGGCAGAGGCCTACGGTTCTGATGCTGTTACGCCTGCAGCCTGGATTTTAGCGCAGACCGATAAAATAAAGGTTGGTACCGCGATTATGCAGATGCCAGCGCGTTCTCCTGCTTGTACCGCGATGACGGCAATGACGTTGAATCAGTTGTCGGAAGGTCGCTTCTTGGTCGGTCTGGGAGCCTCTGGCCCACAGGTGGTTGAGGGATGGCATGGCGTTGCCTATGGCCGGCCTGTGACCCGGGTAAAAGAGTACGTCAGTATTATGAAAAAAATATTTGCCCGTGAGGCGCCGGTTGAACACGAAGGCTTCCACTACAGTCTGCCGTACAACGGCAGTGATGGGACCGGTCTCGGAAAGTCTCTAAAAAGCATTTTGCAGGCGGACACATCCATCCCGATTTACACTGCATCGATTACTCCTAACGGGCTAGCGGGTAGCGCAGAAGTCGCCGACGGCGTTTTCCCGATCTGGATGGATCCGGGTAAGCCAGAGGTTTTGAGGCCAAGTATTGATAAAGGCCTTCAAAAGAATGGTCGGTCTATGCTCGATTACGACGTGGCACCATTCGTAACGTGCATTATGGGTGATGACGTTGAAGCTTGTCGGATGCCGATTAAGGGCAATATGGCACTCTACATTGGTGGAATGGGCGCTCGGGACAAGAACTTCTATAACGATTATACCAAGGCACTGGGTTTTGAAGATGCGGCCATCAAGATTCAAGATCTCTATTTAGAGGGGCGAAAAGATGAGGCGATGGCCGCGGTACCCGATGAGCTTGTTGATGCCTGTCATCTCGTCGGTCCAGCTGAACATATTAAAGAGCAGCTAAAGCGCTGGAAGGTTGCAGGCGCAAATGGCGATGTCGGTTCCATGTTGATTGGTGCTGGACAGCCAGAAGCCTTGGAACTGATTGCTTCGGAAATCCTGTAACTCAGAGCGTGTCCAAGATGTCCTTCAGTGTTCGAGCGTTTGAGGATATCAGTAGTATCGGTGAATCAACCTGGCAACAGTTCGCGGATGTTGCCGGGGAGCCGTTCGATCCTTTTGTATCTTTCGGCTTCCTTCAAGCGCTAGAACAGAGCGGTTCTGTTTCTCGGCAGACGGGATGGCTGCCCTATCATCTCTTGCTTGAAGACGATCAAGAAAGACCTCTTGGCGTGATGCCGCTGTATCTCAAAGGGCACTCTCAAGGCGAGTACATTTTTGACTACAGCTGGGCAGATGCGTTTGAACGTGCCGGCGGCCGCTATTATCCTAAAATGCTCTCGGCGGTGCCGTTTACGCCGGCATCGGGTCGGCGCATCTTGGTCGCTAGCTCAGAATATGAGGCGCCGCTTTTGAGGGGTGCAGCATCGATCTCTGAAGAAATGAATGTGTCTTCGGTACACATCAATTTTTTAAACCGAGCACAATGGCAGACCTGCAAAGATAATGATTGGTTGCTGCGGACACACAAGCAATATCATTGGCAAAACGAAGGTTATGAAACTTTTGACGATTTTCTAAACCAATTGTCGAGTAAAAAGCGCAAAAATATTCGCCGTGAACGCCGTGAGGCGCTCGCCAGTGGCGTGACAATCGAGTGTTTGACCGGCGATGATATTTTAGAGTTGCACTGGGATGCCTTTTATCAATTCTATATCGATACGGGTGCTCGCAAATGGGGATCGCCTTATCTGTCTCGCGATTTTTTTAGCTTGGTGGGTGAGCGGATGCCGGATCGTATTTTATTGGTGATGTGCAAGCGAGCAGGTCGCTATATTGCCGGTGCGATCAATTTTATTGGTGATGAATGCTTGTTCGGAAGAAACTGGGGTTGCCTTGAGCATCATCCGTTTTTGCATTTTGAAGTTTGTTACTACCAAGCAATTGACTTTGCGATACAGCGGGGTCTGAAACGCGTCGAGGCGGGCGCGCAGGGCGAGCACAAGCTTGCGCGGGGATATTTGCCCAGCCACACCTATAGCGCGCATTGGATTGCCCATGAAGGTTTCCGAGAAGCCGTCGGAAGATTTCTTTCAGAAGAGCGGAATCATATCGCTGACGAAATTGACTACTTGGAACAATTCTCGCCGTTCAAAGCGAGATCGGCAGACGCTGTAAGAGAGATTAAATAAGGAGATTAGAATGAGCGTAGTCACAAGTCACGTCCAAGAGAATGTTCGGATTGTCACAATGAACCGACCCGATGCGCTCAATGCGTTTAGCACAGAGATGATGGATGATTTATGTGATGCCTTTATCGAAGCAGCAGCGGATTCCGAAACCAAGGTCTTGGTGCTCACGGGCGCGGGGAGAGCATTCAGTTCCGGCGCTGATCTGAAATCGATGGCGGCCAAGGGCGTTGTACCGAAGCATGGCTTGGCGGGATTGCTCGACTCGATCATCGAATTTCCAAAGCCCTTTCTAATTGCGGCGAACGGTCTGGGCGTTGGGATTGGTTGCACCATTTTAGGCTTAGCTGATATGGCCTTCGCGGCGGATTCTGCCCGGTTTAAGTGTCCATTTTCAGCCCTCGGACTGACAGCCGAGGCGGCCAGTACCGTGACCTTTCCCGGACTCATTGGCCATCAAAGAGCGAGCTGGATTCTTTTGGCCTCGGAGTGGGTGAGTGCTGAGGAGGCTAAGGATGCTGGACTGATTCTGGCCCAGTTTCCAGCAGAACGCTTGATGGATGAGGTCATGGAACGGGCTCAGACCCTCGCCCAATTGCCAATGGCCTCGCTCATACAAACCAAAGCGCTCATGATGCGCTCAGTGAAAGCAGAGCGTAAGGCAGCTGTGCTGGCAGAGAATGAAGGTCTGGATCAACTCTCTGGTGGCGCTGCAAACCGTGAGGCAGTCAAGGCATTTATTGAGAAGCGCAGTCCTGACTTTTCAGGTCTTTGAGGTTGAGCTGCTGTGAACGCCTGAGGCGAGCGTAGCGGTGTGTTGAGTCAAGAATGCCATGTTTGTCAATGCTCCGGTTACACTTCAGAGATGATTGAGAGAAGAACCGTTATGAACAGTCGTATGCGCGCAAGTCGCTGGAGGACGTTTGATGATGTCGGGGTTTGAGCAATCCACCGCGCTGATTACGGGAGCGTCCTCGGGAATTGGCAAAGCACTGGCGTATGCTTTGGCGGATCGTGGTCTCGACATAGTGATCACGGCACGAAGTGCCGAACGTTTGTCCGCTATCAAAGAAGAGCTCGAAGGAAGAGTTAATGTCAGCATGATTGTGTGTGATTTGGCCGCAGCTGACGGTGTTGAGCATTTAATGAAGACGCTCACCATGAGTGAAACGCAGGTTGATATGCTCGTCAATTGTGCGGGTTTGGCGCCCCATGTTGATTTTTTAAGCACCGAAGACCCAGATCAGAAAGATCTCATCGCATTGAATGTAACAGCACCAACACGTTTGATTCGACATTTTTTGCCCGAGATGCGTGCGCGAGGGTTTGGCCGTGTGCTCAATGTCTGCTCAGTTGCCGCCTTTCATCCAGTACCCAGCATGGCGCAGTATGGAGCTACCAAAGCCTATCTTTTATCTTTGACAGAAGCGCTCAGTGAAGAGCTCAAAGGTACTGGGGTGACCTTTTGTGCACTTTGTCCTGGTGTCACTAAGACTGAAAGCGCGATTCGCGAAATTGTGGAGGCTTTGCCTGATGCCATGGTGTTATCACCGGAGGCGGTTGCTGAAGCTGGGCTTAATGCGCTCGATTCTGGAGAGGTGGTTTGCATTCCAGGTCGTTTGAATCAGGCTGCTGTTACAGCGGCTCAATTGCAACCCCGCTGGTTGGTACGTACTCTGGGTGGTCTGGTGGCTAAATTCAGAACTGAGCCCTCATCCACGGTGAATCGCTCTCGAGACTAGAGCAAGTTTAAAACACGGTACTCTGCACAAAGGTGCCGAATCAGGAGGTCGACTTTGGAACTTCGCTCAGATCCCAACGCCATCGATGCGCCATGGTTAACTCAAGCGCTCCAAGCCCAGTACCCAGGAGGGTCTGTGCATCAAGTCGAGTCCGCCTCCATTGGGACCGGTCAAGTCGGAGAGAATGTGAGGTTCTCCCTTCGAGGAGAGGGGATACCAGAGTCTGTGGTGGGAAAGTTTCCGTCCCTTGATCCCGTTAGCAAGCAAACTGGAATTCTGCAAAGAAGCTATTTGCGGGAGGTCTTTTTTTATCAATCGCTACAGTCCGAAGTGAATATTCAGACGCCAATTGTCCATCACGCGGCAATTGATTCCCAGACCCATGAATTTGTTTTGATCATGGAGGATCTTGCTCCGGGTCTGCAGGGGGATCAGCTCGCAGGCTGTTCGGTTGATCAAGCAGCCTTAGCGTTAGAACAACTCGCACATTTACAGGGCCCGAAGTGGGGTGATGAGACCTTGGCGAGCCACGATCTATTGATGGGCGCAGGCTCTACCGATGGGGCAAGCCTCTTAACAGAGCTTTATCAAACCTTAATGCCCGGCTACTTGACGCGTTACGAGCATGCCCTGTCAGACATTGAGATTGCGGCAACAGAGCAGCTACTCGAAATTCTACCGAGTTACCAGAGCCTGTATGCCAACGAACCGCCGGTTCTGATCCATGTTGATTACCGTTTGGATAACATGATGTTTGGTGGGCCCTATCCGCTTACGGTAGTCGATTGGCAGTCACTGACGATGGGGTGTCCCTTAAATGACGTGAGCTATTTTCTGGGCACATCGCTTGTGACCAGTGATCGACAAAAGGAAGAACGAGCTTTGATTCGACATTATCTGGACGTTTTGGGCAGTTACAACGTCGACCTAAAGTTTGATCTGGCGTTCGACTATTACCGAAACTATGCACCCGCGGGAATGATTATGGCGTTGGTCGCGTCGATGATTGTCGGTGAAACTGATCGTGGTAACGACATGTTTATGGCGATGGCCGAGCGCAGCATTGCCATGAGTCGAGACCTTGATGTGCTGGGTTAGTTCAGCCCAGGGGCGAGCGCTGGGTTTGCGGGTAGATGCGCAAATCGTGATGCATCTCGCTGCTTGGCGTAAGCTTCAACGATCGGTTCAAGCTCAAGGGGCGACGCACCGTGGAGGATGACGCCATCGGCGCCAAGGTCAAACTGGTGGTTGATGGCGCTTACACAGTCATCTGGAGTCCCATAAGCCGCTGGGGCTAGCCAATGTTCCGGAATTAAGCCCTCAACAATCTCAAGTTCTTCGGTGGTGCCGGTTTGATCCAAGGCACCTTGAAAATTTCGAACCAGCTCATGCGATCTGAATGCCTCTAAGACCGCAGGATCCCACCGGTTGGTAGATACCATCAAATCCCCATAGGCTTGCAGATAGGTGGCCATCCTCCCCACACGTTTCTTAAGCTGTAGCGCTCGTGGTAAATGATCGCCAATTGTTGCCAAGCAGGACCAGACTCGAACAGAGGCGGGATCTCGACCCGCATCTACTGCGGCTTGTTTGACTGTGGCCACTGCGCGTTTTGTTGTTTCGTCCGTGAAAAAAGTATGTAGCACGACCGCGTCAAAAGCGCGTCCACCCAGCGCGAGGGAGTTCGGCCCGAAGGCGGTTAGCGTCAGTGGAATGTGTTCTGAAAAATTTGGGTCAAGGCGAAGGGCGGGCCAGCTGCCAGCCGCGCCGTCGTGACCGATCACAGTTTGGCCATGATGGAGTTTCCGCATGAGTCCCGCAAAATCCTCCATCGCTGCTGTCGTAATTGAAGGCAATCCGAAGGCTTTGAAAACTGGCTCGATGCCGCGTCCTAAACCCAACGAAAATCGCCCGCCGGTCAAGAAGTGCATTGTGCTTGCAAAGGCTGCCGTGACGATCGGATGGCGGGTATTTTGATTGGTGGCAGCGGTGGCAATCCCGATACGGTTAGAGACCGCACCGACTGCGCCTGAAAGCGCTGCGATTTCTTTGATGTTAAACCGCTCAGAAATGAAGCAGGCGCCGAGACCGAGCGCTTCCGCGGTTTCGACTTCTTCGATCAAGTCCCGAGGTGATTTAGGGGCCCCTGCTAACGTATAGAATCCAATTTCATTCATGGCGGTGGTTGTCATGGATTCGTCCTTTTTGAGTTTGTTGCTTCGGATATGGCTGCTGGCAGACTGCCAGTTCTATAGTTTTTTGTCTATAAATACGGTTTACTCATTGTTCTGAAATTCATGCCAACCTAGCGCGCCCGAAGTGATCATTTGAAGTCAATGTTTTCAAAAGCTTTAAAAGAACTGCCGCCTTTTGGTGAGGCGGTGGGCATGTCGTTGGATGAAAACGATCTAGGCCCAGGAATATCGGTGCTGTTGCCCGGACATCCGCGTCTCGCCGTCGATGAAATTGATCAAAACTTCCATACCGGCGCCATACTCGCAATTATCGACAATACAGCGGGCTGGTGTATCCGCGATCATCCCGATTATGTCGAGGGAACTTCCATGGCAACGCTAGATCTGCGAGTTGATTTTTTACATGCGGTGAGCGTCTCCCAAACCTTACGCGTTCGAGCCATCTGTGAAGCGATTGATGACAATGTAGCGTTTGTTCGCGCCACCGCGGAGGAGTTAGAAAACGGCCTAATCATCGCGACAGGTCAGGCGACATTTATGTTGGGTACGCCCAGTGGCTTGGATGTAACAACTGGATTGGATTGATGGCTGATATTTTTTCGAGTGAGTCAGAAAACGGGCTGATGTGCGCCGAGCGTCATTTAAAACGCGCATCTTACGCTGCCTTTTTAGGCATTCGATTGATCGTTAATGAAGGCCGGTTGCAAACTGTTTTGCCGCCTCGGGAGGATTTGATCGGTAACGTTAACCTGCCTGCTTTACATGGCGGGGTGCTGGGTAGTCTGCTGGATCTGACGGCGTCTTTGGTGCTCGCCTATGATGCGGAGTTGATTGATACGCCGAGACTGGTGAACATTGACGTTGATTATCTGAGAACAGGGCGTGTCCTCGAAACTTTTGGCGCTGGGGAGGTTGTTCGACGAGGACGACGTGCCGCCAATGTCCGTTGTTGGCTTTGGCAGGATAACTTCGAGCGTCCCATTGCCGCGGCGCGAGTGCAGTTTTTATTGCCACAGCGCTCGGTCTGATTGACGTGCATCCTAAAATGTTCAGCCAAAGCCTGTGGGCGATCATTCTCCCTTCGAGTTATGGCGACTTGATATCGCCATAATGCGCAAATGAATAGTTCGGAGGCTGTGCCAAGACGGTTTTGGTCTTGGCTCAAGGCATCACCGCAACTGGATCTTGATGCTGAAAATTCATAGCCCGCTGACCCAGCATTTGAGTCAGATAAGCACGCAAGCAGACTGCTGGTCAGTCGGTCACAGCACCCTTTGAAGCAGAACTCACCAATTTTGCGTATTTGGCGAGGACGCCGCGCTCGGTATACGGTTCTGGGGCTGCCCATTCTGAGCTTCGAGCTGCAAGCTCGTCGTCACTGAGATTGACGTTGATCAGATTACGCTCTGCATCGATGGTGATTTCGTCGCCGTCTTCCAATAATGCGATAGGGCCACCCTCAAAGGCCTCCGGCGTGATGTGACCAATAACAAAGCCATGAGAGCCGCCGCTAAAGCGACCATCGGTAATGAGCGCAACCTCTGAGGACAGGCCTCGTCCATTGATGGCACTGGTAGGAGATAGCATTTCGCGCATGCCTGGACCACCCTTTGGTCCCTCATAGCGCACAACCACCACATCCCCCGATTGGACGGTACCGTCTAAAATAGCGTCTAGAGCGGCCTCCTCGCCATGAAAGCAGCGGGCTGTTCCTGAAAATGCGAGTCCTTCATGGCCGGTAATCTTAGCCACCGAGCCCTCTGGCGCCAGATTACCTTTCAAAACGATCAAATGGCTGTCTTTCTTGATGGGATTTGATAATGGTCGAATGATGTTTTGATCCGCAGGATAGGGCGCTACGTCCGCGAGATTTTCGGCCAGGGTCCGTCCGGTAACGGTTAGGCAATTTCCATGGAGGAGACCTGCTTCGAGTAATGTTTTCATAAGGGGCTGAATGCCACCAATTGCGATCAATTCGCTCATCGAATACAGGCCGGCAGGTCGCATGTCGGCAAGGACCGGCACGCGCTTACCGATTTCTGTAAAATCGTCGATCGTCAAAGGCACGCCCGCCGCATGCGCAATCGCGAGCAGGTGGAGTACCGCGTTCGTTGATCCCTCAAGCGCAATCGTGACAGTAATTGCATTCTCAAAGGCCTCTCGGCAAAGGATATCGCTGGGCTTAATGTCGGCTTCAATCAACTTCACCACGGCATCTCCCGCCGCTAAACAGTCTTGTCGCTTTTGAGGCGAGATCGCCTCTTGGGCTGAAGAGTTAGGAAGCGAAAGTCCGAGTGCCTCAATGGCTGATGCCATGGTGTTGGCTGTGTACATGCCGCCACAAGAACCCGGTCCTGGGATAGAAGTGGCTTCGATGTCCTTCAACGCAAGTTCTGATAAATTTCCGCTCGCATATTGACCAACTGCTTCAAATACCGAGACCACGTCGCGGCGGTCTTTCCCAGGTTGAATGGTGCCACCGTAAACAAAAACACTGGGTCTGTTCAGTCTTGCCATCGCGATCGCGCAGCCGGGCATATTCTTATCGCAGCCTCCGATCGCCACAAACCCGTCAAAACCTTGGCCCGCCACGACCGTTTCGATGGAATCAGCAATGACCTCCCGAGAGACTAAAGAGTACCGCATCCCGGGCGACCCCATAGAGATGCCATCGCTGACGGTAATAGTATTGAAGGTGATGGCCTTCGCGTTGGCATCTTCGGCGCCAATGGCCGCGGCTTCTGCCAAATCATTGATGTGCACGTTACACGGTGTCAAGTTACTCCACGTTGATGCGATACCGACCTGAGGTTTCTTAAAATCATCTTCTGAGAAGCCGACGGCATGGAGCATGGCTCTGGCTGCCGCTTTTTGGAGGCCATCGACGACTTGGGACGAATAAGGTCTTTTTACTGAGCCGCTCATGTCAGGTTCCTCAACTTTTGGGGAAGGGAAAATAGCATATTTGCTGCGGTGGATCGACATTATCCGTTGAAGGACCGCTTTGCTTTGGCCTTCGCGCAGGCTAACCGCTTGATTGAAACGGCCTACGCAATTGTCGAACGCACCTGGAATCTGCTTCAGGAATGGCAGCCAAACATGGGATACTAGCGTCTCAAAGGAGCGATTGCATGAGTAGAATGAGTTGGCCTTTCATAGCCGGCGCTTTTCCGAATATTTGTCGGACCGAAGGGCTGTATCTCTATGATGACTCAGGCAGAAAAATTCTCGACGCGGCCGGCGGTGCAGTGGTGACAAATGTTGGACACGGCCGCGTAAGGGTCGCTGAAGCGATGGCGGCGGCGGCGATAGAGACGAGTTATGTGGTGCCACCGTTTCAAACCCCTAGCCGTTTAGCGCTGGTAGATATACTCGATCAGGATTGGTTACCACCGAGTTTAACGAGAGCACATTTTGCGTCGGGAGGCACTGAGGCCAACGAAGCAGCTATGAAGCTTGCCCTTCAGTATCAACAGGCAATAGGGGAACATCAGCGGATCAAGATGGTGGGGCGGTCAATTTCCTATCATGGCACGACGCTCGCGACCGCATCCATCAGTGGCCATCCCGGCCGGAAGCGCGGCCTTGAAAGTGCTTTGCCGCATTACGTTTCGGTGCCTGCCCCGTATCCACTGCGAGCGCCAGAGGGTCTCAATGGTGCATCGATGGGGCAGTATTATGTTGACCAGATGCGTGATGTATTGATGGCCGAGGGTCCAGAGACCATCGCCGGGTTTATTGCTGAGCCCATTACCGGATCCTCAGGAGGGGCGATCGTCCCCCCCGAAGACTACTGGCCCAAAGTACGCGCATTGTGCGATGAATTAGGCATTATCCTTATTTTGGATGAAGTCATGACTGGATTTGGAAGAACCGGTCTTGATTTTGGTTATCAGCACTGGCCCATTGCCCCAGATATTCTAGTCAGCGGCAAAGGGCTCGCTGGGGGTTATGCCCCCTTGGGCGGCGTCTTCACCAACGAACGGGTGGGCAGCGCTATCGAGTCTGCAGGCTATCAAGTGATGTTCACTACTTTTGGTGCCCATCCCTCGGCCTGCGCGGCTGCGGTTGAAGTGCTCAATATCATGCGCGAGGAGGCGCTGGTAGAGCGTGCCGCGACTCAAGGGGCTTATCTGCACAATCAGCTGGCTTCAGCATTTTCTGAGCATCCTTTTGTCGCAGAGGTGCGCGGACGCGGGCTTTTGGCCGCCATTGAGGTGGTTGCAGACCGGTCCTCCCTTGCTCGCTTTTCGATTGATCGAGGCATCAGTAACCAGATTGTAGCCGAGGGGCTTAAACGGGACGTCTTTTACTACTTTGGCGGCACCGGCGAGGTGCGTGATGTGGTTTGTTTGGGGCCGGCATTTACTGCGACGAATGCAGAAATCGATCAGATGGTGGATATCCTTGTGGAGTCTGTCACTGCTGCGGTCAGCTCCGGGTGACGGGCTGGTAAGGTCGATTCGCAATCAATGGATACTGCGGGATTGCTCGCTCATTGCAAGGATCCAGCCGCTTGCCCTGACACATTAATTCAGGACACGTCGTTCCAATAGGCGTCATTCGAACAGAGCACAACCTGAGTAAGGATCAGATATGGCTAATGCATTAGCAAAAACATTGTTGAGTCGGGAAGTCTTGGCGCTTGCCTGCGGTGCGATGATTGGATGGAGCTGGGTGCTGCTAACCGGGGAGTGGCTAAGTCGAGCGGGAACAATGGGAACTGTTCTCGCCTTCATGATTGGATCGCTGATTGTGATTTTGATCAGCTTAGCCTATGCCGAACTGGCCTCTGCAATGCCTCTGGCAGGAGGCGAACACCACTATACGAAACGAGCGCTGGGCTATACTTCGTCCTTTATCGCTAGTTGGGCCGTTGTGATTGCGTACGTCACGGTCTGCGTCTTTGAATCGGCGGCGTTACCCACAGCCCTGCAGTACTTGTTCCCCGACCTGGGCGTCGGGTTGCTTTGGTCGGTTGCAGGGTCTCCGGTGTACGCCTCTCTTGTTGCCGTCGGTGCGATCGGAGCCGCGCTTATGACGTTGATCAATTATGTGGGTATTCGGTTTGCAGCCTTCGTCCAAACGCTGATGACGGTGCTTTTTATCGCTGTCGGTCTGCTTTTCTTTTTGGGGGTCGGAATTTCTGAGCCCCCAGCGTCGCGAGTGCCTGAGTTTACACATGGTTTGGCAGGCATCTTGGGAGTTCTGGTTATGGTACCTGCCCTCTTGGTGGGTTTTGACGTTATTCCTCAGAGCGCCGAGGAAATTAACTTACCGCCACACCGGATCGGCGGGTTGTTGGTAATCTCTGTGTGTTTGGCGGGTGGTTGGTACATTGCGATTTCCTTGGCTGTGGGTGGGGCCTTGTCAGGACCTGATCTAGAGGCCTCCTCAATGCCGACGGCAGATGCGATGATGGCTGTGTGGGATAGCCCGGTGCTTGGGCAGGTGATGCTGTTGGCCGGTGTCGGTGGCATTCTGACAAGCTGGAATGCATTCATTATCGGCGGAAGTCGGATTCTCTATGCGCTGGCTGTCTCTGGGATGATTCCTAGGGTTTTTGCTCGGTTGCATCCTAAATATAAAACGCCCACGGTTAGCATTCTTGCCATCGGTGGCCTGAGTATGATTTCACCGCTTTTTGGTCGAGAGATTTTGGTATGGCTGGTTGATGCAGGGTCTTTTGCCATTGTGATTGCTTACTTATTCGTTGTTGTATCGTTTTTGAGATTACGGCGTACCGAGCCGGAGATGGCGCGTCCGTTTAAGGTCCCGTTCGGAAGAAGTTTGGGCACCGTCACCTTGATTTTGACGTTTGGTCTTTTGTTGCTGTATCTGCCAGGCTCTCCAGCTGCTCTATTGTGGCCGCAGGAGTGGGCAATGCTGCTGGCCGCAGCAGGGGTAGGCGTGGTTTTCTACTTTCAGGGACCTGCTAGGAAGTCATGATCATCAAGTTGAATTGAAATTTTCTTCGGCATCTCAGTTCTCCTGCACAACGCTTGCAGCGCGGCTGTGGGCTCTTTATGCTGGACGATCGTGGGCTCTGCGAATTGAGGCGAACTTTGGTAAAAGATGCAGCTTAGAGCCAGCTGCAAGAAAATTTACCCCCTGTTTTAGGCGCTCAAGTACTGAAAGAGCCGCCGATCGTGTTAATCAATCAGAGCGTGTTAACCAAATAAAGTGTGAACGATAAAAGGAAGAAACCATGGGTGACGTCTACATTGTAGAAGCGTGCAGAAGTGCAATTGGAAAGCGGGGTAAAGGTTTAGCCGGACTAAAGCCCGCAGATTTGTTGGGTAAAGTTCAAAAGGCGGCTCTGGATCGATCCGGGATTGATCCAGCATCAGTAGACCAGGTCGTTGGTGGCTGTGTCTCTCAAGTGGGCGAGCAGTCTTTTAATATCGCTCGCATAGCGTGGCTCTCTCAGGGCTTGCCCCTTGAAGTTGCGTCTACGACCGTCGATTCTCAGTGTGGTTCTAGTCAACAAGCGACGTCAATGGCCGCATCGATGATCGGAGCAGGCATCGAGGATGTGGTTATGAGTTGTGGTGTTGAAATGATGAGCCGAGTCCCCTTGGGGTCAAACATGCAAGGTGGCTCTCCGATGGGCGAATCTTATAGCGCACATTATCAGCCTACCAGTCAGTTTATGGGGGCAGCGATGATCGCTGAAGAGTATCAGATCACCCGTGCGGATACTGATCAGTTTGGACTAGAGAGTCAGCAAAAAGCGATTCAAGCGTGGGCTGAAGGACGTTTTGATCGAGAAGTTGTTGACGTTGAAGCGCCGCTGCTGAATGAGAAGTTTGAGCCGACTGGCGAGTTCCAGGTTATCAATCAGGATCAAGGCCTACGGGAGACGACTTTAGAAGCGCTCTCGGGTTTAGAACCGGTCCCAGGACAAGCGATTCACACAGCCGGCTCTAGCTCGCAGGTGTCTGATGGCGCCGCTGCAGTGATTATGGCGAGTGAAGCGGCGTGTGAACGCTTGAACATCAAGCCTCGAGCTAAAATTAAAGCCACCACTTTGGTTGGTGTAGATCCGGTCACGATGCTAAAGGGGCCAATCCCAGCGACGCGCAAAGTGCTCGAGCGGGCCGGTTTAACGCTTGAAGACATAGATGTCTTTGAGGTCAACGAGGCTTTTGCGTCGGTTGTGCTTGCCTGGGAGAAGGACCTAGGTGTTGATCATTCGAAGGTTAACGTGAATGGCGGAGCCATTGCGCTCGGGCACCCAACTGGAAGCACCGGTGCGAGATTGATAACGACTGCGCTTCATGAGCTTGAGCGAACCGGCGGTCGGTATGCCTTGATTGCAATGTGTTGTGGCGGGGGCCTCGGTACCGGCACGATCATCGAACGGTTAGATTGAAACTAGGCCCTGACCGGGGCCTATTCAGTGACGCAAAAAGCCGACGATTTTTGTCGGCTTTTTGATGAGCCGAGTGGTGCTCAGTTTTTTGAGCGATCGGCCTTAGGCCACGTCCGAGGCGGCGGCAGTGAGCTTTGCCTTGAGTTGCGAGAGCTGATCTTTAAGGGCTGAAGGTACCTTATCTCCGAAAGTGTCATAGTAGGATTCAATCAGAGGTATTTCTGACAGCCAGCCATCTGTGTCCACACGCAGTAATGTTGCGATCGCCTCATCAGATAAATGGAGCCCTGAAAAATCGAGTCCATCCAGGGTTGGCAGTTTTCCAATCGCGGTTTCAATCGCCTCAGCGCGCCCGGCACAGCGCTCAAAAATCCACTGCAGAACCCGCGCGTTCTCTCCGAAACCGGGCCAAATAAAGCCGCCATCGTCATTTTTTCTGAACCAGTTAACATAAAAAATCTTAGGCAGCTGAGCGCCTTCTGTTTGGCCGATGCTGATCCAATGCTGCCAATAGTCGGCCATGTTATAGCCGCAAAAGGGCAGCATGGCCATCGGGTCTCTGCGGAGTTCGCCGATAGTGCCGGCTGCTGCTGCCGTTTTTTCGGAGGAGACGATGGAACCAAAGAATGTGCCTTGTTCCCAAGTGCTCGCTTCATTGACCAGGGGCACAACGCTGGCTCTGCGGCCTCCGAACAAAATAGCACTGATTGGCACGCCTTCGAGTCTCTCCCATTCTTCTGCAATGGCCGGGCACTGTGCGGCTGCAACTGTAAATCGAGCATTTGGATGAGCAGCGGGTGTTTCACTCTCGGGCGTCCAATGATCACCGCGCCAATCGATGAGGCTCGCCGGCGGTTCGTCTGTCATACCCTCCCACCAAACATCACCGTCTGCAGTCTCGGCAACGTTGGTAAAGATGCAGTTTGCATCCAGGGTCAACATTGCATTCGGGTTGGTGTCCATGCCGGTGCCCGGTGCAACGCCGAAAAAGCCCGCTTCTGGGTTGATTGCGTAGAGCTGACCATCCTCACCAAATTTCATCCAACAAATATCATCGCCTACGGTCTCGACAGTCCAGCCTGGAATGGTTGGGACCAACATGGCGAGGTTGGTCTTTCCACAGGCGCTAGGGAAAGCCCCAGCAACGTATCTGTATTCACCTGACGGATTGGTCAGCTTTAAGATGAGCATGTGTTCAGCAAGCCAGCCCTCTTGACGAGCCATGGCAGAGGCGATCCGCAATGCGAAACATTTTTTACCCAATAATGCATTGCCCCCGTAACCGGAGCCAAAGCTCCATATTTCTCGTGTCTCCGGGAAATGAGCGATGTATAGGTTTTCTGGGTTGCAGGGCCAAGGCGCGCTCACTTCATGTTGCGCGAGGGGCTGCCCTACCGAATGCAGACAGGGCACGAAAGGGCCGTCTTGACCGAGTTCACGAAGCACCGATGCGCCAACTCGCGTCATGATGTGCATGCTGGCCACAACATAGGGCGAGTCGGATATCTCCACGCCAATGTGTGCGATGGGTGACCCGACCGGTCCCATACTGAAAGGGATGACGTACATGGTGCGTCCGCGCATGGACCCTTTAAACAAGTCTTTCAAAGTTTTGCGCATGGCCTCCGGTTCGGCCCAATGATTGGTGGGGCCAGCATCCGCTTCTTGTTGACTGCAAATGAAGGTTCGGCTTTCAACGCGCGCAACATCAGCTGGGTCAGAGCGAACCAGAAAGCTGTTAGGTCTTATCTTAGGATTGAGCGGCTTCGCTACGCCAGCTTCGGTCAAGGTCTGCATCATTGACTGATATTCTTCAGGACTACCGTCGCAGAGAACAACTTGGTCTGGTTCGCAGAGGGTTTTGATCTCATCGATCCATTGATCGAGGGCAGGATGTTGCGTCATAAGCTAGCTTCCGTATTCGAGGTTTTGCCGAGGCTTTTGGCTTTGGCAGTTCAACGCTAGAGGTCTTCCAGTCGTTTGATCCCTTCAGGCATTAAATCAGGATCCCGAAGATTTGGCGAGCCTATGGGCATGCCGCATCATCGCTGGCGCCTGTTTGAAGAAGACCGTTGAAATTACCAAGGCCTGATGAGATAAAAAAGAGAATAAAAGTAGTCTAATAGTTGCCTAAAAGTCACCAATTCGATTGGTTCTGGTCGTTCTGCAACGTGGTTGATCAGACCGATATTCTGCAGGCCATTGAGGTCAGCACTAAATACTCTACAATGGCCGACTCGCGCTCATGAATTCAAGAGTTGAAGATGCCCCTCGCGTTGAAACAAGGCTTATTTGATTATCCTGCCTACTGGGCAGAATGCTTCGGTGTCGCACCCTTTTTGCCCACATCTCGGACTGAAATGGACGCGCTAGGCTGGGATCGTTGTGATGTCATTCTAATCACAGGTGATGCTTATGTTGATCATCCCAGCTTTGGCATGGCCGTTATCGGTCGTACTCTCGAGGCACAGGGATTTAGGGTGGGCATTATTGCGCAGCCAGATTGGCGGTCTCCTGATGCGTTTAAAGTCTTGGGTGAGCCCGAGCTCTATTTTGGCGTCGCTGCAGGTAATATGGATTCGTTGATCAATCATTATACGGCGGATCGCAAGCGCCGAAACGATGATGCGTATTCGCCTGATGGTGCTCCAGGCCTGCGGCCTGACCGGGCAGTCATTGTCTACAGTCAGCGGTGCCGAGAAGCTTACTCCACCGTGCCAATTGTGATTGGCTCGATCGAGGCGAGTCTGCGACGGATTGCGCACTATGATTATTGGAGCGACGCCGTTCGGCGGTCAATTTTATTGGACTCTGCCGCAGATCTGCTGCTCTACGGCAACGCTGAGCGCGCGATTGTCGAGCTGACTCATCGGGCCAGTCGGGGCGAAAAAGTTGGCGAAATGAGAGACATTCGAGGCACTGCATTCACGTTGAAGCAATTGCCTCAAGCGGTCGAACTGGTGGATGAGTCTGAGTTGCCCGAGGATCAAGCGCCGAGAACTTCGGATCCTCAGTTGATCGCTCGATCTGGCGGAAGTAATCGAGAAAAGGTCGTCTCCGGAATCTCGCTACAAACATTTACAGCGGGACATGCGGCTGTCATTAACTCGGATCATCTCCAGCGCGTCACCTTGCTGCCCGCCTTTGAACAGGTCGTTGAAAACGACCTGCTCTATGCGCACGCGTCGAGAATCCTCCATCGCGAGACAAATCCGCTGAACGCAAGCCCTTTGGCTCAGCGCCATGGGAATCAGTGGGTCTATTTAAATCCGCCGCCGATCCCCTTGACGACCGAAGAAATCGATCGGGTGTTCGAATTACCCTACCAGCGAGTGCCGCATCCGATGTACGGTAGCGCTAAAATTCCCGCCTATGACATGATTCGGTTCTCGGTCAACATTATGCGAGGCTGTTTTGGTGGTTGTAGTTTCTGCTCGATCACAGAGCATGAGGGCCGACTGATTCAAAGTCGCAGTGAGGCATCGATTCTCAATGAAATCGAGCAGATCAGAGACAAGACCCCTGGGTTTACGGGTGTCATATCAGATTTGGGTGGTCCAACCGCCAATATGTGGCGCTTGGCCTGCAAAGACCCAGATATCGAGGCAAAGTGCCGGCGCCCCTCATGCGTCTATCCCGGTATCTGTAAAAACCTCAATACAGATCAAACGCCACTGATTGGTCTTTATCGAAAAGCAAGGGCATTGCCAGGCATAAAGAAAGTCTTGATTGCATCCGGCCTGCGTTACGATCTGGCTGTTGAAACACCAGAATATGTTGAAGAGCTTGTGAAGCATCACGTTGGGGGCTATTTAAAGATCGCGCCAGAGCACACTGAGGGGGGGCCGCTATCGAAAATGATGAAGCCTGGCATCGGAACTTACGATGCGTTCAAATCGTTATTTGACCGTTTTTCGGCCGAGGCAGATAAGGAGCAATACTTAATTCCCTACTTTATTGCAGGCCATCCAGGAACGACTGATACCGATATGATGAATCTTGCACTTTGGCTGAAATCAAATGGCTTTCGAGCGGATCAAGTCCAGTCTTTTTATCCATCGCCGATGGCGACTGCGACGGCAATGTATCATTCCGGAGCGGATCCTCTAAAACGCCTAGGGCGAGCTGCCATCCCTGTCGATATCGTAAAGCAACCGCAACAGCGCCGTTTGCACAAAGCATTTTTGAGATACCACGATGCGAGTAATTGGCCCATGCTGCGACAAGCCTTGAGAAGAATGGGCCGAGCCGATCTGATTGGCAATACGAAGGCCCATCTAGTGCCAAGAACCCAGTATGGAGGTCCGGTTGGTCGAGGCGCCCCCTTTAAGACGCAACACACGGGTCTACCCAAGACACCCCGCACTCGTCGCAGACCGAAGAAGGCCTGAGCAGGACTAAGTCGGCTTAAAGCGCTTCAGCGCTTTTGGCGGTCCCTTGCTCTCGCTGATTAGGAATTAAACAGCATCTGCCAAAGGCAAGCGATCCTTCAGTTCCCTTTTCAAAAACTTACCGCTGGCGTTTCTAGGGAGCGGGGTATCGAGTATCCAGAGATAGGTGGGTATTTTATGTTTCGCCATGAGCACGGCGCAAAATGATCGGATGTCTTCCGCAGACAAGGACTGACCGGGCTTAAGGTAAATGGCAGCGCCAACTTCCTCACCCAATCGATCGTCAGGTACACCAAAGACACTGCATTCAGCCAATTCATCGATTTGGAACAAGACAGACTCAACTTCGCTGCAATAAATATTTTCTCCGCCCCGTAGCACCATGTCTTTGACTCGATCGACAATAAAGATAAATCCATCTTCATCAATCGTGGCAACATCCCCCGTGTGCAGCCAGCCATCGGTGATGGTTTCGGCAGTGGCCTCGGGTCGATTGAGATAGCCTTTAATAACAGGTGCCCCGCGAACCCAGAGTTCACCGGGTTCACCAACAGTATCAATACCTTCGGAATTTACGGTTTTCGCTTCAAATGTAGGCATTGCCGGGCCGCAACTCTCTGGTCGATCGACAAAAAAATCGCCGCCGATCGAGGTAATGATGCCGCAGGTTTCGGTCATACCATAGCCAGTGCCGGGTCGGGCGTTTTCAACGGTTTGATCAATTTTGCCGACGAGATCTGGCTGCAGCTGAGCTCCGCCGCCGCCGACTGAGATCAGACTCGAGGTGTCATAGCGGTGAAAGTCCGGATGGCTGATCAGTTCTCTGCTCATCACAGGAACACCGGTTAGGCTGGTGATTTTCTCCCGTTCGATCAGTTTCAGCGCTTCTCCGGCATCCCACCGGAACATGTGAACTAGTTTTCCACCGCCGAAGGTTGTGGCATGAGCAAGACAATTGTTTGCTGTTACATGAAACAGGGGCGTTGTAACCAGCGCCGCGCTTTGCGGTGCTGTCGCAGGATCGGGCAGAGGTGTGCCCTTAACACGATTCATTGTTTGCGCAAGACAGTTTGCCCAAAAACCCATGTTGAGTAAGTTGTGCACACATCCCCGATGGGTCTGTTGAGCACCTTTGGGTCTTCCTGTGGTCCCGGAGGTGTAAAAAATGCATGCGTCCGCATCGGGATCAATCGCCAATTCGGGCATGTCAGGAGAGCTTTGTAGCACGGATTCAAATGGTGTGACCCAATCTCGGTGGGCGGTGCGTACGCCTACAACCTGAAGCGATTCATGATTTGATCGGATCTTTTCAAAGCGTACGAGACGCTCTTCATCAGCGATCAGTAGCTTTGGGGTGGAGTCGTTCAGCGCATAATCCATTTCATCCTCGACCCACCAGGCATTCATTCCCACTACGGTCAAACCCGACGTTACGACTGCCCAGTAGCACTGCATCCATTCCGGAAAGTTGCGCATTGCGATGGCGACCCGATCGCCCGGCTGCAGTCCCTTCGCCCGCATAAAGCCAGCGATTCGATCGACGTTTTCGTGAGTTTGGGCATAGGTTAGGGTCTCTTCTTCATACACGAGGTAGGTGCGATCTCCGAAGGCTTGAGAAGCTCGCCAGACGTCGCGAAGGGAATTTGGCGCGGCGGCAAAAGTTCGCATGGGCGCCCCTCGGACCTCAATTGTCGTTACCTCGAAAGCGCCGCCCGGCCCAGTCAGTTCTCCCCAAACGTTCTTTAGTACGTCGTACATCGTTTTCTCTTCTCGCAGAAGTAAATTAAGTTGGGCTAAGATAGGTTTTTCACTGAATTGATGCAAATAAATATGGACAGTCTCTTTAAGGATCTGAAAGTGATTGATGCGGCGTCGTTCGTTGCTGGTCCTGGCGCAGCGACAATTCTGGGTGATTTTGGTGCAGACGTAATTAAAGTTGAGGCACCCGCCGGGGATGCGTATCGCTTGCTGCACGGGCGCCACCGCCACGACTATAATTGGGCGCTGACGTCGAGGCACAAGCGAGGCATAGCGCTCGACTTGAATAAAGCCGCGGGTCGAGATCTACTGCATCGTCTGATTGCTCAGGCGGATGTGTTTATACATAACTTTCGTGCGGACCAGCTCGAGCGATACGACTTGACCTATGAACGTCTGCAGACGATGAACACCCGATTGATCTACGCGCAGTTGACGGGATTTGGTACTCGGGGGCCAGATTCTGAGAAACGGGGCTATGACACCACTGCTTGGTGGGCCAGTGCTGGAATTTTGGACCTCATGAAACCGGGTGTAGCTGCTCCAATGTTTCCCGTCGGCGGTGTTGGAGATCATGCATCGGCCATGAGTCTATTTGGCGGCATCATGATGGCGCTTTATCAGCGTGAAAAGACGGGAATAGGCGACTGTGTTGAGACGTCCCTGGTTGCCAATGGCGCTTGGTCCAATGGGATGCACCTACAGGGCGCCATCGCTGGATTTGATCTCGGTGAGATACTCGAAGACAAGGGTTATCGCTCGCCATTTGCGATGATTTACGAGACCTTAGATCATCGGTTTATTGTTTTGGTTTCACCTAATCCAGAGAAGGAATGGCCCAGCATCGCACGCGCCCTGGGTCACCCCGAATGGCTCGAAGATGCGCGGTTAGCGAATATTAGAGCCATTATGAAGCTGCGCGATGAAGTTCGAGAGATGTTTCAAACGGCTTTCTCTAAGATGAGCATGGTTGAAGTCGCCCAGCGCCTCGATGCTGAAGCAATCAGCTACAGCGTGGTTGAAAAAATTGCAGATGTGGTGCGAAGCGCGCAATTGATCGAGAACGAAGTGATTGTTGAGACAGAGTCAGAGGATCCTGATTTTAAGTGGACGATCGCGAATCCGATTAAGCTGGGCAGCGCAAAGTTGCGGCCGATTAACGACCCGCCGCAACTCGGTGAACATAGCCGGGTTATTTTAGAGGAGCTTGGGGTGCTACCGGAGACTATCGATCAATTGATGGTTGATGGGGTGGTGGGTTCACAGTCGTAACCATTCATCGTTAGCACGCTTTTTCCAATCACGGCGCGGGACTGCAAGGTCTGCATGGCAGCAACTCCCTCCTCGAGACTGTAGGTCTGGTAGATGAAAGGGTCGATCGCACCCTGACAGAGAAGGTCAAAAATGGCGTTTCTGCATTCTCGGCCTAGCTCGGGGTCTCGCCGTCCTACTTCGCCTGCTCTAACGCCGATCACAGCAATTTGTTTGATAAGGATATGGTTGACAGCGGCTTTCGGCCAAACGCCGCTGGTAAAGCCGATGGTGAGCAATCGACCGTCCCAGTTGATGCATCGCATCGATTCATCAAAAACGCTTCCACCAACAGGGTCGAAAATGACATCAGCGCCCTTGCCGTCGGTGAGTGATTTCACGGTCTCTTTAAAGCCTCCGAGGCTCCCATCGGGCTGGGTATAATTAATGGCGGTCGCTACGCCTCGAGACTTTAAAGCATCGACCTTCTCTTGGGTGCCAGCGGTCGCAATCACCCGGGCTCCGAAATGGCGACCAAGGTCGACCGCTGCCATGCCGACACCACCTGCGGCACCATGGACAAGCAGCGTCTCGCTTGGCCTGAGACGACCACGAATTTTGAGCGCGACATAGGCTGTGAGGTAGGCGGTGGCGTAGCTCGCTGCTTTGGCGAAGGATACGTGATCAGGAATTTGACGCACTGATTCTTGGGGGACGTTGACATGCTCGCTGAAGCCGCCGACCCGATCGCCGGCCACAACGCGATCTCCCGGTTGAACGTGATCAACCGCCGAGCCCACTCGGGTCACGACCCCGGAAAATTCTCCACCCGGTGCGAAGGGAAGTTCAGGTTTAAATTGGTAGCCTCCTTGAATCATTAAAATGTCAGGGAAGTTGACTGCGCAAGCCTTAATCTCAATTTGAACCTCATCGTGTTGAGGTTCAGCCAGCTCGATATCGTCTAGTCTGAGGACATTGATGTCTTGTGAGATTGCATGGCAGCGTAACGCCCGTGTTTGCATGAGCAACTCTTCGTTTTGATTGAGCTTGAAACCATACCATAGTCGATATCCTTGATGGCGCTGGGGTGCTCAGGCATGATGGCATTGTCCAGCGCTCAGACGGGTGTGGCGGTCCGCGATAGGGTAGCGCCACCACTCATTTTACGCATCATTCGGCGTGTCGCTGTTGGGGTAAAGCTAGAAGGAGCACCTATGCCTGAAGGAATTCGTGAAGAAGCGGTAACGGCTTGGGTCAAATCTCAAGTTGATGATTCAACGGGCCCGATGATGTTTGAATTGATTGCGGGCGGGCACTCGAACCTCACCTATCGATGTACCGACGCGCAAGGGCGCACCTTTGTTCTTCGTCGGCCGCCGCTGGGTCATGTGCTCGAGAGTGCGCATGATATGAGTCGAGAGCACAAGATTATTCATGGGCTCCAAGGCTCAAAGGTGCCGGTTCCGAAAACGCTTGGGTTGTGCCAGGACGCTGAGGTGAATGACGCTGATTTTTATTTGATGAGTTTCGTGGATGGTTTGGTGCTCAACGACAGTGTGATTGGACAACAGGTCGCGCCTGAGTACCGAGAGGCGTTAAGTCGTCACGTGATACAAATTTTATGCGACCTACATGCTGTCGATGTAGATGCTGTTGGTCTGGGCGATCTTGGACGAAAAGAAGCCTATTTGGCTCGTCAGTTGAATCGGTGGACCAAGCAATGGGATGCCTCCAAGACACATGCGATTCCGGCGATGGAAGCCTCGCAGAAATTATTAGCCGAAAGAATGCCGGAGCAGAGGGGTGCCAGCATCGTCCACGGCGATTTCAGGCTGGGCAATATGATTGTTGCAGAAGACCAGGTTTTGGCCATCTTGGATTGGGAGCTGTGTACTTTGGGTGATCCGCTAGCCGACGTTGGATATCTCCTGAACAATTGGGTTTCGCCTGCTGAAATCGAAGAACCCGGAGAAGGTGATCAATCACCGACTGCCGTCGGGGGCTATCTTAGCCGGGAAGCACTCTGCGAAATTTATCAGACCCAAACAGGTCGAGATTTATGTGAGATTAATTATTACAGGGCTTTTCAGCACTGGCGTCTCGCGGCGATCGGCCAGGGCGTTTATAAGCGCTATTTGGTCGGTGCCATGGGTGAATCTCACGACGTTGATTTAGAACGCCAAAAAGCAGGCGTTGCCCGGCGCGCAGAAGCTGCGCTGGCCTTGCTTGAAGCATAAAATGTTGAACACATTGCTGGTGTGGGTTCACGACATTCGGGCTTTGGCTGGTAGTGCTATTTGGACTACAGCGATAATTTTGTATGGGTGGGGGCTATAAATTATCAGCCTCTTTTCCGATCTAAATTGTGGTTTGTGGAAGGCGCAGTCAGGGTTTTGATTGGCGCGCGTCAGATTCAGAACATGCTTTGTTTAAATTTGTAACAGTGAACGCTTTGGAGTGGTTCTAGAGTATCCCTGAAAGTTGCCCTGGCGTTAACGCGACTGGTGCCCTGGTCGAACCAGGTTTTCGTGACACGCCGCAAATCAGTGAATATTCTTTCGAGAGTGTCCCATCGCCATCAGTCGCTGAGCGGCTAATTGACCGATTTCGGAGTCTTTAGAGGATTCGATGAGCTGCGCGTAGATGGTTTTTGCAGAATCAAGATCGCCTCTTAGCTCTCTAATGTTACCCAATTGAAGGTTGAGCGCGAGTTGATGCGGTCTGAGCAAGCGTTGTTGGTCTAGGCAGAGTTCGGCTGAGGACCAAGTCCGTTGCTGCCAAAAACATTGTTTAAGGTTTTCGAGTAATCGCATCATCAGATCCCGGCGGTTGGCGGTTGCGGTATGCTGGGGTTCGAGCTCTGCACGGGGGCCTTGGGTTTGCCGGAGCAGCGTCTGACAATCAGACGGGCTCAGGGTTCTGCCCGAAAAAGGATCGAAAAGCTGTTGAGCAGCATCGCTAAAACGAAGCAAAAAGTGCCCCGGGAAGCTGACGCCCTCGGCGGTCAGACCAATACGCTCTGCAACTGACAGGTAAACCAGCGCTAAGGTAATAGGAATGCCGCGCTTGCGATCTAGTACACGGTTAAGATAACTGTTTTCGGCACTGAAATAGTTTTGAGCATTGCCTTTGAATTCCTGTTGATGAAAGAGAAAGCGTACAAGCTGCTCATCTGAGACAGCGTCAAAAGCGGTAAGAAATTGATTGGCAAGGCGGTCGATCGCACTCAGGCTCTGTGCTACAGAATCCAACGAAAGTTGCTGATGCTCCGCTGCGAAGAGCAGAGCAAGACGGTCGAGTGGTAAGTCCGAGTCGTCTAGCAGACACAAAGCAAGCAGTTGATCTCGTGTTTTCGTCATCTCTGCACTTTACAAGAGTTCTTGGGCTATGCAAGGCTGTGCTCGTGAAAGACACGCTGCGAGAAGAGGAAAGGTTATGCCTTTGACCATTTACCATGTAGCTGGCACGCGCTCGATGCGGGTGATTTGGCTCTGCTTGGAACTCGATATTCCCCTGAATATTGAGGTGATCGATTTTTCGCAAGAGTATCGAAATACGGATTTTTGGCGTGCGCTCAGTCCGACAGGCAAGGTCCCAGTGCTGCGCGATGGGGAATTCACCATGTTCGAGTCTGGTGCGATGGTCCAGTACTTGCTCGATGCCTACGGTGATGGTCGGCTCCAACCGCCAGCGGGAACCCGAGAGGCTGCGATTTTCCAACAATGGAGTTGGTTTGCCGAGGCAACGCTTGCTAGACCCTTGGGAGATATCGCACAGCATTCTGTGATTCGGCCTGAGGCGGACAGAATCCCTGGGGTTGTTGAAGATGCCAAGGTGCGGGCCTTGACGGCATTGAGTGCGGTTGAAAAAGGGCTTGAAAATGGCTCTTACTTGGTCGGAGATGCATTTTCAGCAGCGGATATCAATATGGGGTACTCCTTGATGTTGGCGGAGCGCTTCGATTTGTTCAACCAGGACCTAGCACGAACTCGGCTTTATTTTGAACGATTGAAGGAAAGGCCATTTTATCAGCAGGCGGTCCGTTGATTTGACGGCCAACACTCTATTTCATAGAGATTGCGAGAACGACTTCGATGACGCAGATAGGCGCGAATGATGGATGCTGCGCCAAGGCTTTAGGTCGTTGGGCCCAGTTGAATATTGCCAGGCATCGACTCTGGAATCGTGTCGCGAGGAATCGCATTTCTCGCCTGAGGTTGCTGGTATAACAGCACCTTACGGCGGTTCGGTCGATGCTCGTTGTTATGATTTATCTTTGGTGGTGCGCGCTTCGGTGGTGCCTTGAAGCCTGGCCTCATATTTGGCCGACTTTCTGGCTGCTTGCGCGCTGCGAGCGGCGTCTCCGAGATGGGCTTCTCCTCGATGTTTGGCCAATTGGATTTGTTTTTGCCGCTCAGCGAATCTGGCTCTTTGATGATCGGTCACCGTCTCGATGCAATAGCGGCACGAAAGACCAGGTTCGTAGGATACAAGCATAAGGTCGTCTGGGGTTAGAGGTCGTCGACAAGCGTGACACTGGACAAAGCCAGCCGGTTTGAGGTCTTGGTTGACGGCCACGCGCTCGTCAAACACAAAGCATGCACCTTGCCAGCGGGATTCGGAAGCTGGAACCTTCTCAAAATAATTTAAGATCCCACCCTCTAAGTGGTAAACGTCTTTAAACCCTTGAGATTTAAGGAGCGCAGTTGATTTCTCGCACCGGATACCGCCGGTGCAGAACATTGCTATTTTTTTGTCTTTGTGGGGTGCGAGCTGATGCTCGGCATAGTCTGGAAATTCTCTAAAGGACTGGGTGTTCGGGTTTTGGGCGCCTTCAAACGAACCGATCGCCACTTCGTAATCATTTCGAGTATCCACCAGGATAACGTCTGGGTCGCTAATCAAAGCATTCCAGTCCTCGGGTCGAACGTGAGTCCCCGCCTGATTTTCTGGGTCAAGATCTGGCTGACCGAGCGTTACGATCTCTTCTTTTACTTTGACCTTTGCGCGTAAGAAGGGCGCTTCTGCAGTGTATGATTCCTTGGTCTGGAGTGCGTCAAAGCGATCGTCCGCACGCAATTGCATAAAAAATTGGTCAGTGTCGGGTCTGGTCCCAGCGATGGTTCCATTAATACCTTCGTTGGCGACTAAAATGGTTCCCTTCATGTTGAAGCGCTTGACCTGCTGCAGAAGGTGCTTACGCAATTCTGAAGGCGATTTAATTGAACAAAAATGGTAAAAAGCCGAAACGATGAAATCGGCAGATGTCTTTGAATCAACCACTGTTTAAAGGCTCACCTTGAAAATGGTCGATTGCCGTAAAGTCTGACACTGCTCGACGCTTGAGTTTGGTCAATTGTTGCGTTGGTTCTCCGATTCCGATCATCGCGGCGATGGCGTGATGATCCGGAATGCCGAGCAGGGCCTTTGCCCGGGGCTCTTGATGCGCGATAAAGGTTGTCAGAACGCCCCCAAGATTTTCGTTCCGAGCGGCCAACAAAATATTCCAGACGAAGGGGTAAATTGACGCGCCGGGAATAACACCGACTCGATCAAGGTCTTGATCGAAAGCAGTGACTTTTTTTAGATCGACGGTGACGACCAGGACTACTGGCGCCTGGGCTAGATTGCCAGCGAAGGGCATTTCAGAAGAGGTCGCGTCGATGGTGGCTTGATCAACCAGAGAAGCCTCGAGGCTATTAAAAGGTGTTTCACCGGCCATCGCCATGGCTTTATATGCCTTGATCGTAGGCGTCATCAGATTCTGGAGCTTTTCCCTGAGGTCACTGTTTTCGATCGAAATTACGCGCCAACCTTGACGGTTGCCGCCGCTGGGCGCGAACCGGGCGTGGTCCAAAATACGGTGCAGAGTGTCTCGCGATACCGGTTTTGACGTAAAGCTCCGGGCTGCAAAAGTTGTCGTCATGACGTCATAGGTTTCCATGGGTCGCCTTGTGATCGGGTAGGCGAATTATGGCGTAATCAGCTTTAAATGGCATCCCGGCGATAAACATCAGCGATTGGGAAATTGTTGATCTTCTGACTCTGGTGATAACATTGTTAAAAGGCGGCTGGGAAGGGCAGAAGCGTCCCGCAGGCAGCGATGCCGGTTATTAAAAAGACTGGTTCAGGGAGAAGTTCGATTGGATCTCGCACAAGGGGAGGTTGCATTATGCTCAAGGTCGGCGACTTAGCGCCCCCGTTTTCTTTACCCGATCAGCATGGCAAGGCGGTAGGGTTGTCGGATTTTTCGGACAGTGCGGGACTCGTTTTGTATTTTTATCCTGCAGACTTCACCCCTGGCTGAACGCAGCAAGCTTGTGGCATACGTGATATGCACTCCGATTTAGAGCGACTCGAATTACCGGTTTTGGGGGTCAGCCCTCAGGGCCAAGATTCCCATCAGCGCTTTGCACAGCAGTATGATCTACCTTTTCCGCTTCTCGTCGATGCGGACAAGCGGGTGATTCGCGACTACGGCGTCGATGGTCCAATGGGTTTCGGTGTTCGGCGGGTGACCTATCTCATCGGCCCTGATCAAATCATACAGGCTTCTATGAAAGCCGATTTTCGCGTCAAGAACCATCTAGACTTTTTGTCAGAATTTATAGCGCGCCACAATGCCTGAATCCCTAGTCGATCCAGCCATGAAAACTCAGACGGTGTTGATCGCTAATGCTGCGGTGAGGCGCCTTCTTTCGCGATCGATCGCGAAAAAGGTGCGCTGGGTTTTGGCGCTCGGCGTTATGACTTGGCTACCGTTTGCCAATGCTTGGTCTGAAATGGGGCACCGGTTGACGTGCGACGTTGCGGAAGTTCACCTCGTCAGTTCGGTCAAGAAAAAGATCCAAAGCCTGATGGAGACGCTGCCGGATGAGCAGCGCAATCAGCTTTTCGAGGGTGAAGCGCTTGAGTTTTCCGACTTGTGCGTTTGGGCTGATAAGGTGCGCCCGCTTCCAGCCTATCGCTCTGTATCATCCTGGCATTACATCAATTTCGATCGTGATCAGCTGACTGTTGACTATGATCGCTGCGTGGCTGGATGTATTTTGACGGCGATCCAAACGCATCTTTATCTGCTTGCTCAGCCGGAGGTTGAAGGCTGGACGAAGCTTCAGGCATTGATGTTCCTGAGTCATTGGATTGGCGACCTTCATCAGCCGCTTCATGTAAGTTTTGCGGATGATTTGGGTGGCAATCGGGTGAAAGTAAAAGGCTATGAAAATTGCTCGAATCTTCATGGTGTCTGGGATGATTGCTTGATTGAAGAGACGCAATTGAGCCGGGTTGAACTCAAAGCCCAACTGCTGAATGCCGTTGGGTCCTTTTCTCAGAGTTCTGGGTCGATTCTGAAATGGGCGACTGAATCGGCCGAACTAGCGATTCATCCTAGAACCCAATACTGTAGGCAGACCGAAGCGGGTTGTTTGCCTTGGGCGACTCGGATCTATGTTCTCGATTCAGACTACCAAGCTAAGAATTGGCCAGTTGCGAAAGAGCGGATTGCCCAGGGGGGGTATCGACTCGCTGGCCTTCTCAATGCGGCGTTAGGTCCTTAGCTCGATTCAAGCTGGATCGTCAAAAGTGAGTTTTACCCAAGGTGAGGGTGAGATTTATCGGTTAAGTGGCTCAAAGTAGCCCTGGATGCTGCCGATGGATTGCTGCATTGAGCAGCTTTCACAGGATCTCGGTCGAGCGATTTGGCGTCAAACGCGGCACAATAGAGCGTTTGGGCGTAGCGTTTCGCCATTGACGAAATTTAACGAATAAAGAAAGCAGTGGAGCTTTTTATGACAAAAAATACCGTTTCGGTGATGGGAATCATCGCAGCCATCGTATTGGGGTATGGCATTGCCTTTGCAGGCTCACAATCTGGGTTTGTCTTTATGGGCTGGTCGCTGTTTGCGCTGTGTGTAGGGAGTAGCTTTTTGATCCAGTGGCTAGGTTTTATTCCTGCCTTTGTTGTCTCGACAGAAAAATTCTTCGATTTATTTGGAAGTCTGACCTACTCGGGTCTGGTCTTGCTGGTCTGGTTTTTGTTGCCTGAGCTGTCGGCAAGGGATTACTTAATTGGTGGTTTTGTTTTGGTTTGGGCAGCTCGATTAGGTCAATTTTTGTTTCGAAGGGTTCTGGCGGCGGGGGAAGACCGACGCTTTCGAACGATGAAAACAGATTTTTTACAATTTTTGATGACTTGGTCGTTACAAGGTCTCTGGGTCTCGATTACGCTCTCGGCAGGGCTTGCTGCGATGACTGCGTTGGATAAGGTGCCCCTAGGCTTATGGGCTTTGGTGGGCAGTTTACTGTGGATGGTTGGGTTTGCCATTGAGGTGATTGCTGATCATCAAAAGTCCATTTTTCGATTGAACCCGGCTAACCGCGATCGGTTCATCACTTCCGGACTTTGGGCCTGGTCACGTCACCCCAATTATTTTGGAGAGATTTTACTTTGGTTTGGAATTGCCGTGATTGCTTTTCCAGTTTTAAAGGGCTGGCAACTAGTAACCTTAATTTCACCTGTTTTTGTTTTTGTTTTGATGAACTACATCAGTGGCGTCCGCATGCTTGAGGCGAGGGCTGATCGAAAATGGGGTGGTGAAGAGAGTTACCAAGCCTACAAAGCGAGCACTCCCTCTCTTTGGTTGAAACCGCCCAGTCGGTAGTTTTTCTATGGGACCCAAACACTCACTGATAGCATGGCAGATCAGTCGTTGCTCAGGTTAACGCTAGCAAGCGGATTGGTTTAGAATGAACCCCAAATTGCTCTTGCGATCGTTGCAGGAAAATTGCCTAGGCGCTTTGTACGCGGTCTAAGGTGCGTTTTTTAATTAATGTCTTTTAGATAGAGTTTTGGGTCGGTGAGGATCTGAGTTAGGTGATCTATCGGACTGTTAGGTAAGACAGTCTTGGCCATCCTAAGGTCAGCGGATTCGAGGACCTTGAGTGAACAGAGTCCAAAAAGAGAACTTTTTGAAAAAGATCCAGATCAGTGGAAGTTTCGTAGTTAAAGGATTTGAGAAGTAAAAGTTGAACGGCCGCAATTTGGCCTAAATTAGAAAGAGCCATCAAATGCGATGGGACATAAGGATGTGTCTCCCAAGTATCATTAGCGGAGCTACGCAGTTCTCATGAAGAATTCTATCCCGAAATTGGCCAATAAAATGGTTTGGTTCGTAGGGCCAGCCAGCCTAAGCGTCTATAACTTCGCTGGAGAAAACGGATATCTCCCCACAAGCCGTGCAGCTGAGATGATCGAAAAATCGAATGAAGCGGCAGAGCGGGGAGAGACCTACACAATCCCAGTTGAAGACTTCTACCGAGACATGGACACGATACTCAATATCGACCAAAACGCCTACGAGGTTTTCTGGAAAGGTGGAGCGGAAGATCAGCATAAGGCTGGAGCAGGGGGGGTTGTCAGGGCAACCTACGCGATCTCCCAGCCAACGATTCGAGAATTGGTGCGCTGTTTTACGGCGACGACGCTGATGGACACGAACTCCGTGTTCAATGTGCTCATTGAGGGCGCCCATGAGAGCTCTATGCGTTTCATGCCAAAAATTGAAGTTCCTGATTGGCAGCATCTGTTTTTGGTGAAGCAGTTCTTACTTGGGTCTTCAAATCTTGGGGCGACGAGTAAGGTCAGATTCAAACGTCTGATCTATCAGGGAAGAGAGGTTGACCCAGCTGAGTTTTATACTCGACTTCCCTTGGTTGGCGCCTTTAGTGATCAGTGCACTGAAATCGTTTGGGATAACGAGGTTTTAGACCAGCCTTCGGTTATGGCCAATGCAGCCAGGGCTCAAAGCTTTGAGGCGATGGTCAGACCCACTCTGGTCAGTCGGCAGCCTTTCGCCGGCATGCATGAAAAGGTTCTTGTTTTTATCGATACACGTCTTCGCGCTGGCCAAGAGGTATCAATGCCCTTGGCTGCTGAAGCATTTGGTATGGAAGCTTCCACGTTGAGGCGGCGGTTAGCGCAACAAGGCGTTAAATTTAGTCAGGTTCTACAGGACTATCGTCGTAAAGATGCGATGCGGCTTTTGTGTCATGGGTACTCGGTGAAAGACGTCAGCACGAAACTGGGTTATTCGGAAGCTAGCTCCTTTCAGCATGCTTTCAAAATTTGGTACAACGCGCCGCCAAAACGTTTTTACCGCAACGCTAAGACATCCTAAAATTCATCCCATCGAACCCTTTGCGGAGCTCGTTGACGAAACTCTCAGGTTGTTCGAGCGCCGCGAAGTGCCCCCCTTCGTCCAATGCATTGAAATAAAGCAGGCCAGTAAAGCGTTTTCGCGCCCAGCGTTCAGAGCTTTTAAAGATCTCCTTTGGAAAAATACTGATCGCAGAGGGCAGCTCAACCGGTGCCGATGAGAGGGTATTGCTTCCAAAACTTTCCCAATAAATTCTGGCCGACGAGGCGCCCGCGTCCGGAAGCCAATAAAGCATGATGTTGTCGAGCAGCTCATCGAGGGTGACGACGTTCATCGGATCACCCTGGCAATCCATCCATTGATAGAATTTCTCCAAGATCCAAGCGGCTTGGCCAATCGGAGAGTCTGCCAAGCCGTATCCGAGGGTCTGAGGGCGCGTGCTTTGCTGCTTCGAATAACCCGAGTCATGATTTTGATAGAACTGGGCTGCTGCAAGGCTAGCCTGCTCCATTTCAGAGAGATCGTTGAGCGTTTCCGGGTCTGGGCCCACGATTGGCATGGTGATGTGGATGCCTTGGCAGTGCCCAAGGTTTTGGGCGCCAATCGCAGTGGTGACAATGGCTCCCCAGTCTCCGCCCTGGGCGAGGTACTGAGGGTAGCCCAGACGGACCATCAGTTCATCCCAAGCCCTAGCAATTTTTTCGATACCCCAGCCGGGTTCTGTGGGTTGGTCCGAAAAGCCAAATCCAGGCAGCGTAGGGCAAACGACGTGAAAGGCCTGGTCAGCGGTGCCCCCATGCGCGGTTGGATTCGTGAGAGGTTCGATCGTTTTCTGAAATTCGACGATGGAGCCAGGCCAGCCATGGGTCATGAGCAACGGTCGGGCATCCTCATGTTCAGACCGGATATGAAGAAAGTGAATACCCAAGCCCTGCAACTCAGTTTTAAACTGGGGCCAGCGATTCAGCAAAGCCTGTCGGTCAGGCCAATGGTAGGTGTTTTGCCAATATTCTTTGACCTTCTGCATGTATTCAAGAGGTATCCCCTGAGACCAATCGCTGGGTGTTTCTTTGTCTGGGAATCGGGTTAACGAGAGTCTGAGCTTGAGGTCTGCAAGCTGAGATTCGGGGACCGCGATTTGAAAGGGTGTGATGTCTGACATAAATTATTCCTGGGTGATGACAACTTTACCGATGGCTTTTCGATCTAACATTTGGGTCATTGCGACGCCGGCTTCACTCAAAGTGAAACATTGACCTGCTTCAGGACGTAACCGATCCTCACTGATCCGAGTGAGCAGGTCCTGGGTTACCCGCTGGGAAACCTGAGGATGAATGGCGATATGCGCACCCCAGTTTACGCCGATGATGCTGATTTGCTTTAAGAGCGCCAAATTGGCCGCAAATTGAGGGATCGTTCCGCTGGCGAATCCAACGACCAAATAGCGGCCGCCAGGAGCCAGACTCCGCAGTGCTGGGTCGGCATAATCACCACCCACAGGGTCATACACCACGTTGAGAGGTGCCCCACTCAGAGCTGCTTTTAGATCATCTCGCCATGAATCCTCGCTGTAGAGTATGCCAATGTCGGCGCCTACAGAGAGCGCGGCACTTAGTTTTTCCTGACTCGAGACTGCCGCGATGACTCGACTGCCAAGGTTTTTGGCCAAATCAATCGCAGCCATGCCAACCCCGCCGCTCGCCCCGAGAATTAGAATTGTTTCCCCTTCAGCCAGGGCTCCGCAGTGGATTAGGCCGTGATGAGCAGTGCAGTAATTGACTAAAAAGGAAGCTGCTGCCTGAAAGGAAAGCTGCTGGGGAATTGGCAGGCAGGCGGTCTCAGGAACTGCCACCTGCTCGGCGAGCCCCCCCCTTGAGAGCATGGCTAACACGCGATCTCCCGGGCTGAGTGATTTGACGGCGCTGCCAATTTGAATAACGGTGCCCGCAATTTCGTTGCCCGGAATGAAAGGTAGATTGGGTTTGATCTGGTAAAGCCCTGATACCATCAAAGCATCGACATATCCAAGGCCTGTTGCGGCGATGTCAAGTAAAACGTCGTGTTCTGAGAGAGATGGCGCTTCAACCTCTTGAACCGTTAATTGGCTTGGATGATCAAAGGTTTCGCACACAATAGCTTTCAAAGCCGATTCCTCATTCATTGATACCGCTTCAGGATACTCGAAAACTCAATCCGAGTGCGACTCCGGTTGATACCAAATTTGAGATACCATAGGGCAGAGACAAGAATTGCGCGATCGGGCTGAACGGTTCAAAGACAGAAGCAGCTCGGCGGTAGGACGGTCGCGGCGCAATCCATAGATGGGGTTATCCTTATGTTGTTTGAAGCCTTGAAACAGGGACGATGTTTTTCACTGCCGGGCGTTTTTGATCCTTTCTCGGCTAGGATCGCAGCGCACTACGTTAAAGGTCCACTTTATATGACCGGCTATGGGGTTTCCGCAACACTGCTGGGTAAGCCAGATGCTGGACTGGTGTCTTATTCTCAAATGGTTGAACGCGTATCGGCGATTACGGCCGCAGTCGATGCGCCGCTGGTCGCAGACGGAGATACGGGATTTGGCGGCCTAGCAAACGTCGCCCAAACAGTCGCGGGTTACGAGCGCGCCGGCGCGGCAGCCATCCAAATCGAGGACCAAGAATTCCCAAAACGCTGTGGCCACACTCGAGACCGTAGAGTCGTGGATTCGGCCGACATGCAGAAAAAGATCAAGGTGGCTGTCGCAACCCGGGACAGCGCTGAATTTATCATTGTCGCTCGTACAGATGCCCGAACTCAGTGGGGTCTAGATGAGGCGCTGAGACGCGCCGAGGCATACGCGCAATCCGGTGCTGATGTGCTGTTTGTCGAATCTCCAGAATCTCCAGAGGAGCTCAGGAAGATCGGCGAATCGCTGAAAGGGTTACCGCTCGTTGCCAATATGGTTGCAGGAGGTCGAACGCCGCTACTACCAGATCAGGCGCTATTTGATCTAGGCTTTCAACTTGTGATTCATCCAACCTACCTACTAGGCGCGATGACCCAAGGGCTTGAATCGAGTCTGCAGTATTTGTCTCAAGAAGGCCGACAATCATCGGAGGTTGCTCAGTTTGATGCGCTTAATGACTGGCTTGATTTTGAGTCGGTATGGGCGCTTGACGAGGAGAATTAGATGGCAATCGGTATTGGTATTGGATTAGGTCGATTTCCCTTAGATCGGGGGCCGGACTATTTTAAGTGGATCACCCAATGTGAAGCGGGCGGCATTGATTCAATTTGGCAAACAGATCGTTTGATCTCGAAAGAACCCAATCTGGAGACGCTATCCACCATGGCCGCGTTGGCGGGTGCAACCGAAAAGATTCGTTTTGGAATGAACGTCGCGAGCATTGCGCTTCGTGATCCGCTACTGACCGCAAAGCAATGTGCAACCATAGACTTCCTCAGTGGCGGGCGGCTACTGCCCGCTTTTGGCATCGGTAGCGCGCTCAGCCGCGATTACAGTGCTACGGGGACCCCAACGAAGGGTCGGGGGAAGAAGGCCGACGAAGCTTTGTATCTTCTGCAGCAGCTTTGGGCCAAGGATGAAGTATCTTTTAAAGGCGAGTACTTTCAGTATGACCGCGCAAGTATTTCGCCCAAACCAGCGAATCCTAGATTACCTTTATGGATTGGAGGTGCATCTCAGGCGGCGATCGAGCGAACTGCTCGACTGGGGACAGGTTGGCTTGCTGGCATCGATACTCCGAGCCATACAAAAACAGTGGTTGCTGGTATTAAAGCGGCTCTACCCAAATACGAGCGCACCATTGACGATGATCATTATGGTGCAACCTTTTCGTTTCGCTTTGGCAGCGCTGATGAACCGATTGCGCAGCAGTCGATGAAAGGGCTTCAGGCGCGGTTGAAACAAGATCCAACCGAATATTTGGCCATTGGCTCTGGCGATGACATTACGCAGCGGGTAAAAGAATTTATCGATGCCGGCTGCTCAAAATTCGTACTGATACCGATCGCGGATGGAACCGGAGATCTCCTGAACCAGACGGAGCGTCTGATTCAAGAGGTATTGCCTCGCTTCGATTAACATTCGCTAGCTAGAAATTCCCGCGTCCTTGCAGCATCTTCAGAGTTTGTTGCAGCGATCGCTGCAGTGAAGTCGGTGACACCAATCGCTCTGAGTTGATTCAGCTGACTGCGAACCTCGGTTTCGTCCCCAACCAGTGCAAGATCACCTGGGCCTTTGAGTCCCTCTTTGTCTAGCATTGCGCGATAGCTGGGCAGTGTTCCGTAAATCGCCAGTGAGGTGTCTATCGCTGCCCGTGTCTCTTCGGCGGCCTTGGTAACCACAATAGGAAATCCTGCAACAATTCTTGGTGCTGGACGGCCCGCTTCCTCTGCGCTGGTGCTGATCTGGGGAATGATATGGGAGGCAAGCGTTCGCTCTCCGGTCATCCAAGTGATGGTTCCGTCGGCCATGGCGCCTGCAATTTTGAGCATGATTGGGCCCAGGGCTGCGACCAAGGTTGGTACTTTCGGCTGACCTGGCAAGCTCAATTTGACTTGATTGACCTGATACTGGGTGCCTGAGAACTGCACGGTTTCACCTGCTAGAAGTGGCATGAGCACTGATAAATATTCACGCATGTGTCGAGCAGGTTTTTCATAAGAGAGTCCGAACATCGATTCGATGACCACCTGATGAGACAGTCCAATGCCCAGATTAAAGCGGTTTTGACAGGCTACTGCTGTGGTCAACGCCTGTTGCGCCAGAGCTGTGGGGTGTCGTGGATAGGTGGGCGTTACGGCAGTACCAAGCTGCAAGGTTTTGGTTTCTCTTCCAACCAATGCAAGGGTCGAAACGGCATCGAGACCAAAGATATTGGCCATCCACAACGAGGCAAATCCCTCGGCTTCCGCCCGAACCGCGTCCTCGATAAGACCATCGAGGGTAGCGTCTGGCGCGTCGGTTACAGCGGCCATCAATCCAATTTTCATTCAAGGTTCCTCTCATCAAACGCGTGTGTATCGGGATGAACCCATATGCGCTGTAAAAATGCAAGAAATTGTCGTTGGGGGTTATTTGCCTGAGGTGTTAAATCGCGTTAAAAAAGAGGCGGTTAAGGATCTCTTGAGGGATGGCTGGTTCTAGGCCCGAGTTGGCTCGATCTTATTTCCTCAGTCAATACCTCAACCAAGCATCCAACCCATTGCGTCACGCAATCAATCCTGTTGGGGAATAAACCATGAATAAGGGTCGCGAGTACAATGCGAGATTTTGAAGCATCTCAATGACATTTTTCGAGGAGGCCCATGATGCGTACTGGGATCTATTTAGACAAAACTAAATCCGGCGTGCACGTTTATTGGCGAGGTCAAAAAGTGATGTCTTACCCGTCTATGGACGCTTTTATTGCAGCGCACTTGGAGGCGCTCGATGCCCTCGATCGACACCAAGAAGCACTCCTCGAGGATGAATATCAGCCTTGATGGTTTGTGTCGGCAACGCGCATCAAGCCCTCTTGAATCACGGAGGCGATACAACGCCCTTCGTCATCAAAAAACGTACCTCGGTTCAAGCCACGGTTACCGCCGGTGACTGGCGTGTCTTTTACGTAGAGCACCCACTCTGAAACATCGAAATCGTCGTGGAACCACAAGGTGTGGTCGAGACTTGCCATCTGAAAATGATCCCGTGAAAGATGCTCTCTGTGCGGAAGTGCAGAAGTGCTGACGAGGCCCATGTCGGACGCATAAGCGAGTAATTGCTGCTGCTGATCAGGGCTGGAGATAGTGCTTGAGAAACGAATCCATACCGCTTGCTCTGTGCGGTTGACGGGCGGAAGATCAAGAGGTGAGACAGATCGCGTTTGAAATGGCTTCGGTCGGGTCATCCAAGTTTTCCGCGGCTCCTCGAGATCTAGTCGCGCTGCCACGGCTTGATCGTCCTCGAGTTGATCCGGACTTGGATAGCTCCCCATTTGGACTTGATGGTTGAGCCCTCGCTCGGGTAGTTGAAAAGAAGCATCGAGGCTAAATATGGCTTGTCCGCGCTGAACAGCGATCACACGGCGAGTCGTGAAGCTCCGTCCGTCCCTGATCCGCTCAACTTGAAAGACCACCGGTGTGTCGAGGCGCCCAGGCCTGAGAAAGTAGCCATGTAATGAATGACAGGGTCGATGATCGTAGAGTGTTTTTTGAGCCGCGGCGAGCGCTTGAGCGAGGACCTGGCCGCCGAATAAGCGGCCGCCAAATGCCTCTTCGTTTTGCGCTCGAAAGAGATCCAGATCGATGGCTTCTAAATTTAACTTCTCTAGCAGCGCCTTGGCCAAGACTACACTCACTGGCTGGTCTCGACCAGGACAATGACATCGTCTTCGATTTTTACTGGATAGGTGTCGATGGCTTCCCAAGCAGGCCCCGCCTTAACGTCACCGGTCCTCAGACAAAACTCTGCACCGTGGTAGGGGCAGACAATCGCGCCGCCTTCGAAAGTGCCACCTTCTAGGCCCAAGTGATCGTGCGAGCAGTAATAGTCTAGGGCAAAGATCTCGCCCTCGTGATGACAGAGCAAAATTTCTTTATCCTCAAGCTCGATGCGCAGTTGGCCGCCTTCTGGGACTTCGCTGATGTGTGCAACGGTCAAAAATTTAGAACTCATAACAATCCTATGCTCACCAAGGGCTAACAACTGATCAGTCGAACGGCCTAAGAACGATTCGATCCAAGGCGTCAACGTGAACTGTTGGTAAATGAAGGGATATCGCTGTTGCAATGCGGCGTCCACGGACACCGCACCAACACTTGACGTTGCGCGCAATTAAGCCGAGCGTAAGTCGGGCAATTGATATCCGTCTTCTTCTAATTGACCACGAATAATCTTTTTGTCGATTTTTCCAGTGGACGTTAAGGGAATGTCTTGGACAAAGATGACATCGTCGGGAAGCTGCCACTTTGCAAACATTTCTGAGCAGTGCTCCAAAATGAGTTCTTTGGTGACGTTACTGCCTTCAATAAGAATGACAAGTGCGACTGGCCGCTCATCCCATTTAGGGTGCGGTTGTGCGACAACGGCGGCCTGGCGAACTCCTTCGAGCGCGACGATGTGATTTTCTAGATCCACTGAAGAAATCCATTCGCCACCTGATTTGATCAGATCCTTAGAACGGTCAGCAATAATTAGGTATTGCTCGCTATCAATTTTTGCAACGTCACCAGTGACGAGCCATTCGTCATGAAACTTTTCTGGTTGCGGATCATTGTAATATTCAGAACAAATCCACGGCCCTCTGATCAGTAGCTCTCCGACGGATTCTCCGTCGTGGGGAAGCGGATTCCAATCTTCATCGAAAATTTCGATTTCAAGCCCGGGGCTCGCCAATCCCGCTTTGGCGATATTTTCAAATTGTTGATCTTCACTCAGGGCCAAATGCGAGCGTTTGGCAACTTTCCTCGACAGCGTGCCCAAGGGATTGGTTTCGGTCATACCCCAACCTTGAATCATTTCGATATCATGCTCCTCCCAATACCAGCGCATCATCGATACAGGGGGCGCTGAACCGCCGCAGGTTAGCCGTGACAGTGATTGGGTGTCATATTTTCCAGGATTATTCTCCAGAACTGTTTTGATGCCCTGCCAAATGGTGGGAACGCCAGCCGAAAGGGTCACTTCTTCATCGCACATCAGTTCTAACAATTTAACTGGGTCCATGAAGCGGTGCGGCATGACTTGTTTGCAGCCGAGCATGGATGCTGTGAAAGGGATGCCCCAGCCCATGGCATGAAACATAGGGACAATGCCGCAGACTGCATCGAGGGCAGATAGGTTCATCGAATCGGTCATTGCCTGATTGATCGTGTGCAAGTAGGTGGAGCGATGGGTATACATCACGCCCTTGGGTTTTCCGGTCGTGCCACTGGTGTAGCAAAGCCCCATCGGTGCGTTTTCGTCGATGTTGGGCCAGTCAAAGTGGGTTGTGTGATCATCGATGAACGACTCGTAGTCCTCCGTGGCGGCAAACGAGGTCTCGCCACCTTCACCGTGACGACAAACGATAATTTTTTCGACCGATGGTATTTTCTCCAAGAGGGGTTCAAGCAGTGGCAGCAAATCCTCATCTGCAAATATGATGCGGTCCTGAGCGTGGTTGATAATGTATTCGAGATCCGCCGGCCCCAGTCTTATATTGAGGGTGTGGAGAACTGCGCCCATTGAAGGGACTGCCTGATAGAGCTCTAGATGACGATAATTGTTCCACATAAAGCTGGCGACTCGATCCCCTTCTTTGATGCCGTGCGCCTGCAATGCAGCAGCCAGCTGATTGGCACGATCCCAGGTTGCCTTGAGGGTTTGCCGATGAGTGCTGTTGGCCATTAACGTTACGATTTCCTCATTGGGATCAAGCTGCGCGCCGCGACCCAATATTCTAGAAAGTAGCAAGGGTGTTTGAGACATCGTCATGTTAATTCTCCTTCTAATTTGTCCTTCCGTTGGTCGAGGAAGTTGCGGGTTCGTCTTTTGCTATTTTGCGCTTTAAAGTCGATGAAAGACGTCGCTGTCCAATGATGTCACCACGCAATCAAACGACAGGTTTAGAGGGTGCCTGAATCCTGAATGTAAAGGCGTGGTGCAGCGAACGCTAAAACGTCGGGGGACAGAGGATAGCGAATTTGGCGTAAAAGTCATAGCATCATCGAGATCAAAAGCAGGCCATAATAGGGCCGTTTTGGTGATTGGCGGAGGAGACTTTGGATTCTTCAAGCTCTAGCTCGACGCGACTGCATTGGATGCAGATCGTGGCATATTCCGCGCCTACGGTTGGCGTTGGTTATATGTACCTATTGATCGGGCTTTATATTATGAAGTTCTCAACAGACGTTTTGTTAATCTCGCCTGCAATAATGGGCACGATCTTTGGTGTATCTCGAGTTTGGGACGCTATTTCTGATCCCCTCGTAGGTTATGTCAGCGATAAGACGGAGTCTCGTCTCGGTCGACGAAGAAGCTGGCTGCTCTTGAGTATGGCGCCGGTCGCACTGCTGTTCATCATGGTGTTCTCGCCACCTGCTTCGCTATCCGGGACTGCTCTGGTGATATGGATGGCGGTGGGGGTGATTGGTTTCTACTCGGCCATGACGCTTTTTATGGTGCCCCATTTATCCCTGGGAGCTGAACTCAGTACGGACTATCACGAACGCAGCAGGCTCTATGGATTTAGGCATGCTGCCTATACGGTCGGTTCAATTATTGCCCTCTACAGCATGCAGCTCTTGATTGATGCGGAACAAGAGTCCGAAGCTGCAGTACGGGGCGTTGCCTTTGATTTAAGCGCCATTGCTGGGGTTATAACGGCACTGCTCATTGCCTTTGCGGTCTTTAAACTGAGAGAGCGGAAAGATTATCAAGGTCGAGTCGGTCAGACCCCTTTTGGTGCACTCAGAGATGTTTGGTCTAACCGTCATGCCCGATTGGTGATTGTCGTGACCTTTATTGAAAATATCGGGAGCGCCGTGATTGCGCTGCTGACACTGTACGTCTGTCAATATGTTGTGGGCAGACCCAGTCTTGCACCACTGATCATATTGGCTTACATGATCCCTTCAAGCTTATCGGTTCCTATTTGGATACCCCTGTCCAGACGTTTTGGAAAAATCCGATTGTGGATGTTCTCGATGATGTTAACTGGGCTATCTTTTGGTGGCATGTTCGCTTTGCCCTTTATCGAAAGCGTTGCTGATCGTACGCTGCTGATTTTTGTACTGGCCTTTTTTGCCGGACTCTCAGCAGGTTGTGGCGGCACCATCGCTCCTTCGGTTCAAAGCGATATTATTGATTTCGACGAATATCAAACCGGAGAGCGAAAAGAAGGGTCCTATTTTGCAGCGTTCAATTTTGTGCAAAAAAGTGCAACGGGCGTCATGATTTTGATCACTGGATGGGTCTTGGAGTTGAGTGGCTTCATACCTAACGTTGATCAAACTCAGACCGTTCAGATTGCAATCGTGACGCTCTATGGTCTGTCGCCATTGATCTGCTATACCGTGGGTACATTACTCTTCTCCAGATTTACGCTGGATGCAACGGAGCACGACCGTATTCGTACTTCAATTCAAAATCGAGCCGGCGCTAATACCACTGGCTAGCGCGATTGCGCTCTCGCTCTGACGGCGAGAGATGCCGCTGGCGTCATTTGTTCCCGTAAATCCGCGTGCCGAGGCGCAGACTCTGCAAAGGGGCACGTCGGGCCTTAGAGATCGAGATTGCCTCGGTCAACATCGGGCAACGACGAGCGGCAAGTGACATCAGTTCTCTAAGGGCACCATCGCCGCCATTTGACGCGAAATCGCCAAGAGTTGGCCGGTCTCTGAGAACATTTTTCCGTCTTCAATCAAGTAGCCTGTGGCAGCAACCTCGGTTGTGAATTCAAAACCGATAAACGTCTCAAGGCCGAAGCTTGAAAAGTCGCTGCACAAAAAATGTACTGTGTGATCGAGGCTCGGAAAGTGGACTGTTTGGGGTAAGTTTCGAGTAATGATGCTCGGATACCAGCCGTCGCTCATCGCCAGAAGACCTAGGTCGTCAACGGGTCGCAGATCTTTAAAGCGCATCCAGCCGCCGATGCGACCGGAATCGTCTTTTTCGAAAGGCGTCGGCCCAAGCCCAACCCGTTGGTCATAATGCGCGCGAAAGGGTACGGCAAAATCACTGTCGGTGTTGATCCAGTCCATCGGTTGAAGGGTGTCGGCGTGAGGAATCTCCGGCAGGTTGATATCGCAAAATGAAATTGGTAAGCGATCAGAGGCCAAGGTGACCGTTGCTTGCGCAATGTCGCGATCACCTTGATAAAGCATGGCCTGGAATAAGCTCAAAGTGCGGCCCTGTTTGATGCATTGGATGGATAGTTGCGCTGGGCCGGGCACGGAGGCGCTAATGAAATTAACGGTGACCGATCGAACGGAATGAAGCGCTTGTTGATTCACCATCTTTACGCCAGCTAGGAGCAGTGCGCTTAAGTAGCCGCCGTTGGGTCCGACAATCACCTGCCACTGATCCGAAATCGTGACGCTGACAAGCCATCGATTGTCGCCTGTTTGCGTTGCGTCAGTTGGACTAATCTTAAGGTCTCGATCAAGTTGAAAGTGTTGGTCCATAGCGTATTTCCTAGTGCATTGAGCGGATCAGGAAGCCTGCGGAGGCCTTCTCTTGCGCCCGCGATGTTCGTAAAAGGCGTCGGTTGAAAATATCAGGATTGAAATCCAGACAAACACAAAGCTGACAAGTTGAACGATTGAGAAGGGTTCGTCAAAAAAGAAAATCGCCAGGATCAGAGTCAAGGAGGGCGCCAAATATTGAAAGATGCCCACTGCCGTTAAACTTAAGCGAATCACCGCACTGGCAAAAAACAGCAACGGCAGCGCTGTGATCGCGCCTCCGAGTATGAGCAGTAAGTCTAGGCTCAAAGATTCGTTTGAGAAGGCGAGGTCTCCCATCTGATGACGATAGGCCAAATAGCCGATCGCAAAGGGCAGCGCTAGGAGTGTTTCAATGGCGAGGCCTGAGACCGCCGGCAGGTTCGCATTTTTACGGATTAAGCCGTAAAAGCCAAAACTGAACGCGAGGGCGAGGGAAATCAGAGGAATTCTGCCTAGAAAGACCAATTGAATAAGTACACCTGTCACGGCAATGCTGAGTGCAATCCACTGGGTGGTTCTCAGGCGCTCGCCCAAAAAGAGCAACCCGAGAAATACGCTGACCAAAGGGTTAATAAAGTAGCCGAGCGACGTTTCAATGATTTGACCGTCCAAAACGGCAAATACAAAAATAAACCAGTTACAGGCAAGTAAGCTCGTACTTACCATCAAGAGCATGAGCGTCTTAGCTTCGACTCGGAGCTCATTGATTTTGCCGAGTAGCGCTAGGATTCCAACCAGCAGCACGGCGGACCAACTAACGCGGTGTGCAATGATTTCTAGTGGATCAACTGATCCCACGGATTTGAAATAAATAGGGGCTAGCCCCCAAATGGTGTATGCGCAAAGTGCCGAAAAGGCACCTTGCCGCTGCACTGCGTTAAAAGCCATTTAGTTGCGCCTTCGAAAAGTCTTCTGAGCGCTCAGATAGGCGCAATTGAACCTCAGCGCTGGGAAACAATGAGAAGATCACCTGTTGCTTTGACAGGCCGCTGTAGTCTTGCATCGATTCGCTCGACATGATCAAAAGCGTGTGCACAGCTCTCGGCCAGTTTTTCAAAGGGTGTTCGGCAGGGGTCGGCGATAATAATCTGTCCGACGCCCGCGGTATGCGCGCGACGGATAAGGTTAAACACGGTTTTAGCGAGTTCATCCCAAAAGCAAATATCCGCACCGACAATCAGGTCAAACTTGGATAGATAGGCTTTTGTGAGCTGATCGAAGCGACGCTTCTCAAAAGTCATTGCCAGCTGGTTAGTCCTAGCGTGCAATTGCAGGTAGGGACCCACGTTTGGATCAGCATCGATCCCAGTGACTCGAGCATTGAATTGCTTTGCACAATAAAGGCCCAACAACCCCCATCCGCAGCCAATGTCTAGGACACGAAGGGCTCGTTGAGGTGGGTTGCGTTTGAGATGGTCCATGATCAAAAAACTCGAATTCCAAAACTTGTTGCCATGGATTTCGGCTTGATACCCCTCGGTTTTCAGTTTGCGCACGGCATGATGTTTCGCATTTAGAATTTTGAGGCCAAAGGCTTGGCGCTGTGTCGATGGGTTCATGTGATCACTCGAGGGCGTCGTGAGACGGGGTCTAATTTGCTGCGCAGAGCTTAACGAAGGCGAACAGGTTTGCCAATGATCGACGGTGTTGGTGGCGGATTTTTTTGTCAAGCGTGAGCGACTATACTGAGACGCTTAGTCGGAGCGAGACGGTTCGACCTTTAAAATCGATGAAAAACGGACACGAGCATGATTGACGTGCAAAAGACTTTGGATCAAGTAATGCAGATCGTTGGGTTGTCTAGTTTGCGAGCGATGGTGCTTTGCGCCGCCTTGATATCCGGCATTCAATCCCATGCTGGGCCGCTTCAAGCGCTCTCGAACGTTGAGCTGACGCTTTTTGGCCAGGAGGCCTGGGTCAGAGGCACTTTGCCAGCAATTGTCGTCGCCGAGGGCGCGACGTTGGAAATCGGCATCCCAGAGACCGCACGCCTAGCATCAGTACGCGCCCGACTCGTCGATCCAATTAATGTCGAGAGCTTTGAGCTGAGCCGTATGCCGCATTCAACGAGCTCTTTTTTGGAGGCCGCGTTGGGTGAGGCGGTTCACATTCGCCAGGGCCCAGATCGGGCCTCGGTTGAAGGCGTACTTGTCGCCTCATCTCCGCTCATGGTGCAGACTCGAGAAGGGTTGCAAAACGCCCAGTTTGAAGGTTTGATTTTTCCGGCGTTGTCGCTCAATGATCGATCCTCAATTAAGATGACGCTGAGCGGCGATGGACCATTGGAGGGTCAATTACAGTACGCCGCAGATGGTTTGAGTTGGAAAGCGATCTATGACCTGAGATATTTTCCGGAGCGTCGTCGCGTTTTCATTGAGCCTTGGGCGCAAATCAGTAATACGACCAGTCAAAGCTTTCAAGACGCTTCGCTGGCGCTGAATGCAGGAGAACTCAATCGGATTGATCGCCCCCTGCCTGCGCAACCAGAATTTTCGCGAATGAGCCTCGCAGCCTCGGAGGATCTCGCGATGTCCGAGCGTCAATCAACGGGTCTCTACCACCAATGGCAGCTGCGTCAGCGCGTTGACCTACCGAGCCGCAGTGATATTAAGGTGGCTTTGCAGGCGCCCTTCGAGGCCGAAGCTGAAGTTTTCTATCGGATAAAGTCGCAAGTACAAAGCTATCGGTCTGAGACTGATTCGCGTGCCGTCACAGTGCCTGGATTCTTGCGAGTGACGCCGGCATCCATTGAAGATGAAGGCGCAGCGCCCATTGCTGCTGGATTAGCGCGGGTATTCAATGTGACCGCACAGGATGAAGAGTTTTTTCAAGGGGAGGATAGGGTCAGCACTGTTCCAAGAGGCGAACCTTTTGAAGTTGCGCTTGGGCAAGCTTTTGATATCAGGCTACGACGAAAGATTACAGGTTTTAGAGTGCTTGGGAATCGTGCCCGGGAGATTGGCCTTGATTTGCAACTTGAAAATACGGGGGAATCGGACGCAAAGGTTATTTTAATCGAGTCAGTGGGTGGTGATTTTACCCTGATCGATGCATCGTCCGAGCTGGAGGTGGGTCCTAATCAGTCGATCATTGGTGATCTAAAAATCCTCAAGGGCGAAAAACGCAAGTTGGCTTATAAAATAAGGATCAACTTTTAGCGCCGATGCTGTTGATGTCCCCCTCCTTGAATCGGGTGAAGGGCTACTGTTTCTGAGTATGAGATGCTATTTTTGAGCGCCTTGGTCCCTGGCGCATTGGCCTTAATGAAAACTGGGTGCGCCCTTCGTTCTAATGATGCTTCCCCTGGTGATTTCCGCTTTACGGTGAACCCTCGTGCGACGAGTGGCGCTGGTTATCGAATGATTGACTCGAATGATCCGATGGCGCTCTAAGGCGCCTTAAAACCTCTGACAAAGGAACGACTATGAATGATCTGGACGCTAAACCGTCATTGCAATCTCGATTAGAGGCGTTGCGTGCTCATCGCGCTTTCGAGGCTTTTATCATCATTATCATCATTGCCTCAGCGTTGTTGGTGGGCGTGAAGACGTACGCTGTTCCGAGCTGGCTACAGAGGCTGATTGAAGGTCTAGACCTACTGATTACCGTGATCTTTGTGGTGGAAATTTCGGTCCGATTTTTAGGAGAAGCCCGCAAACGTGATTTCTTTAAAAATGGCTGGAATGTGTTCGATACGCTGATCGTTCTGATCAGTTTGATCCCGATTGAAGATACGGATATGGCATTGGTGGCCCGGTTAATCCGCGTGTTTAGAGTTCTACGGATGATCAGCATTATCCCAGAACTGAGAATCCTGCTGAACTCACTGATCCAAGCATTGCCGCGGTTGGGATATGTGGCGGCGCTGATCTTCATTATCTTTTATATCTATGCCGCGATTGGCAGCCTATTCTTTGAAACTATCAACCCAAAGCTCTGGGGCAATATTGCTGTTTCAATGTTGACCCTGTTTCGCGTCATGACATTTGAAGACTGGACCGACGTGATGTACGAAACCATGGAGGTCTATCCGCTGACATGGATGTTTTATTTGAGTTTCATCTTTTTAACCACGTTTGCCTTTTTGAATATGGTGATTGGAATCGTTGTGAATGTGCTCGAAGAAGAGCAAGCCAAAGCAGATACCGACGATCCGGACCGGTCTTCGCTGCGAAACCTGCATGACGAAATTTTATCCGTTAGGGCATCTCTTGAGCGTCTAGAAAACTTGCTCGAGGCATCTCAAAAGACCCCCGTCAGACCCCGTCCAGATCCTGATACCTAGCGCTTTTTGCAGCAGATCAAAAACTGTGGACAGAGCGTGTGGATTGGTAGGAGCCAGGCCTTTTTCGGCTTGTGGGGTTGAGTTCGGTTTACAACCAGCTAACGAAAACGGTTTAGAGCGACAAAAGTGCCATCGTTTTCGGCACACAGTTGTCGCATTAGGATGGCGAATTTGATGCCTGTATCTTGATATTGCGGTGGATTGGCGAATTGGACCGGGAAGCCCACTCCGTGTATGCGCACCAATCGGTTGCCCGCGTCATCCCGGCGATTGATTCGGTCAACAGTCTCAATCACCTGTTGAATGGATCGGCCTGTGAATTCATCGCCAAAAACGTAGAGCGAAATTTTTCGTCCTGGACGATAGAAGGTCGCAATCGCTTTTGTAATGCCCTCGACTGGGCTTGAATTACTAAAGACGTTCCAGTCCCTCAATCTGCTGATAATCGCGCGTCGGCGGGCAGGTGTGTCCGGGATCCACTGACCCGCATACTGAGCAAACATGTAGTTACCCATATCGTTCATGACCTGGATGCCCTTGAGATTTGGGTAGACTTCAAGGGTTTCAGATAACTTTTGGACGACCATTGGCCAGGCGTAACTGAACATACTGCCGGAGGTATCGATGATAAAGATCACGTACTCACTGTCGACGGGGATCCCTCCAATAACGTTATCATCGGCCGCTTTTTGGTATCCCTTAAGCAGCTGCTGCATTTCTTCAGTTAAAGTCTGTTTGGCGCGAGCCAGTTGTGCCTTGATCGCTGCTTTTGATGCGGCCGCCAGGGCTTCTTCGCTGGTTGCATTTTTGAGTGCCTGCTGCTCGGTTTCCAGTCGTGTGAGCGCATCAACCTTCTCGGTCTGAAGATCTTCTCGGCGGAGAAGGTCGCGGTTAAGGTCGCGGGTTTCGCCCTTGAGCTCAAGCAGGGTTTGCTCGAGTTGCGCGAGATAGCCGTCGAGATCCTCGATGGTTTCATCAAAGATCACAGGATCAAAAACTTTGGTTAAGACCAGCAGTAAAATAAGTGCGCCAAAACCGCAACTGATCACGTCCAAGAAGGACAAGCTCATCCCTTCAACTTCTCGCGTTCGGCGTTTCATGGCCAATCCCGAGCAGGTGACAAAAAGGCGCCGCCGGTGATTTGAGCGAGACGCCAAAAAGAGGGGCTAGCGACCGGGTCACCTTCCATGGGGAGTAAAATCACATTGATGGGAACGGTTAAATTCAAAGTCGCCAAGGCGTCGGTGAAGTGCTGCAATCGCTCTCTTGCAGATACAAGCGAGCCCCTTGCTGGTCTCTCGCCCTGGGTTGGTAAACCATCTGTGATTAGAAACACATTGTCGGGTAATGGATCTAAATTCTCGATTGCTCTGAAGGCTGAATGCAAATTACTCCCGCCTTTTGGTGTAATCTCTGTCAGTGCACTTAATGCCTTCTCGAGGGCGAGGGGGGTCTCTGCACTCAACCACTGACCATCGGAATCAGGGTCGGCCATCGACGCATCCTCGGCAAAGGTTACGATTTGGAAGCGCGCGGTTGCCGGCATGTTGGCGGTGATCCATTCAACCGTTCTTAGGCCGCGTTGCCACTTTTCACTGCTGCGTTGTTCTGCAGGAGAAAGGTTGCGCCTTCGGATAATGTTCACGATGGTTTGATCGAGCATGCTGGTGGAGGCATCTAGGAGCACGAGAATGTGACGTCCGCCCATGTTCAGGCCGGTGAGGTATTGCCGATCACCCTCGCCGGTGACAGCTCTGAGTGATTGTCCCTGCTCCTCAGCAGCATCGATGCTAGCGCTCAAAGTTTCAGCTTCCTCCTGTAGCACTTTGAGTTCGGCCTTGAGCGCCTCGATTTCCACGACATCAATGGTACTGAGATCCTGATTTTTTGTGATTTCGAGGGTCAGTTGCTCAATGGATTTGATGATCTCAGCAATACTGCGATCGGTAGATTCTATGCGCTCATCCAGCATCTCCAGGGAGTTTTTGAGCATCACTTGGTTTTCAGTCTCTGCTTCGATAATGGTTTCAATTTCTTTGACTTCGGCCATGGTCTCGGCATCCACCTGAACGCCACTGGCTTCTGTGCCGTGATTGATGGTGATGTAAATCAGAATGACTGCGCCGAACCCGCACGACATGATGTCTAGAAAGGAAAGGCTGAATACATTGGTCTCGCGTCGGCGGGCCATGCGCTAACTGACCCGGATAAATTGAAAAGTCTCGCGGCCAACATGCACAGTATCACCGGCTTTGAGGGTCTGGATCGAGGTTGCAGCTTTTTGATTAATCGATAAAGCAATCCGGTTGGGAGAGATTTGCCATTGTTCCGTGGCGGTTATTTTCGAGAGCGTGAATTGAAGATTGTCCTGGGCTTGGAAACGCTCCAGAGCAATCGCGAGCCCATTTTGAAGTACGTGGGTTGGGGTGATGACGGTATCAGAATTTTGCTGTGAATCTTGCTGGCGATCATTGGGGTTGCGACGGCTTAGGATCAGTTGGCGCATGTCCTGGCTTGCGCGTAGATCAGGCTGAAATTCTTCGAAGGCTTCAAAAAGCGCCAGCGAGGACAGTGTGTTCAAAGTGATTCCGGGGATCAGGGACATCGCATGAGCGAGGCCAGGCAAGCGTGCGACCCGGTCACTGACGAGCACCTCTGTGGCGCCATTGACTTCCGCGTTAATGGCTCTCACAAGGCTCGGCACCATCTCCGCTGAAGCTGCTCGGAGATCCTCTTCGGTCAATCGGACATCGTATTGGGCGGCGTCGTGATAAAGGCTCATCGCCGGCTCTCCCAAGGTTCCTGATCCGTCTATCCCTTGGTACAGCTGATCAAAAAGCTGTTGTTCGGTATCTGCCTGATGCATCGGATCAAAACGGTGGGACTGAATCAATCGATTGGCGCTGGCGCTGGCCAGTCGATCGATCGTGTGTTGATAACCTGCGGGGTGGATGAGCTGTGCATTGAGTCGCTGCAGATGCGCGCCTTGGGTAATCGTCGTCATCGATAGCGCGTAAAGGCTGGCGTCCAGATACAGTACAGTTTCGCTGTCGGGTGATGCGAATTGCGCTAATAGGACGGCGGGATCGATCAAGGCTTTTACCTTGACGCTTGCGGCTTCGGCCAATCCCAGCAGTAACTGCATGTCGTCTCGTTGGTAGTGGGGGGGTATTGCGATAGCCAGTTGAGTTTCTGTAGAGCAGTCACTTAATTGCTGAAGTTGGAGGAAAGCAAGATCCGCATGGTGCCGGATGGACGCTGTCGCGCCAGGTATTGGATCAGTGGTTAACTGGTGCCAAAACTGACTGTTTGCCAGTCTTGGTTGACGTCGGGCGTTTGCCCGGGCGGCTTCTCCAACAAGCGGCGGGTCCGAGCACAGGGCCCAGCCAGGCTCGGAACCAAGAATCGTGCCGGCAAGCCCGATGCGCAAACGAATGTCATTGATCTCTAAAAGCGGCATCCCCATCGATTACACCTGCAAAAATCGAATGAGACGCTGGTCACAATAATGTTCAGCATCTTGGGTGGTTCGCTCTTGCGCCAACTGCAGTTGATGCATCAGAAACATGATGAGGATGCTGATCAAGAGCGCAACGAAGGTCGAGTTAAAGGCGACGCCCAGACTTTGGGTGACCCCGGCAATGTCCCCTTGGGCCGCTTGGTGCGCCTGGCCAAGGGCTTGTCCGATCCCGCGAACGGTTCCTAGAAACCCGATCGATGGGATAGCCCAGGCAATATAGCGAATCATTGAAAGTTCCGAATCAAGATGTTCGCCTTCGGACTCACAGTTAGATCTTACCGCATAGGCGACATCTTGAATGTTGGCAGTGGCCCTAAATCGATGCAAAGCGGTCAGCAAAGTTCTGGGTAACAGTCTCTTTTGCTGTTCATCTGAGAGCGCTTCAATGGGCCGAGCGTATTCACGTGTATCTTGGGGCAGAATGCTGTTGCTTTGGGCGCGGGGTAATAATTCAAGTGCAAACAACTGACGTTCGCGATGGTTCTCCAAAGCCTTGGAACCCATCAATGCCATAGCCCAGAGCATTAAAATAAAACAGGCTTCCTGCTCAAGATCTTTAACAATCACGTAGGCGCTGCGTTCCGGGACGTAGTCTGGGTCCTCGTTGATCAAAATGGCTTGGGCCTCGAGAATGGCATTGGCATTGGGCCGGACAACTGCAACGTAGATAGCGTGCACCAATAGAACAGCAACGAGGAGCGAAATTAATTGAAAGAGAAATTCTGCAGGGAGCTTTTTCATAAGTATTTTGGCGTCTAAATATTGATGGGGAAAGGTACCGCATTATCGGCGCTGATCGATTCACTCGGCTGAAATGCTTCTAGCGCTCGACCGATATTAGGATCTGTGAGCGATTTCTGTGCTCTGGGTTCTGCCTCAGGCGTCGTTGGAGGCGCATTGCTGGAGGTCGTTGCCTGTGCGCTCGGTGCAACCGCAGTTACTTTAGGGGCGTTTGTTTGAGCGACCGGGTCAGGTTCTGCGCCAAGCGAGTTTGAAGCTATAAAACCGACTGTGAGCAGGAGCACAATCTTTAAGAACGCTGTCAGCAACGGCATCGCGCGTCTCCACAAATTAGGGTGCAGGGTTATCTTAACAGAGCCAGCATCACTCACCATTAGGCGCATCTTTAGCTAATCGAAAGCCAAGATCCTGTCGGCCCTCCCGACCAGAATCCCGATAAGCCCAGCGCAGGGCGCTGAAAGTCCCCGTGAGAAAGCTTGAGCCACGGATGACGAAAACCTCTCCGGTCTCGGGGCCAGCCCAATCGACTGCCACCGAAGTGCTTCGCGCTGTACTAAAACGATCATGAGTCCATTCGGAGACATTGCCTGATAGATCAAAAATACCCAAGGCATTGGCCCTGAAATGACCGACCGGAGCCGGTCCTCGGAAGCCATCGCTGTATTCTGCAATGATGTTTGGTGCCAGGCCCGTTGCTGTATCGTCGGCAAGGTTGGCAAAGGATTTTGGCGGGGGAAGGGCATCACCCCATGGGAATCGCGATGGGGCGCCAGCGTCGGCATAGCGCCCGGCTCGAACCCATTCGGCCTCGGTGGGTAGGCGATAGCCCTGAGTGCGTGGTGTGATTAGCCGGAAACTGTCTCCAGAGATCTCATAGGCCCTTGGAATTCGCTCTCGGTCGCTGAGCCAATTACAAAAAGCGACCGCTTCCTTCCAAGAGATACCCACGACAGGCCTATTCGCGGATGTGAGCCTCGTCCTGCCAAGGACGCCTGGATTGTGGTTGGCATTAAAGGCTGCGTATTGCGCGTTAGTGACCTCTGTGATGCCCAGATAATAGGGGCTAGACAGCCTGACGGTGCGTTGGACTTCATTCCCGCGTCCCCCTCGGTCCCGCCGCGGGGCGCCGAGCTCAACGTCTGAAGGCAGGATCCGTTGCAGTCGATAATCGATGGATGTTTCAATAATCTCGGGAATCTGAGCCAGTGCGAACTCTGCCTCGGTCAGCAGCGTAATCGACAATGATTGTTCAAAGTCAGGCTGGGGTGTGATGACTTTGGAAAGGCTGGCATAGCCTGATTTGCTGATCAGCAGCGTCTGAGGACGTGATGGTAGATCCAGTACTCGCTTTCTTTGGGGTTGGAGGATGCCGTTGATGCGCAGCTCCGCGTCAGCAGGCGTCACTGCAAGCGTGACGCGCCCCAAACGAGGATCCAACGTCAATGATAGCTTCCGAACCTCTGTAGGTTCCAGCGACAGAGTCTCTGTGTGGGTCTCATAGCCTGATTTACTGACCTCAAAACTGTAGCTTGTCCCCGGAGAAAGCGCGTGGTCGAGCGGGGTTTCTCCGATGTACTCGCCATTGGCTCGTACGACGGCTCCGGGTGGTTTGCTTTGCAGCTGAACCAGTCCATTGGCTGGTTTGAGTTCGAACGTCGGGACTGTGACTGATTCACCGCGGGCCAGATTCAAGCGCAGCGATTGAGACTGATAGCCCGATTTTGAGATCATCAGCCGACGGGTTCCTTCTAGCAGCTCGGCGGTTTGAGGCAATAGTCCCCTGGCTTCACCATCAACGATCAATTGCGCTTGATCTGGGTTGCTGCTGAGGTCGACTTCAGCCCATCTGGGCTCGAGCTCGTGGACGAGGGTTTGTGTTTTTCCAAGACCTTCGATGTCAATAGACGCCTCATAGGGGAGATAGCGCTCAGCTTCGATACGCAGTTGATGCGTGCCTGCAGAGACGCCCGTGAGACTGAGTGGGGATGTCCCTCGCGGTGCACCATCAAGGAAAACGAGCGCTTCGACCCCCGCTGTATCAACATCTAAATTTCCTGGTAGTTTTTTGAGCGGGAGTTCAAAGGCTTGCTCAGGCAACTCTGTAATTTGTAGTGTTTGATTAAAAGGGTAATACCCCTCACGGGTTGCCTCAACAGTGATTGAACCAGGTCTAACGAGATAGCGTTCTCCAAGTTGCAGGGTTAACCAACCTGAAACCGATTGTGTGGTTGCTGAGGGAATGAAAACGAGACTGATGGCACGGGCAGTGAAAAGATGCCAAGCCATCACCATCATGATGACCAGCGTGGCTGAGACGATGATCGTGCTTCGGCTGATGACGGATTTATTTTGCTGACGCGCGAGGCTCGGCGCTTCAAAGCGCGTGGCCTCAAGGGTTTCGTTGTGGTCGTGTTGTTCTGTCAAGGAATCCTCTCCTCGCAGGCGACCCTCAAAGCGACATCCGTTGTCTCCGCTTTGAGCTCGATATTATAGCGCACGTCGACATAACCCTTCCGGGTTCCGGTGACCACGTAGCGTCCTGGGATCAAACGAAGCGACGTTTCCGCAAACATTCCTAAAGATCCGGCAGCCCCGACGTTTAAAACAGTCACGGTGGTGAGACCGTCAGAAGAAAGATTGAGCGTCAGCGGGCGACGCGCGCTCATGATATAGCGAGACAGTGGTGTGAGTTTGCTTTTCAGATCTCCAACCGGCGGCGCTAGCTGACTGACACTGATTACCAAGGATCTGGCTTCCTTGAGTCGCTCATCACTTTGCAATTGGGACGGGTCCTTGATCAAGGCATCGAGTTGCTGTGCTATTTCGATACGCTCCTCAATGACCGCGATTCGGCCCTCCAGGGAGGTCAGCGCAGGGTTGAGGCTTAAGATCTCGGTGTAAATCCCCAAGGCCAAGGACCATTGTCCGTCCGCTTCAGCCGCCGCCGCATCCGAAGAAAGTGAACTGGTCTTGAGCTTTAGCTGGGCTTGGCGGACCAGTTCTAAACCCTCGCCGGGGCCGTTTTGATTGGGCTGTAGCCGACCTGCTGTTTCGAATGCACGACGCGCCTCGTCAAAATCTGCTTCGTTCAGGCGAGCAAAGCCTGCGGACATGGATTCTCTGAAAGCCTGATTATTGAGGTCTCGCTCTATGGCGATGCGTCGCGTTTTTGGCGGCGGCCAGTCGGGGAAGAGCTGGGAGGCTTGTGTGAGTAGGTTGATCGCAGCGTTTGGTTCGCCTGCCTGCTCAAGCAGCTCTGCTTCGGCCATCATTGCGCTGATCTGTGGCAAAGATTGAACCTGCTGCCAGCGTTGCTGGATGTCTGTGTCCTCGGACGAAAGCGCGGCAAGGATTTCCCAGTTTTTTTGGGCCTCAGTCTCGTTGACCTCGGAGAGCGCTGATTCCGCCAGAATCCGGTAGCGCTCTTGAAGACTAGGCAGTCTGGACTCGACGTTTTCAGCTTGCTCAATAAGCATTTGATAGGTTAAAACCGCCGCTTGATGGTTTCCTGCACGATAAGCCTCATCCGCCGCCACTGCGGCTTCGTTGATCTGCAAAAGCTGATCGGCATCCCAGAGCCGCATGCCAAGGTCTTCGAGATTGATGATTTTTCGCAACAAGACCTCTGCAAGCCTTAAGGCTTCTTCCCGAGCAAGCTTATCCTTGGCGACAGTGAGTGGGCTCGGGCTCTCCACATTGCCTTCGGGTGTTTTAGGGCCAGCGCTCAGTTCCCTGAGCGGTTCAACTTGAGGTTGTGAGACAAGCCCTGGTAGTACGAGAAAGACAAAACCCGCGACGATGACAAGGAGTCCGATACCCAACAATCTGATCAAGCTGCCATCGGGGGTGGATTCGGTTTCGATGGAATGACCTTGGTTAGGCACCTCATGGGTGAATTTGGGCGTAATTTTGTCAAAGGGTTTAGCGTCAAGCGCTGAGACGCCAGAGCCAGCTTCGGTGAGTGTTTCCTCGAGGTTGAAGGCTCGTGCCAAGGAAGAAAAAGACGCATCTTTGTTCAGCTGTGCCAGGCCGATAAGCCGCTTTGATTCTGGCGTTAAGGTTGGATGCCCTTCGATTGAATTGGCATCTGCCGGAATATCTCCGGTTTGGTGTTGATAAAGCCAAGATCCAAATCCAGTAGGTCCTTCTAAGGTCGGGTTCGTCGAGGCCGCATCCCGCAAAGTAGCGGTGTTCGGCCATCCTAATAGCAGCAAGATCGGTTCACCGTTTTTGTCGATCCAAACCCAATCGGTGCTGAAGTCTGCGATCGTAAATCCTAAGGCCTCACTGAATTCAAGGACCTCGAGCAGGACCTTGGGTTCGAGCTGCTTGTGAGACCTGTCCTCCCCAATGGTTGGTGCCGGCATCGATTCTTGAGGGAGCGCGTCGACGATAATGAGGTTTTCCGCATCAGCCCAAAAATCCAGGTGCGGATTGATGTGCGGATGGCTGAGCATTTTGAGCCGTGCGCTGATCCCTCGAAACTCCCGCTCGAGCGCATCATTTTGGCCGATGACGGTCAGCATGACCAAGGCCCCGGATTTCTTGTCGAGCGCTGCCCAACGCTCACATTGATGATCAGGCGTGGAAATGGCTTCGCGAAGGCTAAATCTTTCGCCGAGCTGGTCGCCCACAGAGAATTTTGGGTTCACTGGGTTAGGGCGCCTTTGGGATTCTGGTCGCCGCCGCGTTCTTCGCGATAAATTTCTGCGAGGATATCGCGCCATTGAGCGTATTGGCGCTCGGCAGAACCCGTCAGTTCGCGCGTTTCTCCTTCGATATCAAGCACGTTCGGTGCGATCTCGAGGCTCAGTGATTGGGTCAATTCTTGCAGTGCTTGCTCGTGAATTTCGGTCTGTTTTCGCCGGTCTAGTCCACTTTTAATCGCCGTAATGCCCCCCATTACGGCGCCAGCAGAGGCTGCATCTGCGGCCCAGGTCTCACTTTGCGAACCGGCATAAATGCCTCCGGCAATGAGGGCTGCGCCAGTTAATAACCGGTTACGTGCTTGCTTGTTCATTTGTCTGAGCCGAATTGCCTCATCATAGGTGGCGTACCGCCATTCATCGTAGGACGGTTTAATATCACGGTAGAACTTGAGGTAAAAATCATCAAGGGTGTCAGTGAGAAGATCATCCTGTGCTCGAAGTCGGTTGACTCGAAGCATGCTGGCATCATTGGATGCTGGCAATTGATTGATCAGAATCTCACCGCGTTTGGTGGCTGTCAGATAACCCTCGAAGGCTAAGGGCGCAAGATTGGCAGCGAATTGTAGATTCGCGACCTGTTGAATTTGACGAATGTCTCTGGTTGAGAGCGACTGATAGGCGCGCACGAGATCGTTGGCGATGTCGTTGTAAAAATCTTGAAATGGGTCCTCTTGGAGCGACTGATAGCCATATTTGCTCGCAATGTCTTGATAAGTCCGACTAAACCACAGCCGTCCAGTTGCGTCTTTGGCAGTCACCTCGGCATGGAGCTGTTCTCCATCAGATTCGATGATTGTACCGGTGACGGTGACCGCATGATGGTCCGCAGCCGAGGGGACGACCCTGACAATACCCCAGTTACCAGTTTGCTCAAGGGTATCCTTGAGATGAAAGGCAATGTATCTAGATTCTGCGCGCCGTACGTCTGCAGAAATCGGTATATCGCCTTGATTCGCCTCCGCAAGCGTGTCTAGGTTAGGGTCGAATGGCAGAACAAGAATATCAAGGCGGTCAGAATCGTTGATCGAGGAAACCAACTGCACCGGCGGAGCAGAATTAGCAGTGACAATTTCAGTCGACGTGCAGGAAGTGAACAGGAACGTCATCGCGCCCAAGCTCAGAAGCCCGGCGCGGAACAAAATTTGCGCTGCTCTCTGAGCGAGCGGAATACGCTGGATGGAATCAGTCAAAACTTAAAGTCCTTCTTTGTAGCGTTTGTATTCTTCCCAGAGTTTGGCTCTGAGGTCAGGGTCTTTCTCAGCTGAGGCTGCTTCCCGAAGCTGCTTGGCGACAATGTCATCGCCTTGGGGGCTGGGTATATCATCGGGAACTTGGGCGCTGCCCTGGGAGCTGTCGGTGTTTTCTCCATCGATCATTCGACCTTGGCGAATGGGTTCGAGCGCGCCGGGATCACCGAGATCTTCACCCGCACCTTCGCCCGTGTCATCCTCAGGCTCGAGCATCCCTGTCCCGATATCATCTAAGGACGGTCCTGGGCCGCCAACGGCCTCAGCAGCAGGGCCGCTGAGGATTGATGCCACTGCATCTCTTGATTCCTGGACCTCCGATTCGAAAATGGTGATGGATGCCTCGAGTTCTGCATCGAGTTGTCCCAATCGGTCGGCACCAGAGGGTGCTCCTAAAATGGCGAGATCCTCACCCTCGGGTCCGTTGGGTATACCTTGGGCATCCGATAGAACGCTGCCGGCAAGGATGATCAGTCGTGCAGCGTCGCTGATGTCTGCGGTCATTTCAGGACTGGGACTGTCTGTATTCGCAATCACAGCCTCGAGGGCTTGTTCAGCGACCAGCACCGCAATATTGGCGTCAGTGAGGGCTGCTTCAACATCTCCTTCGGAGTCACCACTGTCATCATCGTTGAGCGCCGCTCCGGCAGATTGCAGCGCAATACCGGCTTGCTCAAGCGCCACAGCAAGATCTTCCATCATACCGTTTGAAGGGTCATCCAAGCCTGAACGTGGAGCTCCTCGGTCGCTTTGCATGCCTGGGTTCTCAGGATTATCTGATGGGGCGTTTTGTGCTTCGTTGCCGGTACCGGCGCTTGCTGTGCTTGAATCGAGTCCTTCGGAGGCAATGCTTGGCTCGCCGTCAGCCGAGGTTGATGCCGATGATGTCGTGTTGTTCTCGGAGGAAGCCGGCTGATCGGCGTCCTGACCTTCTTCGGGTTGAGAGCCGGTCGTATCGCCCCCCTGAGCATCGGAGATTGGCTCATCAGAGCCCATGTCCCCGTTAGACGCTGCTGATGCCGCTGCAGTGGGTATTGCTATCTCTGAGGTTTCGAAGGTATCGCTGGTGGCCGATTGGGAGGGTTCTGGTTCTGGCATTAACGGATCCCAAGCATCATTGCCCTGAGAGTCGGACTCGGAGGGTTCTTGACGCTCTGAGGCGCCAGCGCGCTCCAAGGCCTTGCCAATCTCTTCGAGCTGGCTGCCAGGATTGGTTGGGCCAGTATCATCAGCAGCTTGCTCTGATGATGATTGACCGGGCTGGGCATTGGTATCGTTGTCTGAGTCGCTCCCTTGCTCCTTTTGGTCTCGGTTTCGTTCTTGATCGGTCTGCGATTGAGATTCTGAACTTGATTCGCTGTTCGGGGTCCTTGGGTTGGGCATGCTGGGAGTCGGCATACTTGGGGCACTGCTCGGTGATGACGGGCTCGGCATACTTGGAGCGCTACTCGGCGATGACGGGCTTGGCATACTTGGAGCGCTGCTCGGTGATGACGGGCTCGGCATACTCGGTGCGCTGCTCGGCGATGAAGGACTCGGCATGCTCGGAGAACTGCTCGGAGACGATGAGCTGGGCGGACTTGGCGGCATGGGCGGCATCCGTGACTGGTTGCTGCTGCAACCCGCAAGAAAAAAAGCGATGAAAGCGTAGAGGCGTATGGCTCGCATGGGATGAGTCCAAAGGATTTGCTTGATCTTGGTAAATTAAAGCTGAATTTAAGCTGAATTACGATGGTTGACGTACTTTTGGATGACCCCCGGGGTTTGGAAGAAGGTAGTCGTTCGGTGTTTCGAGGCAGCGGTCTGATAGATCGGTTGATTTGTCCAATCGCAGTGACTAAATTGTTTTTTCTAATTGCTTTTTTTTGAGCACACGAATTTTTCGGGAGTTGAAGCCGTTAAACATGGGAGGGCAGAGCGCCCAATTCGAAAGGCCGTCATGAATCCCCTTTATCTTTGGGCTGGGAACGGTCAGTCCAGATGCGAGAACAGCAGCATGCGAAAAGATCAGCGTCAGGGAAAGTACGCAGAGGGTGTCGTGAAGCCCTTCGGCTCGGCTATTTTTGTGACCCTGACGGCGGGTTTGGCTTGTCTGTTACTGGTGAGCGGGTGCAGCCATTCGATTACCGTTGAAGGTCGTGTTCCCACTCCTCTGATAGAAGCGCTACCCCTCAGCATTGGGGTGATCACACAGCCTTCATTTAACAGTTATGTACACAACGAGGAGCTGCCTCGTGGAGGCGGCAGTTGGCGGATCGACGTGGGTCAGCTGAATCAAAGATTTTTTAGTACCTTGTTCGACGCAATGTTCCTAACGGCTGTCGATGCAGAGCTTGAGGCTTGTCGAGGGTCCGAGGCGCCTGTTCCTAGCCCTGACTGCCCTAACGGCTTTGTGCAAGTTGACCTCGTTGAATACGCTTTTTTGACGCCTGCGCTCTCGGGTTTGAATTTCTTTTCAGTGTCGGTCAAGTACCAGCTCACGTTATTTGGTGCTGACGCCCAGCCCCTTGGGGATTGGATCGTCACGGGTTACGGAAAGAGTGAGAGTCGCGCTTTTCAGGCCAATAAGGCGCTCAACCAAGCATCGGTAGAAGCCATTCGCGATGCGGGAGCAAGAATAGCGATTGAATGGCCGAAGCAAGCCTACGTCTCGGAGTGGATCGATCAATACATTTTGGATAGAGATGGCAGGCCAGTGATGTAATGCCAGTGATGTAATGAAGGGTAAGCTTGAGACGCTATGACTGGCGAGCGGCTTCAGGTTCGACGCGAGCACTCGGCAGCCACCAAAGGACCTCGCTCAGCGTCAGCTTGGTTGAGTTGGGTCGAGTAGAAGCGTGATGAGTAGAAGCGTGAAAGAAGTGTGAATGAAGGGTGAAAGAAGCGTCAGTGTTCGAGCGCTGTTGGAAAAATCAATCCAGATTCGCCGCTGACAAGCCGTTTAACGAGCCGAGACCAAAATGCCCATGAATCCCAAAGACAAAAGCCTCTTCAAAATCGCGGGACCAAGCACGAGCATCCGCGTTGCGACCTATGCTGCGCTTCTGATGCTGCTGCTATCAGGGTGCGCGACGACACGGATCGAGGAATCCCGAAGCTCGACGACTCAGTTGGCTGCAGGAGAAGCGATGGTGATCTTGGGGAGGGCAACGTATAACGATCGAGAGACAGAGGAGAGCTTTACAGATTGTCTCGAGGATATCCTGAGCCAAGGGAGCAACCCAATCCGGCTTGTTGGACAGAAAAAATTTAAGAATGATCTTTATCCTTGGTTCGAGCCTCGCACAGCGCCAGGCAATGCCGGCGACCTTGGGCGCTTGTTTAGTGAGCCCGGTGTTCGAGACCGGATTAGAGCGTCGAAAATTCGCTATTTGGCCTGGATAGAAGGGGATACGGTGACGATTGATAGTGGTGGCTCTATGAGCTGTGCGGTAAGCACCTTTGGTGGTGGCTGCTTTGGTATGAGTTTTTGGGAACAAGATGCGTCATATGAGGCATCCGTTTGGGATCTAGAGACCCTAGACGCCTCCGGACAGATCAGCGCAGATGCGAACGGGACGAGTTATTTGGCCGGGTTGGTGGTACCGATTCCAATTTTGGCAAGACCAGGAAACGCGGCTTGCAAGGGACTTGCGAACCAGCTGAGGAGTTTCGTAGGGGGCGAGTAATAAAAGTTCCTGGGGCTCGAGGGTTCGGTTAGGGCTGGGAAGGTAGGAGTTCTTGGGCAGATGGTTGAGCTGCGGATGGATCAGCGGCAGGGGGAGATTCTGACAGGGGGGCAATGCGGGTGAAAGCCTGGCGATAGGTGGTCTCAAAAGGGACAGCGACGCCGTCGACGAGGGCGGGGCGATAGCGACTACTGTGAATGGCAGAGCGGGCCCAGCGCGCTTCTTCACTGGGGACATTGCGATCGGTGATGCGGATACGCTTAGGTTTGCCCATGTTTGAAATGGTAAAACTGAAATCCACGTAGTAATCGACGTCCGCGGGATATTTCGCCTCGTTGACGGGCGCGAAGTAAAGTGCGGCATAAGCCTCTGGCCAGAGCAGTGCGGGTTGCGTCGGCAAGGGGCCCGTATCGATAGCACCTGCGATGTCAAGCGAGGGAGAAGGGCTCTTGGATGGATCGGCGGTTGCTGTCGAAATAGCTGTCGGGGCTGTCGTGCCGGAAGGAAGGCCAGGCGCTTCATGGCTGGTGGTGACCGCAGCGCTTGTTTTTAGCGACCAGCCTGAGGCATAGGCCGAGATCGCTTTTCGGTTTCCTGTTAATACGTAGCCGTCGGCAAGGTTGAACCAAGCGGCTGCCAGCCGATCAGGGCTCGGTGTGGGTTGGAGTCGCAAGATGTCGAGGGCTCGCTCGAGCGCCCGTTCCTGTTGGCGGTTGTGATTTCCACGCCAATAATAAATATCCGCTTGAGTTTCTAAAGTGTCCACCAATGCTAGGGTTTGGGGTCCAAAATTGGCCTCTATAGATCGTAGGTTCTCATCGAGCAGAGTGATGGCCTCGGCAAAAAGGGTTTGCCTCAATGCACGCTGGAGCTCGTCAGATAGGGGCGAAATCATTTTGCCCCGTTGTGCCAAATACTTTGCGATTCCGTCTTTGACCTTCGTCAGTTCTGGCGAGCCTTCTTCATAGGTATTGCGAGCGATCCGAAGAATGTAGCGTTGCGCCGTGTCCGCTGCGGTGAAATCTTGCTCTGCGAGATAGACCCGGGTCAACCAGTTCAGGTTTTTGGCTTGGTTCGCAGAATATATGCCGTCTTCCCGGTGCTGTATGTGCTGACTCCATCGAAAGTGGTTTTCAGCCACCTCGAAATCCTCTTGAAGAAATGCATTAATGCCGATGGCAGTGACCAGGGTCGCAATTGCTGGATCAAATTGGTGTCGATCTGTCATCAGCATTTCGAGGGACTCATCCAGAGTTAATCTTCCTCCAATGAGATCTCCTGAGTAGGTCTGCAGGACACCTGCATTGGACAGGAGTTGACCCTGCTCAGTGGCGTTAACATCTTCATCGATACTGAGTCGCTCGATGAGGTCATTGGCAAGGACCGCTGCAGCTTGTTGAGATAAAGGCTCAGAACTTGGTCCAGGCATCGGTTTGAACGCCTGCCACTGGGAGAATGAAGGCGATGGGTAGAGATGATCTAGGATCAAGGTCGGATTAATACCACTGGTTTGACCCATCGCGAAATATGGAGCGATGACCGCGGTAATCAACAGCCATGTTCTAAAACTGAAAGTCACAGGTTAGGCCTCCCCTTGGAGTGGAAAACTCTGAACGAGTCTAAAATCTTCACGCAGGATGGGCTTGCCATTCCTGAGCTCGGGTTGAAAGCGAACCGCTTTCAGCGTATCCCGCATCAGTTCTTTGATCTGTCGGTCGTAAGGACCCTCGAACCTGATGTTTCGTACCCGGCCTTCGGGTGTGATCGCGAAGACCATGACGATTTCGAGGCTTTCAAGATTTGCCTTTTTCAAATATTTTGCAGGCAATATCTGTCTTAAATCTTTTTCTCGGAAGCGCAAAGGGTGCCCGGTGAGCGCATGGAATTGACGATTGGCGCCAAGTTCGGATTGCTCAGGACGTTCGATCGGCAGAAATTCGTCGGAGCTGCTAATTGTGACGGTCTGCGGACCCCGATTCCACAGAGCATCATTCATGCGAGGGTCCGAGCCCATGCCCCGCAATTGCAGGAGCTGCTCGATTTGCCGCCTCTCTATCTGACTCAGCTCACGATTGGGGTCTCTGTGCATTATGCGTCGTTTGCCGGCAATCATTCTGGGTGGCGCGTTTTGGGAGGACGCAACGGCTTTAAGAATAGATGCGGCTTCGATGTTATGACCGCTGACGATCAGTAGTTGAATGGCTGCTTGCCTGAACTGCTGCAGGCTGTCCTCTGGCAACCCAGAATGCTCTGCTTGCTCGACCGTTGCCATGATTTCTTTTGGAGAGCAACAATGTCGTGTAAATCGAGCGATATCGAGTCTGAGCAGGGCGCGTTCCGGAATGAAGTTGGCGCCTGTGAAATCGTCTGCCTCAGAAGGTTCAAGCAGTGCTGCGGCGCGCTCGAATTGACCAGACTGTAGATACCAGTTCGCGAGCGCAATGTCCGCTTGAATCATACTTGCGGGTAGGGTGGTTTTTTGGGCAACAAAGTGATTGAACTCAAATAACTGGTTGGCTTTTTGATAGTTTTCGGATTGGATAGAAAGTGTGGCTAGACCTTCAACAATCGGTTGTTGCTTAGCAGTTGTAACACCGAATTCTCGATGCAACTGGTACTGAGCGCGGAGTAGATAATCTTCGGCATCAGCCCACGCATTGCGCTCGCGCGCCGCGGCGCCGAGTGCTTGGAGCGTATCGACGTCGCGGCTTTCTTGGCTGCTATTAGCAGTGTGTGCTGGGAGCCCAGCCTTCGAGCCGTGATGTAATCCAAGGGTACCGAGGATCAAGGACATGAATAAAAGACAAGCCTTAAGGGCCGCTGCCCATTTTCGCGGGGGTAGTCCATAGAAAAAATGCTTTCGTAAATCTATCCAGCGCATAAATGTCTTGAATAGCCAAATTGATGGGATCAGTCTAGGTTTAAACGAACCTTATTGGCAATTCGTTCAGTTGATTTTCAGGATTGCTGTTGAATAATGGGATTTTGCGCGATCTTTAGGCTTGGTGGGCCCGATTAGCAGGGCCACAGGGTGTTCATAAGGCGCTGTAACCCTCGCTAAGCGCGACTAGGTCACTGCTGAAGGAATGAGTATGCGGTTGAAAGTGTCAATATTTTTGTTGGTCATGTTATCGATCGCCTCCCAGTCGGGATGGAGCCTGTCTTTAGAAAAAGAGATCGAGAAAGGCCGACTTGAGCATCAAAAAGTGATTGCCCAATTCGGCATCTATCGGGACGCTAAATTACAGGATTACGTCAATCAGGTGGGTCAACGGATTGCGAAGGAGAGCACTCGGACAGAACTGACGTACACTTTTACCTTATTGAACGACGACATGATCAATGCCTTTGCGCTGCCAGGGGGGTATGTCTACATCACTCGAGGGATGTTGCTGCATCTTGGCTCAGAGTCAGAGCTTGCGGCAGTGCTTGGCCACGAGATCGCGCATATCACAGAGAAACATGGTATCCGCCGACAAAGGCGTAACACGTTACAAAATGTGGCTTCGATGGGTGCGGCGATGCTGACGGGACAGCGAGGCGTTGCAGAACTGGGGCAGGTGCTCGGTGGTGTGCTGATTACCGGCTATAGCCGTGAATTCGAGCTTGAGGCTGACGAAGTAGGCGCATCTTTTATGGCCAAAGCTGGTTATTCCCCGACGGCGATGCTTAAAACCATAGAAATCCTCAAGAACAAAGACCGCGTTGAAATCCAGCAGGCAAAATTAGAGAAACGTCCGCCGAGGGTGTACCACGGCTTTCTTTCCACTCATCCCGATAACGATACGCGGTATAAAGAGGCCGTCGAGAAATCAAACGCTTTGTTGGTCGACTATAGCGATTTTATTCAGACCGACGAGTTTTTGCAGCAACTCAATGGATTGGCGTATGGCCCAACCCGGCAAACCGGGGTGATACGCGACAATCGTTTCTATCATGGCGGGCTCGGGATTACCTTTGCCTTACCCAGTGGCTGGCGACAGAATCAGGTCAAAAACGGGGTGCAATTTGTTTCCCAGACTGGAGACGCGGCTTTTGAGTTGATGACCAAGCGCCTCAAGGTTAAAACGTCGCCAGAGCTGATGGCTCGGGAACAGCTCGGGTTTTCGATTCGTGAGGGCAGAGCAATGACGATCGATGGTTTGCCCGCCTTTATCGGCATCGCAGATCGTGCTGATACAGTGTTTGGCGTTCGGCCCGTTCGGCTGATTATTTTGTTCGATGAGCGTCGTCGTATCGCCTATATCGGCCAGGGTTCGGGTCGCTTTGATTTAAAGAAACTGGCGAGCGACAGTGATTTTATCAAAATTGGATTTAGCCTCGCACGCATGAAACGCGATGAATTTGCCAATGCAAAACCCTTAAAAGTGCAGGTCGTGCGCGCCGAAAGTGACACAACGATTGCGCAGTTGGCCGCATCCTCGGATCTTCCCAACTATGCAGAAGATCAGCTAAGGGTGATCAACGGACTCTATCCAAATGGCGAGCCCAGGGAAGGACAGCTGATCAAAATTATTGATTGAGATTAAAGTGCCAAATCTAGGAGTCGTGCGTGGGAGTCCAGTTGCTCCTCGTTTGAGACACCTTTGATTCGACCTCGCGCAACCAGATAGTTCATGCCCAATTCATCCTTATAACGCGTCAACTGATCTTTGACGGCCTGTGGTGTGCCGACTAGGAATGGTGGGTCGTTGCGCGGTTGCTCGGTGGATCGTTGTTGGTGCTCGAGGCTGAGCTGCGCGCTTACCGCATCGGCCCGACCAACATCGTGGGTGATAAAAATGGTTCGCATAATGGGTACGCAGTCTGGGATCACGTTTTGGGTCTCTGAGAGCGCAGCGTGGTAGATTTCCAGATTCTGCTTTAGCTCACCGAAACTCTCCATTGGCGAGGCGAGATATGGACAGCCAAAAGCCGCCGCCTGCTTGAGCGCCAAGGGACCAAAAGCCGCAATCCAAATTCGTGGATAGGGGGATTGATGAGGCGCTGGTGACACATAGATGTTGCGCTCATTGCTGTTCCCAACAGTCTCGCCCTGCCAGAGCGCGATCATGCGATTAAGCGCTGCTTTAAAGAGGGTTCTTTTTTGTTTTGGGTCAACGCCAAATACTTCGAACAGATCATTGCTGAAGCCTCGACCAAGGCCCAGGATCAGTCTTCCGCCGCAGAGCTGATCAAGGGTTGCAACTTCTTCGGCAACGCTGACTGGATGACGAATCGGTAACACCAGAGAAGTCGTTCCCAAATCAATGGTTTGTGTTCTGCTTGCTGCGCCTGCAAGTAAGATCAGCGGCGCACTCAAAGCGGCGGGGCCCGCAAAGTGATTTTCGGGTAGCCAAAATCCCGAGAATCCCATCCGTTCAGCGATAACCGCCTGCTCGGGCACTTGGGCGAGTGCTTCAGTTCGGTTGAGGTCCCAGGCGGTTACTGCGATTTTCAAAGATTCACCGTTGTCGGAGTGACTTAAAGCATTCGATGCCAAGGGTACCTTGGTGCTCTTGTGAAAACCACTACAGCTTGTGGCAGAATACGGTCCTCGGAATCTGGAGCCTATCATGAACCCCAATACACCTGTCTTAGTAGGCGTAAGCCAAATTCTTCAGCGTTTTGACGATGTCTCGGAAGCCAAAGAACCGCTGCTTTTGATGCTCGACGCGGCTCGGGCTGCGGTGGAGGATGCCGAAGCGGTTGAGCTAATGGCCCAAATCGACAGTGTGCGGGTTGTGCGAGGTCGATGGCGGTACAAGCAGCCAGCGGGCTATTTGGCCGAACAACTCGGCGTACCGAGCGCGGAGCGGGTCGGCACGCCTTTTGGCGGTAACTCGGTACAGGCTCTGGTAAACCAGACCGCCCAAGATATTTTGCAGGGTCTAAATCATGTGGTGTTGCTCGCGGGTGCCGAGACGGGCAATGCACAGGCGAAACTGGCCAAGCAAGGTCAAGAGATGGAGTACCTCGAAACGGCAGGTGCCTACGACAAGATGCTTGATGAAGAAGTACCGATGTCTTGCGATGCGGAGGTTGCCAGAGGTGTCTTAGCGCCAATTCAAATGTATCCAATTTTTGAAAATGCCGTCCGATATGCGCGGGGAGAATCCATCCAAGCTCATCGCGCAAGGGTATCGAAGCTTTGGAGTGGCTTCAGTGCGGTTGCGCAAAATAACCCCAGTGCTTGGATTCAACAAGCAATGTCAGCCGAGGATATCGCCACGCCATCAGCGCGCAATCGCATGGTCAGTTTTCCTTATCCCAAGCTCATGAACTCAAATAATGCGGTAGATATGGGTGCGGCGCTCATCATGATGAGCGTCGAGAGAGCGCAAGCATTAGGCGTGCCCCAGGCAAAGTGGGTGTATCCATGGTCTGGCGCGAATGCTCACGATACCTATGCGGTTTCCAATCGCGATAACCTGCATTCGTCCCCCGCGATTCGATTGGCGGGCCGTAAAGCGCTGGCGCTTGCGGGCGTGGAGGTGGCTGACCTCGATCGCGTAGATGTGTACAGCTGTTTTCCCTCGGCCGTACAGATTGCAGCCAAGGAGCTTGGTCTAGATGAAAATCAACCCTTGACGATTACCGGTGGTCTGACATTCGGTGGCGGGCCTTTGAATAACTATGTCATGCACAGCATTGCTCGAATGGTGGAGCTCAGTCGCCTGAATCCCTCGGAGATCGGTTTGATTACGGCGAACGGGGGATATCTGACAAAGCACTCTTTTGGCGTGTATAGCGCTACCGCACCGGCTAAGGATTTTGCGTTTGAAGACGTTCAAGACGAGGTCGACGCCTTGCCTACGAAGACGGTTCTTGATGCCTATGCCGGCAAGGCAACGGTTGAGTCTTACACCATTATGTATGGTGCTCAGGGGCCCAGCGTTGGACATTTGGTTTGTCTGACGGATCAAGGTGACCGGGTTTGGGCCAACGTTGAAGATCCTCTTGTTCTTGCGGAGATGGTCGAGCGTGAGAATTGCGGCTTGCAGGTTGAGGTTTCCGCGGAGGGCCTTGCAAATTTCTGTTGAAATGAATCCTTTTCTTAAAAAAATGGGATATGGACCTGAAGACAGAGTCCTCATTACCCATATCGACGACATGGGATTTTGCCATGCGGCGAACCAAGCGTCTTTGCAATGCTTGACCGAGGGTTCGGCGACTTGCGCTTCGATTTTGGTTAATGCCCCGTGGTTTCAAGAGGCCGCAATGATGTCGGCTGCCCACCCTGAGCTCGACCTGGGGGTGCATCTGACGCTCACGGCCGAGTATCCTACGTTCCGTTGGCCCGCGCTCAGTACCCGTGATCCGGCCTCTGGTCTTCTGGATGCGAGTGGTTACTTGTGGGCAACGCGTGAGGATGCCATTCGTCATGTGAAGGTCGATGCAGCAGAGGCGGAAATGCGCGCTCAGATTGATCGGGCACTTGAAGCGGGCATTGATGTGACGCACATCGACACACATATGGGCTCGGTGGTGCATCCTAAGTTCCTAGCGCGCTATCTTGGGTTGGCGGCTGAGTATCAGATACCGGCTTTTTTACCCAGAATCACCCGTGACCGGCTGGAGAGTTTGGGTGAAGGAGAGATGGCAGAGGGTTACTTGGAGATTTTAGAGATGGTTCAGCAGGAGAAAAACCCAACGCTGGATGATATTCTGATTGAAACGATGGTCCCTTTGAACGAGAAATCGGCGTTTTATAAAAATCTCATCAGCAAAGTAGCGCCCGGTTTAACCCATTTGCTCTTTCATCCTGCTGTTGACGGAGAAGAGCTGGCCGCCATCGCCGACACGCACGCTTCTCGACATGCTGATTTTGTGGCATTTTCCGATCAACGGCTCAGAGACTTTGCCCTGGCGCAGGGAATTCATCTCATTGGTTATCGAGAACTTAAAGAACAACTACGAGCTGGGGATTAGTCGCTTTTCCCGGTTTGAGCTCCGATGAGTCCTATTTTGACGCGCTTCTCGATTCATCATCCCTAGTAGCGACAGACGCTTAGTCGATTAAGGAAAGCGATGTCCTTGGCGAAAGATCCCTATCTTGAGCACCGTCAGAAGTGGTTGAGGTTTTCCCCCACTGAGCTTGATTCAATTTTGGTTCAGCAGCGTCTACAAGGTTTGGGCAGCGAGGTCGAATGGCCCAATCCCCACCTTGAACCTATGGTTGGGCAACGGATTAAAGCCACTGCAAGGCGCTCAGCAGTCGCGATCATCCTGCGTGATCAGCCTGATTTCCCCCTGTTGCTGACCCGGCGCAGTTTTAAAATCCGTTTTGGCGGACAGTGGTGCTTTCCTGGCGGCCGCGAGGCAGTTTCCGATGACTCGCTGCGGGATGCGGCGGTGCGTGAAACCGAAGAGGAAATAGGGCTTTCAGCTCAGGATTTAACCTGGCTCGGGTGTATGGGCCACTATTACACCCAGTCAGGGTTTTTGATTGAAGCGCATGTTTTTAAGGCGATGCCCGACTGTCTGTGCCGATTAAATGCGGACGAGGTGTCTGAGCTTATTGAAATTCCCCTTAAAGTACTTCAAAACCCTGATCATTATCGGATCATTGGTCGCGGATTAGGGCGCGCGAATTTTCAATTTCGATGGCAATCCGTTCAGGTCGGCGGACCAACTGTGTCGTTGTTGATCCATTTGATGCGATGTCTCAATGATGCTGGCTTGTCTCATGATCGCATCGCATAGCGCGGCAAACTCGGAAATTTCTGATGTGTGCGGCGGCCAGCATTAGTCCCGCTACAATCGTCAAGATGCGCTCGGTGCGCTCACCGATGTAGGTATGGCCAACCAGCGCGACGGCAACCAGCAAGGTGAGTCCAGCAGCGCCTAGCATCAAAATGATCGAATCTCTATGGTCTCGGCAGCCAATGCCCAGTGCGATCAAGCTAGTGGGCACAATAAACCACAGTAAAAGCACGTGAAAGGTGTGTTCATCGAGGAAACTGGACTGCGCAATCGGGGCAAGGGTCAGCAGGACGGGTAACGCCAAACAATGCAGTAAGCAAGTCGCGGAGAGAAAAATTCCGAGACGGTCTAGATTGTCGGTCAAAACTGTAGGTGGCTGAAACTTCATAAGCGCGCTTTTATACCATAAAAAATGAGATGGGCAAGTGATGACGGTTTAAACCATGGATAAAAACCCAATCTAAGTGCCATCGACGGGCCATAATCGCTGTGTCAGTGCATTGGGATAGGGGGCTCTGTCCGAGCGGCTGCTCCTTAAATTCGCTGAATCAATGGCGTTCTCACTTGGAACGCTATTTGGGTAATCAGAGATGCCCACCAGAGTTTGAAACAAGGTCAAAAAAGGGTGGCCCAATCTTGATCAAAGCCCCGCCTTTTCTGAGGTGAGCCATCAGTCTGCGCTCAAGTCTGCAGTTAATACTGATCAGTCAGGCCCCTCTGAGCTTTTTACACCGAGACGGGTTCCGCCAACGGCCCCCCCTGGTGTTAAACTGCGCGGCCTGAGACGGAAGGTCGAACTTCAACCGGGATCCCCGTCATGAATGATTGATTACTGAAGGGATCAAAACTGTCGGGCCCTGATGGCAGCAGCACATTGCAATTCGCGCCCGGGAAGCTAGCTGCTGTTTGCATTGATGAGCCTTGATGACCCCAGCCATGAGTCATTGCGACAACCCCAGGTCGCAGCGTTGCGTCCATTTCCACTCTGACCTCGAGAGCCCCAGCGTTGTTAGCGATCGTGACTATTTCGCCGGCGGTAATCTGCCGGTCAGCGGCATCATCGGGATGCATATACAGCGGATTATCTCGGTGTTTAGGGCGCTTTAGCCGAGTCAGATTATGGAACCAGCTGTTGAGCATATAGTTGGTGCGTCGGCTAATCATTTTGAGTTGACTGGGCGATTCACGCTCAAGTTCCTTAAATATATCTGCGCAACGTGTTCGAGCATCCGCCATGGAATCTGGGCAGCAATCGATCAGTCCTGCCTCAGTTTGTATGACTGAGTCAAAGAACGTTTCTGGATTCGGTGATGGCAACACTTTCACAGGTACAGGTTCATTCATCAGGGCTTCTATGCTGGTGTCCGAGGCTTTGAGCATATGGTTCAGGCGAGAAAAGGGGTCGGGTATTTGTGCCTCATCGATATTACCCTGCTCATAACCTTGTTCGAGCAGCGCCATAATTTGCCATTCAGGCCTCCGCTCGAAGCCAGGTTTTGTCATGGGCTCAGTGAATTGAACGAAGGGTTGATATTGTAAGCCCAGTCCGGATAGGTTGATGTCGGCACGCTCCAACATGTCCGTTGCCGGCAGCACAACATCAGCATACTCGCTGGTGGCACTGGGATAGATATCAATCACGACCAAGAACTCTAACTTTTCAAGCGCCGCCTTCATCTGCTGGCTATTACCAATAGAGAGCAACGGATTGCCAGAGATCACCACCAGTCCTCGAATGGGGTTAGGGTCATTTAGAATCATATCGGCCATCAAGTTGCCCGGCAGCGAACCTCGAATTTTCCGAATGGATCCAAATGGAGAATCCTCGAAAGTGGGTGCTTGGCCGCGGGTTGCGCCAGCTTTTGCGGCGGGATAAAAGCCTTGGGCGTATTTATTTCCGCCTTGGCGGCCCAGGTTGCCGGTGATAAAACTCAACATGTAGAGCAACCAGTAGGCGAGCGCGCCCTGGCGCCCCATGTTAACGCCCGTTGACATGTAGACTGCTGCGCGTTCTGCCGTTGCAAAGTCGGTAGCCATTTGCTCGATCGCTTCGGCGGACAAACCGACGACGGACGCAACTTTCTGGGCGGAGTACTCGGCTGCGAACGCCCTGAGATGATCAAGGCCTTGGGCATATTGAGTGGTTACCGCGGCGTCGATCAGCCCATGGCTGAAACAGTGATTGACCATGGCTGCGAGCAAATAAGTGTCGGTGTCCGGTTTTATCTGAAGGAGTTCGCCCAGGCCACTGACGGATTCGTTAAGCCTTGGATCAACGAAGACGAGGCGCGCGCCGCGTTTCTTAGCGGCTCGCAGTTCGGCGATGGGGTCGGCGATCGACACAAAACTCATATGAGACACACGTGGGTTTGCGCCCAGGATGAGTAAGAAGTCGGTGTGGCCGATGTCAGGAATAGGATGAATGGTGCTCGACCCAAAGACAGCCTCAGAGGCCGCGAATTTGTTGGAGCAGTCTTGTGTGCCTGAACTAAAGTTTCGTCGGCTGCCAATCGCGCTTACAAAGGAGCCAATGGCTGGGCCTGCCGTGGAGTTAAACGCCAAAGGATTGCCGGTATAGACACCAATGGCGTGGTCACCATAAGTTGCTTGTAGTGCTTTGATTCGGTCGCCGACCGTCACCGCTGCCTCACCCCAGGATGTCCGTTCGAGGTTGGCGCCGCGGCGCATGAGTGGCCAGTTCAGGCGGTCTGGATCCTGATGAATGTCGAGTACTGCGAGTCCTTTGTGACACGCGAAACCTTTCGTAATTGGATGCTCTCGGTCTGGCTTGAGCGATGTGATCGCACCATCTTCAAGGCTTGCAATGAGCCCGCAGCTTGGCTCACAGACTCTGCAAAATGTTTGTTTCTCCGTTTTCGAGGTCATGTGGCGCTCTTGTCTTGGACTTGGAATCCCCCAGTAAAGCCTTTAGCATCGCTGAATTCAAGTGAGGAGAACGGGATATGTTTGATGATCAAGTTGTGGTGGTCACCGGGGGTGCTGGGGCGCTCGGACAGGCTGTTGTCGAACATTTTGGCAGTCGGGGAGCTCGGGTTGTGGCTGTCGACTATAGTGCGACGTTATTAACAGAGGCCTTGGGTGAGCAGACCGCCAGTTGCCAGCACCGAGTTTGCGACTTAACCGATCGAGAGGCCTGTCGCGACTTGACGGCCAGTCTCCTCGATCAGCGTGGCCGCATTGATGTGCTGTGTAATATTGCCGGCGGTTTTCAGATGGGTGAGGCTGTCCACGAAACCTCAGATGCAACATGGAATTTTCTGTTTGATCTCAACACCAAGGCTGTAATTTATATGACACAGAATGTCATTCCCGCCATGGTTTCTAGAGGCTTTGGCAAAGTGATCAATGTGGGGGCGGTTGCAGCCAATCGCGGGCAAGCCAACATGGGCGCCTATCTTGCCTCTAAGGCAGCGACCGAGCGGTTGACCGAAAGCTTGGCTGAAGAGGTGCGGCATCAAGGCGTCAACGTCAATTGTGTGTTGCCGAGTGTGATCGATACGCCAAAGAATCGTGAGGATATGCCTGACGCCCAATTTGAGCACTGGGTTCCAACATCCAAACTTGCGGACGTGATTGGGTTTTTAGCGTCCGATGCGGCATCGGCGGTTCATGGCGCTGCTGTACCAGTTCGTGGATTGAGCGCATGACGGAATCGGTGAAACCATGGCGAAGAATTGCCACAAAAATTCTGGCAGATTTGAGGATTTTAAAAGTTCAGGAAGTGACGGCTGTTTCTCCTAAAACAGAACAAGCGCACGATTTTTTTGTGCTTGACACTGTGGATTGGGTCAATGTGCTTCCGATCACCGATGACGATGAGGTGGTCTTTGTTCGGCAATACCGGCATGGCAGCGATGCGCTGTCGCTTGAAATCCCAGGGGGTATGGTAGACCCCGGTGAAATGCCGGATATCGCCGCAGCCCGAGAATGCCTTGAGGAGTCTGGTTTTTTTGCGCAGGGGTTGACCTCACTGGGCGTCTTGAACCCCAATCCTGCGGTCTTTAATAATCGCTTGCATACGTTTGTGGCCAAGGGCGTGCGGCCAAGTGCTGCGATTCAAAATACGGCTACAGAGCAAACGGAAGTTGTATTGGTACCCGTAGCTGAGCTGTCAGAAATGCTCCTCGATGGCCGTATTGATCATGCCCTGGTCGCGGCAACGCTTTGGCGTTATCTCTATTTGAATCAATGATTTCGAGTGTCGACCAGCAAGGTCAGCGGCGACCAACGCCAAGCGGGGCGATGAGAGCTCGACCATGCCCTGTCAAGAAAGGCCTTGGGTTAAACCTTTCAAGGCCCATCACTGAAATGCCTAATCACTGAATGTTTAGGTTGTCGGTTTTGTTCGAATGGATTGTCGATCCAGTTTCGAGGTGACTCGAACGCCGTGGACCTAGCGCTCAATCAGCCGTGTTGCGATGGGCATCACAGAATGCATGAGCGCCTGTCGTTGACGAAAATTCTCTAGCGCAGCTGGGTCGGGACTTCTTGAGGCTTCCCAAGCGGTTAGGTTTTTATACCAAGTGATAAGCAGCATAGACTCTTCTTCTGCTTTGAGCTGCTGTCGGAACAGCGCTTTGACTTCGGTGTCAAAACTTTCCTCGAAGGTCATCCACGCCGCGGAAGACAATTGGACTGCCTTATCGACTTGATCGCCGGCAATTTTCCAAAACCGGAAAACGTAAATGCCCTTTTGATCGAGAACTTGGGGACTGGTTGGGCGGAGCGTGGCGATTAACGGGATTTGCATCAGCGTCGAGGGGTTCAAACGCTCTTGAGTCGGCGCGGAATCGGCCGGTCCCGAAATCAAACAAAAGCAATCGCTGCTCTGCAGGCCGAAAAGCCCATAGAAGCACCCTAGGATTTGATGCGTTGACGGATCAAACGATAGGGCAAGATCGTGTATGCGCTGCTGCCAGGTACGCTGTGATGCGGGATTTTGGTCGTATCGCAGGTGATAGAGCGTATATTCGTGCTCGGATGACTGTTGCGCGAGTGACATACGAAAGGCTTTCTGAGATTGACTATTGGCGAGTCAGCAAAGCCAATTGTAAGGATCGTTGCTCGAGCTCATTTGAGATGATCAATTGCTGGATCGCTTTCACATAGGCTGCGCCTCGGCTCGAGTACGCGAGCAGTCCCTCAGCTAACAAGACACCGCGCAAAGGTGCGTTGGCGTCTCGTAAGGTCGCTCTCAGATCCCGTAATGATCGGTAAGCTGGATTGGTATTAATGTTGTGCAAGTAATCGGCAATATTGTCACCAACATTGTTAAACTTTTTGACTTCGTGGGTTAGTCCTGGGTCTCTTTGTGCTGGCTTAAGCCCGCAGCCAGACTGATAACACCAGATGCCAAAGTAATTGTTGGCCTGGAGGGCAAAACGCGAGGTGCCCCAGCCGCTCTCGTTGGCAGCTTGCGCGAGCGCCAGAGAAAGTGGAATGGTGTCAACGTAGGTGAGCAGTTGACCGATGGTGTCGAGGTTGAGTGCTTGCATCGAAAGGCGCTGTCGTCGATAGCGATCTGCAATCGAGCGCACCTGGTCTGTTTCGTCAGCAGTGAGTGTTTCTCCGGCGATTAATTTGTTTTCTGCATTCAGTAAAAACGATCTTTCGGTGAGAACCGCATTGTTGGCATCGACAACGAAAGGCGCAAGGTACTCGAAAAATGCTTGTTTCTTAAGGCGGACGTCGTTCATCTCAGCAAAATTTGGCTTCTGGCTGACTGAAGACAAGGCCTCATACTGGGCGGCAGACACCTGTGAAGCCGCATCTGCGAGGGCCGTGGAAGGCAAAAACACAAGCCATATGATTGAGAATAAACGCATGAGGTCCCCCTCACTGAACGAATTAGGAGGGATGTTATCCATTATTTCTTCACTTTCAAGTCATTTTTCCATAATTTGTAACTTTTTTTTCAAGCTCTGGAACCCCTTGGAAGTCATAAATCCGGACGGAGTGCTTTACTTTAGTCTTGGAGATCGGTTGAATTCCTGAAAGAATTTTTAAAAGCGCTCATGAGTCCTCGACAAAATATTCTCGTGTTATATCTGTCTACCTCAGCTTTAGACACGCCTGTGATTGGATGGAGTCGCTACAATGGTGCAGGCGAAGACCCGCCAATGGCGGGAGACGGTAATCAACCACCCTACCGAACAGGGGTTGATGCACTTCGTGATGGCTGGCGGTTGATTCAGGCCAGTCCTTTAATGGCGCCAGCACCGGGAGCGGAGTTCCGTACCGACTACTTAAAATATGAATTTTTGTTCGAGAAGTGGGTCGAGAGTGACGCGGTGGCTGCCGACAGCGAGCAGCGGTCATGAGGTTCGAGCACATCCGCACCGCAGGTTCCTCAGAGGCGCTGGAGGTTGTCGCTCGAATAGTGAAGCGCTTTGCAAGTGATCTTGAGTGCCCAGAGGGCATCTGCCTTCGCGGTGCGCAGCGATGAAGCTCACGACCCTGCAAATGGCTGAATTTGTCGCATCTGGTGTGCTGTGCCTTGAGGCTGTGGTGCCTGAAGAATTGAACGCACGGTTTTTATCCCGTGTTCAAAGCCCGATTGGCGGTGGAGCACCTCGGTTAGATGTTGCCTATCGCCGCCTGTTTGAAAGCGCTGTTTTACCGGCGCTACCACCCGGGGTGGATTTTTTTGAACACTTCGAGGGTTTAGATCCGCTTGATGGTATTTTTTCTCTGTCGAGCGTGCGGGGCGCGATTGAAAGCTTGGTGGGTTGTAAGCCGAGGTTCGACCATCACTTTCTTCATCTTACGATGGGTCAGGAACCCGTGAGCTCACGGTCTAAGGGGCGGGCGTCGCAGCATACCCATCAGGATTCAACCATCGATCCGAGACGAGCTTTTGATATCCAACTGTTTTACTTTCCCCAGGCGGTGACTGCAGCAATGGGCGGCACGCGCTATGTGCCTGGCTCGCACCTTCGAATTGTCAGTGAATCGGCCATTGCACGCTATCAGAATGTGGTCGGCCAACAACACATCGTTTGTCCAGCAGGTTCAATCTATATTTTTCATATGGGGATCTGGCACGGGGCCGGATTGAATGTGTCAGCGACTGACCGTTATCTCTATAAAGTTCGTCTGGCGCCTAGTCAGCCCCAAGTGCGGCTTTGGAATACAAGCGATCTGGACTGCTCCATGGAGGATCAGCGGCCCATTTTTTGGATTGATCCTAAACGAAGCGATCCAATAGCCGAACGAATGATGAGACTGGAACCTTGGTATGAAGCGGATACCGGGCGGTTAGAACTGATTAATCGGCTCAAGCTATGGCGTTACTTAACTGGGTCACCAGATGTGGACATCGACTATTGGCTGACCCGGATCGAAAATGACTGGTGAATGTTGTGCGGCTTATTGCGGTTTGAGTCTCACCCACCCTGTCTCGATATTATCTGCTGCAGCGTCATAGCCGAGTTCGCCAGGCATAAGCAGCGCTCGGCTCTCTGGATCGACCTTAACTTGGTCATACTCGGTCAAACTGCCTAAGGCTGAGACTACGGCGGCACTGTTTTGAAAGGGTGTTAAGTTTTGAATCATTCTCAGAGTCGGAGTCATGATGGATAGTTCGCCAGCCTCAAATCGATCAAGAATGTCCTTAGGTTGCATCCAAGCCGAGTCGACTAATTCTCCCGCATCATGAGAGGAGATTTGATCGGGCGGACACGTTGCGAGGAAAAACCGTGCATCAAAGCGCTTGGGTGAACCCAACGGCGTGATCCAGCGCGCTACCGGTTTGATTTGATCGGTATCCGCGAGCAGCTCGGCGCTACCAAGGAAATCCTGAAAAGACAGTTCACCCGCATTGACCTGATCTCTTGCAGCTTGTTGGCGATCTGGGGTCAGGTCGTTCGGCGACGTGGTCTTTGAAACGGGTCGGGTAATCAAAATGCCCGCTTCTTCAAAGCATTCCCGAATGGCGGCGACATAGTAGGCTCGGTGAGCGTTCAGAGTATTATCGATTATTGGGCCAGGATAAGCGGTTTCGATAACACCTGCGGTGGGGGTCTGCGCGTCTTCAGGGTCGACTGCGCCGCCCGGGAATACCCACATGCCGCCTGCAAATACAGTATTGGCATGGCGGCGCATCATCAATACCTTGAGTTCCGGCGCATCACTGATCAGCATAACGGTTGCCGCCGCGCGTATGGGGACGGTATTGGGATCAAAATCGGTCATTTTATGCAAGTTCCTTGACGGGTTATCGGTAGATTAATTGCAGCATTTGAAATCAAACCGCGAATCAGGTTTCAACCGATTAAACCGTAAATCCGTGTGAAACGCACAGAGGGCGACTTTTCTTTATTGATTGCCGCGCTGGAAGCGGTTCGAGTAAGTAGCCTTCAAACGCCGCAGGTCAGCGTCTAGACGAGGCTGTACGGGCGCCAGCGAGGGATCGAGCGCGTTAGAGTCCGCGTTTCAGTCCACGCCTTGATGCGTTTAGATGAAGCTGGCGTGCTGGGCACTTTTCTCTAAGTCCTTTTCTCTAAGCCCTTTTCTCTAAGCTCTTTTCTCTAAGCCCTTTTCTCTAAGCCCCTTCCTCTAAGTACTATTCGCTAAGCACTGCGCTTTGGGCGCTTCTTGGGCGCCAAATCAAAAAAAGGCCTGAGATATTTGCCAGTATCACTGGTTTTGCACGCGGCGACATCTTCGGGCGTGCCCTCAACCATAATGTTTCCCCCAAGAGGGCCGCCGGAGGGTCCCATGTCGATGATCCAATCTGACGTGCGAATCACATCCATGTTGTGTTCGATGACAACCACTGAGTTACCCGCATCAATCAGCCGATTGAGGACAACCAGCAGCTTTCTGACATCATCAAAATGAAGACCGGTAGTGGGTTCATCGAGGATGTAGAACGTGTTTCCGGTCGCAAGCTTGGATAATTCTCGCGCGAGTTTGATGCGCTGCGCCTCGCCTCCCGACAGGGTCGATGAGGGCTGACCCAGCGCGAGATAATCGAGACCAACGTCTACCAATAGTTGGAGTTGACTCACTATTTTGGGATGTTCGGAGAAGTGCTCAACGGCTTCTGCGACAGTCATGGCGAGCACGTCGGCTATCGATTTGCCTTGGTAGCGCACGTCTAGGGTTGCATCGTTGAATCGGCTTCCTTTGCAGGCTTCGCAGCGAACATAAACGTCGGATAGGAAGTGCATTTCGATCTTTCGAACGCCGTCGCCTTGGCAAGATTCACAGCGGCCGCCTTTGACGTTAAACGAAAAGCGTCCGGGCAAATATCCCCGCACTCTGGCCTCGGGTAGCAGTGCGAAAAATTTTCTTATTTCGTCGAAGACTTTGATATAGGTCACAGGATTGCTGCGGGGTGTTCGCCCGATGGGTTTCTGATCGATGGCAACGACTTTATCAAGCTGATCGAGCCCGAGAACGGCGTCATGTCTGCCGACTTTTTGTTGGCTACCATGAAAATAACGCGCCATCGCGGGATAGAGAATATCGTTGACCAGGGTTGATTTGCCAGCGCCAGATACCCCTGTGACGGCGACCAAGAGGCCCAAGGGGAACTTCGCAGAGATGGATTTAAGGTTATTTTCCGCCGCGCCCTCGACCGTTACCATGCCCCTTGGAATTCTGGGTTCGGCGCGCTGAGCGATGAATTTGCGACCCGCCAAATAGTCCCCGGTCAGCGATTGTTTGTTCTTCAGAAGGGCCTTGGGTGTTCCTGCGTGAATGATGCCGCCGCCGAGCGTGCCAGCGCCAGGACCAAAATCAATCACATAGTCGGATGCTCGAATTGTGTCCTCATCATGCTCCACAACAATAACCGTGTTGCCGATATCGCGCATTTTGATCAGGGTGCTCAGAAGTCGTTCATTGTCGCGCTGATGCAGTCCAATGCTGGGCTCATCGAGAATGTAAATGACACCCGAGAGCTCCGAACCGACTTGGCTGGCCAGCCGTATTCGCTGGGATTCTCCACCAGAGAGGGATGGTCCGAGTCGACTCAAAGATAGGTAGGACAGGCCAACAGCATTTAAAAAGCCTAGGCGGCCTCGGATCTCCTTGAGAAGCTCAACTGCAATTTCTGCATCAGCACCCTTGAGGTTGAGGGTTTCGAAAAAAGCCAGCGCTGCGTCGATGGTCATTGAAGACACGTCGGTCAGTGTTAGCTCGGCAACTCGAACTGCTGCGGACTCTTGCCTGAGTCGATCGCCGTGACAGACTTCGCAGGGAGTATTGGCTAAAAACTGTGAATACCAACGCTTCATTCCTTCAGAGCGGGTATTGGTAAATCGTCGCATTAACCGATTGAGAAGCCCTTCGTAGCGGGAGTTACTTGTTCCGTGAGAGCCCCAGTTGATGCGGTATCGCTTCTCGCCTGTTCCATACAGGACGGTTTTACGCTGTTTGGCGGTTAAGGCTTTCCAAGGCTTGGTCATAGGGATGCTGAGATGCTCAAACATTTGACGGTGGAAAAGTGCGCCGATGGAACGACTGTCCCCATCAATTCTTCCGACGGGTTTGAGAGCGCCGTCGCGAATAGACGCCCCGGTGTCTGGAATGACTAGATCTGGATCGAAGGCGACTTGGGTACCGAGTCCATTGCAGGACAAACACATACCTTGGGGGCTGTTAAAGGAGAACGATTGCGGGGAAAGGGCTGGAAACGAGATACCACAATCGCTGCAGGCCAGGTGCTCTGAGAAGATTCGGTCCTGATGCCCGATCTGTACCAGCATCGCACCTTGTCCTAACTTGAGGGTTTGCTCGACGCTCTCAGTGAGCCGCTCCTTGATGTCAGGATTCACCACCAACCGATCGACGATCAATTCGACGGTGTGTTTTTTGCGTTTATCAAGCACCGTAAGCTCGTCAAGGCGTTGGATTTCTCCATTAACCCGGAGTCGCACGAACCCTTGGGCTCTTGCGGTGTCAATGATGTCACGATGCTCCCCCTTTCTATTTACAAGCAGGGAGGTCATGAGAATAATTCGGGTGCCTTTGGGTTGCTTCATGAGCTCAAGCACAATCTTTTCTGCGGTTTGACCCGCTACGGGCTTATGGCACTGATGACAATGCTGTTGTCCGACACGCGCAAATAAGACTCGCAGGTAATCAGAAATTTCTGTGATGGTGCCAACAGTCGACCTTGGGTTACGGCTGGTTGTTTTTTGCTCAATTGAGATAGTGGGGGACAAACCCCGAATGGTGTCGTATTTGGGTTTTTCCATTTGTCCGAGGAACTGTCGCGCATAGGCCGAGAGCGATTCGACATAGCGCCTTTGGCCCTCTGCATACAGGGTATCGAAAGCAAGGGAAGATTTTCCTGAACCTGAGACGCCTGTTAGGACAACCAGCTTACGTTTGGGGATCTTAACTTCGATATTTTTAAGATTATGCTCGCGAGCACCTTTTATGAGGATATGATCGAGCTCCTCAGCTGCTGATTTCATACTGGCTTCCTAACGATTCTCTCATTTTTGTACGCAACCCTTTCGGATTAGAGCTATCGATTTTTGATTGTGCTTAACGGGTACTGTAGCGCCTGATGATCGGTGCTTGCGGCTGCCACTGGCAAGCGGAGAACGCACTAATCTTGCATCATTGGCGGACCGGAACTGTCGAGGAGTCTATCGTGTCCGGACTGGCTCGTCACGTGAATCAATGGCCACTCCGCTTGGGTGTTACCGATGAGCTGAAATGTTAAGGTCGCGGCCATCTTCAGCGCTCTGCCTCCCCGCTGTTTTGCCCAAAACACGAGCGGATCGTTGCGTACTTCAGGGTCTGTTGAGTCGATGCGATGCAGAAGGCGCGACGTCGGCTGCGCTTGGATGTAAAGCCGAACAGGAGGGGTTGGGGAGAATATCAGGACGAGTTTGAAGGTCCTGCCTCATCGAGCAAGGTTCAATCAGGCAATCAGTCTTGAATGAGACAAGCAATTCTGAGTAAGACGGGTAAAATAAAGGCGTCAGGATCAGGAATGAGAGCTATGCCCCAATCAGAAACAGTCACCGCGTGCTTAATTATCATTGGCAATGAGATTCTCTCGGGCCGAACTCAAGATACCAACCTCGCGCATTTGAGCGTTGTCTTAAACGAGCTTGGAGTCCGAATGACCGAAGCGAGAGTGATCCCCGACGTTGAACAAACCATTGTGGATACGGTCAATCATTGCCGTGCGCGGTTTGATTACGTTTTTACGACCGGAGGTATCGGCCCAACCCACGATGACATCACGGCAGACAGCATCGCTCGCGCTTTTGGAATAGAAGTCGAGGAGCATCCGGAAGTCGCGGCATTGATTAGGAAGCGCGAAGCACCTCCGCAGGTGATGGCCTCTCGATTACGCATGGCGCGAATTCCTGTGGGTGCAACGCTGATTGAAAACCCGACCGGCGGCCCGCCGGGCTTCCAGGTTGAAAATGTGTTTGTGATGGCCGGCGTGCCAATGGTGATGCAGGCGATGGCCAGCACCTTCGATCGAGCCAAGCTGCCGGGAGGCAAGCCCGTCCGATCCAGAACCGTTGGCGCGTTCCTTGGTGAGAGCGAGGTCGCAGATGACTTGGCTGCAATCCAGAACGACTTTCCGGAAATTGATCTCGGTTCTTATCCGTTTTATCGCGCGAGCGGCTATGGAACCAACTTAGTGATGCGGGGCACCGACGAAGATCAGCTGGAGGCCATGCTTGTGCGGGTTTCCAGGATGATCACTGATCGTGGAAAAATTGCTCACCCCGGCGGCGCTCCGGCTGAAGCCTGAACTAAAGGTCGGTTTGCTCGAGTTAAACGATCAGGTTGTTGAACTGAAAGGAGATGCCCATGGATAACACAAACTTGCAGGTCTTAGCCGAGAATCTTGAATTTCCTGAGGGACCGATCGCGATGGCGGATGGTTCTGTCCTCGTGGTGGAAATCGCCCGAGGAACGCTCACCCGTGTTCATTCTGACGGTGTGAAAGAAGTCGTCGCACGACCTGGAGGTGGTCCAAATGGCGCAGCGCTCGGACCCGATGGGCATTGTTATCTGTGTAACAACGGAGGATTTCAATGGCATCGGGGACGGGATGGACGGCTTTTCCCTGGTGAGCAGGCGGCAGATTATTCCGGCGGCAGAATCGAGCGAATTAATCTTGAGACTGGCTCGGTGGACGTGCTCTTTGACGCCTGTGATGGAGAGCGACTGAAAGGTCCAAATGATCTTGTGTTTGATGAGACAGGGGGATTTTGGTTTACGGATCACGGTAAAACCCGTCCCCGAAGTCGAGATAGAACGGGCGTGTTCTATGTGCCCGCGGCGATGAATACCATCGAAGAGATTATCTTCCCGATGGAGGCGCCGAATGGCATCGGGTTGTCGCCGGATGAAAAAACACTCTATGTGGCAGAAACGCCGACCGGAAGAGTGTGGGCCTACGCACTTTCCAAGCCGGGAACCCTTGATGAGCACGTGCCACGTCGAATGCTCGCGCAGCGGCCGGATTATCATATGTTCGATTCGCTAGCGGTGGATGCCCGGGGGTACGTTTGCGTGGCAACCCTGATCACAGGAGGCATCACGGCACATTCCCCGGATGGGGCAATGACAGAGTTTTACCCAATGCCGGATGTGCTCACGACTAATGTTGCGTTTGGAGGAGAGGCGCTAAAAACCGCTTATATCACCCTCTCAGCAACGGGAAAGCTGGTATCGATGCCGTGGCCAGAGGCAGGTTTGAGACTGAACTTTCAGCAGGTGTAATTTCAGCAATAACAGTTAACTTATGCCTTGGTTAGACGCCTGCACTGGGCAGTCCTAGACGTTGTGCTTGTTCTTTGGGTGCCTCGAGACTCGATAGCGCATCGTCGAGGAGTGCGATCATTTTTGACTCAAGGGGCGTGCCGATCAAGTTTTGGGTTTCATCCGGATCCTCTTGCAGGTCAAACAAATAATGATCGTCCACGCTACCACCGAGGCTCCAAAAAGGCATCATATCTCCGGGCTCGAAGGGCTGCCTGAGGACAGGGACATCTGAACCGGGCATAAAGTCAATGTAAGCACGTTGATCTGGATTAGGTAGCCTGAGACCAGGGTAGTAAGGCACTGGCATCGTCGACCATCGGTTAGACCACATCGACAACGGAAAATTGTTTTCAACCGGCGCTCTTGCATATTTATACCGACCATCCTGAATTTGAACCCAGTTCCCAAAAATTCCGCCAATGGCCCAGTCGCGATGTGGTGTTGATGGCGACTGCATAATTGGAATTAAGGATTTGCCGTGGGTGACGTGTTCATGCTTGAGCTCAAATAAGTCTGACAGCGTCGCATGCAAATCTACATTGGTGGTCAATGTGTGAATCTCTTTGGGCGCTAATTCAGGGTGAGCAATGAGCAAAGGGGTGTGACCGATGGTCTCGTATTGGATCACCCTTGGTTTTCCAAAGATATCCTTCTCCCCAAGATAATGGCCGTGATCCGTGCACAAGATGACGAGGGTATCCTCCCAAAAGTTGCCGGCATCCAAGGCGTCGAGGACTTTTCCAAGCCAGTGGTCAATCATGGATAATTTCGCACCATAATTATTGCGTATGTGTCTGGCTTGGTCCTCAGTCAGCGAGCCACTTTCGATAGCGGCGCTCGTGTAAGGCGGCCAAATGATGCGATCTCCTGACCAATTCTGATCATAGCGGCTGGCCCAGGGTTCAGGGCAGTCAAAAGGTTCGTGAGGATCAAACTCATCAACAAATAACAAAAACTCCTCATGATGTTGACCGTGTTTGTTCAACCAGTCGGCGGTTGCCTGCATGGTTTTAGGTCCAGGAAAATCGGCTTCCTCTCGGAAGTAGGAGCGTGAAAGGTCATAGGGCGATGCTTTATCAGGATATTTTGTCCCAGCAGGAAGCGCAGGAGCTCCTTGCCAGGAGGGGTCGGCGCGGGTTCGCCAAGGATCGCTTTCATGACCTCGTAAATAATCCCAAGCAAAAAAATCTGTATGGTAGTTCTCTCCGCCGGTTTCAAAAAGATGCGGATGATCAGTGATCAATTGGGTTACGACACCCTTGCGCTTAAGCTCATAGGTTAGGGGCCGCTCCCACAATTCAACCGAGCCCCATGGCTTCCAAAGAAAATCAAGTGCGCCGCAGAGGATGTCATGTCTCGCGGGCATACATGGCAGGGAACCCGTGTAGTGGTTGGTGAACTGCTGAGAACGCGCGGCTAGCCTATCGATGTTCGGGGTCGTAAACTCTCTGCCGCCGTAACAACCCAGCATATGTCGATTGAGGCTATCGAGCAGTAGCACGACGGCGCGTTTGGGTTGGCTCATATCTGCATTACCTTCGATCGGAGAAGGCACGTTAGCGCGATGAAAACTTCAAATCAATTCGGTGGCCAACGCTACGAATAGGATGGTTGATCACGATATAGGCGGATCTAATTTTTAGCGGAGATGGCTTGCTCACCTGGAGTGTGGGCTGCGTCATAATCGGCTACTCAACCAGCGAGATAAAGGCCAAGCGCTAATTGGGATCTGAAGCTGCCATCAATGCCTCGACGCGGTTGGTGAAATCTTGTTTGGAAAAAGGTTTCGCCAAAAAGTCTGTTTTTGGATGCTCGAGGTCTGACTGAGAGAGTGCGCCATGTTTGTAGCCTGATATGAAGAGGCAGGCGATACCAGGGTTGTCCCGCCGGATGTCTCTGACCAAGTCAGGGCCGGTCTTACTGCCTGTTAGCATGACGTCAGAAACAATGATGTCAAAGTCGTAGTTTGTGAGGGCCGCCACGTCCTGCTCCGATGCACAGCTGGTCACGTCGAGGCCAAGGCTTCCAAGAAAAAGTGAGACAAGGTCGCTGACGCCGAGATCATCCTCAATCAGCAGTGCCTGTTTGATCACTCGGACAGGTACATCCGGCTGAGCGAGCGCCTTATTGGGGAGCTGTTGTCCTGGAAGCGATAGGGCAAGGGTCAGTGTCTGTCCCTCGAGTTTGAATCTGAGGTCGCTGTGATAGGCGTCAGCGAGGGTGCTCAGGGATTCGAAGTGCTCCCGAACTGATTGTTCAGTGATGCGATGATTGGCAGTATCTAAGGGCTTGCCCGCAACCTTTTGAGCGTCGATCTCGGTTAGCACGAGCTCAATTTCAAGGAGACCGTCGCCCGTTGCGACTTTTATATGCATGCGGCCAGATTCAGCCAGTAGCACTTGGCAAGCTTGAGCGCTTTGTATGAGCGCCAAATCAAAGTGGGCGGCAACACCCTGACACTCGAAGCCGCTGATGTGATCATGAGACTCAAAGGATAAACGCTTGCGGGTCGCCAGTTGCAGTATCGGCTCGAGTTCCTTGATGTGTTGTATCGGGGAAAATACGTTGATTTGGTGATCATCTAAGTGCCCCAAAAGACTGAGTGATTCCAATAGAACGATGGCTTGCTGGGTGTACTGATCGAGCTGCTCGATAGAGTGATGATTTAGGTGGTTTGGTTTTGCACTCAGTAGCGAGGCGTGCCCTCCGATGACGCTTAAGATATTTCCGAATTCATGAGCGATGAGACGGATCGCAGTGAAACTTGTTTCTGTTTCGGAAGAGCCCTGCTCAGCGGCGACCTCGATCGGTTGCAGCAATAGCACAACATAGTCAATCTCGGCGCCATGGGATAACCAAGTTTTGCGTTGCAATTGAAAGTGCTGAGTCTTTCCTGACAGGGAAACGGACACCGTGCCTTGCCAGCGACCGGTCGTTGGATCGATCAGCAAAGGAGGAGACCCTAAGCGTTTCGAACCTGCCCTGAAATCATAACGGTCAAAAAGTTGGGCTTCAGAGAAGGGCTCGGCTGACTCTTGCAGTGTTTCAAAAGTTTGGTGCATGTCAGCGTTGGCCCATACAAAGTTCAGGTCGCTGTCAAATATGATGCACAAACCTTGATGCTCGAGTAGCGACTTCAAGGACGTCAGATCAGCGGGCTCTGTTGGGATTGGCGGTGATGCAGCTTTTGGCATATCTCGAGTTTGAGAGAGAAGAAGCACCTTCCCCTCGGGATCGGTATCCAAACCGGACGACATTTCAAATCTAACCAGGGTCCAACCATGAATTGCATGCTGGAGTCGGGCAGTTGCAGAGGCGCCGTCGAGCGCACCGCTTGGCTTATCCGCAAGCAGGACTTGCATTTGGGCCTTATCACTTGGATGAATTAACTCTTGAATCAGATGGCCCGTAAGGTCCCTTGACGTCCAGCCTGTCAGTTGAAGGATGTCGTCGCTAACCTCGATCACTTGAAAATGATCGTTGATCCGCATCCTTGACTGAGTTGGGGCGGAGAACGTTGAGGCTTCATCATTTTGGATTTCTTGAATCATTCGGCTTTCCCTGAGAAAGACTATGATTGAACTAAGGTTGTGTTCAAGGTGCTCTGGCGGGCTGACGGGTATTCAGCTTTCCCATGAACACCATCAGGATAGCATAGACAATGGCTGCAAAAGCATAAGGCAGCACTGGATCAACCTGATAAAGCAGCCCGCCCAAAATTGGACCGGCGGTAAAGCCGAGCGGGCCACAGCTCGATGCAATGCCTGCGACGGAACCCTGTTCTCTCGCGCTCACCGCAAGGGAAGCCCCTGCCATGAAGGCAGGTCCTGCAATTCCCATGGCAAAACCCTGTAGCGCCATTGCGAAGGTCAGCATGGCGCGCGTTTCGAATAGGGCCATCAAAGTGAAAGAGACCATCAGCAGCGGGATTGCCAGCCGTAATAAATCAAAGGGTTTAATACTGAGTTTTTGGACAACAATTGCCTGGGCAAACAGGGAGCATCCGGCAGAGAGCATCATCGCGATTCCTAGAACTCTGACGGTCTCTGGTGCGCTGAGATTAAGCGCATCTTGAAAGCGAAACCCCATCGTCTGCTGGACTAATGCGAACCCCATGAACATCAGGACGCCAACTAATACGAAAGGAAGGATCCTGGGGTCTAGATACCGCAGTTTGGGACCGATCACTGCTGTTTTATCTTGTTTCATTGGAGATTGGGGCAAAAATCTCCAGACGAATAGACCGTTGAAAAAAGTCAAGACAGCGATCAGCCAAAGAGGAAGAAGTAAAGAAAAGACCGCCAGACCGCTCAGCGCAGGTCCCAGTATTGCTCCCAAGTTATTTGCAGCGCCCGAGGCGCCCATGCCTTTGGTCCGATTTTCTGGCGTTGTAATATCCGCCATATAAGCCGTCGCCGCGGGCATAGCGGCAGACATCACACTGGCGTGACAGAGCCTGGCAACGATCAAGGCGGCAAACAGTGTGGAACCCGTAAGAGTTCCTGCGAGCCCCAGATTGAGCACCGAATTAAACAGTACAGTGCCTGCACTAAATCCAAACATTCCGATCAACATCACTGTTTTTCGACCGAGACGGTCGCTGATTCGGCCCCAGACCGGCGAGGCGATGAAAACCACCAGCGACGACAGCCCGATAATGCTGGTGATTTGGAACTCAGACAGGGCCATCTCCCGGCCAATGGGCGCAAGCAATGGGAAGAGTACAGAAAACCCCATTCCGACAATAACAAGACTGGCTAGCAGTACCCGTTGCGCGTACGGCGGAACGTCCAGGGTCTCTTCGTGTACCGCGGCGGCCTCGGTGTTATCATTCGGATCCATGTAAGGACTATCCCTCGGAAGGTGGCGGCAGTATAGGCGAAGCCGATCACAAAATGGTAATTCATACTCAATGACGCAGCAGGTCTGAATCGGATCAATCCCAGGGTCAGACTTGGCGCCAAAAGTATAGATTAATGAGAATAGGTCTCTTACGCCCTGCGAAATCGATCGCGGTTACGGATCTTTGGTATCACCAGTACAAGGTTTAACAATTGATGAAAAAAAACGAAAAATCCCGCCGCGGCTTTGATCCATTGACCTATCGGTTTCAGGATGAGGCTCCGAAGGAGGGGACGGTCACCAAAGTTGCAGAAGGCGTGTACTGGGCCCGGTTGCCACTTTGGGGGCGCCTGAACCATATCAATGTTTGGCTGTTGGAAGATTACGATGGCTGGACAGTGGTCGATACGGGTATCCATACCGATGAAGTTAAAGCCTGCTGGCAAACCTTGTTCGACAAAGTGCTCAATAAGAAACCGATTACTCGGGTCATCGCGACCCATCTGCATACAGATCATACCGGTAATGCGGGTTGGATCGCTCGGCACTTCGATTGTCCGCTTTGGATGAGTCGTAGCGACTTTTACATGTGCAAGGTGATGGCTTTTGATCAGCCGAAAGATGTGCCCGAAGATGCGATTCAATTCTACCGTCAAGCGGGTTTCGATGAAGCGCGATTGAATCGCTATCGTGAAAGATTTGGTCAATTTGGCGCCAGTATTTCTGTCCTGCCCGCGGGTTACCAACGCATTCAAGATGGTCAATACATTGATATTAACGGACGGGAATGGCGCGCGCTGATTGGTAAGGGGCACGCGCCAGAACACGTTTGTCTTTATTGCCCGGAGCTCAAAGTCTTGATCGCTGGAGATCAGGTTTTGCCGAGGATCACCCCCAATGTCAGCGTTCAGCCTTCCGAGCCAAATGCCAATCCGCTTCGAGAATGGATTCAGTCCTGTATTCATTTTAGAGAGGTATTGCCGCCAAACTTGTTGGTTTTGCCGGCCCATCAGGATTTATTCGAGGGCGTGCATGAGCGACTCACCGCCTTGGTTGATTGGCACGAAGTGGCACTTGAGAATCTCTATGACCTCTGCGCGGAGCCGCGTCGGGCCGTGGATGTGTTTCCGGCGATCTTTAAAAGTGAGATCACGGATATGAGCTTTTTCCCCGCGACCGGAGAAGCCATTGCGCACCTGCATTGCGCCCGAGAGCGGCGCATGCTGGTTTCTGAATCAGACGACGACGGTGTGCTCTGGTGGCGCCAGGCGTAATGTGCCGTGAAGGCCATCGGGCCATGATTGTGCAGTGCTCGTGCGGAAGATGAAGCAGAGCCGCATTGCGAGGATCGTCGTCTTTATTGCTGTGCTGGTGTTGGTTCATGCTGTTTTTTTGGTGTATCCATTTCTCCGTTTGGGGGAGTGGTTGGGTTGGTCTGGCCCCTGGGCAGTGGCGGCTTGGTCAATTATTATTTTTAGTCAGGTTATTTGTCGCTGGCCTCTGAGGGCGGTGCAGGGACGGGGTCTGCGCTTTTTGAAACAGGGCCTTGAGTTGTTCCTCGCAGTCAGTCCCATCGTGTTGCTCTGCGTACTTTTGGCAGAAGTTTTGTTGCTGTCCGGATTGATTGTTGAGCAGACAGCCGGGATAGGGACCGCCCTCCTGCTGTGTCTGGCGGTGCCTGCGGGAATATGGCAGGGAGCGACGCCTCGAACGCGGTCGGTTAATTTAGTCAATAAAAATGTCAGCGCGCCATTGCATTTGGTTCAAATTACGGATGTGCACTTGGGCTCAAGAGGTGCTGGTTTTCTTCGACACATCCTTGAAAAGGTGAAGATACTCAAACCAGATGCGCTGTGTATCACCGGAGATTTTATCGACGTTACAAATTTCCCTGAATCGGCACTGGAGCCACTCTCGGAGCTCTCCATACCCGTTTACTTTGTGATCGGTAATCATGAGCGCTACGAAGATCTCGAGCAGATTGTCGATCGTTTAGCGAGACAGGGCGTGATTGTATTGCGTAATGCGACGGCGTTACTCAGACCGGATGTTCAAATCATCGGCGTTGATGATTCAGATGATTCGGGTCAATTGGCCCGTTGGTTACCTCAAATCGAGCAAGTCGATCAGGCCTACAAAGTACTGCTGTATCACCGGCCTGCCGGATTGAACCAAGCCGCGCTGGCAGGCCTAAACTTGACGCTCAGTGGACACACCCATAATGGACAGATATGGCCGTTTAACCTGTTGGTGCAGCGGGTTTTTCCGATGATGAGGGGGCTCTATCACACCAAGGAATGTGCGCATTATGTCTCCCAAGGCACAGGCACTTGGGGTCCAGTCTTTAGACTAGGTACCCGCGGAGAAATTACGTCGATCTGGATTCGGCCATCGCCGAACACCAGGACCTAGGGGCCGTGAGGGGATAAGGCTTTGCGGTTCGAATGGAAAATATTGATGAGCGATATTGATGGGCGATATTGATGGGATGGATGGTGCAGTGTTCACCCGATGGGTGATGCCCTGCTGAGCGTTGAAAGCGGCACTCGGGTGTCGGATACTACTGGTAGGCCAAAAGCAGATTTCGCGTCTTCAGGCTGAGTGTCGCGTTTCAGAGATGCAGCTCAAAAGCCCTATAAAAATAGAAATAAGATCTAAACAGTAAAACATTAAAAATTAAGTACCAGTATCAAGAATTAAGGAAGGACAATGTCAGAAGCATTTAGAACCGCCACTCGAGCTTGGTTAGAAGAAAATTGTCCAGAAAGCATGCGAACCCCCATGGCTGCCGATGAGTATCCCGGTGGTGGGCGTCGCGCGCGATTTAAAAACCCGGACACTAAATTGTGGATGGAGCGATGTGCTGCCAAAGGCTTTACTGTGCCGACTTGGCCTGAGGCATACGGTGGGGCAGGTTTAGACGTCAGTGAGGCGCAGATCTTGCGTCAAGAGATGCAGCGAATTAAAGCGAGGACACCCTTGGTGGGTATGGGCTTGTCGATGATTGGTCCGGCATTACTGGAGTTCGGAACCGAAGAACAAAAGGCTGAGCATTTGCCCAAAATAGCTTCAGGCGAGATTTGGTGGTGTCAGGGTTATAGCGAGCCTAATTCGGGTTCCGATCTCGCGAGCTTGCAGACGCGAGCAGTCTCAGATGGCGATGAGTATGTTATCAATGGTCAAAAAATCTGGACTTCGGGGGCGGATAACGCGGATTGGATTTTCTGTTTGGTTCGAACTGATCCCAGCGCTCCGAAACACAATGGCATTACATTTATTTTGTTTGATATGGATCAACCCGGCGTTTCCGTGAAACCCATTAAGTTGATCAGTGGATTGTCACCGTTTTGCGAAACCTTTTTTGAAGACGCAAGAGCGCTTAAGAGCAACGTTGTTGGGCGAGTCAATGAAGGTTGGACTGTCGCCAAGCGGTTGTTGCAGTATGAGCGAACCATGATCGGTGGTGGTGACGGTGGAAATACTCGGACACCCGTCGCGGAAATTGCAAAGACGTATCTCGGAAAAACTGGCGAGAAATTGGCTGATCCAGAAATTCGACAGGAAATTACGCAACACGCTATGGATGACCGTGCTTTTGGGCTCACTGTCCGTCGCACCCTTGAGGAATCCCAGTCAACAAAAGCCCCGAGTTTCGTCTCTTCGATGTTTAAACTCTATGGCACCGAGCAAAATAAAAAACGGTCTGAGTTGCTGCTAAAGGCCATGGGTTCGCAGATGCTCGGCTGGCAAGGGGACGGGTTTGAGGCAGAAGAACTCGATGCGACCCGTGCTTGGCTACGCACCAAAGCAAATTCGATTGAAGGGGGTACCTCAGAAGTGCAGCTCAATATTATTGCCAAACGGGTTTTGAGCCTACCTGATTAAGCGCATCGAAATCCCCAGGCACCAAGCGGCATTGTCGATTGTGCTAGGGAATAACGTCAATCTGCCTTATTGGTTCTTAGGGAAAAGACATGTCCGTCAATCGAGCGTCCCCCACATCTCACTCCTACTTTGCACAAGGACTTCGGCTGCATTACCTCGATTGGGGTAACCCCGAGGCTCCGCCGTTATTGCTGGTTCACGGCAATCGAGATCATTGTCATAACTGGGACTGGGTGGCCCAGGAGCTGCGTGATGAATACCATATTCTCGCGCCGGACTTTCGCGGGCATGGCGACTCCGAGCGAATTCTCGGTGGTAATTACAACCACACCGGGTACCTCTACGATTTGGCCCAGTTGATCCACCAGCAAAACCTTGCACCCCTTAAAATCATCGCACACAGTTTGGGCGGGAGTGTCGCGCTTCGTTATGCGGGTGCCTACCCGGAAAATATTGAGAAGATGATTGTGATCGAGGGTACGGGCGGGCCTGCTTGGATGTATCAGGAAGTGCCTGTTCACGAACGTATCCGCAATTGGGTCGACAGTACCAGAGCCGGTGCGGGCCGTTCACCGCGGCGTTATGGCTCGCTGGAAGAAGCGTTTGAGCGGATGCAGACGGAGAACAAGCACCTGAGCGAATCCCAAGCAAGACATTTGACAGTCCACGGAAGTAATCAAAACGAAGATGGCAGTTATTCCTGGAAGTTCGATAATCAAACACACGTGATGGCGCCTTTTGACTTGACGCTTGATCAGACCAAAGCACTCTGGGCGCGGATTACAGCGCCTTTGTTGCTGATCAGTGGTAGTGAAAGCCAATTTGGCCAACACCAAAAAGAAGATCTAACAGGATACTTCCCAGATGCTCGATCTTTAGTTTTTGAAAATGCGGGACATTGGGTGCAGCATGATCAGCTTGAACGTTTTGTCAGCGAGGCGCGGAGTTTTTTTCAGGCCAGCTAAAAACCAGCGTGTTATTCCAGTCCGTTGGCTTTGATGTGTTGAATTAGGATGTCTCTGATCAGCAGCCCAGTATCCACCGTTTCAATATCGTCGCCGAAGGCTAGATCTGCATGGGATGCGATATAGCTGTTGGTCGCAAGGTGATATTCTCGATCGGGGTCGATACTAGGCACTGAGTGATGACGCTCGGGCTCCTGGGCAAGTAAAACGATGAGGTCTTTGCCTTTAATTCGCATGCGGACCAAGGTGTTGCCAAAGGGTTCAATATTCCAAATCATGCGGGCTGTGATTGGCCCAACAGATAAGTCGTCCCGAATACCCCGACGATTATAAAACCCAAGTTCGGTGCCTGCAGCGCGAGCCAGGATAGACTCGAGAATGGGTTGCAGTTCAATCTTCGAGTAATCACGAGCTGTCTCGGAGATTTTAACGTCGACCTCGTCCTCAACTTTCGATTCAAATAGAGAAACTAGATTTTCGACTAACGGATCAGGGTCGGCTAAATCCTTGGCCTTGAGCAGTTTCCCGCTAATCTGAAGGGGGGCAGAAGGGGCTCCAGGGGCCCGGTTTACGCGAATGAGTCCCAGATGGGTTCCGTAATGATGGGCTTGGGCGACCGCGGTTCGTCCAACCTGAACCGGCTGCTCGACCAAGGTATGGGAATGGCCGCCAATGATGACATCAATGGCTTGAAACCTCTCGGCAAGCGCTAACTCCTCTTCGTGCCCAATATGCGCGAGGAGGATCAGGACATCTACACGTGGGCGAATACTTGGAATTAAACTGGTCAAGCGCTCAGCGGGAGACGCAAAGGTTAATCCTTCATTGCCTACCGGCGAGAAGTGGATCGGCGCATCTTGCGTCACAAGGCCGATCACGCCGACAGAAATGCCAGCGACATCTAAAATGACATAGGGTGCATCACCGAGCAGTGCACCATCGGGCCCATAGGCATTGGCTGTGAGTAGAGGATGGTCTACAAGGTCTCTGAACCGTTCAATTTTTCGGTAACCGTGATCAAACTCATGGTTGCCCAAGAGTCCAACGTCGTAACCCATTGTGTTCATGACTTCAAAAATGGGTTCGCCTTCAAACATGCTCGATACGGGGGTGCCTGAGATTGCGTCGCCAGCATCAAGAAAAATGACGGACTCGTTCTGTTGTCGGATTGCTTTAACTTCGGCTGCAATCCTTGCTGCGCCCGCGTATTTTTTGGTTTCCTGTATATGGCCGTGAAAGTCATTGGTGTGAACAATGACCAGTTCCTGGGCTTGCAGGGTGTCTGAGCCAGTCACGCTGATTAAAGCCAGGCCAAGGGCAACTAGGAAATAGGATGAACGAAACATTCAGGACTCCAGCATGAGGGCATCAGAAAACCATGGAAGCAGACGGGGTAGCTCAGAGCGGGCAAAAGCATGACCCAAGCCTTCAACTTCCCTGTAGATCATATGATGATTGAATGCTTCGAGCACTTGATGCGTCATTTTGCCGACTTCCACAGGAAACATCCAATCTTGGCTGCCGTGAACCAAGTAAATCGATTTGTTTTGGGCTTCGGCAATGGCGCCAGATTCGACAAGGGCGGGGTCTAACGTTCCAGAGAAGGGTGCTAAGTGGGTGAACGGTGAGCTTTGCGCGAGCCCTAGCTGCAAGGTCAACGTTGCCCCATCTGACATCCCGGTAAGCATGATCTTGCTGCGGTCAATCTGGGTGTTTTGCGCAACAAACTCGATCAATGCCAGTATTGCTGGCATTTCTTGTTCGGGATGATGGAGCTGCCAAGTCTGATCTTGGGATGTCGGCGCGATCACCACAAACCCCCGACTGCGAGCTTCTCTGACCCAGCTCCACAGCATGTCTCGGCCATGGCCCGTGCCTCCGTGCAGCGCGATGACCACCGGCGCGGCTTGATCTGGGTCAAGCCAATGCGGCACAAAGATTGACGCCCCTCCTCGCTGGTCGTAGTCATTTTCAACGTGGACGAAAGGCGATGTTAAAGGCTCTTGTTGCCAACGCTCTGATATTTGAGCCTGGTTTCTGAGCGAGGGCTCGAGAAAGAATTGATGTATGGGGTTCAGCAAGGTTGCTAACGGAAAAAGGTGCGCGCGTGCTTTACTGAGCGTCCTCCCAGCACGCATACCGGATTCTGGGGATGTTGCAGCCAATTGATAGTTCTCTGCAGTTCGGACAGCGTAGGTAAAGGCCGTTTTAAGTTGTGATCCAAATTTCTCGACATGCACTGGAAACGACAGCGGCGCCAGCCGGGCCTGGGCTTGCTTGAGCGGTTCAAAATAAGGTTCCAAGAACGTTATGACGCGCTCGGGTCTTGCGGGATGAAACGCTTGTTGCGCGACCTCCATGGCTTCAAGCGCCGTCAGAAGCACCGGTAGGGTCTCGGTCAATGCGTCAGCGAGCGGATCAGTAGAGTCATTCATCGTTACGTTTGGGCGCTGTTTGCGCGCTATGATACCGCACTGTTGGTGCAGTGAACCAACTGGAGCAGCGCGGATGAGCGATAATTTGATCTATCAAGACGAGCACCTCTTGGTGATGAACAAGCCAGCGGGGCTATTAACCACGCCGGGTCGTTTTGAAAAAGAATGTCTTTGGAGCTGGGCTAAAACGCAAGCGCCGACAGCTCAAGTGGTGCACCGACTTGATCTAGATACCTCCGGGCTGGTGATGTTTGGATGTTCTCCTGGAGCGGTTTCGGGGTTGAACCGATTGTTTCGGGAACGCGCGATCGACAAGCAGTATGATGCAATGAGCGTTGGTCGGATGGGTCCTGATCGAGGGCGAATCGTGTTTCCCCTTGGCCCTGATCGGTTGCATCGACCAAAACAAAAGATAGATTGGCGGGCTGGAAAACGTGCGGAAACGGAATTTGAAGTGGTTCATCGGGCGGAGGATCAACTGCGCTTGGTGTTGAGACCGATTACTGGCGTGCGACACCAATTGCGAATTCATCTGGCATTGATTGGGCTGCCTCTTTTGGGTTGCGATTTGTATGCCCCAAGGTCTGTCAGGCGGGCGTCTCCTAGGTTGATGCTTCACGCTCGAGCCTTGTCTTTGCCGCATCCGGTGACGGGCAAAGCACTGACCTTCGATGCTGGTCCTATATTCTAAACAGCCCTGCTGAGCAAAGCGCGGGAGGTTATTGTTAAACGCTAAAATGGCAAACTTCGCAACGTTGACGGCCGCAGTAAGATCCGCGTGCGGTTGCTTCTTTCTGTCTTCAATGAGGCAAAATTCCGATTGAGATCGACTCGTTATTGGAACGCACCATTAATGGAGCCCAACCTGGAAGAAAGGGCCATTGAACGAAAGGCGCTAAGGAAGCAGCTCCGCGCAGGCTTGAGCATACCGGCTTTTTAACTGCCGGATATTGGCATAATTGCGGTTGATTCGGTCGGTCATCTCACCGACCTTGTCAGACCAGTCGCTGTCAAAATCTGTGGCTGTGAGGCCTTTTCGAGACCCTATGTCCCGCCCTTTCTCAATGAACACATGCATCGTTTCAATCGCGTCAGCAGCGAGCACATCGTTCTGATTTTTTCTCAGTTGACCAGCTACCATCCGGTAGTAAACCCCACAGGTCAGAACTGTCTCGTAGCTTGGGCGCTCATCATGCTTGGAATTTTCCTGGTGATCGAATGCGGGGGAAATCGTCCAGTGGACGGTTAGATAAACAGCGAGCAGTGCTGAGGTGACAGTTTTGAGATATGCGCTGTTTTTAAAAGAAAAGATCGTCCGTGGCTGATTCATAGTTGCGGTCTCCTGTCTTTGCATGGCGACTTGTTCAAGAGATTACAGGCCCCCTTGATGCATTCAAAGTGCTTTATTGAGAGCCCCGTCATAAAGCTTAAAGCGTCCATAAAAGCGCTAATTTTTTCGATCCATAGAAGTGTGGTCTATGATTTGAGTTGACCAAAGAGCAAGGGGCACTCAGTTCGCGCCAGTTCTGCTAGATACAACGCACTTACGCCCGTCGATCTGAAAATGGCTGAATCAAGTTTAATTGTCGGGAAGTTCAATTGGCTTTGGGCTTTTGGTTATTGGTGGGCGCGGCGCATCGCTGCCCGGTTTGGCCCGGTAAAAGAGGGTTTGATTGAACGGATGGTAATTGCAGCGATGTGTCGCCTCGCGTGCGGGTTTGCTTGTAAATCCCTTTGGTCGCATCTCGTTGGTGGCCCAATGCTAATTGAGGCCAGTTGATTTATAATCTGGGTCCCCGGATCCGGGGGACATCGAATAGGGGTGTTCAAAAGACACGAAAATACTATTAAAAGCGAAATCTAAATGACTGATATTCCGAAAATCATCTACACCGAAACCGACGAAGCGCCTCGATTGGCGACCTACTCACTCTTACCCATCATTAAAGCCTTTACCGACACTGCGGGTGTCGAGGTCGACATGCTGGACATTTCTTTGGCTGGCAGGATCATCGCTGCGTTTCCCGAGTACTTAACCGAAGAGCAACGTATTCCAGACCACTTGGCAGCGCTCGGTCAACTGACGCAACGGCGCGACGCGAATATAATTAAATTACCCAACATCTCAGCCTCGAATCCACAAATGCAGGCGGCCATTACAGAGCTGCAGCAGCAAGGCTATGCATTGCCAGACTTTGTAGAAGAGCCGCAAACAGACACCGAGACTGAGGTGAAGGCGCGCTACGATAGAATCAAAGGCAGCGCTGTGAATCCTGTGCTTCGAGAGGGTAATTCCGATCGAAGAGCCGCCAGGGCCGTGAAAGATTATGCGCAAAAGCACCCGCATCGAATGGGTCAGTGGTCCAAAGATTCGAAGACGAGCGTCGCGCATATGAGCGAAGGTGATTTCTATGGTTCAGAGAAGTCCACAACGATGGCGCAAGCGGACCGGTTGTCGATTCGGTTTCAGCCGGCCTCTGGTGCGCCGACCCTCTTAGCAGAACAGCTGCCAGTCTCTGGCGGCGAAATTGTCGATGCCGCAGTGATGAACAAAAAAGCACTGTGCGCTTTCTTAGCATCAACGCTGATAGAGGCGAAGGCGCAAGGCGTGCTTTGGTCCCTGCATTTAAAAGCTACGATGATGAAAGTGTCTGACCCAATTATGTTTGGTCATGCGGTCAAGGCTTACTATGCACCCGTCTTTGAGGCTTTTGGCGATACGCTTGAGAAGCTGCGGGTGGACGTCAACAACGGTATCGGCGACGTCTATGACAAGATCGGTGAGCTGCCTGAGGCGCAGCGCGCCGAGATTACCGCAGCATTGGATGCCTGTCTTGACTCCGGACCTGCTCAGGCCATGGTCGATTCAGACCGGGGCATTACAAACTTGCATGTCCCCAGCGACATCATTATTGATGCATCCATGCCTGCTGCGATTCGAGAATCAGGTCAAATGTGGGCGCCGGATGGGCAGTTGGCTGACATGATGGCCGTGATTCCCGATCGATGTTACGCCGGGATCTATGATGAGACGATTAGAGATTGTCAGGCAAATGGCGCATTTGATCCGACGACCATGGGATCGGTCCCCAACGTGGGTTTGATGGCGCAGAAAGCCGAGGAATATGGTTCCCACGATACGACCTTTGAGGCACCGGGCGAAGGTGAGATACAGATTTTAACTGAATCCGGAGAGGTCTTGATCAGTCATGCGGTGGAGGAAGGCGATATCTGGCGAATGTGTCGGGTCAAGGATACCGCGATTCAAGATTGGGTGAAGCTGGCGGTAGCGCGAGGTCGTGCAACGGGCTGGCCAATTGTATTCTGGCTTGATGAAAATCGTTCTCACGACGCCGCGTTAATCGACAAGGTCAATGTGTACATTCAGGACCATGATCTTACAAATATTGAGATGCATGTCATGGCACCCGCGGCGGCGACGCGCCACGCGCTTGAGAGGATTCGAGCTGGTGAAAGTACGATTTCGGTGACTGGCAACGTCCTGCGTGATTACCTCACGGACTTGTTTCCAATTTTGGAGCTAGGAACCAGCGCAAAAATGCTGTCGATCGTACCGTTGATCAACGAGGGTGGTTTGTTCGAAACGGGTGCGGGTGGTTCTGCGCCGAAACACGTCCAGCAATTCGAAAAAGAGGGACATCTCAGATGGGACTCTTTGGGTGAATTTCTCGCTTTTGGTGCGTCGCTCGAACACTTAGCCGAGACGTTTAATAACGAACGCGCCCAGGTATTGGCCGAGACACTCAACGACGCCGTAGCTGCGTTCCTCGAAAAGAATAAGTCGCCATCTCGAAAAGTAAACGAAATAGACAATCGAGGTAGCCACTATTATCTCGCCCTGTATTGGGCACAGGCGGCGGCGGCGCAAAATAAAGATGAAGTTTTGCGCGAGACTTTCTCAAAAGTTGCCGAGGCCCTCAGTACCAATGAGCAGACTATCAATGACGAGCTTCTAGCGGCTCAGGGCGCTGCGCAGGATGTAGGAGGTTATTATCAACCAGATCCTGAGCTGGCCAGTGCCGCAATGCGCCCGAGTGCGACGCTCAACAAAATCATTGATGCCATTGGAGCTTGAATGATCCGTCCCTGGGTTCGCTGCTTGCGCTGATGCCTATCAGCGCTCCAGCGATGTGATCGAGATCACTCGATGCTTTTAGCGGTCACACTTTTTCTAGGGTTGTTGCTCGCGCTGAATGTGCTAGCCCGCCGAGAAGTGGCACTTTCTCATCGTGTCTTGATTGCAGTCGCCCTTGGCGTCCTTTTAGGCCTGGCTGTCAAAGCTTACCTAGGGCATGAAACCCAAACTCTGGCCGCTTTCCTCAGCTGGAGCGATGTGGTTGCTTCCGGGTATGTCAGTCTCCTGAAAATGATCGTCATGCCGCTGGTGCTGGTCTCAATGACCGCTGCTGTGATTAAAATCGATGCCGTCGCAACATTGGGACGAGTCGGTGGTTTAATTGTGCTCATTCTGATGGCCACAACCTTAGTAGCCGCGCTTATTGGCGCGATGGTCGCGGCTTTCAGTGGACTTGATTTGTCTGGGCTCGTCGAGGGCGAACGAGAGATGGCAAGAGCGGAGACTTTGCAGCGTCGGAGTGCGCAAGTCAGCGAGCTATCATTTCCTAGTATTCTGATCAGTTTTCTACCGACCAATATTTTTGCAGATTTGTCTGGAACTCGGCCGACGTCCATTATTGCGGTGGCTATTTTTGGTATGTTGGTTGGAACCGCTGGCCTCTACGTCCGGGCTCAATCCAGTGTCTTGGGTGAGCGGATCCTCAAAGGGATGGAGGCGATTCAGGTGCTCGTCATGGCGCTCGTCAGACTTGTGATTAACCTGACCCCTTACGGCGTGCTGGCGTTGATGTTGCAGGTCACTGCAAGTGCGAATGCCAGCGATATCTTAAACCTTTTAGGATTCATCCTCGCCTCGTATGCGGCGATCGCTCTGATGTTTTTGATGCATGGCCTAATTTTGAAAGTAGCTGGACTCTCGCCGTCTCGGTTTTTCAGTCAAGCTTGGCCGGCTCTGAGTTTTGCTTTTGCATCTCGGTCCTCAGCTGCAACGATACCCATTAACGTGGAAGTGCAAATCCGAGGGTTAAGAAATCACCCTAGCATCGCAAATTTATCGGCAACGTTTGGCGCCACAATTGGACAAAATGGGTGCGCGGGAATCTATCCGGCCATGTTGGCGGTCATGATTGCGCCGAGCCTAGGCTTGGACCCGATGGCCTTCGACTTCTTGCTGCCGCTACTCTTGATTATTACGGTCAGTTCGTTTGGTATTGCTGGTGTGGGCGGAGGTGCAACGTTTGCGGCGTTGGTTGTTTTGCCTGCGATGGGGCTGCCGGTGGCGCTCGTTGCGCTATTGATTTCAATTGAGCCGTTGATCGATATGGCCCGGACCGCGCTGAATGTCAGCGGGTCAATGCTAGCTGGAACCCTGACGCAGCGAATTCTACAGATGCCGGTTGCGCCAGAAAACACAAGACAGGAGGTGACCGAATGACAGCCCCATTTGAAGATGATGTGGTGATTTCACCAGATTTTTATGGCGATCATGGCCATCCATTCGAGGCTTTTGCTTGGCTTCGTAGCAACGACCCGATCCGTCAGATCAATGTTGACGGCTTTAGGCCTTTCTGGGCGATTACGAAGCATGCGGATATCGTTGAAATCGAAAAGCAACCGGATTGCTTTGTCAGTGAGCCTCGCCCGCTTCTAATGCGCGAGGCGGCAACGCCTGAAATGCGGCAAGAGATTATGGTTGAGATTTTCAAGCGGCTGCAAGATAGCCCAAAAATTCTCGAGGTGCTGGCATCAACAGGTCAGGGTGGTCTCATTCGTTCATTGGTTCAGATGGACCCGCCCGATCACACGCGTTACAGAGCATTGGTGCAGCCATGGTTTAAGCCGACCAACATTAAAGCGCTCGAAGCGCGCCTGGCGGATATCACCGGATCTATTTTAGACGATATGTGCGGGGAAGGCGGCGAGAGAACCCTCGACTTTGTTCAGGATGTTGCTGTGTTCCCGCCTTTAAAACTGATCAGCGAATTATTGGGGATTCCACCTGAGGATGAATGGCGGATACTAAAGTTGACCAACGAGCTTTTCGCCGGGGATGATCCTGAGATGAAGCGATTGGCAGATGATCCACTGTCGATATTCGACACAATCAAGGATATCTACAATTATTTTTCGGATCTGACTGATGAGAAGCGGGCTCGTCCAACAGAAGATCTCGCCTCTTATATTGCCAATGGAAAAATCGATGACGCGTATTTACCTTATAAAGAGCTCGTGTCCTATTACACCATCATCGCCACAGCCGGCCATGACACAACACGCAATGCAATATCGGGTGGGTTACATGCGCTGTTGACCCATCCTGATCAATTGGCGCTGCTGCAATCGACCTGTGACGATGAAGAAGCTGTCAAATTGGCGGTTGAAGAAATGATCCGTTGGACAACGCCGGTTGCCCAATTTTCAAGGACCGCTACTCGCGATTATGAATTGCGAGGAAGGACGATCAAAGCGGGTGACCATGTGGGTCTGATGTACGCGTCTTCTAATTTTGATGAAGAAATCTTTGATCAACCTGAGGTTTTTAATATTCAAAGAAAACCCAACCGGCACCTCGCCTTTGGTACTGGGCCGCACCAATGTTTAGGATTGTTACTTGCTCGTCTGGAAATGCGGCTTTTTTTCAGCGCCTTTATACCCAGGATCAAATCCATCAACTTATCGGGAGAGCCAGAACGGCTCAGGGCAAGTTTTGTGCATGGTTTCAAGCATTTGCCGATCCGATTTGAGTTACACAATGCCAAGCGGTGAAGTTGACTCTTTGACTGAGCTCAACATGGGTTGCGTTGCTGATTCGGATGCTGTCTGCGTAGGATAAGATCGACTTACTGAGCAAGAATGCTTACCCAGGCGTTAAACTTGCGTCTTACGATTGTCTCGTTAAGAGATTCAAATAGAGTTATATTCGTGTGAGGTTCTGGTTATATCGCACCCGGAACCGGGGGGTCCTGTTCCAGCGCGTTAGGAGTTTACTGTGTCTGATCAATGGTCCGCATTACGGGTTTTGATCGTTGATGACGATGTTTTTCAGCGTTCTGTTGTCTCGAAATTGCTTCAACTATTGGGAATTAGTCAGCTGGGTGCTGAGGGTGATGGGTATGCTGCGGAGGCACGACTTGCTGAGGGTTGGGATTTGGTGATCCTCGATCTCAATATGCCCGAAATGGATGGGATCGAATTCCTAAATATTTTGGCAAGTTTGGACGAAAAACCTGCTTTGATTCTTTTTAGCGGCGAGGACCAGCGGTTGCTGGAAGTGGCTGAGGATCTAGCCCGAGATCTCGGTGTTAATGTGGTCGGAGCCATCTCCAAACCGATTGATCGCGATAAAATTACAAGTCTACTTGACCGGGTTGAAATCAAGACCGCTGAGATTGCGCAGGTATTTCAGGTTCAGGATGAACTGTCAGAAGCAGAAATTCGTGAGGGTATCGGAGCCGGCGCATTGCGACTCGTGTATCAACCCAAGGTCGATGCGTTGAGCTTGGATTTGATAGGAGCAGAGGCGTTGCTACGCTGGGAAACGCCGGATGGTAGAAAGCTCGGGCCAGGTGCGGTCATTCCTGTGGCTGAGCGCAGTGATCTGATGCAAGCCTTGACCCGCGCAGTTTTCAGCAAGGCAATGTCGCAGCTCAGCGATTGGCAACGAGCCGGTCATCGCTGGAAGGTATCCTGTAATTTTTCCATCACTGATTTGATGCAGCCTGAAGTGGTTGCTGATTTGGAGAGGACGATCTCTGTCGCTCAGGTGCCGGCGGAACTCGTGATCCTTGAGGTGACCGAAAGCAAGATTGCTGAGGATGTTTCTTCCGTTTTGTCAGCATTGACTCGACTCCGCCTGAAAGGCTTCGGGATATCCATCGATGATTTTGGAACGGGCTTTTCATCGATGGAGCAGCTCAGAAAGTTCCCCTTTACAGAGCTTAAAATCGACCGCGCATTTGTTGCCGGTGCTCAAGAAAAACCATCGGCGAGGGCTATTTTTGAATCAAGTGTCAATCTAGCAAAGTTGTTAGGGATCTCGTCGGTTGCCGAAGGCGCAGAGGACGCCCAAGACCTCGCGCTGTGCCGCGAACTCGGCGTTGATCTTATTCAAGGCTACTACATTGCCAAACCCATGGCGCCAGAGGAATTTTTAGCTTGGGCGCTAAATCGGGGTCATTGATCCACGGCCGGCTAATCTGAGATCACCCCAAGCTCGATAAGACGTTCATGAAGATAGGCACCCGCAGTATACCGCGTGGATAGCCTAACCTCAGGCCGAGGATGTAGAAATAAAGGCAACGACATCCGGCTTTTTACGGCGGGCGCCTCCTCGCGATTGCAAACCCGATGCGTGGTCGATGGAAAGTACTCGCTGGAAGCCTCGCTCAGCATGTCTCCTGTGTTGATGAGAATTTGGTCGTCATGATCTGCGACCTGAAGCCAGCGCCCAGAGCGGTCAAGAATTTCTAGGCCCGGTCCGCTTGAGGCGGGTAGCAGGGTCAACAAGTTGATATCCTCGTGAGCACTGGCTCTCGGCGATGTGGTGCCTGGTGGCACGGGTGGATAGTGCAACACCCGAAGTAGGCTAGAATCGCTTCGGTCGATCATGCTCGAAAGTGGCTCTAAGAATTGATTGGCGATGGACTCAGGCGCGAAATCCTCCACTTTCTGCAACAGGGTTTTAGCAAAGGCTTGCGCCGCGGCGTAGTAGCTCAGAAGGTCAGCTTTGAGTGCGGTGGGGCATTGGCCCCATGGGTAGAAGTGGAAATACTCTTTATAGTCTTGCTCCGAGACACCTTTGGCGGACTCGGCATTCTTCAGGCTAAAAAAACCGTCTTGGGTTTGCCGATTGTAGGTAAAGTCGTGCTTCTCCGGAAGTGCAAAGAAGTTCTGCCAGTCGTCATAGATCTTTCGAACGAGTGCCATATCGATGGGGTGATCTGTCAGCGCAGCAAAGCCATATTCATGCAGTGAGGCAACAAAATCCTTGTCCCAGTTCGCTGAATGCATCGAAATTAAGGGCAGTGAAGGGTCTGACATGGCTTTGAATCGACTATGAGAAGGAAAGGAAAAATCCGGCGAGAGCGGCACTCATTAGGTTAGCAAGCGTGGCGCAACACAATGCTCTAACGCCGAGCCTTGAAATATCGTCGCGGCGATTTGGGGCTAGTGCGCCTAGGCCACCGAGCAAAATGGCGATCGAGGAGAAGTTAGCAAAGCCGCACAACGCAAATATAACGATGGCCTGACTCAGCGGCGATAGCCCATCGGCCTCATTCAAAAACGAAATATAGGCAACAAATTCATTGAGCACGAGTTTCTGCCCAATCAGACTGCCGGCAATGTTGGCTTCAGACCAAGGAACACCCAGTAAGAAAGCGATGGGTTGAAAAAGATACCCGAGTAGCATTTCAAGCGTGATGGACTCAAAACCCACCAGTGCACCTGCCCATCCAAGCACACCATTGAGCACTGCGATCAGCGCAATGAAGGCCAAAAGCATGGCGCCTACGGCCGCCGCCATCTGCAAACCTGTCATGGCGCCTGCGGCAGCGGCATCAAAAATATTGACATATTGCTGGTTGTCGAGGCCGGCGCGCTCCTCTGGATCTACCGGTGTTTCGGTCTCTGGCACCATGATCTTTGCCATCATCAGACCGCCCGGTGCGGCCATAAAACTGGCTGCTAAAAGATATTTCACTTCGATGCCCAATGCGGCATAGCCGGCCATAACCGAGCCTGCAATTGAGGCAAGCCCCCCAACCATGACAGCAAATAGCTCAGATCGGGTCATGCCTGGGATGTAGGGTCGAACCACCAAGGGCGCTTCTGTCTGGCCAATGAAGATGTTGGCCGCCGACGCCATGGATTCGGTGTGGCTGGTTTTGATTAATTTTCGAAGTGCGCCGCCAATGATTCGTACCAACCACTGCATGATGTTGAGATAATAGAGCACTGCGATCAGCGCTGAGAAAAATATGATCACTGGAAGTACATTGATCGCGAAGATAAAGCCACTGTCTTCGTTCACCAAACTGCCAAATAAAAATTCGATGCCCGCCCGTGAAAAGCCAAGTAGCGCGACGACTTTCTCTGCCAGCGCAGCGAGAATCTCTTTCCCTAAAGGCACATACAAAATTAATCCGCCGAGACCGGCTTGAAGCAAGAAAGCACCGATCACCGTTCTCTTGGAGATCGCGCCTCGGTTAGTCGACAGTGCGAATGCCAGTAAGGGTAGAAGTATGATGGCGACGAGACTGATCATAAGCGGCTGGATTCGATTTAGAGCCGAAATAATAGCAATCTAAATTCACTGTGGCTAAGTGTTTTGACCGGAGGACTGATTCGTAGCAATCTATCCTCTAGATCCAATGAAGGAGAACGTGATGCTGTCGAAAGGGGATGATTATCCATTGCACCAAACACCCGAGCCGATCGCGTATGTGGGGGGGAACCGTAATTTTTACGATCGATACTTTTTTAACGGGTATAACTCGGATGGTTCGGTGTTTTTCGCCTTTGCACTAGGCGTTTACCCGTATGTGGATGTGATGGATGCTGCTTTTTCATTGGTGGTGGCAGGCGAGCAGCATAATGTGATTGCGTCGAAAACAATGACGATGGAAAGGCTAGAAACTCAGATTGGTCCTCTGGGTCTCGAAGTTAAAGAACCCCTTAGTCAAATTAAAATTACCTGTGATGATCCAGAGTCGGGGTTGCGCTGCGATTTACTGTTTACGGCTTTTATACCCCCGCATGAAGAACCCCGATTCATTCGCCGAACTGGGGCTCAGCTGAGCATGGATTTAACGCGAATGATGCAAAATGGGGTTTGGTCGGGTTCCATCCAATTGGGGGACCAAGTGATTGAAGTCACTGAAACTCAGTATCAGGGCACTCGCGATCGATCATGGGGTATCCGGACGATTGGTGAACCGGATGCCCAACCTAATCCTGCGGCCTCCGGGATTCAATTTTATTGGATGTGGGCCCCTTTGAATTTTCAGGATTTCAGTATTCATTATTTTGTAAACCAAGACGCCAATGGTGTTGCATGGAATGAGAACGCCGTTTTGGTTCCTAAACTAGGCGGTGGTCCAGAGATTCAGATGACGCACTGTCATTTTTCGATTGAGTATCAGTCTGGAACACGCTTTGCCAGAAGTGCGACCATCGAGATGCGAACGGACACGGGTGTTGATTATTCTGTGGTCCTAACGCCAAGTTGGAATTTCTACATGAAAGGCTTGGGATACGGTCATCCAACGCATCGTCACGGCAGTTATCATGGTGACCTTTCAGTGATGCGGGAGCGTTACCGAAGCGATTCTGTCACCCCCGACAATGTTCACGTGCAAGCATTGTGTCGTGCGGAATTAACAACCGATGCCGGTCGGGAGTTTGGACAGGGCGTGCTTGAACAGCTTGTGATTGGGCCACACGCCCCTTCAGGGTTTCAGGGGCTCCTAGATTTTGCATCTTGAACGGACTTAATGTCCAGGGTTCGGCCTTTTGGCTAAAACTATGGCTCGGGTCGGCGCGGGATACCCCTCAATCGTAAGCTCCGGATTTTTTGGATCGAGAAAGTCTTTTAAGGATTGAAACTCCATCCACTCGGTGGCGCGCTGTTCTTCGATGCTGGTTCGTGTCACATCAACGATCCGTATGTCAGTAAAACTGGCTTGCTCGAGTTGTCCCTGTAATCGATGGAGGTTCGGAATTTCCCAGACATTGCGCATTTGAGCGTAACGCTCTGGTGGTTTGAGCACCTCTGAATCACTATGAGGTAGCACCAACGTTTCCAGGACGAGCTCTCCGCCAGGTGCTAAGCAATCATGGCAGATTTTCAGATGAGCGATCGGGTCGCGCCGGTGATATAAAACACCCATCGAGAAGACCGTGTCAAAAAACGCGCAGTTTGGCAGGTCCTCATCGAGTAGCGGCAGTAGGGCTGCGGCATTCTTGGGTTGAAGTTGTTGTAACGCTTGGAATTGAAACGAGAACAGGCGGGTCGGGTCGATACCAATGGCACAACGGGCGCCGGCCTCAAGCATGCGATAAAGGTAGTAGCCGTTCCCACATCCAATATCCAAGACTGCTCGGCCAGAGAGGTTTTCGATCTGAGGATGGAGTCGAGCCCACTTCCAGTCAGAGCGCCACTCGGCATCGATTTCAACGCCAAAAATTTTGAACGGGCCTTTGCGCCAGGGCTTTAGGGCGAGGAGGGCCTTGGTCAAATCTTGAAGATCGATGTCTTCCTGTGATCGAAGTTCAACCATGCCCGAATCAAAGCGCAGGACCGTTTTCTTTGGGCTCGGCAGGGTCTCGAGGATAGCTTGCCATTCATCGTCTCTGCCATGAGATCGCGCGTCTAGTCGGTGCAGTATTTGAGTCTTGAACGCACTCTGAAAGCGATTGAGGGGTTCAGCCTCAGTAAGTTCAAAAAAACGATCAAAAATAGGCAGCATCACTGGGTCGGCATGTGACAGTTGATCGCGGGTCGACCCGGTCTAGCGCTCATCGCGGGTTGCCCGCCTTGATGCCGATAAATCCGCAAAAATTGATGGCCTTCGAGAGCGTTGCGACAGTTTCAAAGCCTGCGTCCCGCAATCGGTCAAGATGTTCCGATTCTGACTCCGGAATGAGCACGCGTTCTAAGGCAGCTCGCTTCTGTGCAATTTCTAGTTCGCTGTAGCCCGTTCGTCTTTTGAAGTCTAGGTGCAGATCGTCGAGGGCGGTTTGCTGATGAGGAACGGTGTCCGCAATTTTTTCAGCGATAAAGAGAACTCCGGAGGGTTTGAGTGCTGAGTAAAGCCTTTGGATTAATGGGCCTCTAACACTCAGCGCCAGAAATTGTAGTGTGTAGTTTAAGACGATCATTGACGCATCATGGACCGGAGTTTCAAGTAGGTCTTCGCAGCGAAGCTCAATGCGATCTTCGTGGGGGTGAGCTTCAATGGCAGTCGAGCAGACATCGATCATTGCGACCGAATTATCAACGCCAATGACGCGACAGGTATCGGGTGAGGCCTCTGCAAGCGCGAGCGTCGCACGTCCAGATGAACAACCGAGATCATACAAGTGACTGCCGGTTTGCGCATAGCGGCTTGCGAGCAGCGAAATGAGGTCGATATTGAGGCCATAGCCCGGCACAGAGCGATTGATCATGTCGTCAAAAACAGCTGCTACCGAGTGATTAAACTCAAAGGGCTGTACCGTTTCTTGAGGGGACGAATAAATCCTATCAGTGTCCTCGATGTCAGTGTCTTCGGGGTTCGTCATTGGCGGTTTACTGGTTTTTTGATGCGGTTGAGGCTCACGGTGTAGTTTAAGTGAGAATGGGTGTTGGTTAAACGCTCGATCGACAATGAACAGTAAATTGTCATGCCTGTAGTGGGGTCAGGCATTGAAATTAATTCCGGCAGTATTAATATGACAGTTCGTATCAGCCCCTTTTGATTTGGTGTTTAGCGGGCGAGATGTCTTTTTGGGTTTGCTGAATACAACGGTCTCGCTCACGGAGTCAGCACCATGCAAGAGAGAATTTTAAGGATTAATACGGCGGGGTTCCCCATGTCCTGGTTGAGTTGGCAGGAGGCGGTGTCCCTCCACGCACGGGACCTTGTGAGCTGGAGTTTTGGGGAAAACTTTAAAACAGTGTTTGGCGGTTATTCAAAATCGGGCAATAGGACCTCGCTAACCCTCCAGAGCGTGATGGCGTGCCGCGGTCGGGTTGTGCAGCAGAGCGCCCGCCCAGGCCTATCAAACAGCACCTTGTTTCGGCGTGACCACTATCTGTGCCTCTACTGCGGTCAAAAGTTTAATGCTTCTGATTTGAGCCGTGATCATGTACACCCGGTATCACGAGGCGGTGTTGACGATTGGAATAATGTGGTGACAGCGTGTAAACGATGTAATGCACGGAAGGGCAATCGACTATTGTCCGAGACTTCATTGGCACTGCTCGCTCTGCCCTACCGTCCAAATCATGCTGAGTATCTCGCGCTCAGTCACAGCGGTCGAATCCTTGGAGATCAAATGACGTTTTTGAAAGGGCAGTTCTCAGCAAACGGCCGATGGATGGAAACCCTCCGCGCACATTGAGTTTTGGCTGTCAGCGGACGATTGGCTGGTCGATGGGACGGCCAAAGGAAAGTTCGTTAAGGTCATTCAAGCAGCCCAGCACCGATTGAGGAGAAATGAAGATGTCCGCAGTGACTTATGAAAGAGATCAAAAAACTGCAGTGATCACGATTAATCGAGCCGATCAGATGAACGCATTAAACGAAGATGTGATCCAGGGTCTTCGTAACGCGTTCACGACCTATCGCTCAGACGAGGAGGCGCGATGTGCGGTGCTCTGCTCAGTGGGCGAGCGGGCATTTTCGGTGGGTGCTGATATTAAGGATTCTCCGAAGGAGATGTGGCAGGGAGTTCCCTCTATCGGCGTGCCGCTGGATAAACCGCTGATCGCCGCAGTGCAGGGATATTGTGTTGGTGGTGCCTACATTTTGGTTCAAATGTGCGATCTTGTTGTTGCCTCAGAAGATACCCGTTTTCGTTATCCCGAGGCGCAAGTGGGATTCACTGGGGGGCTCATTGCAGGGTGCGCGGCAAGAATCCCTCATAAAATTGCCATGGAATTTATGCTGCTTGGTCAAGACCTAACAGCGGCGCGAGCCTATGAAGTCGGCATGGTTAATCGCGTTGTGCCAAAAGGGCAGCAAAAAGCAGCTGCGCTTGAATACGCTAGGATCCTTGAGCGCAGTGCGCCCCTGGTGGTTCAAACGATTAAGCGGTTTGTCGGTGAGACGCTGCCGAGAAGCCCAGCAGAATCGGCGGCGTTGGCGCGCGATCATCTGCTCAATGTGCGTGATTCCAAGGATGGCGCGGAGGGGAGAGCGGCGTTTAAGGCGAAGCGAGCTCCTGAGTTCCTGGGGCATTAAACCTAAACGCCCGTTGCCTGGGAGGGGGGTGCTTCGCTTGGCGGCTCAAAAAGGCAGTCTATGAATGGACCGTTATCACCGGCACCTAATCAGTCACATTTTGTCAGCGGCACTTTAAAAAACACCTAGAGCGAAAAGCACCTAGCCAGCAGGCTATTTTAAAAACGCGGAGCCAACGCTTGAAGAGGGCTTTCAAGCGCTGGAAACCGCAAATCCTCAGAATCCAGCTGCGTCAATCAATGGCAATGCAACTTCTTTTCTAACTAGGCGTCTGGCGGACGATCGCTTGGGCTAGCTCTCGAATGCTGCACCCGAAGTCATGAGATTCGCAATCTCGGTTTCGGTATAGCCTGCATCTTTCAGAATCGCTTGGGTGTGTTGTCCGTGTTTCGGCGCAGGCCTAGGCGCATCAAGCTGAGACCCAGAAAATCTTGCTGCTGGCCTTGCCTGTCTAATCTTTCCGGCAACGGGATGTTGGGTCTCAAACAGGAGTTCATTGGCCGCAATTTGTGGGTGCTCGATCATTTGGTTGCGGGTAAGCACAGGTGCGCAGGGGACGCCTGCTTTTTCGAGGACTTCAAGCCAGGTTTTGGCATCGCGTTTGAGTAGTTCCGTCTGGGTCATCTCCAATCGTAAATTGGCATTGAGGTCTCGCAGCGCCGGAGTCTTGAAACGCTCGTCTTCTTTCCATTCCGGGTGACCCACTGCATCGCAAAGCGCGGTCCATTGTTTGTTGGCCATGGCCGAGACCGATATGTAATCCGTTTTCGTTTCATAGATTAGATCGATAAACGTGGCTGCACGTTGTTGGGTCACCTCTTTGTCGACAAAAGTCTGACTGCCCATGTCAGAGGCCCAGAGAAAGTTCACCACTGCATCAAGCATCGACACCCGGACATGTTGCCCCTCGCCGGTTCTTAATTTATGGAACAGCGCGCTGGTGACGGCCTGCGCGGTGACCACGCCGGTCAGCTTATCTGGCAATATAGTTCTTACAAGTCGGGGTCTCTCTTGGTCTGAGCCGGCCTGTATGGTGGTCAGCCCACTGACGGCTTGAATAATAGGGTCATAGACTGGCTTATGCGACAGCGGTCCTGATTCACCGAATCCAGAGATCGAGACATAAATCACGGACGGATTTACGGCGCGAATATCATCCTCGGCGACTCCCAATCGCTCAACAACACCGGGTCGAAAGTTTTGAACGACGACGTCCGCGTCTCTGCAAACACGCAGCAGTGCCGAGCGCCCCTCGGGATGCTTTAAATCGAGGGCTAGGCCTCTTTTGTTGCGATTATTATTCAAAAAGACGGAGGTAAACTGTTGTTCTCCGAAACCAGCTCCGCGAGCGTGATCAGGCGCTTTTATGGATTCAACTTTGACTACGTCGGCGCCTTGGTCTGCGAGCAACATGGTGGCAGATGGGCCAGAAATGACGGTGGTCAGGTCGACAATTTTGATGTCTGTGAGTGGTCCTGACATGATCGACTCCCTTGTGGCTGTGCCGCATAATGTAGCAGATTTTTGAAGACCCGATCGAGAGATTCAGAATCGCTCTAGATTTCAATCGACGAGCGAAGGGATCGGTGCGCGGGGAATAACGTCAGCGTGAGCGCGTTGGTAGAGCGGGTATCGGATAATCGGCGTGATCAAGCAAGGCCGCGAGCGCGCAAGTGCCAAGCGCCAGTATTCTTGGGCCCTATGCCTAGCGAGGGCGCGAATCGATAAAAGCGGTTGAAACCGCTGCCAAGGACCATGAAGGCCTCAACAAGTTACAGAGTTATGCGATGAACGCCGAATTTAGAAAGCTCGCTCGATTATCAGGGCCGATGATAGCAACCCAGTTTTTTATCATGGGAATGGGCTTTGTTGATACAGCCATGTCAGGGCAGTACAGCTCTTTAGATTTGGCAGGCGTGGCATTGGGTGGCGTAATTCTTTGGCCTTTTTTCATGCTGTTTTCTGGTGTTTTGACGGCTCTGACGCCCATGGTGGCGCAGGCTGTGGGCTCAGAAAACCGAAAAGCAGTGGGTCCGCTCATTCGTCAGGGATTGTGGGTGGCGCTAATCTTTGGCGGGATCTTGTTTGCCATAGTGCGTTTTTCCGAACCGATTTTTGTTCTCTTTCAGGTGCCCGATGACGTGGTCGCCATCGCTATGTTGTATTTGAAAGCGGCGTCTTGGGGACTGCCAGCTGTTGTGCTGTATGTGACGCTTCGCTACGCCTGCGAGGGACTCGGGCAAACCGTGTTGCCCATGTTGATTGCCGGGAGTACGTTGCCTGTCAACGCCGCTTTGAACTACATCTTGATCTACGGGGTTTTTGGACTGCCTGAGCTTGGCGGTGAAGGTTGTGGTTGGGCTACAGCGATCACAATGTGGTTTGAGCTTGCCGTCATGCTGCTCGTGATTAGAAGACCTTGGCTGTTGGATACGGGGTTGCTGGACCGATTTGATTGGCCGAATTTTGAATCGATTAAAAGTATCTTCCGCGTTGGTGTCCCGATTGGCGTGACGCTTTTCCTAGAAATGACGGTGTTTGCACTGATCAGTCTTTTGGTCGGTTCGATCGGCGTTACCGCCATCGGCGCAAACACGATTGCAGGCAATCTCAATTGGTTTGTCTTCGTAATCCCCATGTCTTTGGGTTCGGCGGCGAGCATCCGGGTCGGGTTTTATGTGGGCGCGAAGAATTATTTAGCTGCGGCTCAGGTGGCTCGATTGACGATCTTTGTCTCGGGGGCGTATGCGTTTGTCGCTTTTGCAGTTTTGATCATTGGGCGGGATTTTTTGCCCCAAATCTATAGTTCGGACCCAGAAGTCATTGCGCTAACGGCGGATTTACTACTGATCGTAGCCTGCTATCAACTATTCGATTGTACCCAGGCCACTCTTATCGGGATCTTACGAGGTTATAAGGACACTAAGATTCCAATGTTTATTTCCTGGTCGGGGTATTGGCTTTTGGCGTTACCCGTTGGGCTGACCCTTGGGTGGGGGCTGCTTGGACCCGATTTTGGGGTACTGGGGTTTTGGGTGGGACTGGGTCTCGGCGTAGCCTGGATTGCTGCCTTTGCCTTGCTTAGAGTAATTCAAACCAGTCAGAATGTTGAGCGGATTGAACGGTTTGCAGCGGTTTAGTCGGTCTTCGGCTGCTGCGGGGAATGTTCTATGAAACGATTTCTACGAGGTCATGATGTCGAAGATGTGCTTTCGGCCATTGAGGACGCCGGGGCGGTGGTCGTCACAGAGTTTTTACCGGAGCCAGCTTTGGGGAAGCTGCGGCGCGCGGTGCAGACGCGGGCGGACGCAGCGAGTGCTGGCGGCGGGGGGCAGATCAGTTTTTGGAAAAAATTCCATGGTTCGCAAACAAAACGGTTCACTGGTATTGGCCTGACATCAGATGTTTTTTTTGAACTTTTGGATGATCGGTATTTAGCCAGTCTTGCAGATCATCTTTTAGGGGACTCGGGACATCAATACTGGATGAACACGTGTCAGGCGATGATCATTGGACCAGGCGAAGCTGCTCAAGTGCTTCATCGAGATGGTGATAATTGGTCGAACGTCATGGCGCGGACGTGGCCGGTTTGTCCCGAATTGACGGTGAGTATGATGCTCGCACTCGAGGACGTCGATGAACTTGTGGGCGCAACCCGGGTCATACCGGGTAGTCATCGCTGGACGGAATATGAGCGACCGGCGAATCCAGCCGAGGCGATTCCAGCAACGCTTCGCGCCGGTGATGCACTGATTTATAGTGGGCGCGTTTTCCATGGTGGCGGCGCAAATCAGACCACGGATCGTTGGCGCTGGGCCTTGCACTTGAGTTTCGTGGTTGGCTGGCTAACACCAGAGGAGGCCGCGAGCCAGATTTATCCAGCAGCCCTGATTCAAAATCGATCCGCGCGAGTAAAGCGACTGTTGGGTATGAGCTCCTTTAATCCTTATCCGGGTCGAGGCGGGCGGCTCTGGTTGAAAGACTTTGAAGAATGGACCCAGCCCAGAAAGGGCGGGCTTGAAACTGATTCATAGACCGATGATCGATGGATTCAAGCGACTCTTGTTTTAGTCTGCTAAGACCGGGCTTAGGTTGTCCCCGCTGTTTTTGGCGACAAGGTCTCAATCAGAACCAGGTCTTTGCTGAGAAAGAATAATCGATGGCACAGCAAAATGGACGCGCTGCCAACTCCCACCGCAAGGCCGAACCAAAAGCCATAGACCTCGAGTGGTTCGCCAAACCAGCCAAGGCCAAGGCTGCATCCCAAGGGTAGACCGATCACCCAGAAGCTGAATAAGGCAATTTTCATGGGTACACGGGTGTCTTTATAGCCGCGCAGTGTGCCCGCAGCCGTTGATTGTGTTGCGTCAAAGATCAAGAAAAAAACAACAAAAAGCAGTAGCTCGGCAGCCAAGTCGACAACAACGGGTTCGCTGGTGTAGAGCAGCACCATACTGTCGCGCAAGGTATAGATCAGTCCAGCGCCAAAAATCGCCAAGACCAGGCTGCTCATCAGTGCAATGGCCGCGGTGGAGCGAGCTTCGAGCGGTTGCCCCTCGCCGATCCGATAGCCGATGCGAATGGTTGCGGCCATGCCGAGGGCCATGGGGGGCATGAATAAAACAGCATTAATGTTCATAGAGATATTGTGGGCTGCGACTACATCTGGCCCGTAGCGTCCCAGCATGAGCGTGGTTAACGAGAACAATCCCATTTCGGCAAAAATGGTTGCGCCAATGGGTAAGCCCACAATCAGTAGGGCACGGATTCGTTCCCAATCGGGGGGCGTGATGCGGCGTAACCAGCGGGTTTTGTTGAAGCGCGGACGTGTGACCACAATAATCACAAGCACGAGTTGGAGCCACATGACGATTGCTTGTGCAACGCCACAGCCCACACCACCCATTTCAGGGAGTCCAAATGCGCCATAGATCAATGCGTAATTAAGTGGAATTTTGATCAGCAGCGCGGAGATCGCAATTAACAGTGCGGGGCGAGTAAAGCCCATACCATCGGCCAAAAACCTTAACGCGAAAAAACACATGAGGGCGGGAAGGCCTAGAGAACACATTTTAAGGTAATCAATTGAGATGGCCGCTGAAGTTGGCTCTACCTCTAATAGGCGATAGACCGGTCCAATAAGATTGAGCAAGGTTGCTGCAGCGATGCCCCCGAAAATAGCCATCCAAAGGCCCTGACGGATCACCTCGCCGATTTCTGTGAATTGCTTGGCGCCATTAAGCTGAGATACGGTTGGGGTGACCGCTTGAATGCACCCCATAAACAGCAGCATCACGGGCCACAGCAAGCTGCTTCCAAGGGCAACCCCCGCAAGGTCGAGAGAGCTGTATTGTCCAGCCATAATGGCGTCTGTGACGCCCATGCCCATTTGTGCCAACTGAGCACCCATCAGAGGAAGTGCCAATCGAAAAAGTCGTTTTGCCTCCTCGATCCCTGTCTTCAGCCAGTTTGAGTGTGCGGTCGTGGTCATTGGTTTGGGTTCATCTAAGGAAAATTCCAAAGGGCGAAGTGTTTCCGCTGGCCGACCAGTATAGGTGTGTTTGGTCCTCGTTGCATGAGCGTTCTGCAGGTACGATTTGATCTGCTGACCGAATCTTTAGCCCATGGGTATTGCGCTGAAAAAGCGGTTGCGCAGTCGATATTGATCATCAGCCGCTTTGTTTCAAGATTCACTGGCAGGTATGCTGACAGGAAATTGTGTGGTGTTAAATCCGAGGGAACACGCATGAAAATTTTAGTGTTGGCTCTGCTGTGGAGCAGTTTGCTTAACCTGGCCGTTGCCGATTTTGAGCGTCCGAGTACTTTTGTCGCGCTGAGTCATTGGGCTCCTGATATACGGCTGGATATGCGCTATGCCACAGAACGGAATTTTTTAGGGCGGGTAGTGGCAGGTTATGAGGCACCTGAGTGCTGGTTGACGAAGCCAGCAGCCATTGCCCTGCAAAATGCACAACGGGTGCTTGCTCGAGATGGCCTCGGATTGATCGTTTTTGATTGCTATCGACCGGAGCGTGCTGTTGCAGATTTTGTTCAATGGTCGTTGACTGGCGATATTGCCCAGAAGCAAGCTTATTATCCACGTACTGCAAAGTCCGAGCTCTTTGCAGCGGGTTATATTGCGGATCGGTCCAGTCACAGCCGGGGTGCGACGGTTGATGTTGCAATCTATGCAGCAGCAGGCCAGTCCCGTGAGTCAGAGCCTATCGAGCTTGAGGGCCTCTGTCGCTCTGAGCGACAGCGAATGCGGGAGGCTGGATTGCTGGACTTTGGCTCCGGTTACGATTGTTTTGACATCGTAAGTCACACCGGATTTGAGGCGCTGGATTCGGAGGCCATCAAAAATCGTCAGTTGCTGTTGCAGATTATGCAGAATGAGGGCTTCGTGAATTACGCCAAAGAATGGTGGCATTTCACGTTGGAGCCTGAGCCGTATCCTGGCGCCTACTTTGACTTTCCAGTTAGCGCAATGGATGCCGCCCTAAACAGCAAGTAAGCCGGATTAGCCCACTAGTCCGAATAGCGCAGTGACTTAAGATTGGTGTCATGTAGGTTTTTTGTGATTTCGTACTTAGAGAAAAGATAGAGCGCCAGCGACGGCAGGACGATACTGATCAGGACGATTGCGATTGCCAATTGCTCGATTGCGATAATTTTTTCGGCTTGACTGCTATTTGCAGAAAACCCAACGATGCTGAGTAAAATGCCTTTAATCATGAGCCCAATTCCGGATACTGACTTTTGAATCAAGTTAGGTCCGGCGAAAAAAAGCCCCTCAGCGCGCCTGCCTGTCTTGGTCTGGCTGTCTTCAACAACGTCGGCCGTCATCGATCCAACGAGAATCCAGGCTAGCACGGCAACGGATGCAGCGATGAGCGAATGAATCAGCATAACCCACCAGAGTGTGCCATATTGCTCGCCATTGGGTGGTAGTAGGGTTGTCCCAAAATTAAGATCGACTAACCGCAAGATAAGCAGCACTGGCCCAATGATGATCGAAAGAATAAACAGGGTGACCGCTAAATTTTTCTTGTCAAAACGCTTGGCCAAGGGGCCAGCGAGCGCACTGATGGACATTGCCGCCATCAGGTCCACGATTGCGAAGATGGCAACATCAGAAGGCTTCCAGTCCCAAAAAAAACTATTGAAATAGAAGCCGAGACCACTGGTGAGTCCGACAAACACGGCAAACACCACGCCAGAAAAAAACAACATAAGCCAAGACTTGTGATTGAGTGTCGCTTTGATTTCGGTCCATATTCCTCGAACCGATTGAGGCCGGTCTGTCTTTGGTGGTTCTAGTTTTGGAATATCCTTCAGCGTTCCGAGCGCAAAGATAAGGCCAGTGATAAAAATGAGGCTGCTACCCCAGACGGCAAGTTGCTGATAGCCATCGAAGTTGTCGTAGGAGTCTTTCAAGAAGTACTTCTGGGTCGCATAGAAGATACCCGCACCACCAATCCATCCGAAAAAGCTACTCAGACCATGGAGCTGGGTCCTTTGGTGATAATCTTTGGATATTTCAGCGCCGAGGGCCTCCCGAGGAATTTGATAGAGTGTCCAGGAGACGCGCAACAGCGTGATTAAGAGGAGTAGCTGAAAAAATAACCCGATCTGGGATTCGGCAAGCTGCCATGTAATGAGCAAAAAATAAAACAGGGCGCCGGGCACGATGCTGGCGAAGATATAAGGATGGCGCCGCCCAAGTTTGCTCTTGGTGTAGTCAGAAAAGTAACCGATCAAGGGGTCGGTGACGCCATCAATGACCAACGCAATGGCCAGGGCCAAACTGACAAGCAGAGCATCAAGACCAAGTACATTGTTGTAGTAATAAAAAATGGGTGCCCCGAGGAAGTTTGATTTGATCGCGGGGGACAGGTTGCCAATACCATAAAAGATCAGGCTCGATTTTGACGCTAGGCTTTGGCTCATGATGATTTCTTGCTCGCTCTTGATTTTACATTAGCGGAATTTATCGGTTTACTCTACTGAAGTTCGACTTTAAATGTGCCGGCGAAAGATCGCAGCAGCGCTCCAATCGCTTGGACCGTGTTTTGTATGCGGGCTAAACATTTTTTGGCTCAGGGGGAGGGGTCGTTGAGGTTTACGCCGCCGTTTCCGCTGCAATCGGACGCAATGAATCAAGCGCATTTAAATCTCAGAGTAGGGGGTCTTTACAATGAAAGAGGAGGCTGAAGCACCTTTGGGCTGGTTTGGGATCGATCAGGCAGATCAGCGCGTCATTGAGCTGCGTCAAACATTAAGGGAGCAGCAAGGGATCGAAGGGCTGGTGCTTTTTGAGCCCAATGACCTTGTTGGCATTAGATCGGCGTTCCTTCGAGATGG
>CALIKQ010000002.1 GCA_938017975.1 uncultured Pseudomonadales bacterium | reverse complement strand
GATATCAAAGACCGAGTTGGCATCAAATTTAAAAAGGCTGCCCCTGCAAGCCTCAGTCGCATCAGAGGAGGCCAGCCCTGATTTGGCAATGCTCAAGCATAAAGTGCTGGCTTGGACGAGTCCCGCAAGCGCGAGGGCTCTGCCCTGAACATTTTTGGCGGGAGTATTCATTAACCGAGCGGGGCATTGGTCGATTGGATGATTCCACCACCGATGCAAACATCCTGCTGATAAAAGCAGGCCCATTGGCCAGGCGTCGCCGCTCTTTGGGGCTTCTCGAAGGCAACGGTTAGGGTGTCGTGTGTCTGATCAATAGCTGTGACAGTGCAAGCTTGGTCGGCTTGACGATAACGCAGCTTGGCTGCGTTTGGACCCAGCTCAACAGGGTCATTCACCCAATGCAACTGGTGCACATCGACACGCGTCGAATAAAGGGCAGGGTGGTCTTTACCTTGGCACACGATGAGTTCGTTGGCGATGAGGTCTTTTGCAGCAACATACCAAGGGGCTTCTTGTCCGCCGTGTACTCCGCCAATGCCCAGGCCTTGACGCTGCCCAAGGGTATGGTAGATCAGCCCCTGATGTTGACCCAGTTTCTTGCCTTCCGGTGAACGAATAGAGCCGGGTTGCGCGGCAAGGTAAGTGCTCAAGAAGTCTTTAAATCTGCGTTCCCCGATAAAACAGATCCCGGTCGAGTCTTTTTTGTCAAAGGTTTTAAGTCCTGCCTCGGTAGCCAGTGCTCTGACCTCGGGTTTGGTGAGAGTTCCCACTGGAAATAAGCAGTTCTCAAACTGCGCTCCCGAGACAGACTGTAAGAAATAAGACTGATCTTTGTTGGCATCAATGCCCTTGAGGAGTTCGACCCCGCCGTTGGCTGACCGTCGCAATCTTGCGTAATGACCGGTCGCAATAAAGTCCGCACCCAAGACTCTCGCATAATCTAAAAAAACCTTGAACTTTATTTCGCGATTGCAGAGGACGTCAGGATTGGGCGTCCTTCCAGCCTCATACTCTGACAAAAAATGCGAAAAAACGTTATCCCAATATTCTGCCGAAAAATTGGCCTGATGGAGTTCGATGCCGAGCTGGTCTGCCACTGCCTGCGCATCGCTGAGATCCTGTTTGGCGGTACAATACTCATTGCCATCATCCTCTTCCCAGTTTTTCATGAAGAGCCCAGCAACCTCGTAACCGGCTTTTTGAAGCAACAGGGCGCTTACAGAGGAGTCAACGCCGCCTGAGAGTCCAACAATCACAAGTGGTAAATTAGACATCGCCGCACCCAAGTAGTAACTGGCAATGACCGCTTAAGTGCATCAAACGATAATCTCCTGATAAAGCGAAAGGGGAAACCGTTGTCCAGCGAGGTAATCGAAAAGGCAGCGTTCCACCAGCGGACTTCGCTGTGGTTTTTCCTTGATTTCTTCTGCCGAAAGCCAAATGGCTGCTTGGATATCTGGATCGAGCGGGCGGTTTGTTTTTTCGACAACTCGGCATAAAAAGCAAATTCTGAAATAAAGCGTGTCGGCGGCCTCTGATTCATATTGGTAGAGTCCGATGATGGCTTCAGGCCGGGTGAGATAGGCAGTCTCCTCAAGGACTTCTCGGATTACGGCATCCGCTAATGATTCATCGGGCTCGAGATGGCCAGCTGGCTGATTGATGACAGTTTGGCCCTGAGACAATTCTTCAACCATGAGGAAGTCTTGATTCCGAGGTACAATAGCGGCAACGGTGATTTCTGGTGGCCAGCGCAAAGTGCCTTCCTAATGAACAGCTAGATGAGAGTCATATTATGCCCGAAAAAGTTTTAACGCACATTGATGCCAATGGTTCTGCAACAATGGTGGATGTCAGTCAAAAAGCCGAGAGCTTTCGGGTAGCGCGTGCGAGCGGTTATGTGCAAATGCAACCCGCGACGTTGACGATGATCATCGATGCAACGCACAAAAAAGGGGATGTTTTGACCGTTGCAAAGATTGCGGGGATACAAGCGGCCAAGCGATGCTCGGAGCTGATCCCGCTGTGTCATCCTTTGGGGCTAACAGGCATAGAGGTTGATTTCGTAATTGACGAGGTACAGTCTAGGGTCAATATCGAGGCTGAATGCCGTTTGACAGGCAGTACAGGCGTTGAAATGGAGGCGCTTACTGCGGTCTGTGTGGCCGGCTTGACGATCTACGACATGTGTAAGGCTGTCGATCGGTCAATGGTGATCTCCGCGGTGAAGCTAGTTGAGAAATCCGGTGGCCAGTCAGGAGATTGGAGTGCGACATCGTGAAAGTTTTGTTTTTCGCATCACTTCGAGAGACCATGGCATGCTCCGAACTGGCATGGACCAGCGATCAACCAGACAACGTTGCGAGTCTGATGACCCAGATTCTTCTACCGGATGGTCAGAGTTTGGCCAGTTATGCAGAAACAGAGTCTTTGTTGATCGCGGTCAACCAGCAAATGGTCGATGGTGACACCGCATTAAATCCCGGTGATGAAGTGGCTTTTTTTCCACCCGTCACAGGAGGTTGATGTGTTTCGTCAGGTTGATATTCAATTCGAGGATTTTGCAATTGATGAGGTTCTCGGCACTTTAAAGGCCAACACCAGCGCCGCAGGCGGATTCTGTTTTTTCGCAGGCGTCGTTCGTGACATGAATGACGATGAAGAGATTAAGTCCCTTTATCTCGAGCACTATCCAGAAATGACAGAAAAGCAGCTGCATCGAATTCTCGATCAAGCAGAGGCACGATTTGGATTGTTGGGCGCAATTGTGATTCATCGAATTGGTTCACTTGCTGCGCGGGATAATATTGTGCTGGTGGCAGTGGCGGCGGCGCATCGCGGGGAAGCATTTTCAGCCTGCGAAATGATCATGGATTATTTAAAAACCCAGGCAACTTTTTGGAAAAAGGAAGTCACGCCAGAGGGCGATCGATGGGTAGCGGCGCGTGGATCGGATCTCTCTAAAGAGGCCGCATGGGGCGATTCGTCTGCCTAGAGGGTTGTGGTAAGTGGACCGTGTGTTCGCTCCAATCCCCTGGTCGCAGCTGATCGATACTCCAAGGACCAATCTGATGTCGAAAGAGTCGCAATGTTGGATAACCAATGTGAGCAGTCATTCTTCTGATTTGTCTGTTTCTTCCCTCTTTTAAGGTGATGTTGAGCCAGCTCGTCGCCTGAGCCCTTCTCACTCTGACGGGAGGGTTTCTGCCGGGCAGCGGCGCCTCGATCATTTCAGCTTGCACTGGTCGAGTCATTCCGTCGCTCAGCCGCAATCCCGAGCGCAGTGCTTGCAAAGCCTCCTCGGAACAGGTGCCCTCGACCTCCACCCAATAGGACTTCGCCATCTTGTGTTTGGGTTCGGTAATGCGAGCTTGGAGCGTGCCAGAGTTTGTGAGCGCGAGTAACCCCTCCGAGTTTTTATCCAGTCGGCCCGCAGCGTAGAAGCCTTTGGCCGTGATGAATGTTGCAAGGTTGGGTGTCGAGCCTGAAAACTGGCAAAGTACGCCGTAAGGCTTGTGAAATAAGAGCAAATTTTTTGACATTAAAATGCTGAGGCGAAGACAGCTTTTCAGTGTGCGTCAATTCTTTGCAGGTGTCTATTGGTCTTCTGTTTTTGCTTGCCGCATACTGGATGAGTGCTGTGGGATTTTTGCACTTATTGGTTCACTGGGTTGATCGGTGGAAGCAGAGTGGATTTCGAGATTAGGAGCACGAGCGTTGAGATGGAAAGTGGAGCTCGCAAAATCAATTGGGATGCGCTCGCTGGGCGTTGCCGCGAACTTGGATCTTTTTAAAGGACTTTGTCGATGCGACCGAGCAGATGACAGAGTCGTTGATTGACGTTTTGAAAAGGCCAGTGCTCCGATACCCTCGTAGAATTCATCGAGGGCTTTAAAAGGTGTGCACGAGGCCCCATAGATATGGGTGGTAATCGGTAAAATTTGGAGAGATCGATATTGATCGATCGAATCGAGTAGCTCGCGGATGGATGTGAGAGATAATGCAGAGCAGGCATTTTAGGAAATTCAGGTGGTTATGAAGCACGAAGATACAATCATGAGTGCAGATCAAGATTCAGATGGTGACCAAGGGGTCGGGGTCATCACCGCGCCGGAGAAGCCCAAGCTGGCTAAGCCGCCGTTATGGAAAGTCGTTATGCTTAACGATGACTATACCCCGATGGAGTTTGTAGTGGAGGTCTTACAGATCTTCTTTGGAATGACTGGGGAGAAGGCAACGCAGATTATGTTGGCGGTGCATCAAACCGGGAAAGGAACCTGCGGTATCTATGCGAGAGATATCGCTGAAACTAAATGCGCGCAAGTGAATCAGTACGCGCAAGAAAATCAACATCCGTTGGTCTCTGAAATCGAGCCCGCGGATTAATCATTCGGTGATAAGGTTGTAAAGATGTTAAGTCGTGAATTAGAAGTTACGCTCAATTTGGCTTTCAAAGATGCTCGAGCCAATCGTCACGAACTCATGAGCGTGGAGCATTTGTTGCTGGCGTTATTGGACAATGAGGCCGCAGTGACTGTCCTTAAGGCGTGCAATGCACAGCTTGAAAAGCTTCGGCAAGAGTTGACCACTTTTATCGATGAAACGACGCCCATCATTCCTGAAGATCAGGATGGTCGGGAAACTCAACCAACATTGGGTTTTCAACGTGTCCTTCAGCGCGCCGTGTTTCATGTTCAGAGCTCTGGTAAAAAAGAAGTCTCCGGCGGTCATGTCATGGTCGCCATATTTGCGGAATCAGAAAGCCACGCAGTGTATTTGCTTAAGGATCAAGACGTGAATCGGATTGATGTGGTTAACTACATTGCTCACGGCACTCGTAAGGATGGCATGGAAGAGCCAGAACCGGCCAACGAGGAGACAGCCGAGGCACAAGATGAGGAGAAGGCGCCAAGCCCGCTTGAGGCCTATGCCACTAATCTCAATGAGCTGGCTCGGTCAGGCCAAATCGACCCTCTGATTGGTCGAGGAGAGGAGGTTGAACGGGTTGTACAAACTTTGTCCCGAAGGCGGAAGAATAATCCGTTGCTCGTTGGGGAGTCTGGCGTGGGTAAAACCGCGATCGCGGAGGGTTTGGCAAAGCTGATTGTCGATGGCAAAGTTCCAGAGGTCATCCAGGACAGTACCGTCTACAGTCTGGACCTAGGGGCGTTACTCGCTGGAACCAAGTACAGGGGGGATTTTGAGAAGCGGCTGAAGGGCCTTTTGAACGAACTCAAAGCCTCAAAAAGTCAGATCCTTTTTATCGATGAAATCCACACAATTATTGGCGCTGGTGCCGCATCAGGCGGCGTGATGGATGCCTCAAATTTACTCAAGCCACTGTTGGCGTCGGGTGAGATTCGGTGTATGGGAAGTACGACCTATCAGGAGTATCGAGGTATTTTTGACAAGGACCGTGCTTTGTCTAGGCGCTTTCAAAAAGTCGATGTGACGGAACCGAGTGTCGATGACACCTACCAGATTTTAAAGGGTCTCAAGACAAAATATGAAGAACACCACCAGCTAAAATATACCGACCGTAGCTTGAGAGTCGCAGCAGAACTCGCTCAAAAATTTATTAATGATCGATTTCTGCCAGACAAGGCCATCGACGTGATTGATGAAGTGGGAGCCTATCAGCAACTACAGCCCGCAAGCCGACGTAAAAAGCAAATCAGCGTCGGTGATGTTGAGCGAATGGTCGCAAAAATCGCGCGCATTCCGTCTGCCAGCGTATCCTCTGATGAGAAGGAGTCGTTGAAAGATTTAGAGGCTAATTTGAAGATGGTTATTTTCGGTCAGGATGCTGCCATCGACTCTCTTGCGAGCGCAATCAAATTAGCGAGAGCGGGACTTAGAGATGGTGAGAAACCGATCGGATCCTTTCTGTTTTCTGGTCCCACAGGGGTCGGCAAGACAGAAGTTTGTCGACAGCTCGCCAGAATTATGGGCGTCGAGTTGGTCCGTTTTGATATGTCGGAATATATGGAGCGGCATACTGTCTCAAGGTTGATTGGTGCTCCCCCAGGCTATGTGGGCTTTGACCAAGGGGGTCTGCTGACTGAGTCGATTACAAAACAACCGCATTGTGTGCTCTTGCTCGATGAAATAGAGAAAGCACACCCCGATGTTTTCAATCTGCTGCTCCAGGTCATGGATCATGGCTCTTTGACGGACAACAATGGCCGCAAGGCAGACTTTAAAAATGTAGTCTTGGTTATGACGACCAATGCTGGAGCTCAGGAGATGTCTCGCAGCTCCATCGGTTTTCAGACCCAAGATCATTCGACCGACGGGCTTGAGGTTCTCAAGAAAATGTTTACCCCAGAGTTTAGGAACCGATTGGACGGTATTATTCCGTTTGGACCACTCGATAGAACAGTAATTAAGACCGTCGTCGATAAGTTCTTGGTCGAAATTCAGGTGCAACTCGATGAGAAGAAAGTCTTGCTGGATGTCACCGACGCGGCCAGAGTTTGGTTGGGTGAGAGAGGTTATGATGAAATGCTGGGTGCTCGACCTATGCAGCGGTTGATCCAAGACAAGATCAAGAAGCCTCTAGCTGAGGACATATTGTTCGGTAAACTGGCTAAAGGCGGCGTAGTTCGCGTGGACGTCGAAGACGACGAGCTGGTGCTTTTGATCGAGGAAGAAGCTCTGGCGTGAAGCGTGCCATTCGGCCTTCTGTTGATCTAGCTGAAAGCGTTATTCCCTAAAAGTAATGCGACCTTTTGATAAGTCATAGGGGCTCACTTCGACTTTAACCTTGTCTCCAGTGAGAATGCGGATATAGTTTTTGCGCATCTTGCCAGAGATGTGGGCCATGACCACGTGACCATTTTCAAGCTCTACTCTGAACATGGTGTTGGGCAGGGTATCAACCACAGTGCCCGAAAGCTGGATTTGTTCTTCTTTCGCCATAGCGCTCTTTGTTTGCCTGTTTGAAAGTGAGCGCATTGTGCACTAATTGCTAAGGCAAGGCAAAGCGCCCGATGTCTTGAACTCGGTGAAGTACTGAGCTCAGTATCTAGATGGTTTTCACTCGACGTTGCACCACACGTTTTCTATCAATCGCTGCTGAGGTAAAAACTCGGCCTTGTAACGCATCTTTGCACTGTCTCCTATCCAGTAGCCCAAGTAAACGTAGGGCAGTCCTGCAGTGACAGCGCGCTCAATGATGTCGATGATTGCATAAGACCCCAAGGAGCGTTGCTCAAGGTCGGGGTCGAAAAAGGTGTAAATTGCGGACAGGCTATCCTGCAGCTGATCGATCACCGCGACAGCGGCTAGTCGGCCTCGAAGACGATATTCAATAAATTGGGCTTCCTCGCGGCCTTCAACCAGAAAATTCACAAATTGATCTCTAGAGGGTGGGTACATGTCGCCATCAAAATGTCTGAGGGTAATGTACCGGGCGTAGAGGGCCCAAACCTCATCCTGATTATTAGGCTGGGTGACCGTGGCTGTGAGATCTTGATTGCGCTTCTGCAGGCGACGATGTCGGCGCTTTGGGGCGAATGAAGGGGCTAGGACTCGAACCGGTATGCAAGCGTTGCAGTCGGCACACATCGGCTTGTAAATGTGTGGTCCGCTGCGTCTGAAACCGATCTGAGAGAGCAATGTGTAAGATCTTGTATCTAGCCTGATTGAAGGGTCAGCAAATACTGTGGTTGCGCTTTGATCGGTCAGGTAGCTGCAGTCGTGAGCAGGTGCTTGAAAAAATTTCAACGTTTCTAGCCCCGTCATCTCTGACTCCAAGGGTGGCTGGTTTGCCATGTCGGTAGCCATCCTTTCAGAGACTGCCAGGGTTGCTCCAAATGTGGCTCAGCTAAGATTTCTTGAAATGCGCTGCGGGAGATGGATTTTGCTCCGAGACGCAACAAGTGTGGATTGGGCATCTGACAGTCGATGATGGACACCCCTAGATGCTGACAGAGGCGGACCAAGTAAGCGAAAGCGACTTTTGAAGCGTTGCTGACGAGCGAAAACATCGATTCTCCACAAAAAATTCCATCAAGGGATACGCCGTACAGCCCACCGACCAGTTCATCATGCTCAAAGCAAGCGATACAGTGAGCTGCTCCTGATTCAAATAGTACTGAATAAGCGCTGATCATGTCGTCAGTAATCCAGGTGCCTTGACCCTGGGAGGTTCGACTCCGCTGACATTGCCCGATGACTTCGTCAAAATGCAAATCAAAGGCGACGGAGAAGCGATTTTTCCGCAGTAATCTCTCTAGACTTCTTGAGGCTTTGAAGTTGTTGGTTTCAATGATGGCGCGCTCCGGAGGGGACCACCACAGGATGGGCTGATCCGATTCGAACCAAGGAAAGATGCCCATTCGATAAGCCAGAAGCAATCGTTCCGGTCTCAGGTCTCCTCCGATGGCCAAAAGCCCCTCTGGTTCAACTAAGGCCGCTTGAGGATCCGGAAACCAAAGACGGTGGTCAAGCTGCGCAAGTTGATTGGACATGGAGGGGGAGGTTAGGCGAGCTCGTCGAGATATTTTTCGGCATCGAGCGCGGCCATACAACCAAACCCCGCCGAGGTTACTGCTTGCCGATAAATTTGGTCAGCAACATCACCGGCTGCAAAAATACCTGCAACACTGGTTGCAGTTGCACCACCGGTCAGACCACTGGAGATTGTGATATAGCCATGATTCATCTCAAGCTGGCCCTCAAACAACTGCGTGTTCGGTGTATGACCGATTGCAATAAAGACGCCCTGTAAATCGAGCGAGGTTTTGGTTTTATCTTCTAGATGATTGACCGCGATACCTGTTACACCCATGTCATCACCAAGCACTTCATCCAGAGTGGCGTTCCAGATCACTTCGATATTGTCTTTTTCAAGGACTCTGTTCTGCAATATCTTCTCGCCTCTAAATTTATCTCGGCGATGAATTAGGTAGACTTTTTCAGCGATATTGGACAGGTAAAGGGCTTCCTCGAGTGCTGTATTACCGCCGCCGATCACTGCCACTCGCTGTTGCCGATAAAAGAAACCATCGCATGTTGCGCACGCGCTGACGCCTCGGCCTTTATAAGCCTCCTCGGAATCTAGACCGAGGTATTGCGCAGAAGCGCCTGTGGTGATTATAGCCGCGTCACAGGTATAAGTTGCTTGATCCCCCTCGAAGACAAAAGGCTTGGTGCTGAGGTCGCAGCTATGAATGTGATCGTAGATAATTTCCGCCTCGAAGCGCTCGGCATGGGCTTGCATGCGCTGCATCAGATCAGGTCCTTGTAGACCCTCGACATCGCCAGGCCAATTGTCGACGTCCGTAGTTGTGGTTAATTGTCCGCCGGTTTCGATACCAGTGATGACGACAGGATTAAGATTGGCTCGGGCGGCGTAGACTGCGGCTGTGAAGCCAGCCGGTCCGGACCCAAGAATAAGTAGTTTTTGATGACGCGATTCCATAGCGGATGGGTTCCTCAAATTTTAGTATGGCTGAATCTGCTTTGCGCTGCTGAATGAGCCGATTATTTTGGCAATAAATAATGACCATCGAGCTTCGTCCGGGTTCAATGTGGCGCGATAGTGGCCCCAAGTTCCCGACTTTGGTGATTTGGTCCGGTCTTGATTCGACACTGCTAAAAACCGGGATCGCCAAGATGTTAGGGTTTGTGGGCTGCCAAAATTTCGAGCTACAGTTCTCTGAATTGGACTGGATCCAAAGGGTGCTTGACGTATCGAGAATGATATAAGGTGATGCAACATGCAGTATGGTTTAGCTTAGCTCAGGGGCTCAATATTGATTCTGAGCTTGTTTTGCCCAGCTATGTTTTTCTGATCTTCGCACCGCAATAAAAGCTGATCATTCGTTGAGCGACGGTGATGTTCAGATGGTTCAATTGATCATGGTAAACCAATCAAGGCCTTTGGGGTAGATAGATTGGCTCTGAAACCGCTTTTTGGTTGTGGTGTTCTCGCAAATTCTAATAAAGCGTTCTGGTGACTTTCCGTCTAGGCCTCGGATAAGATAGTGATTCAGGGTGCTGCGCCAAGAGCAAGGTGCAGAGCTTGGATAAGCGCGAGGCGCGAACTCTCTGATGCGGCAAGCAGCCTCATGATTGCTGAGTTTTCAATGAGTTTTCGTTTAAAATTGTACGGTTGAGGGTTAACGAGTTTGCCTTGAAGTGAGGCTGGTAGCTGAACAGGCTCGCTCTCAGTATAGAAAGTTTTCGCTTCGGGTGAGGTACGGGTTGGAATTCTAGCCGTCGAAACGTGCAAAACAGAAGCCAAGAAGGTGGTAGGGTGGCGCAAACCAAAAATAACCGCAATAACGCCAACAACCCGTCTGGGTTTTTGGATATTTTGACGCCTCGATTGAAGGAATCATTGATTATCCTGCAACTTTTGCTCGCGTTTCTTCTAGCCGCAGCCTTATACAGTTTTAACCCAGCAGACCCTGGCTGGACCTACACCGGTTCCTCGGCGGAGGCTACAAACTGGGTGGGATCAGCAGGAGCCTGGTTGGCTGACGTGCTTTTGGTAATCTTTGGGATCACAGCTTTTTGCTTTCCCTTGTTGTTGCTGATTCCAGTGGCGAAACGACTGGCGAACAGGAGTGATGAACCTTGGGTGCCTGCGCTGCTGATGGTGCAAGGGGTAGGGCTGATGGTGACGGTTGCGGCCTGTACCGTGCTTTCGGATCTTCACTTCTACCAAGTTGCCGGAGGGCTCCGAGAAGGCAGCGGCGGGGTAATGGGACAGAGTTTGAGCTCAATTTTGTTACCCTCGGTAAGCTATATCGGTTCGACCCTGTTGAGCTTGGCGCTCTTACTGTTGGGTGTGACTTTAATGATAGAAATTTCTTGGCTTTCCGTCATCGATCAAGTCGGCCGTTTGACTGCGACCAGTGGAGAGCGGATTCGTCAGGGACTTATCCAGTACCGCCAGCATCGTGAGCGGGCGAACCAAATTGACGAGTCCTCAAAGGCTCGACAAGTTGCACGGGAGCAGCTTGCTGAGAAAAGCTTGCTCCGTAAGCCAGTGAAGATTACCAAGCGAGTCGAAAAAGTACCTGAGATCAGTGAGCGCGCTGCGCGTGAGAAGCAAGGTAACCTCTTTAAAACTGAAGCGATTGAAGGCCTCCCTGCTCTGAGCCTTCTAGATGCTCGAGAAATTCTGGGTCAGCGGGGTTATTCAGAGCATGACCTTGAAGCACTATCCCGATTGCTGGAGCTGAAACTCAAAGACTATGGCGTCGACGCCGAGGTTGTCGCAGTATTCCCGGGTCCCGTCATTACCCGTTTTGAGATTCAGCCAGCGGCTGGCGTTAAGGTGAGCCGGATTTCAGGTTTAGCGAAAGATCTGGCCCGGTCTCTGGCAGTAATCAGCGTTCGAGTGGTCGAAGTGATTCCAGGTAAGCCTGTTGTTGGAATCGAAATTCCAAATGAGGACCGGGAGATTGTCAGACTCAGTCAGGTGCTGACATCACGCGCTTACGATGAGTCTGCCTCTCCGCTGTCTCTGGCGCTTGGTCATGATATTGCAGGCGAGCCGGTTGTTGTAGACCTTGGAAAAATGCCGCACTTGCTCGTTGCCGGAACAACGGGATCGGGTAAGTCGGTGGGTTTGAATGCGATGATCTTATCGCTGTTGTTTAAAGCATCTCCCGAAGAAGTGCGCTTGATCATGGTCGACCCGAAAATGCTTGAGCTTGCGGTTTACGAAGGTATTCCTCATCTGTTGACTCCTGTGGTCACGGATATGAAAGATGCCGCCAATGCGCTCAGGTGGTGTGTTGCGGAGATGGAGCGTCGTTATCGTTTGATGGCCGCGATGGGGGTTCGTAATGTCGGCGGTTTTAACCGGAAGGTGAAAGATGCCGCTAAAGCAGGGTCCCCAATTGCAGATCCACTGTGGCGCCCTGATCCTTTGAGTGAGGAGGAGGGCCAAACAGCGCCGGATCTTGAGACGCTTCCATTTATTGTGGTGATCATCGATGAATTCGCAGACATGATGATGATCGTCGGCAAAAAGGTTGAAGAATTGATTGCCCGAATTGCCCAAAAAGCCAGAGCCGCCGGTATTCACTTGGTGCTTGCGACCCAGCGCCCCTCCGTCGATGTTATTACCGGCCTGATCAAGGCAAACGTGCCGACTCGGATCGCCTTTCAGGTCTCTAGTAAGATTGACTCTCGGACCATTTTAGATCAAGGCGGTGCTGAGCAGCTATTGGGACACGGTGATATGCTTTACATGCCAGGCGGTACGCCAATACCGGTTCGTGTTCACGGTGCTTTTGTTGATGATGATGAAGTGCATCGTGTCGTCGAGAGTTGGAAGTCGCTTGGCGCCCCTAACTATCTTGATTCTATTTTAGACAGTCGGTCAGATTCCGAATTGTTGCCAGGCAGTGGCGCTGAGGCGCAGGAAGCCGAAGCCGAAGCCGATCCTCTCTACGATGAGGCGGTCGCGTTTGTGACCGACAGCGGACGGGCTTCGATTTCTGCGGTCCAGCGTAAATTACGGATTGGGTATAATAGGGCGGCTAGGATGGTTGAAGAAATGGAACATGCCGGTGTCGTCAGCGCCATGAATTCCAACGGCTCGAGGGAAGTACTCGCCCATGCCCCACCTGATTAGGGGCGTGGTTTGAACCTTCAGCGGATCAGGGCATTTTCTTTGCGTTGGGGTGCTGTGATTGCCTTTGCGCTTGTTGTGGGCAACGCCAATGCATTAGCAGCGACCGCGCTCGATCAGTTGATTGCTCGATTGAGTCAATTTGATCAACTTCATTTGCGTTACTTTCAGGTGACACTCGGCGATTTCACCGAGCAATCCGCCGGAGAGTTTCTTCTCAAGCGGCCGGCACAATTTAAATTGATACCTGATGAGGGTGCAATCGTTTTGTCTGATGGTGAGACCCTCTGGACCCAAGATGACCTTTTGGCGCAAGTAACCGCTGAGCCCCTCGATGGGGTCTCAACGTTTTCACCGGCTCGGCTTATGTTGATGAATTTGGAAGAAATGGATGCAGCGTTTGAAGTTCAGCTTGTAAGCGACGATGGGCGATCGTTTATGCTGACACCGAAAGATCAGCGCGAACTGATTCAAAGCGTGAGAATTACTTTTGATTCGCTGTCGCCAGTCCAAATCACGTTGGTTTCACGGGCAAGTCAGCAGGTTATTGTTGATTTAACCGTGATCTCGGTTAACCAAATGATCGGTGGTGATGAGTTTACAGTTGAAATTGGAGATGGCGTTGATTTTGTCGATTATCGATAAACTGCCGGGAGAAGTTCGGGGCCCGCTCGCAGATATCGAGGCAAGGGCGCATCAGTGAGCCTTGATCGGGGCATCGATGAGCCTTTGGCGGCTCGTCTTCGGCCTCAGTCCCTGGCAGAGGTCTCGGGACAAACCCATCTCTTAGGGCCAGGCAGGCCGCTTTGGCAGCTCATTGAACAACAGAAACTGCACTCTCTGATCTTGTGGGGACCGCCTGGTACAGGCAAAACGACGTTGGCTCGATTGATTGCTGCGCACTGCGAGGCGCATTTTATCGCTATTTCAGCGGTGCTGAGTGGTGTTAAAGATATCCGCTCTGCGATCGATGAAGCGCGGGCTGCAATGAGCCAAGGCCGGAAAACTGTGCTCTTTGTGGATGAGGTACATCGTTTCAATAAAGCCCAGCAGGATGCTTTTTTACCGCATGTAGAGGATGGCACCGTGGTCTTTATTGGGGCAACCACAGAAAATCCGTCCTTTGAGCTTAATGCTGCCTTGCTATCTAGAGCGCGGGTCTATGTCTTAAAGTCTCTATCGCTCGAAGATCTCAGTAGCGTGCTCGATCGAGGTTTTGCGTATTTGGCAGAGCGAGCAGCCTCTGAGGAAGAATCAGCTGCCCTGGCCAGCATCGCGAGGGCCAGTGATGGCGATGCAAGACTGGCGCTAAATTTGTTGGAAATCGCTTGGACGCATCGTGCGGATGATGCATTGGCTGGATCTGATCTAGATGCAATTTTGGGTGATCATGCTCGGCGATTCGACAAACGCGGCGACGTTTTTTTTGATCAAATTTCAGCGCTGCATAAGTCGGTTCGAGGCTCTTCGCCAGATGCTGCTTTGTATTGGTTGGCTAGGATGATCGATGGTGGTTGCGATCCCCTTTATGTGGCTCGAAGAGTGGTTAGGATGGCGACGGAGGATATTGGTAATGCTGATCCGAGGGCGTTGCAAATCGCGCTTGATGCTTGGGACGTGCAGCGAAGGCTTGGCTCCCCTGAGGGAGAACTTGCGCTCGCTCAAGCGGTCACTTACCTTGCGGTTGCTGCAAAAAGTAACGCTGTTTATTTGGCGTGGCAGAAAGCGCAGTCCCAGGTGAAAGCAGGGGGTTCGGAAGAAGTCCCAGTGCACCTCAGGAATGCCCCAACAACCCTGATGAAAGATTTAGGTTATGGGTCGACATATCAGTATGCCCACGACTTTGATTCGGGCTTCGTTGCGGGCGAGCGATATCTTCCTGAGGCACTCGCCGATGAGGTCTTCTATGAGCCGAGTAATCGCGGGCTCGAGCAAAAGATAAAAGAAAAAATGGAATACCTGAGTAAAGCCAATCGTTCCAGTCAATTTCAGCGATACCAAAACGAGGGTGGATCCGATGAATCAAGATAACACTCAGGATAGACCGCTGTTTCGAGGGGTTAGGGAATGATCTGGTTGTCTATTGCTAGCGGCGGGGCGATCGGTGCGGTCCTTCGGTTTTATCTCGCCACTGTTTTGAGCCGGTTCGAACTGCATGGCTTTCCCTGGGGGATCTTCTCAGTGAACCTAGTTGGATGTGCTTTGATGGGTATTTTATATGTTGGTCTGGAACGGTTAGAGATCGGTGATGATCTGAAATATTTTTTAACTGTGGGCTTACTCGGCGCTTTCACGACTTTTTCAACCTTCAGCCTGCAGCTCTATGAACTCATAATTGAGGGCCGATTCGGTATGGCTTTGCTATACGGGGGTGGAAGTCTGCTTGGTTGCCTTGCTGCACTTGCCATCGGCGTTGCGCTGGCCCAGTTGACCTGGGGACATTGATTTACGTTAAACAAACGGCTACCCTCGCCAGCCAATTAAAGCGGGTAAGGCTAAAGTCGCGGCACCAAACGCGTCTTCACCGGAGGAGAGAAAATGTTAGACCCGAAACTTATTCGAGGTGATCTTACAGATCTTGCAGGTCAGCTCGCCCGAAGACAATTTGTCTTGGATGTGGATCATTTGTCGTCTCTTGAGGCATCGCGAAAGTCAGCGCAAGTCGCTATGGAAACCTTGCAAGCAGAGCGAAATAGAGTCTCAAAAGCAGTAGGGCAGGCAAAGGCAAGGGGTGAAGACCCAGCGGAGATCTTGGAGACAGTCACAGAGTTGGGGCATCAATTGGACGCCGAGAAACAGCGGTTTGATGAGGCCGCTCGTGATCTGCAAGAGTTGCTCCTAGGCCTACCAAACGTCCCCGATGAACACGTTCCGGATGGTCAAAGCGAAGAAGATAACGTCGAAATAAGACGCTGGGGTACGCCGCGTCAATTCGATGGCGAGGCTGCTGATCACGTGACCTTGGGCGAGGCTACCGGCTTGATGAATTTTGACGTCGCGGCAACGATGGCGCAATCGCGGTTCGTTGCACTGCGGGGGGAGCTTGCCCAACTTCAACGCGCGCTCACTCAAATGATGCTGGATATCCATGTCAGCGAGCATGGCTACGAAGAGGTCTATGTCCCTTTTCTGGTTAATGAAGAGGCACTAAAAGGTACAGGGCAACTCCCCAAGTTTGGCGAAGATTTATTTCGTGTTGCGCTTGATCGTGCTTTGTACCTCATTCCGACGGCAGAGGTGCCGGTCACAAACTTGATGCGGGATAAAATCCTCTCTCTCGACGAGCTTCCGGTCAAGATGGTGTGCCATACGCCTTGCTTTCGTAGTGAAGCGGGGAGTTACGGTCGTGATACACGAGGAATGATTCGGCAACATCAGTTCGAAAAGGTCGAGTTGGTTCAATTGGTTCCGCCAGAGCAGAGTCAGGAGGCGCATGAATCTCTAACAAGCCACGCGGAGGCGATTCTTCAAAAATTGGAACTGCCCTATCGTGTCGTGAACTTGTGCGCAGGAGATCTTGGTGCATCTTCTAGTAAAACCTATGACTTGGAAGTTTGGTTACCCGGACAGAGTCAATATCGTGAGATATCCTCCTGCAGTAATTTTAAGGATTTTCAATCGAGAAGACTTCAGGCTCGATACCGACTTGAACAAGGCGCTAAGCCTGAATTACTCCATACGCTCAATGGGTCCGGGCTTGCGGTTGGACGCACCTTGGTTGCATTGTTGGAGAACTTTCAAGATGCGCAGGGGCAAGTCACGGTCCCTGATGTGCTTCGGCCTTACCTCGGTGGTAAAGAAACCCTCATGGCGCGTTCTAAATAACGCAGGTCACTGTTCCCGAACTTGTGCAAAGGATTTAGGGCGGGGACGAAGGCTGGCCGCCGATGTCGCGTTTTTTAAAGTTTTAGGAGGCGTTCCAGAGAGGAATCGAGGACACGGCACTGCGGAGCGGTGGTGCAAATCGCCTTGAATAGTCGCCGGGGGCTTCAATCACAGTCACTGGGTTTCGGTAAGCCGGCAATTTGAGCAAGGTGACGTCGGGCGCGACCTCCGAAAAGCTGCATCAACCTAATGCTGTTGATTTCAGTATCCAACTTCTGCGTCAGCACCTTCATCAGGACGCGAGATGGGGGAGAGACTCGGTGGTCCTGATAAAAAGCTCTTAGCACCTTAATGATGGCCCAATGTTGAGGGGTCAATTCGATGCCGTGGTCCTTGGCAATATCTCCGGCAACCTCTGGAGACCAGTCTTTGAGGCTTCGTAAAAAACCCTCGTGATCGCGGTCTGCCATGATTACGTCCAGCTTAATGTATGTTGGCTTTGGACGACGAGATCCACCCATGTCTTGTAAGAGATGAGGTTGACGGTCTGAGACGGTGTGATTCCCCGGAGCTCTAAGTCTTCCTGAAGTGCAAGTAGCCCAGCCGGCGGAGAGAAGGCTGGGTCCACCAAGCAAAAAACGCCATCCTCAATAAGCAGCAATTGATCAGTGGAGGCCGCGCGTTGGCTATGACGAGCAAAGGCTTCGGGTGAGTTGAAGGTATGCAGAATCATTAGAAGCACAACACACGATCAAAGGTTTTCCAAAGCTCAGCGACGGCATCTGGCTGCAACAGCTTTGGCCTTATGCAAAGATCCTGGTGGATTAAGCCTCTTTCATGAAACGATGCTGCGCAGCAATAGATACGGTGGATATCAAAGTCAGGCATCGCGCTGAAAGCGACATTGAAATTTTTGCGCGGGGGCATCTCGAGTTGGCTATCGGAGGTGATTAATTGCAGCACGCCATTACCAATAAACAAGGCGCTGGCTTCTGCAAATGCGGATCCCGCAAGGAGCGCATCAAAGGACTCTTGTGCGGCGATGGTGCTGCCGGGACCGTGACTCAGCACAAAAAGAATTTGCCTCACTGGATCAGGCTCCAAAGGTGATGGTTCGGTCAGCGACAAGTGTGGCTTCTATCAGCTGCCCGAGTCCGGAAATGGAAAAGCCTGAAGCCAAGCTATCACCGAGGTGCTCGAACCGCTCGGCTTCCTCGGAGTTAACAATGCCGCGCCGTAAGCAGGAAGCGATACAAAGGCAAAGATCTAAATTGTAAGTCTGCGCGAGCGTTTGCCATGCGGCGAGGATGTCGAATTCGTCCTGAGGTGGAGATTGAAAGCGGTTCGCGACGAGCACAGCATCGTGGTAGAAAAAAACCCGATAGATATCATGGCCATCATCCAAACAGGCCTCAGCGAACCGATAAGCGGTCCAAAGACTGCTACTTGTGTGCGGTGAACCGTGAATGCTGAGCGCGAATTTCAAGAAGCGATGAACAGGTTGTTAGGCTTAGATACAAACGATCCCCACCCCGATAAAAGTCGTCGCCGGGGAGGGATCACTGCGCCTTGGCTGATAGGCTAATCGTCTGCAAAGCCAAAAAGCGCGAGCAGGTGAATAAAAAGATTGTAGATGCTCAGATACAAACTGACGGTCGCTAGGACGTAGTTGGTCTCGCCGCCCGAGAGGATTCGATGCGTATCATAAAGAATGAATCCAGAAAAAATAATGACTGCCATGCTGCTGACCGCCAGTTGTAAGCCGGTGATTTGAACGCCAAAGAATAAGGCGGAAATGAAGCTGAACAAGAGCGCACCAATCAGCACCCAGAGTCCTACGGACAAAAAACCAGCCAAAAAGGAAAAGTCTTTTTTGCTGACAAGGGCGTAGCCTGAGAGGGTCAAGAAGATTGCGCCTGTTGTGCCAAGCGCATGGACGATGGCCATCGTGCCTGACGCAGACTGTAGGTACATACCCAATATTGGCCCGAGCGAGAAGCCCAACAAACCCGTGAACGCAAAAACCCATCCAAGGGCTCCGCTGCTGTTTGCAACTTTATTCAGGCGAAATATCGTAAAAATTGCGGCAACCAATGCCAGTATCCCAAAGATCGGCGGTGGCTCAATGGCAAGTGATACACCAGCAACCATCGCGCTCCAAATGACGGTCATGGCGAGCAACATGTAGGTTTGCCGTAAAACTTTATATCCTTCGATATTTGCCGCGCGGGCGTTCGAAGTTGTACTCGAAAGAAAATTAGCGTCAGCCACAGTATTAACTCCTTAAAAATCAGCTGGTAGAAAACTATTGTAAGGTCTTTGTAGTCTAATTCAAGACGGTTCCTGTCAGGGGCGTCGTATTAAAGGCTGCTATCTTCTAGGTTCGGCATCAGGAATCAACGTCCCATGCGGCGCGCGAGCTCGTCCTTCATGACGTTCTCGAAAGAAGTTAGATAAGTGCCCCAAGCTTCCGTTTGGTCCTGACGGAGTGTTTTAAGCATCGCTTTATCAAACTTAGAAAATTCTCGGTCGATGGCTCTTCTTACCTTTTTTGGCAGATCAGCCCCGCCTTTGCGCATCGTGCGCCGGATCGCATCGGGTATTCCTGAAACGCAGTTGGTCAAGGCGTCTTTGAAGACGGCTTTTTGAGCGTCGTCCATGTTGATAGCAACGATTAAGGCAAGTTGCTCAGGCTGCATGTAAGGAGGAAGCTGTTGAGTATCGACCGTGGTTTCCGCGTGAACAAGGCTGTTAACCCCAAGGATTATGAGTGCAGCAAAAAAACATAGCTTTAGACTCATCAGACGTTTGATCTCTAGTTTCATAGGGTGCTCACTCTGGTCAGCATAATAATGATGCCTAGATCATACGGGTTTTTAGGGAAAGGGGTCAAAAGTCATCGTTTAGAATGCGCTGATCAGTGCAACAATTGCCCCGCTCATCAAAGTGACGAGGGTGCCGCTCAAAATAGAGAGGGGTGCAACCGCTAGGTATTCTTCACGACGCTCAGGAACAAGCACAGCCAAACCACCAATTAAAATGCCCAGGCTTCCAACATTTGCAAATCCACACAGCACGTAGGTCATAACTAATTGGGAGGTTTCCGAGAGGGCATCGCCAACCTCTACCATTTGCAAATAAGCAATCATTTCGTTGAGCACAATCTTCGTGCCCATAATGCTGCCGGCAATCTGAGACTCTCCCCAGGGGATGCCGATTAGCCAGGCCACGGGCGCAAAGAGGAGCCCCATTAGATACTCCAGCGAGAGTGTCGTCCCGCCTAAGGGCAGTCCACTCAGGACACCGTTGGTCAGCGCAACTAAGGCGCTGAGCACGAGAAGCATTGCCCCGATATGCATTGCGAGCGTCAAGCCGTCGCTGGTTCCTCGCGTAACCGCATCCATGAAAGAGGAATACTCCAGGGAGAGCTCTGGAGCAGGTTCTCTGTGGGCCTCCTCGAGTTCAGGCCTGATCAGTCTGGACAAGTAAATTGCTCCGATAATGTTGATGATTGAAGCGGCAAGAAGGTGGCCAACGCCATTAGGGATCACATCTTTAATGATCGTGGCATAGATCACCATCATCGTGCCGGCGATCGTGGACATGCCGCAGGTCATAACGGCGAAAAATTCGCTTCGAGAAAGATCTTTGAGATAAGCGCGAATCACCAAGGGGGCTTCGACCATTCCTAGAAATAAGCTTGCCGATGCGGCCGTTCCCAAAACGCCACTGATATTCAGTCCTCTGCGTAAGAGCGCGCCTAATGCCCTGACGATCAGCGGCAGCACCCCCCAATGCCAAAAAATGGCAACCACGACGCTGAACACTAGAATTTGCGGTAGGACCCGGAAGGCAAAAAAGTAAATGTTTGCTCCGGCCGTGGGCTCAAAAGGCAGATCGCCACCACCCAGGAATCCAAACATAAATTCGGTACCAACGCGCGTTGCTTGTTCGATTGCTGTAACCAGGCCATTAAAGATCATGAGAAATTCAGTAATCCAAGCGACCTTTAAAAATAGGGTCGCAAGCCCGAATTGCAGCGCTAATCCGATCAGGATAAAACGCCACCTAATCAAAGATTTCTCTGAACTCAGAATCCAGCCAACGAGAAGAATCACGAGGATACCAACAAGGGCTTGCATACAATTTCCTTAGAGCGTTCATTGGGCGATGAGGGTTCTAGCCTTCGATCCCTGGCCAGGCTGGCAGTATTGTGCCGGCTGACGGTTTAAATCAGATAGTTGCCGATTATACGGAGTGTTTGAGCATTGGCATCGAGTTCCGCAAGGGCTCCAATCGGAAGTGTTGCTTGGTCTTCGATATGGCCAATCATCATTCCGCTAATGACCGGAATGTTTAAATCAGCGGTTCTCTCTCGAAGTATTTGCCCCAACGATAAACTTGGGCCCGATACCCCTGCTTTTGTAAACTTACCGAAAACGAGCCCGTTAATCTGGTCAAAAACCCCCGCCAGATAGAGTGCTGTGAGCATTCTATCAATACGGTAGGGCGCTTCGTTAACATCCTCTAAAAATAAAATAGCATCTCTGAAATTGGGTGCATAGGGCGTTCCCAAAAGATGGGTCAGCAGCGTTAGGCTGCCGCCGATAAGGCGTCCTTGCGTTTTGCCGTTATTGAGCGTTAAAAGGCGGTTGCGCCGCTCCGCACGTCCAGGCTGGGTCTCAAAAATGGGCGGCTCAGCAACCAACGGCTTAGCTTCTGCATCGAGGAGCAGGCGTCTAAAACTCCGGTAGGTGTAATCACTAAATTGCTGGGTTGCGATGGGACCGTGAAACGTGATCAGGCCCGTCATGGTATTAATGGCAAGGTGCAGCGCCGTGATGTCACTGTAGCCGAGTAAGACTTTCGGAGATTGGGAAATTTGTTGATAGTTGATCAGCGGCAGAATTCTTGATGCGCCATAGCCGCCTCGAGCACAAAAAATAGCGTCTATTGACGGGTCTTTGAACATCAAGTTGAGATCATGGGCACGCTCTTGATCTGTTCCAGCAAGATAGCCGTGTCGCTTAAAAAGGTTGGGCGCAGGTGTGACCCGAAACCCGAGAGATTGCACAATGTCCATCGCGAAGTAGAGATCACTGTCTTCAAAGGCATTGCTCGCCGGCGCAATGAGTCCGATGTTCATGCCTGGCTTGAGTCGAGGTGCGAGAATCCCAGGCATTGCCGCACCTCTTGGGTTGGCGAGTCGCGACTCAGGTCTGGTCTCTGCGGCGGGGGCCGGAAGGGCGGTCGTAGACAGGCCCAAGCCAGCGATTTTTAGCGTAGTTGAGATAAAGTCTCTTCTCTCCATGATGCTCCCTCTCTATGGCTTATAACCGCTCTTCGTGACAATCGAACTGTTTGATGGTTCGGTTGGTTCAACCTTGACAAGTGTAACCTGCACCCATGATTGCTTGAACTCAGCTTGCCAGAACTGTCAGTTTGCCATCGAAGTTTGCTCGAGTCTTAGGGAAAAGTAACTTACGATCAATGTGACTAAAATATTTTCTGGACAAGGCTTCGCCAGCCGATTCAGCGTATAATGAACCGGGGAGTGAAATCATGAAAAACAGAGTTGTAGCGATCGTTTTGGCGGTGGTCCTCTACGGGTGCGGCGGAGATACCGAGCTGCCGGGCGGAGATTCGCAGGTAGAGAGCCAACGAAAATCGCCTCAAGAGAAAGCTGCAGAGCGAGAAGCGGTCAAGAAGGCGTTTAAGGCAAGGCCTGTTCCTGTAAGCACCGATGAGGTGGTTTTGGGTAATCTTGAGGCCCTCTACACCAGCACTGCGACACTCTCAGCCGTAGAGGAAGCTGTTGTTGTAGCCAAGACCCAGGGTATCGTTGAGACGATCTTTGTTGAAGAGGGCATGAGTGTCGAGCAGGGAACGCCCCTCGCTCAGCTGGATACGCGTCGGCTCGAACTGGACTTGGCACGCACACAAACGAATGTCGAAAACTATAAAAGAGCGCTTGATCGGTCGGAAAAACTGTTCGAGAAAAGAATGATCAGTCCGGATGCCATTGATCAAGCCCGTTACAATTACGAGCGGGAAGCTGCCGCGCTTGCGCTGCAGGCCCATGATCTCAGCGAGGCGACGATAAGAGCGCCGATAACCGGAGTCATTACGGTAAGGCATATCAAGCTTGGACACTCGATGCAGCCCAGCTCGGAGGCGTTCGAGATGAAGCGGGCAGATGTCATTGAAGCCATTTTAAATGTGCCAGAGCAGGAGTTGCTGAAGCTGAAATCCGGCCAGAAGGCTTGGGCGAGAGTCGATGCGCTCGATGGCGCGAGATATGAAGGGTCCGTCCTGAGGGTGGCGCCAGAGATTAACCCGAGCACCGGCACGTTTAGGGTCACGGTGCAGATGATCAATCAGGACGGGCTGCTCAAGCCCGGTATGTTTTCGAGGGTAGACATCCTTTACAGCAGCAGAGACAACGCAACGCTTGTTTCCAGAGAAGCGGTCATCAGTCAGCGTGAAGCTAAATCAGTTTTTGTAGTCGAGGCCGGAATTGCATCTCGGCGCTCGGTTGAGACAGGGTTTATCCAAGATGGCCTCATCGAAGTGGTGTCGGGTCTGAAAGCTGGAGATCAAGTCGTGATTAGAGGGCACAGCGCTCTCAAGGACGGCAGTCAGGTGCGCGTTGTTCTCTAGGTTCGCTGTATGAGTCTGGCGGCAAAGTCCATTGCGAGGCCTGTCACGGTCTGCATGATCACCCTGGGAGCGATGCTCTTTGGGACAATCTCCCTTGATCGTCTTGGGTTGACACTGCTTCCGCCATTAACCTACCCGACGCTTACAGTGCGTACAGAATTTGATGGTGCTGCTCCCGCAGAGGTCGAGGAACAAGTGACTCGGCGAATTGAACAGCGTGTCGGTGTCGTCAGCGGTGTCCGAAAAATGCACTCAATCTCCGCTGCTGGTCGCAGTGATGTCGTCTTGGAGTTTCGTTGGGGCACAGACATGGATCTGGCGTCGATCGACGTCCGCGAAAAGCTCGATTTAGTTCGTCTGCCGATTGATCTCGATAAACCAACGCTCATACGTCTAAACCCAAATCTTGATCCTATTTTTCGGTTTTCGGTTGCTTTTACGGGAGGCAATGCCCCCTCGGTAAGCGATTTACAAAGCCTTCGTCGTTACGCCGATGATTTTTTAAAACGGAAGCTCGATGCTGTTCCGGGGGTCGCTGCCACAATCGTGGCTGGTGGCTTTGAGGACGAAATTGCTGTCTATGTCGACCAGTACAAGTTGGCGCAACTTGACCTGACGGTCGCTGATTTAGGCAGAAAGCTTGAGTCAACGAATGTCAATCTTTCAGGCGGTACTTTAAAAGATGCAGGCCAGGAGTATTTGGTCCGAACGCTGAATGAATTTGGTTCGGTGCAAGCTATTCGAGAAACCATCATCTTTCAGCAAGCGGGGCAGATTATTCGCCTTAAGGACGTGGCTCGAGTTGTCGAAGGCCAAAAGGAGCGCGATGCCATTATGCGCGTTAATGGCGAGCAAGCCATTGAGGTTTCTTTGTATAAGGAGGGCGATGCCAACACAGTTGAGGTCGCATCAAATATTCGAGATGAGCTTGCGCTTTTGAAAGAGAATCTCAGCGACGATATGGCGATTACCGTCATGTATGATCAATCTGAATTCATCGAAGCAGCAATTTCGGAGGTTCAAACCGCTGCGATCCAAGGCGCCTTGCTCGCGATTCTGGTGCTTTACCTCTTTTTGCGCCGGGCTCGGGCCACGCTCATCATCGCTGTGACCATTCCAGCATCGGTACTGATTACGTTTGCCATGATGCGGCTCTTTGAGATCAGTCTCAATGTAATGAGCCTCGGGGGCATTGCGCTCGCCGTTGGAATGTTGATGGATAACGCGATTGTTGTACTCGAGAATATCACACGTAGACGAGAGTCCGGAGAGAACCAAAAGCTCGCCTCTGAACTCGGCAGCAGCGAGGTCTCAGGCGCGGTGCTTGCATCCACGCTCACCACGATCGCCGTTTTTCTACCCCTCGCCTTTGTTGAAGGTGTCGCGGGTCAATTGTTTAAGGACCAAGCATTAACAGTTACTTTTGCGTTAGTGGCATCTTTACTGCTAGCAACCAGCCTGATACCCATGTTGTCGGCATTGGGGGCAGGCGCGCAGGAGTCCGGCACTGCATCAGAGCAAGATGCGGAACTGGCTTATGCGCCTCCCGTCAAAGCTGCGGGGCGTTATTCGCTGAAGGGTTCTCTGGCCTCAGTGTTGGGCGTAACTCGATTTTTGGCGCAGCCCCTCACCCGTGTTTTTGATCGTAGCTATCATGCCATAACACAGCTCTATGGTGGGCTACTCAAAGCGGCGTTGCAGTGGCCGGCGATCACAATTTTATTGAGCGTGTTGGCCTTGTTGATTTCCGGAACCGTTGCAAACCGATTTGCACTCGAATTGATTCCTGACGTTTCTCAAGGGGAGTTTGTCATTCGGCTAGAGCTTCCGCCGGGTACACAAATAGAGACTACCGATGCCTTGGTAGCATCGTTGCAGGGATCTCTTGCAAAGGATCCGTCGGTAGTGAGGAGTTACGCAGTCTCTGGCACCGGCGGTCGATTGGATGCTTCGGCGGTCAGTGGCGGAGAGAATTTAGGTCAGCTAACGGTCGTGCTGACGGAAGACAGCAGCGAGCGTAGTGAGGCGGCTGTGATGGATCGAGTGCGAGTCATATTGGACGATCAGCCGGCGCTGAAATACACCCTCGAGCGACCGCAGTTCTTCACGCTGTCAACGCCGTTAGAAGTAGAAATTACAGGTACAGACTTAGAGGGTATCAAAAGCGTTGCAGAAGCACTCACAGCGTCGATGGAGTTGACATCGGCTTTTCAGGATATCGAATCTTCGATGTTATCGGGGTATCCCGAGCTGCAGATTGAGTTTGATCCCCAGAGAATAGCGGCCCTCGGTTTGACCGTGCCCGATGTAGCGGCTCGAGTGGTCAATAAAGTTAAAGGTAATGTTGCTACAGAATATACTTTTCAGGATCGAAAAATTGATGTTCGTTTGCGCGTGGAGGAGGCCGCGAGAGACTCCCGAGCAGATATTGAAAACCTGATTGTGAATCCAGAAGCGGCGGAGCAGGTTCGGCTTAAGACCGTCGCGCGTATATTTGAGGACGTAGGGCCTGCAGACATTCAACGCTTGGGGCAACAGCGGGTAGGCATCGTGCGCGCTGTTCCTATCAGCGGCGATCTTGCTGCGGGCACGCAAGCGGTTTTAGCCCAGCTTGAGGGTATACCGCACCCGCCAGGCATAAAGAGTCATGTTGGTGGTCAGAGTGAGGAGATGGATGCATCATTTGAGTCTCTAGGTTTCGCCTTGATATTAGCTTTGATCATGGTTTACTTGGTGATGGCCTCATTGTTTGAATCCTTGTTGCACCCCTTTGTGATCATGTTCACGATTCCGCTCGCGGGGATTGGTGCATTACTGGGTTTGTGGGTCACCAGCACGCCAATTTCTGTGGTGGTGTTTATTGGGGGTATTTTGCTCGTTGGGATCGTGGTCAATAATGCCATTGTGCTGGTTGATCGAGTGAACCAGTTACGCCGAGTCGAGGGCTTGATAAAAGCCGATGCCCTGGTTTTAGGGACCCAAGAGCGACTCCGTCCGATTCTGATGACGACCTTGACCACAGTTTTGGGGCTCTTGCCCATGGCGCTGGGTTTTGGTGAGGCCGCTGAATTGCGGACGCCGATGGCTGTGACGGTCATTGGCGGTTTGCTTGTGTCGACACTGTTAACGCTCGTCATTATTCCGGTTGTTTATTCAGTATTGGATCGCTCCTCATGAGTATCGTTCGATTTGCCGTTGCCCGCCCGATTACGATCACGATGTTTTTTTTGGGGCTCTCGATGATGGGGTTGTTTGCGGGCAGTCGGTTGGCGCTCGAGGAATTCCCTGAAATGGAAATTCCTTTTGTTGGCATTGGAATCCCATACCCGAACTCGACTGCAGAAGACGCAGAAGAAAACTTGGCAAAACCCATTGAAGAAGTGTTGTCATTAATGAGCGGGGTGCAACAGGTCAACACCAGCAGCTATCCTGGGTTTGTTTGGGTCAGTGTCTTGCTTGATTTCACGGACGACATCTCTGGCAAAGGCGTAGAAGCTAAGGATCTGATCGAAAACACGCGTCATCGGCTGCCTGACTCGGTGCGCTATATCGAGTTACGCCAACGGGATCCCAATGCTCAACCGATGCTGAGTCTTATGATTACAGCGCCTAACTTAGACCAGCAGACGGCGTTTGAATTATTGGACCTAGGTGTTAGACAGAGGCTGGAACGACTTGAAGGCGTTAACTCGGTCGAACTGTTTGGCGCTGAAGAGCGCTACGTCTTGGTTGAGTTAGATCGCTACACGTTAGAAAGCCTTGGACTGGATTTCTTTGAGGTCAGGCAGAGGCTGCAATCGGAAAATTTCTTTGCCTCAGCGGGCAGAATTGATGGCGGGCTCAGCGAGTTTCGCGTCCGACCCCTTGGCCAATTCAAACGCATCGAGGACATTGAGGCGCTCAGTTTCGGTCCCAATGGCATCCAATTGAAAGATTTTGCAAGTGTCGGTTTTGTGCCGCAGGAATGGACGGAACGTCGACGGGTTAACGGAGAGGCTTCCCTAGGGTTGTCTGTCTTTAAAAAACCAGAGGCGAATCTGGTGGCAGTGGCGACGTTGGTCGAAGAAGAACTTGCCCGAGCCTTCAAGGCCCCTGAGCTCGCTAACATCGAGGTGACGCCGGTGGACAGCGCTGCCAGCGGCGTCATTACGGCGCTCTCAGATCTACGGGACAGTGGTCTGCTCGGCGGATTGTTATCGTTAATGACGCTGATGCTTTTTTTGAGGCAATGGCGAAGTAGCTTGATCATTGCGATGACGGTGCCGCTCTCTCTGTGTGCGACGCTCGGAGTGATGTATTTCATGGGCATGACCCTCAATATTCTGTCGTTGGTTGGACTGATGCTCGCAATCGGTTTGTTGGTTGATAACAGTGTTGTCGCCAGCGAGGCAATCGACTATCGAAGAAGAGGCGGTGCCTCCGCCAAAGAAGCCGCAAGCCAGGGCGTCAAAGACATTGCGATGGCAATTACGGCTGGAACGCTGACAACCGTCATCGTTTTTGTCCCGAGTTTTATGACCGACATTCAGCAGGTAGCGGTCATCCAGCAAAATATCGCAATTCCGTTGTGTGTCTCTCTGATTGCCAGCTTGCTGATCGCCCAAACCTTAGTGCCAACTGCTTCTGCGAGATTGGGCGTCGCTGAGGCGCGCCAAACACCGATCATTGATCGGTTGGGCAGAGGTTACACAAAGGCTTTAAGCCTTGTGCTGAGATTCAGGTTTTTATCACTTTTTGCGAGTCTGCTCCTGCTGTTGAGCAGTCTCTGGGCTTACCAACGACTCGATGTGAACATGAATCCCGACGAGGAATCACCGCGTTTAAGTCTTGGTTTTTCTATGCGGGGTTCGATGGACCTCGAAAGCATCGAAGACTTTGTTCAACGCTTAGAGCAGTATTTGTTGGACAACAAAGAGACCTTTTACATCGAAGACATGTTCAGTCGTTATAATGTCGATAGAGGCAATATCAGCTTGTCTTTGGCTGAGGATGCGCCCCTCGCTCCAAAGGCCATTGAGCGACTGATTGAGGCCGACTTGCCGCAGGTGCCCGATATGCGGGTTCGCTTTGGTGGCCATAAGCGTGGTTTTGGCGGCGGCAACAATCAGTTGTCCCTTCGCTTGATTGGACCATCAACCGATGTTTTGCTTGATGAAGCCGACAAGCTGATTAATGTTCTAGAGCAGGTCGAAGGTCTGACAAACGTTCGAACCAATTCAGAGTCCAGGCGCCAAGAGGTGGTGATTCGTATGAAACCCGAGATCGCGGGTCTCTACGGCGTCACTGCTCGTCAAATTGCACAAACTGTCTCGACAGCTTTCGGCGCACAGCTGTCTCGAGGGCTCCAGCAACCCCTTCGCGAATATGCCATCTGGATGGGCCTTAAAGGCGGCCGGGATGCATCGATTGCGGACCTTCGAACGCTACCGTTGTCGGTGGTGGGCGGCGGCACCGTGTCCCTTGAGACCATTGCGGATCTTGAGGTTCAGTCCTCTCTTCGTTCGATCCGGCGCGAGAATCGAGAGACCGAGGTCCAAATCCAGTTTGACCTCGCTGAGGGGACGATGCCCGAAACGGCAAGCGCCAGGGTCGAGGCTTTGATGGAAGGGTTCCAGTTGCCGCCTGGGTATCGAAGCGAGATGGGGTCGGGCTTCTCATTCGACATTGAAATGGCCCAAGAAATGACTGTGAACATCTTTTTCGCGATCTTGTTGATTTATATGCTGATTGCGGCGTTGTTTGAATCGATTCTATTCCCGCTGGCGGTGTTGGTGTCTATCGCGTTCAGCGTCGTGGGCGTCTTTTGGTTTCTGTTGGCGACAGGTACGACTTTTACCGCGATGGCGATGACCGGGATGCTATTGCTTGCTGGAATTGTCGTAAATAATGGGATTGTTTTGCTGAGTCGCATCATCCAGCTGCGACGAGAGGGCTTGCCTCGGTTTGATGCAATTCTGGAGAGCGGTCGTCATCGTTTGCGCCCTATTTTAATGACGGTTTGCACCACCGTCGCTGGGTTGTTGCCTTTGGCGCTTGGAGATGTTCGGATTGGAGGACTAGGCCCCAGCTACTTTCCGATGGCTCGAACGATTATTGGTGGATTGGTGTTCTCGACGCTAATTACCTTGGTGATCTTGCCGCTTGTTTATGTTCTTTTAGATGATCTCAAGATGGGTACAGAACGGAAGATCCATTGGCTAAAGGTTCAATGGGACCGGATGCTATCGACCTAAAGTTGGCTAATCTATGCTGAGTACGTTGGCTATTTCAAATTATCGATCGATTAGATCGTTGGTCTTGCCATTGACTCGCTTGAATCTTGTGACTGGGCCTAACGGTGCAGGGAAGTCCAATTTGTACAGAGCGCTGCGACTGTTGTCGGACACTGCTTTGGGGTCGGCAACGGCGAGTATCGCGGGCGAGGGGAGCCTAAATTCAGTGCTCTGGGCAGGGCCTGAGCGGCTCAGTCGAGCCATGAAAAAAGGTGAACAACCTGTTCAGGGCGGACCGAGACAGAACCCGGTTTCGGTCAAGCTTGGTTTTTCTGATGATGCGTACAACTATGCCATTGACTTCGGTTTGCCGGGCCCGGTTCCGAGGACGTTTTTTGATGGCGACCCAGAGATCAAGCGAGAAGTGATTTGGCGAGCAGGGAGCTTTCACCACAGCCGAATTGTCATGGATCGGTCTGGGTCTTTGGTTAAGGTTCGGGATGATTCAGGCGCCTGGCAGGTGGTTCATCGACATCTGCCGGTATTCGATAGTGTCCTAGCGCGCGCGAGTGATCCATTTTCAGCGCCGGAAGCGTTTCAAATGCGAGAGCGAATTCTTTCATGGCGTTTTTACGATCAATTTAGAACCGACCGAGATGCTCCGAGTCGAATGCCTCAAGTGGGCACCCGGACGCCGGTTTTACATCATGACGGGAGAGATTTGCCCGCAGCCTGGCAAACGATCCTTGAAATTGGCGACGCACCAGGTTTGAGTCAAGTTCTGGGCGACGCGTTCCCGGGTGCCACGGTTGAGATTCGGCGCGAGGCTGGTCGATTTTCCCTGCGGTTTTGTCAACAGGGTTTGCTCCGACCGCTTGAGCAGCAGGAGTTATCCGACGGTACATTGCGTTATCTCTGCCTTGCTGCTGCATTGATGACGCCACGGCCTCCGAGCCTCATGGTTTTAAATGAGCCTGAGACAAGTCTGCATCCAGAATTGATTCCCCCGCTTGCACGTTTGATTCAGCGTGCGTCCGAAAACACGCAGCTCTGGGTCACTTCGCACTGTGAGCCGCTCATCGATCGCCTGATCGCGGATAGGGATTGCAATCACCTTGCGCTTAAGAAAATGCTTGGAGAGACTCAGTTAGACAACAGTTTTACTCTCGATGAACCGCCCTGGCGGTGGCCCGGGCGATAGACGGCAGCCGTTCGGCTATCTCCAGCGGTATAATTTATGAAGTTAGAGCGTTTCTATCCTACAGGGGCGAAATAAACTGCGAGCGCCCCTGGCTGGCTTGGCGATGAGTTAGGGTTTACTGGAAACCGCTCAGGTATTCATGGATACAAGCTTTGCACTTTGCTCCAGCGTAGCATTCTTAAATACGCTTTCCCCCCCCAAAAAAAAATCTGAGCAGACTGAGCGCTATGCCGCTGATGGTCTTTGCAGTCGCTCCTGATCCAAGCCGCGGCGGGTCGTGAACAGGGCAGGAGTGGGCCAGGCCTGAGGGCGACTTGGAAGAGATCCTTAATTCAAACCATCACGACCATTGAAAAGCTTTGGGTGCCCGATTTCGTCACGGCGCGTTTTATCACGGACGCACCTAGATCCCTGCCTCGATGATCGTCATACTCGGTCAACAGAGGGCTTGGATTAATCGGAGGCTGATTTATGAAACGGTATGCATTGGGATTGTTAACTTTATTGTTCGGGACAAGCGAGGTTTTATCCGCACCTTGGCAATCGCAAGTCAAGGATCGGACTGAACACCATCTCGAGTCCGTGATCGCGTTGAGACATTGGTTTCATGCCAATCCGGAGCTTGGAAACCGAGAGTTCAACACCGCGGCCCGTATTGCGAGGGAGCTCAAAGGCTTGGGATTGGATGAGGTCAAAGTGGGCATCGCGCACACGGGTGTTGTTGGTATTCTCCGCGGCGGCTTACCAGGGCCCACGGTTGCGCTTCGCGCGGATATGGATGCGCTCCCGGTCACGGAAAAGACGGGGCTACCGTTTGCGTCGACCGTGACGACGTTATGGGGAGGTATCGAAACCGGCGTGATGCACGCCTGCGGTCACGACGCGCACATGGCGATATTGCTCGGCGTTGCGCGGGTGCTATCGGATATGCGCGCTGAAGTTCCGGGGACCGTCATGTTTGTCTTTCAGCCTGCTGAGGAGGGGCCGCCACTTGACGAGGAGGGGGGCGCCGAGCTGATGTTAAAGGAAGGTCTGTTTAGCGGCCCAGATCGACCCGGAGCTGTTTTTGGGTTGCATGTTTTTCCAGGCCCCACGGGCTCGATCAGGTACCGACCCAATGGGTTTATGGCGGCCTCTGATTATCTGGAAATTGAGATCGAGGGGGTTCAAACCCATGGTTCTATGCCGTGGGGTGGGGTTGATCCGATCGCGGCAGCGGCCCAAGTTGTGAACAGTCTTCAGACCGTGGTCAGTCGTCAGATGGATATCAGCAAAGCGCCGGCAGTCGTGACCATCGGCACCATAGCAGGTGGCAATCGCGGCAATATTATTTCTGATCGAGTACTGATGACAGGCACCATCCGGACACTGGACCCGGAGATGCAGTCAGAAATTCATGAACGTGTTCGAAATACCGCCACTGCTGCCGCTGCGACGATGAACGCAACCGCGAAGGTAACCATCGATGTCGGCTACCCGGTTACAATGAATGATCCTAAATTGACCCAAGAGATGACCGGAGTGCTCAATTGGGCTTCTAATGGCGCTGCCTCTATCGTGCCGCCGCTCATGGGCGCAGAGGATTTCTCTTATCTTGCGATGGAAGTTCCGGGCCTATTTTTTGCTCTTGGTGTTTTGCCTGATCCGGGTGATGACCGGGTGGTGGGTGTGAATCATTCGCCGTACTTCTTTGTCAACGACGGTGCGCTCCCTGTTGGAATTCGAGCGTTGTCGGGCCTTGCGCTCAGTTGGCTAGAATCGGAGGCGAACTGAACAAGGTTAATTTGCTGTGCAAACAAACTTTCAGTCGATCAGAGGCGCTCCAGCAGTTAACGTTTTTAGAGGAATCTGTCCATGCCGATGAGTGTGAGAGACCATCAGAAATTAAAACTAGACGAGATAGCACCTGCGAGTTGTAACGGACGCAGTAATGGGGATGTGATTTCCGCGATCGATCACCCTTCGGATCAACAGTACGAGCCTTGCCCGGAAAGTCAGGTCGATTGCCCGGCTGGGACTGTCGATTCAATCAAGGATTACGAGACGCCTTGCTATCCCAAGACTATCCGAAACATGTGGTGTTACGCTCCTGCCAAGCGTGTCCCCAATACCCCTAATCGGCTCATTATCTTTAATGATGGAGGCGCATATTTGGGGCGAAATGGACCTGTTCGAGCGACTCGGGTCCTCGATGCGCTGCATCATTCGGGTGAGATGAGCAATACCTTTGCGGTTTTCATCCAAGCGGGTCGAGCATCGGTAATGCCCGCGGCGTCTCCTTTGGCCTCCTACAATGCAAATGAGGCTCAGCGAAGTTGGGAATATGATCGTCTGACAGAAGATTACAGTTTCTTTTTGTCCGAGGAGGTGATGCCCTTGGCCGCCAAACGCTTTGATTTGGTCTGGTCCGACTCACCGAAAGATGTGTTGTTGTGCGGTATCAGTAGTGGGGGTATCGCGGCGTTTACGGCGGCTTGGCACCAACCAGATCGATTTGGAAATGTGCTGTCGCATTGCGGATCGTTTACCAATATTTGGGGTGGTCATAATTATCCCTATTTGGTGAGAACAACTCCGCGCAAACCTGTCAGAGTGCTTTTGCAGAGCGGCTCAAATGACGCAGAGACGTTGTTCGGCGACTGGTCAACGGCAAATCAGGCGATGCACAAGGCATTGGTTTACGCCGGCTATGATGTGCGGTTCGAATTCGGTGAGGGTGGTCACACGTTGCGTCACGGTGGCGCGCGATTTGCTGAAAACTTGCGATGGTTTTGGTCTTAGCCTGCTTGCGTTCCGAATTTTAACAACGGCCAATCTGCGTCATCCTCGATCAATGGCCTCCTCGGCCAGCGTCAGAGAGAGATCAATGCGCGTTCTGAGTGATTCGAGATCAACACCTTCGGTGCTTTTTTTGCCTTCCATGTAGCGCGCGTAGACCCCGTGCACGATGCAGGCTGATTTCCAGCGATTAAATGCGATGTAATACGGCAGATTGGATAAGTCTCGCCCTGTGCGTTTTGCATAGCGATCGGCTAAAGCGCTCCTCGGTGGAAACCCTTTAAGGCTGGTCGGGGATTCCGGGGCAATCTCACGAGCATCGCTTGGATCTGGCCAAGGGTTCAACGCATAGGCTAGGTCAGCTAAGGGATCCCCCAACGTTGATATCTCCCAGTCAACAATTGCCGCAACAGTACAATCTGCACCAAAAAGGCAATTGTGCAAACCATAGTCCCCATGAACAACGCGAATCGGCCCCTGGTCGGGGAGGTGCTCTAAAAAATAGGCTTGCAAGGTGTGAGCTCGTTCGTCGTCGAAATTGGCGCCGCTGACTGATGATGTCCAGGATCGATACCAAGTTTTTATTTGCCGCCCCACATAGGAGTCGCGTTTGCCGAGTTCTCCTAGACCAACAGCATCCGGATCGACCTGATGAAGATCAGCGAGGGCATCGAAAAACGAGTGGGCAAGGGTTTCCCGCTGAGACTCAGGCACTAAAGCTCTGGTGTCGTCGCTGTTGTAAAGCGGCTTTCCGTCGATGAGGCCCATGATGTAAAACCAGGCGCCACTGATCTCAGGGTCCTCGCAAAAACCATAAGGTTTAGGAACGGGAACATTTGTGGTCGATAGTGCTTTAATTAACGCCCATTCTCTGCTCATGTCGTGGGCTTTGGGCAATAGTTCACCTTGAGGCGGTCGTCTGATGACAGCACTGTGGCCATTTTGGTCATTGATCTGATAGGTAAGATTTGAATGGCCGCCTTCAAGGCGAATCCAATCAAAGGGTGGCGTTAACTCCGGTACATTCTGACGGACCCAATCCTCGACAGCGTTGACCTGATAACCCTCTGGTGATGCTTCCATGATTGCCTCCTTTTGTTCTCGACCGCTTCAAAGACCGATTCTAGCCGAATTTGAACCCTAGGCGCCGAGCATTTGGTAGGCTGCGACGCGCATTTCTTCGGACATGGGTAATATTGATCCTAAATACTGCGTCATGATGACGCCGACCATACGCTCAGATGGATCGACCCAGAAATAAGTTGACGCGGCGCCCGCCCAGCCAAATTCACCGACATTGGTGAGAGACATGGATTGACCTGTATCCATCATCACACGAACGCCCAGTCCCCAGCCATAGCCGGGTAATGTGCCAAGTCCAATTCGAAGCGGTAGCTGATCACTGGGAATTCGGTTTGCCTGCAGCATCTTGAGCATGGTGTGCGATAGCAAGGTTTCACCATCGACTGTTTTTCCGCTTAATAAAAACGTTGCGAATTTTATATAGTCGGCAGTGGTCGAAAAAAGACCATGGCCGCCTCGCGTAAAATCTGGATTGTTTGAGGGGTACATTGCTTCCACATCAATACGGCTCAGTGTTTGGCCTTTAGGCGGGTTGATAGGCGATAAGTCCTTGATGTTTTCAACACCATACATAGGCATCACTCTTGACTCCGCGGAGGGGCTGACATGAAATCCAGTTTCTTTCATATCGAGTGGATCAAAAAGGGAACGTCTCAGCAAGTCGCTCAAGCGTTCGCCCGAGGCTTTTTCAATGACGTGAGCCAGGACATCGGTTGCAACGCTGTATCTAAATTGAGAACCGGGCTGAAAGGCCAAGGGCTGGCTGGCAAGTTTTTGCATCATGTCATCAAGGGATATTCCCCCATCCTCGGATAGCGCGATGGCATCGTAGCCAGGCGCAATGTGACAACCCGTAATAAACTCGTAGGTAAATCCAGCGCGGTGGGTGAGCAGATCTTCAACGGTAATCGGTCGCTCAGCAGGCACCAGTCGACCGCTAGGCTCCAGTACTTTCATGGCCGAAAAGATTGGGTTGTACTGCGCGAGGAAATCAAATAGCCGAAGCTTCCCTTCTTCAATCAGCATCAAGGCAAGGACTGAGACGATGGGCTTGGTCATCGAGTAGATTCTATAAATCGGTTTGTCGGGCAGTGGAGTTTTGGTTTCATGAGCTGCAAAGCCGGTAGCACCTTGACATAGCACTTCGCCACCAGCATTGACCTGCCATTCGATGCTAGAGAATTGAGATCGAGCGACGTACTTTTCGGCGGTTTGTTGCATTCTCAGTGATCGTGTCAAGCGAGTCTCCTTGAGTTTGGTTGATGTTAAGGATGGCGACGGGCCAAGAGGTGATTGCGCGTTGAGGTCGGGGTGTCATCGACCGCTTTTAGTCTGCTAGGTGGACCAGCATTTTTCCATTATTCGCGCCAGAAAAAAGTCCGATAAACGCGTCTGGCGCAGCCTCAAGACCCTCAAAAATCGTTTCCTTGTATTGAATGTCGTCGTTCTTGATCCAAGCCGCCATTTGAGTCTGAAACGTTGCGCGCTCTGACTCAAAAGCGGACACGACGAAGCCTTTCAGCGTAATAAACTTATAAATGGTTTCGGTCAGATTTCTTGGTCCGGGAGAGGGCTCTCCATGATCATTGTAGTGGGCAATCATCCCGCAAATTGGAATTCTTCCATGCGGCCGCATATGCGTCAGCGCCGCTTCAAGCTGCGCGCCTCCAACATTTTCAAAATAGACGTCGATGCCATCGGGTGCCGCTTTGCGTAATTCGGTAAGCGGATCAGCCGTTTTGTAATTAAAAGCATGATCAAAACCAAACTGTGTGACCAGTTGGCTGACTTTTTCGTCTGAACCCGCGCTACCGATGACGCGACCGCCTTTTAGTTTTGCGATTTGGCCAACCAGACTGCCAACAGCGCCTGACGCGGCAGATACAAATAGGGTTTCTCCATCCTGATAGGCCCCGGTAATCAATAGTCCGCCCCAAGCCGTGAGGCCCGGCATACCCATAACACCGAGATAACTCGGAAGGGGCGCGAGATCTGGATCGAGAACGGTTAGGGCTTGGGACGTTTCAACAAAATGACTATGCCAGCTGTGAGGATTCAAAACATAACAGCCTTCGGGCAGGTCAGGGCTTCTCGACTCGAGCACTCGGCCAACGGCAGCGCCGAACATTGGTGCACCGATCGGCATGAAGCGCATGCGGCCCCGCATGTAAGGGTCGACAGACATGTAAAGGTTCTCAACCAAAACGTCCCCTTCTTCAAGAGCTTTGAGACTCACATCTGAGAGTTCGAAGTCACTGACTTTTGGAACACCTTCGGGTTTTTGAGCTAAGTGAAAAGCGCGTGGGTTGATAGACATAGCGGATAACTCCATTAGGGTTGGGGCGTTGGTATTGCTTTAATTGATTGTCGAGCGGATGAAGGCATCCCATTGGGGATACTTTACCCAATCATCTGCCGACCAGATCGCATCGAGATCCGCGCGTGCCTCTTCTTCGGGAACGTTCAGCACAGTGCGTCGATAAAGATAAACAAACGCAGAAGCTCGATAATTGGCAAAACAATGGACTAAGACATTTTTTTTGCGGGATAAATCCATGATGCCAAAAAAGAGCGCAAGATCTTCCTGTGTCGGTCTGTCCCAAGGAACCGGAATATGTATGTAATCAATACCAAGTTTCGTAACGGCATATCCTTCTTGGGCATCTTGCTCTGATGCTTCCATCGTAAGGTTAATAACCAAATCGATTTCAGCTGCTTTCAATGATGCGATTTGAGCAGAGCTGATCTGTCCCGACGTTGTCAGTCGAGGGCTAATTTCTCGATGGTTGAGCGTGGTATGAAGCGGCTCTGCTAGGGCTGAGACGCTCAGGAGTGCCAGTAAGCACAGGCTAGGAAGGTTCAGCATGCTTGGGCTCTTTGAAAGGAGGGTTGATTCTTACATGTGCCCTGAAGCATTGTAAATGCGAATTCCCAACAGTGTGGATACAACAACCTATTCATGAAAATATTATTGCTGAGCAATTTGGACTGGCCTGGTTTTCAGTTTTTAGACAATTTGCTACCAAAATTAGCGGAGCATGACTGTCAGGTTATGCTCACTCGTCGGGTGGGGCCACCGGGCCCGGTGCCTCAAGCGCTTGTTCGGCTCGCATTGCGGGATCAGCTGAATCTGCGCGCAGCCTTGGGATTGATCTCTGATGAAGCAACCAATCCGGTCGAGAGCGCAATGACTGAGGCGATGGCAGAACGGTATGGATGCTCGGTCATATTGGTTGATAATCTGAATCAAGGATCGGGTAAAAAGACAGCAGAGATTTTTAACCCTGAGTTGATCGTGTCTGTGCGGTTTGGCTCGATCTTACGCCCACCAATCATCGGCTTGCCGCGATTTGGTGTCATTAATCTTCATTCGGGTTTGTTGCCAGAGTACAGAGGTATCATGGCAACCTTCTGGGCGATGATCCGTAAGGAGGCCAACTATGGATTCACGGTCCATCAGATCATCGATCAGGGCATCGATACAGGCCCCATCTTGGCTCGGCGATCCTATCCGCTCGATCTTCGTCTTGACTATTCGACATTGCTTGCCAATTTATATCGGCTGGCGTTGCCCGTGTTGGTAGGCGCAATCGAACAAATTCAACGGGGTGGGTTCCTCGAAATGCGCGAGTCCAAGGTTTTGGGTGAATACTTCGGTCTGCCAAATCAGGCCGCGATAGAACGTTTTGAGACCATGGGATATCGATGGTGGCCTGAGGCCTAAGAGAAAAGGGTAATGGGTGGGCTTTGTCGTACAAAGGTCAGGATAGTGCCCTCGGGTTCGTGTTTTAGTATCCAGTCTCAATCATTGATGTGCTCCTTAAAGCGCAATTTCGAACCTTTTACCTGCGCCTTCAATAAAAGCGGGGTTGGGCAGATAGACGACACCGGAGATGAGAACTGTGGTACGGTCCGTTGCAGTTTATAAATCGTTGTTCGTTAAGGAGGATTGATGAATTTAGGAAAGCTAGGAGTTTGGTACTTTCAGGATGCAATGACATCTATGGAGGCAGCTGACGCTGCTCAAAGAATTGAAAAGCTCGGTTTCGGTACTTTGTGGATTCCAGAGACTGTCGGCAAGAGTCCAGTTGCCACAGCCGCTTGGCTACTTAGTCAGACTTCCGACTTAAACATTGCGACTGGCATTATGAACATTTATCACCGCGAGCCCGGCGTTACGATGGCTGCTCAGAAGTCATTGGCCGAACAATCGGGTAATCGGTTTCTGCTGGGGATCGGTGTCTCTCATAAGCCCTTGGTTGAAGGTGTCAGAGGCTTGCAGTACCGGCCACCGGTTGCAACGATGCGAAGTTATCTGGAAAAAATGCAAGGTTCGCCTTATACGGGGCGGATGCCTTCAGAAGATACGCCAACGGTCATAGCAGCGCTTGGGCCTAAAATGTTGGCTTTGGCGGCTGAGCAAGCAAGCGGGGCGCATCCTTACTTTACCTCTCCAGAGCACACCCGGATGGCCCGCGATGTGATGGGAGCTGGACCTTTGCTCTGTGTCGAACAAAAAGTGATTTGCGAAGAAGATCCTGAGAAGGCGCGCGCGGTCGCTCGGCCGGTGGCTAAGATCTATCATATGTTGCCCAATTACAGAAATAATTGGCTTCGGATGGGATTGACCGATTCTGATATCGACGATTTATCAGATCGGTTTATTGATACAACTTTTGCGTGGGGCACGATCGAGCAGATCCGAAATAGGATTCAAGAGCACCATGATGCAGGGGCCGATCATGTTTGTGTTCAGCCGATTCATCCGGAGATGGGCATGGCTGTCCTAGATTGGGATTGTTTAGAGGCCTTATCCCCGAATTAGATTCATGTGATCGGCTGTTAAGCGTTAATCTGGGTCCGGGCCTTATTGATAGCAATGCCCCAGGAGGGCATTGATAAAAATCCGGGCACACCCGGCGAACAAAGAATTCGTCTTAGTCCGTTGGTCTAAAGCTATCGCCTGAGACCCTTGACCAATAAACGGCCAGACGTGGATCTTCGATCGCATTGTCCGTAAAAAGTTGATGGTTCGTGACCTTGGGATAAATCTGATCAGCCAGCAGGATTTCACTGCCAGACAGCCGGCGCACGATGTGCCGCCGATTGAGGTCAGCTGGGTGGGCAATGCCTGCTGCAGCGATGAGTTCTCCAACCCCGGCAAGCGTGTTTCGATGGAAATTTCTGACACGATCAGCTTTCAGGTCGACGTCCAAAACCCGATATCGCTCTGGATTCATGGTGGCGATCCCTGTCGGGCAGAGCCCTGAGGCGCAGTTTCTGGCTTGGATGCAACCCAAGGCAAACATGAAAGGCCTGGCCATATTGATCCAGTCGGCGCCCAAAGCGCAGTGTTTGACAATGTCAAAAGCGCTGACCAGTTTGCCTGATGCACCAATTTTGACTCGATCCCTGAGCCCTGCACCTTTGAGTGCATTGTCAACAAAAATTAAGGCATCTGTTAGAGGACTGCCGAGATGGTCGGCGAACTCTGCTGGAGCCGCGCCTGTGCCGCCTTCAGCGCCATCGACAGTGATAAAATCGACGTATTGCTTGGATGTCACCATGGCTTTAACAATGGCGATGAACTCCCATGGGTGACCGATGCAGAGCTTGATACCGACGGGCTTGCCGCCGCTGAGGTCACGTAACTCTGAGACAAATTCCAACAGCCCAAAAGGCGTTTCAAATTCAACGTGAGCGGGTGGTGAAAGGCAGTCGACCCCCACAGGTATGCCTCGGGTTGACGCAATTTCTGCGGTCACCTTGGAGCCCGGAAGCATACCGCCATGTCCAGGTTTTGCGCCTTGACTGAGCTTAATTTCGATCATTTTGACCTGGTCGAGCTGGGCCTTGGCTTTAAACAAAGCCCGATCTAAGCGTCCTGCGCTGGTTCGAAATCCAAAGTAGCCGGTAGATACCTGCAGAATCAGATCTCCGCCACCCGCTTCGTGGTGCGCAGAGAGTGATCCTTCGCCCGTATTGTGAGCAAACTCGCCCAGGCGAGCACCTTGATTCAGGGCTCTAATTGCTGGCGGAGACAGGGCGCCGAAGGAGGTGCCAGAAATATTTAACAGAGACATTTCATAGGCGGCCTCACCCAAACCTACCATCGTCTTGAAGTCAGCCGCTGTCACTTCAAGTGGAGCCAAGGAGTGATTCAACCAATCAAAGTCCTCTTGATACATGGCTTCGATGGAACCAAAAGGTCTGACAGCCATTTCTGATTTGGCCCGCTGATAGACCATGGCGCGTTGGTTGCGGGAATAGGGCAGAGCCTCATCATCATCTTCCCAAAAATATTGCCGCAATTCCGGCCTGATACTCTCGAAGAAATACCGGAGGTGGCCCAGAATCGGAAAATTAGCGCGTAGAGCGCTGCCTTTTTGTAGATAGTCAAAAACGCCGACAGCGCTACTGGCGGTAAAGAGCCCAGCCAACAAGTAGAGGTAAATCGGCGGATGAGATTGCCCAAGAATCAGTGCGCCAAAACTAAGTGCTGATACGAGGCTGTAGAAGAGCGCAGAATATCTCCCGAATAACCATTCCATGAAATTTCTCCTTGATTTGGCGGCCTTTGAGTTCGAACTGAATGATCAGGGTTTGGCCTCACCATATTCTAGCGGCAAAACGAGGATGATGAATCAACGCTAAACCCTCGCTCGGCGGCAGTCTTTCGCTTGACAGTTAGATGAGCATCGATTGTAAATAAAGAATAAGCGGAACGATTCAGTTAGTTTGCCCGATACTTTGCGGCAGCGATGTTGTCATCGATCGTCCTTGACTGTGCGCGCTCCAATGTCTGGCGAGAGACTTAAATTTTTATCATTGTCGTTCTGCCTTCTTGATTTGAGGCTTCTGTGTGATTTCGGTCGGCAGAAATTAAATCATTGAGCGGACTGCGCGATTGTTCCTCCTGTCAGGAACAACAGAGGCCTCCCAGCCATGTATTGAAATTTCGCGATGTCGGCTTGTTTTTGATATGTTTGAACGGTCTGTCGCGAGGGTAGGGCGTTAGCGCTGAGCTTAACGCAATCCGGTCGGAACCGTTGGACCTTCTGGCGGACTAGATTGAGTCTTAAAATCGATTCGTTGTGGCTGCGTATGCAGATTGAGTCTGTGTTAGCCAACCTCAAAGGATGCCTGAGATCAGAGGATGAGATGAGCAGTAACCAATACGATGTTGTTATTGTGGGCGCTGGCTTTGCTGGACTGTATATGCTCCACAGGGTGCTGGCGACTGGCCGAACTGTGCGTGTTCTAGAGCAAGCGAGCGACGTGGGCGGTACGTGGTATTTTAATCGTTATCCTGGCGCTCGGTGCGATGCAGAAAGCCTCGCTTATTCTTATTCTTTCTCCAGCGATCTAGAGCAGGACTGGACTTGGTCAGAGCGCTATGCCCAACAGCCAGAGATTCTCGCTTACGCACGTCACGTAGCGGATCGATTCGACCTTCGGCGGCACATCGATTTTGACTCTAGGGTGGCATCCGCAGTGTGGGATGAGCCTCAAGGGGCATGGGTCGTCGCAACAAGCCAAAACCAGATCCTTCAGGCGAAGGTTTGTATTATGGCAACGGGCTGCTTGTCCGTTCCTCGAAGACCCGATATCGATGGGTTAGAGCACTTTTCTGGCAATTTTTACCAGGCCAGTCAGTGGCCGACAGAGCCCGTCAACTTTAAGGATCAGCGCGTGGGTTTGATTGGGACCGGGTCCTCGGGCATCCAGGCAGTACCTGTCATTGCAAGTGAGGCGGATGAATTAACCGTGTTTCAGCGAACCCCAAATTTTAGCGTACCCGCTCACAACAAGGTCTTGGATGCTGATTGGGTTGATGCGTTTAAAAAGCGGTACGCTGAACACCGAGAGAATCATCGACAGGGGATTGGTTCTGGATTCGGCGATCTTGCCGTACTACCCCAGGCAGGCCCCATTGATCCTGTTTTGTTTGAATCGCTCACCGAGGATCAAGCGAACAGTATTTTGGAAGCTGCATGGGAAAGAGGCGGTGCTCGATTTATGGGCGCGATTGGGGATACGTTGATGAACCCGGTGGCCAATGCGTTTGTGCAAAATTTTGTCCACCAAAAAATAAAGCGCCTCGTTCGCGACCCCGAGACCGCTACGGCGCTATGTCCCAGCAATCATCCGATTGGAACTAGGCGGATCTGCGTTGACAGTAATTATTATGAAACTTACAACTTGCCCCATGTGAGACTGGTCAACCTCAGGAAAGATCCGATCGTCAAAATCACCGAGCTTGGGGTTCAGCTGCAGTCTGAGCATGTAGCGCTCGACACTTTGGTGATCGCCACCGGGTTCGACGCAATGACTGGCGCCTTACTGTCGATGAATGTGATGGGGCCAGAGGGTTTTACACTTGCGGAAGCCTGGTCGGAAGGTCCAAAAACTTATTTAGGTTTGATGGCTCATGGCTTCCCAAATCTTTTTATGATTACTGGGCCAGGAAGTCCTTCAGTCTTATCAAATATGATGGTGTCGATTGAACAGCATGTCGACTTTGTTATGGGTTGCCTTGAGTTTATGGGCGATCGAGACCATCAGCGCGTCGAGCCGAGTGCTGAATCTCAGTCGGGCTGGATGCAGCATGTTCAGGAGGTCGCTAACAGTACGTTATTCCCTCAAGGCGGATCTTGGTATTTGGGCGCGAATGTGCCCGGTAAACCAAGGGTCTTTATGCCCTATGCAGCAGGGGTTGGTCCTTATCGATTGGCCTGCGATGCTGTAGCAAAGGCTGGCTATCGCGGATTTGAGTTTGCTTAAAAACAAGCTTCTGATGTCTTCGCGAGCTTTGGCGGAGAGCGCCTTTTAAAAAGTCCTTCAGGCAATGCGCTCTAGAGAAACGCGGCTATGGAGCGTTTTCAATCAAAAGCCATGCTCGGTCGTTAGGTAGCGCTCAGCGAGTCTGGACCAGGTGAAGAAAGCACCAATTTTTTGGGTCTGATCTCTCTGAGGTAGGGCATTTGAGTTGTGCAAGCGACCCGCCAGCTCACTATAGAACCTGTTGAAGACCCAATGCGTATCAGTTTAAAAACAGCCCGTTTGTGTGATAGTGTCGGGTCATGATTAGAAGACATCGCGAAGAGTGGCGCTTGTTCAAAGGGCCCCAATCCAACAAGTTGGATGTCGCGTCAACAACAAGGAAAAGCTATGGATATCGCAACTTTTAGAACAGAAGCCAGGGAGTGGTTAGAGGCAAACTGCCCGAGCAGTATGCGTAATAAACCAGTGCATTTTGAAGATGCGTTCGATATCTACAATACTGATGATGCCCGAGCTTGGCGCGATGCGTGCGCTGCCCGAGGGTGGACAGCACCGCTCTGGCCGAAGGATTACGGCGGGGCCGAGATGAGCCGAGAGGAATACCAAGTCTTTCAAGAAGAGATGGCCGCGATTAAAGCACTACCACCTGAAACTGGAATGGGCTTGGCGATGATTGGTCCAACCTTGCTTGAATTTGGAACAGAAGCACAGAAACTCGAGCATTTGCCCAAAATAGCGACGGGCGAGGTCCGATGGTGTCAGGGCTACAGCGAGCCAGGGTCAGGGTCTGATTTGGCGAGTCTGCAGACGAAAGCGGTACTCGAAGGGGACCAGTTTGTGATCAATGGTCAGAAAATCTGGACGTCTGGCGCCAATAACGCCGACTGGATGTTTGCCTTGGTTCGCACCGATCCGGATGCCAGTAAACATGATGGGATCAGTTTCGTCCTGCTGGATATGCATCAAGATGGCGTCTCGGTGAAGCCCATCCAATTGATATCTGGCTCATCGCCGTTCTGTGAGACATTCTTCGATAATGCCATCGCGCTTCGCAGCAATCTGGTGGGCGAGCTCAACAAGGGATGGACTGTAGGCAAGCGCTTGCTGCAGTACGAGCGATCTGCCGCACCTGCCCCAAGACGCAAAAAAGTTGTAAAGACCCTGAACCCTTACGCTGAAATCGGAAAGCAGTACCTCGGTGAAGATCAAGGCCGAGTGAGCGATTTTGAAGCGCGTGAGAAAATCACAAAGCAGGTCATGCTTGAAAAATCCATGCAGTTGACGGTGCAGAGAGTCTCTGCTGAATCTCAAAGCGGAAAAGCACCGGGGGCTACGACATCAATTTTTAAGCTTGTCGGCTCTACAATCGCCAAGGAGGGGTCCGCGCTCAAGTCGGAGCTAAGAGGAATGGCCGGAGTAGGCTGGGATGGAGAAGGCTTTGAGCCAGAAGAGCTCGAGGCGACTCGAGGCTGGTTGCGAGACCGGGCCGTCACCATCTACGGAGGTACCAATGAAGTGCAAATGAACATTATTGCCAAACGGGTGCTCGGTCTGCCGGACTGAGTCCGTGCGGCGTCATGTGAAGAAATGTATTTAAAGCTGGGTGCTGAAAGCGTCATAGGGTGAAAGGCCGTAATCGGAGAACAACTGGGTACTGCACCAACGTAAAATAGAGCTGGAGTTGGCGACCCGATAAGGTCGGAGAAAGGAAGCGTCATGAGCGAACAGACTGTTACACCCAAGGGCAAGCGGTACGTCTCAGAGCGCGGGGGATTTAAGCTGAATGCAAATCCCGCGATCGGCGAGGTGGTGCCTCGAGCCAAGATTCGGCCCGAACGGTCTGCCGCGGGATTCGCCCACGAACCTTTGGCTAGTAAGTATGGGCCGGAGGCTGCGGCAAAGAAAATAGGAGAGATGGTCAAAGCTTTTATTCCTGGAACGATCACGACAACGTTATTGGCCCAGGGCGGGCATCACGGCATGAGCTTGGTTCATGTCTGGTTCGGTGCAAACTTTCCATTGTTTCGTCACAGCCATCCGCGGTATGGAGATTGCTTGTATTACGTGATTGCCGGTGAAATCCTTTTAGGTCAGCAGCGGTTAGGTGCTGGCTCTACATTCTTTGTGCCCAATGGGCAGCCTTATAAATATACCGCTGGGCCGGCGGGGGTAGAACTGTTGGAATTTAGAGCGGGGGGTGGCGATCCTCAAGCCCCGGGTATGCAGCTCGATGAATCATCATTCGAGGCAATCGATAAGATCATAAAAGAATCTTATGACAATGATGAAGCTTGGGTGCCGCCGAAGAAGATGGGCGATACGGCAATTAGACAAGCTTTGATTGAAGGTCGGCTACCGGAGCAGACAGCCCTCGAGTTCTAGCGTCAGCCTCGCGCGGCGCCTTGAATCTGTCGAATGCGTTTGAGCCCTTTCGCTGCTCCTAGGTTCCGCACTACCTGATCGAAAAAGGGACGCCGCAACAGGGTCTTAGGGCTCTGTGAGTTCACTCCCCGTCTTCACTGCGCCTCTCGTCTCGAGCGCTGACACCTCGGCATCACTCAGATTCAAAAGATCGTTGAGAATCGAGCGAGTATGCTCTCCCAGCTCTGGCACACGACCCAGTTCTGGGGGCTGATCGTCAGAAATCCGGATAGGCGTTTGCATTTGGGCGATGAGACCGAGGCTTGGATGATCTCTTTGTTTTAGAAACCCCCTCGCGAGCATGTGTGGGTCTTTGACCACGTCCTCTAGATTATTGACGGGTGCGCAGATGACGCCGTGGGCTTGCGTCTTCTCTAGAAGTGTTTGGCGAGTGCGGCTTGCAGTCCAACGGGTGATTTCGGCATCGAGCTCAGTCATATTTTCGCATCGCGCTTGGAAGTTCATAAAGCGATCATCTTCCATTAAGTCAGGTCGCTCCATGGCCTCACAAAGCTTTCGGAAATGGCCTTCACGAATGCAGATAATCGCAATATAGCCATCGCTTGCAACATAGGTGTTGTAGGGTGCCAGTGCCTTACCGGGGTGGCGATTACCTGCTCGCGGCATTTGCCCGCCATTCACGTAAAAACTGCCAATCGCTGTTGCCAGAGTTGGGAAAACGCAGTCCTGCATCGAGATATCAACAACGCCTCCTAATTGTGTGTCGCGGCGACGGTAAAGCGCGGTCACAATGGCCGCATAAAGATGCGTGCCAGCGATGAAGTCGGCGAAAGCAGCGGCCGTTTTGAGCGGTGGCCCCGTCTCTTCTCCCGTTACACTCATTACCCCACTGATCGCTTGGAGGGTAATATCCATTCCCAGATAGTCTCTGTAAGGACCAGCGGCGTTGCCGTATCCGGTGCTGGAGGCATAAATCAGCTTAGGGTTAATCGCAGTCAGTGCCTCGGCACCGATGCCGTATTTGGTCATCGTCCCCGGCGCAAAGTTTTCTGTGACGACGTCGACTTTTTGGGCGAGCGCTTTGATCAAGGATTGACCTTCCTTAGTTTTGATATTGATCGATAAGCTCTCTTTATTGCTATTGAGTAGTGAAAATGGGTAGCTGGCCGAGGTTTTGGGTCCTCTCGCTCTGAGTGTCTCGCCTTGAAGTGATTCCACCTTGATGACTCTCGCCCCAGCTTGAGCGAGTAAAAAGCCACAATAGGGGCCGTTGTAGACCTGACCGAAATCAAGGACTGTGATCTGAGCGAGGGGATTCATGCAGATTTCTCTGAGCGGGTTCGAAAAGAGTCAAACATGATCAAGCGGGCAGGGTCAATGTAAGAATACTAACCCTTGTGGTGGCTATCGATTTTTGATTGTGAAAGCGGATTGGCAGCGGTATTCTCAAAGCTGTTTCGAAGAATAAGAAATATGAGGGGAGCAATTGTGAATAAAGGTTTAGTGGCTATTGCGATATTGGTACTGGCTGGCGTGGTCTACTTGCTGGGAGGGCAGGCAGGGCCTGAATCTCAAACCTTAAAAGACACTTTGGGTGTTCAACAGGACGTTCTAAACCCGCCGACGATTGGCCTCATTGATGATGAACGGATTAAGGCCGCCGACACAGAGCCTGGCAACTGGCTTGCGTTTGGTCGTAATTATGGTGAGACGCGATTCTCTCCACTTAAAACGATCAATCGAGACACGGTCAGTGACCTAGGTCTTGCCTGGTACAAGGATATGGGTACCAGCCGCGCCCTCGAAGCCACGCCGATCGTGGTCGATGGCATCATGTTTTTTACGACCTCTTGGAGCCGCGTTTATGCTGTTGACGCCAGAACAGGAGATACCGTCTGGTCCTATGATCCCCAAGTGCCAGGTGAATGGGCTCGATGGGCGTGTTGCGATGTGGTGAATCGAGGCGTTGCAGTCTACAAGGGGCGTGTTTATGTTGGCAGTTTGGACGGTCGGTTAATTGCATTGGATGCGGCGACAGGTGCCGAGGTCTGGTCGGTCGATACCCTCACCGATCGTGACCGGCCTTACACGATTACCGGTGCGCCGAGGGTCGCCAACGACAAGGTCTTTATCGGTAATGGCGGCGGCGAGTATGGCGTACGAGGCTATGTGACGGCGTATGACGTCAACACGGGAGAGCAAATTTGGCGGTTCTTTACCGTACCAGGTGATCCTAATTTGCCTTTCGAGAGCCCTGAAATGGAAATGGCAGCAGCCACTTGGAAGGGCGGCGAATGGTGGAAAATTGGCGGTGGCGGCACAGTGTGGAATTCCATTGTTTATGACCCTGATTTCAACCATCTGTATTTAGGCGTCGGCAATGGTTCACCCTGGACGCGAGTGATTCGATCACCCGGCGGCGGAGACAACCTCTTCTTATCCTCGATTGTTGCGGTGGACGCCGATACGGGTGCGTATAAGTGGCATTATCAGACAACACCAGGAGACAACTGGGATTACACTGCGGTTCAAGACATGGCACTGGCCGAGCTTGAGATCGACGGATCGATGAAGAAGGTCTTGCTGCAAGCGCCTAAAAATGGATTTTTCTATGTCCTCGACCGAAGTAACGGCGATTTGCTCGCAGCCAATCCCTTCGCGAGTGTGACTTGGGCGACGCATGTTGATCTTGAAACAGGTCGACCAGTCGAAAATCCTGATCTTGACTATCGAAAAGATGGAAAATGGATTCTGCCGGGACCTCTGGGCGCGCACAACTGGCAGGCAATGTCGGTTGATGAAGATGCTGGCTTGGTCTATATCCCAGCTCAGGACAATCCGCTGTTCTTTGAAATGACGTCGGAGTGGAAACAAACTGGAGTTTATAAACACAAGCCCAGGGGCTGGAACACGGGTCTAGAGTTTGGACGGCTCGCCCAGGTCACGCTAGATAATATTGCAGATCAGCCAACGCCAAAGGGTTACTTGAAAGCATTCGATCCTCTGACCGGTGAGGATCGCTGGGTTGTTGAGATTCCCCATTATTGGAATGGCGGTGTGCTTGGAACTCAGGGTGGCCTTGTCTTTCAGGGTAATGCATTGGGCATGTTTGTCGCCTACGACAAAGCGACGGGAGAGAAGGTTTGGGAGTTCAATACCTACACCTCCATGCTGGCACCGCCGATCAGTTTTGAGCTAGACGGAGTCCAATACGTTTCTGTTTTAACTGGGACAGGTGGAGGCGATCTTTTTGGTGGGGAGCCTTTGCCGCCGGTGGCTGAACATGCCTCTCTGACTTACAACAATTACGGTCGATTGTTGGTTTTTGCCCTGGGCGGAGATGCCGAGTTGCCCGTTCCAAACCTTAGAGATCGTGGTATTCCTGCTCAGGACATGACGAACGTTGAGTTGGCCAGTATCGAGCGTGGTGAAGTTGCTTACAACGAAAATTGCGCTGTGTGTCATGGATTTCTTGTTCGTTCAGGAGGTTCAATTCCCGATTTGAGAAGAATGACGCCCGAGACGGTCGCTGCTTTTAATAATATTGTCCTTGACGGGTTGTTGTCCGCGAAAGGAATGGCAAGCTTTGCAGATGTTTTAAATGCGGAGCAATCTACCGATGTCCTGAGTTACGTGAAAGCGCGTGCTGAGGAGGACAGGCTCGTTGCTGCTGGGGATAAAGAAATGCCTCAAATGACTTGGCAGGTCAGCCCGGGCGGTTAGCGATTTATTGAATCGGGATGATCTTGGTTGGCAAGCTGGGTGGCGCTACGGTGATGAATTCGAATTGTGGTTGCTTTTGATCTTCACCAGCGCGTAGAGGATCTTTGTCGTTCATTGACTGCTCCGACTGAGCCTCTTGCCTGATCAGAGCGTTATTGCTTAGGCGCCCGTTGAGTACTTCACCAGCCTCGAGTCTCGCTTTCGCTGTTTCTGCGAGCTCTGCAGCTTCGAGGTTCCAGGGAATGTGGTGAACCCTCGGCGGCCTGCTAGGAAGCCCGACTTCGTCTAAGGCTCTGATCCAATAGTAAATCTTGCCAGCTTCGCCCGTTGACTTATTGTCCTCTCGAATATGGATCCAAATGACTCGAAAAGACTCTGGCAGCGGCGAGAAAGTTGACCATCCCTTTAGGTTACGGACTTGCTCCCACGTCACAATGTAAAAACTGCTCATGAGCACGATCAAGCCAATTTTAAAGTGTGTGGCAATGTTTGAAGCTTTCAAACAGATCAACAAAAGAACCGTGATCAGAACATAGCAAAGGCCGATGATGGAGTGGTCGGTCATCGTCATTTATTCTGGTTGTGAATCAACAAGGGTTTGGGCAATTGGTTGACCCCCACAACATGGCCTTTGGTATCAAGACTCATGCGCAACGCCGTGATTTCATCGCCAGTGCCTGTCAAATAATGGTCACCGTAGTAAATGAGTTCGACGCTCGGATTGAGGCGTTCGACCTTTACTGTTACAGGTAATGGTTCCCTGTAATGGGCTTTATAATGCAATAAATTGATCACATACTCGCCTGATTGCAGACCTCGCAAAGTGACACTCTCCTGGTTGATTGGGTTGATGATCCGAGTACCTTCGCTCTTGATTTCGTCTGCAAAGACACCGCGATCATCTCGATCGAGATGCATCAACCCCGAGTCTCGATTGTAGTACCAGATGAGTGTTCCCGTTGGATCTTCAACAATGGCATCGACATCATCGGGATGGTTGTCGGGCCAGCGTACGGTGATCAGCATCTCAGCCTTGGATGCAATTTCGCCTTTTTTCTCTGGTTCGCTGATCATGAGGAAAGCAATTGCGAACATAAAGACAAAGCCTAAAAGTGCATTGAACAGTAAGTCAGTGAAGACGTCGTCCTGTTGATAACGCTTTAAGCTAGGATGGCGCACTGGGCTCTATACTGACTTTGACACGCTCAAAGACACTGATGATCTGAACAACGCTCTGGTCCGCAAGGTGATACTGACCTTTGACAACTGTACTTGTGACCAGCCCTGTCAATGTCGTGTAGAGCGCAATTGCCATTCCACCACTCATCGCCGTTAGGAGTTGCTGCATCACTGTGGGTTCAAAACTCTTAATCTCGGAGATCGGGCCAAGCATTAGGATAAATCCTATCACGGTGCCTACGAGACCGAGTTTTAAAAGCAGGTCGCTGATAAAGTAACCAAAAGCGTGACGGTTCAGCAAATGGTCTGCAATCTGCTCGGGACTGAGTTGCTTTGGGCCGGACTCAGCGCTTGTCTGGCCTAAGAGACTTTCTTGTAGCCCTAGATAGTCCTCGAACTGAAGGGCTGGCTGCTGCAGTGATTTTTGAATCTTCCCCAAGGCCCTGCAGCGCAGTAACCAATTCAAAGTACTGAGGATAAAAATAATGATGATGATGATCGAAAGGTAGCTTTTGTCAGAGGTCACGAGCTGCAAAAGATAGCCGTAGGACCAAAGAAGATAGCCGGCAAAAAACAAGCATCCAGCAGCGATCAACGCGTCGAGCCAGACATCAGGTCGTCGGTTGAGTATCCAAAAATTCAAAGTATTTTTTCCTAAAGCGTTGCTGGATTCGCGTTAACTGCCCTGGAGCGAGAGGAAACCATGCGCTTTCTCGTGAGTTTGCGATGTTAAGAGTTTGACTAAAGCATGTCCCCTGTAAAAGCGCAATCAGGCCGTGATGGTGGTAGATTTTTACGACGGCGATCTGGTTGACTGCAAGAAAAATTCGGTGCGCTCTTGGCGAATGGGTTGATGACAGTGGTCAACGTCTCGTGGTTGAATAAGTTCGTTGCGGTGCTTACCGCTTTTCTATTGGATCTGTTCAATGTCCGCTGTCGCAAAGGAGCTGCTTATGTCGAAACCCATCTATGAAATCAGAGACTACACCATCGCAATGAAGGATTTTCCGGCTTACAAGGTCTGGGCTGAGCAAAAGGCGGGTCCTTGGCTGAAAGCCAATCTTGATGTGCTTGATTTTTGGATGGATGCTGGGATCCCAGCAGAGGTCGGCGGCAGTGACCCTCAGGTCTCAAAGCATGGTCAAGCGAATGTCTGCTGGATTATTCGATGGGAGAGTTTCGAGGCGCGACAGCAGCGCTGGCCTGAGTGGACCCAGTCCGAGGAGTGGCAGGCGGTATGGGCAGAACACCCTTGCCCTGATGCTTATTTGCACATGAACGCACGCTTTATGTCAGCCGTTGCGTGAATTTGAATTTTGGAATCTTGGGCGCTGCTAAAATTGCACCCCAGGGGCTAATTGAACCAGCGCGTGAATTAAAGGGTGTGACAGTGTGGTCGGTGGGCGCTCGAGATAAAAAGCGCGCTCAACAATTTGCCGAGACGCACGAGGTGCCGGTCGTCCATCCAGATTATGAAGCGGTGATTCATGATTCGGATATTCAAGCTGTTTATATTCCGCTCCCTATTTCCGAGCATGCTGAATGGGCACAAAGGGCGCTGGATGCGGGCAAGCATGTTTTGTGCGAGAAGTCTTTTGCGTTGAATGCCCAAGAAGCGCGCGGGATGCGAGATGCGGCATCGCGTTCAGGGTTAGTCCTCATGGATGCATTCCACTATCGCTACCATCCTTTGTTTGCTGCAGCCGTGGCCGTGATTAGAAGTGGAGAGATTGGAAAAGTTCTTCGGCTTAAGGCTGAGTTCCGAGTCAAAGGACCCGTTCCAGAGAATGACATTCGAATGATCTACGCGCTGGGTGGTGGTGTAATGATGGATATTGGGTGCTATCCAGTGAGCTGGGCCAGACATTTGCTGGGCGAGGAGCCAGAAGTGGTGGCTGCGCGCGCAGTGACGGGGCCTGATCAAGTCGACCTAGAGATGCGCGCGCAGCTCCTTTTCCCGTCAGGTGCAAAAGCAGAAGTTATTGGTGGGATGCAGGCCTCTGATCGTTTTAAGGCCTCAATTGATGTTGAAGGTAGCAACGGCTCGCTGAGTATTTTAAATCCCTTGGTGCCTCAGTTTGGTCACGAGATGTGTGTGATCGCAGAGGGAGAGAAACGGGTCGAGAAGTTTACCAAGAGGCCCAGTTACAGTTTTCAACTTGAGGCATTTTGTCGTGCGGTGACCGAGGGGGAGCCGATTTGGACAGATGCCGATGATGCCGTGAGTCAAATGATGGTTATCGATGCCTGTTACCGTCAGGCAGGCTTGAGCGTCCGTGGTGATTAACGCCAGCGTTAAAGGCGCTCTATTTCTGCTCTGAGTGTTCCAAATTTTCGGTTGAGCTCCCAATTAATCTGATCTAACTTATTGGGAGTCGACGGCATGTTTACTTCGCAAACTTCGATTGCTGGAATGCCTTTAATTCAACGAGGATCAAACAGCTTGATATGGCTTTGATCGAGCAAGAGGCGCAACCGATAGCACTGATACCGCGTAGAAAAAGCCAAACGCAGCAGATGACCAAGCGATGCAGGACTACGGAACAGGCAGTCGAACAAACTCTAAATAGAGTGGAAGTACCATCCGCAAAGCGATGAAAAGTGGTCCGTATCTACAAATCTTGCTGGGCCAGACACTGAGCAAGCCAGGGGTTTGAGGTATCCTGTGAAGAATAGAAAGTTTGTAAAAGCATCCTATGAAGGAATGTCTTATGGACGAAAGCAACCCAAGGTCTTTAGACGAGTTGTCACTGCTGTGGCTAAATGGGCAAACAGAACTTAAAAAGAGAATCGGCGCTGGTTCAGACGCAAGCGATGCGCGAATCACGGATTTCAAGGTGGAACCTGTGGGTGAAACAGCGGGTTTTCTTGGTGATATCGGTCGTATTCGTTTGACCTGGGACCCCAGTGATGCAGGTCCTGACTCCGTCATCGCAAAATTCCCCACGTTACGAGCTTCCAACCTCGAGACCGGGAAAGGCTTGCTCGCCTATGAGCGTGAGATGCGATTTTACCAGCACTTTTCGACCGACTGTCCGCTGAAGCCACCCAAATTTTATGGGGGTTCAGATGTGACTGGCGAGGGAGATTACCTTCTGTTGATGGAGGATCTTCAGCCATTTCGGTTTGTAAGCCAGCTTGATGTGCTGGCAGCTGAGGATGCCCGTGCCTGCATCGATGGTCTGGCCAGCATGCATGCCCATTACTGGGAACAGCCAGAACTCGACAGAGTGGAGAGTCTCTATCAGTTCTCAGATTGGGCTGAAATTTATACACCGATCATTGCTTCAGGTTGGCCACTGTTTCAGAAAGACTTTGGCCCTTTGATTCCGCACGAGATGTTTCCAATGTACGAGCCTGGGAATGCCGCCGCGGGCGCGATATTCCAATATTTTTCTCGGTGCCGGCCGAAAACGTTGTTACATGGTGACGCAAGAATCGAGAATTTCTGTTTTAACAGGGATACCGGTGCCGCCAGAGCCTATGACTGGCAATTGGCCGCTGCCGGTCCGGGTATTTATGATGTGATGTATTTTTTTGCGAACTCGGTTGGGCCTGAGACTTTGTTTGATCAGGGCGAGTCCCTGCTCAGGAACTATCACGCGGGCCTAGTGGCAGGCGGTGTGCGTGACTACAGCTACGAGGAAATGATGCGCGATGGTCAGTTGGCTGCGGTTCTATTGTTCGGATTCTCAAGTATGGTAGGCAACTTTTTGTCGAATGGCGGTGAGACAGAATACGCCATTGTTGAAGCCACAACGCCCCGGTACTGGGGCGTTTGCCAGTTTTTCAAAGTGGGTGAGATTATTCACGCTCTCGATGATCAAATGCAGGCGTAAGGTCAGTCTGAAAGAGTTGACCGGACGATAACGCCATCTGCGAGTCGAGCACAGCAGGCCGCAGACAGCGGCTGTTCATGGTTCTATTAGTGTTGGCAGGTCCTTTGTAACGGTCAGACATCAAGGACGAAGGTGCGCTCCGAGGGCTTGAATCCTGTCGAGCGATATAGCGCGGCCGCCGCTTGATTGCCTTCGAGGGCGGTAACCTTGATTCGTGAGAGATTCCGTCCTCGAACGTGAAGGATCGCTTGATCCAACAGCCTCCTTGCAATACCTTGGCCTCGGTGATCCGGTTCTACAATCATATCGGTGATTTCACCATAGCGCCTGTAAGCCTGTTTGAGATGCTCATCGCCTGGATCCTCGGATGAGATAACAACGACTAAAAACCCAATAACCTGATTGTTCCTGACCGCCGTTAGAAAAGCGCCGTCCTGAGCCTGAACCAGATTTAGCAAGTAATCGATGTGCCCTGCAGCCATTGACGTGCCAACTCGGCGATCTGAGCTAATGGTACGTTCAGTTTCTTGGAGCAATATCATAAGGTTGGTCACCGGTTGGCGGTGCGCCTCAGTAAAGCCTCCGATAATCAAATCGAGCATTCAGTCTGCCAGGCCATAGTCGCCATATCGGCGGGCGGGTCCAGGGCCATCTTCTCCGAGCCGACCATCCTCTCCAAAATGTCCCTGCCCTGGAACAAAGTTAAATTCAATGGGGATGCCTGTCGGATCTTTGAATAACAAAGAGTAATAGCCCGGAGCGAAATGCTCTGAAAGTGACGGGGGTCTTAAAATTTCTGCGCCCAGGGAATGCTCTGCAAAGGCTCCTAGGGCATCAACATCCTCTCTGGATCGGGCTCGCAGACAAAAGTGATGCAAGCCTGGGTAATCTTGGTTGAATGTTTTATCACTGTAGGCTTCGGGCACTTCTCTGACGAGGATGCCTGTACGTCCGCCGATACAATAGAGGACGTCTTCACCCTTAATGAGGGTTTTTAAATTTAAGAATTCGCAAAGTTCGGACCAGAAATTTAAGGCGCCGCGACCTTTGGCGATGGTGAGCTGAATGTGGGCAATCCCGTTGATCTCGACTGTCATGAATGATTTCTACCTTGAAATAGCTTCCTGAGTTGAGCAGTTATCACACAGATCTGTCAATGAATCTCAATATTCGGACTCGCTTAAACCGACTGAAGTGTTTGGGGCTTGGTTTAGAAAGTAAAAAGATTGCGTAAAAGTCGGGCGTAAAGGTAGGAGGGCGAGCGTCTCTCGTTCAAGCGCCGCCTCCAAGTATTCTTTGGGCAACTTAATCTCTTTGCTGCGGATGGGGCTTTGGGAGCATCTTGGTCCAATGCTAAAATATCGAAATAAAATTTTGTCCTCGGGAACAATTAATCAATATGATTTCAAAAAAATCGCTTCTGGGTGTCCTCGCGCCCGTTTTGTTAATGACGCTGATCGCGTCCTGCGGCGGCGGTGGTGGCGGAAATGCGCCGGAGACGCCAGTTGCCACACCTTCGCCAGCACCCGCGCCTAAAGGGTTGTTGGTTCAGATCGCTGGATCAGATGAGCTTCGAGAAAAAGCAGTACAAGGGTTACAAAATTATTTTGAGGAAAGGCTTAGGTCGTCGACGGAAAGCTCAGACCTTGAGGGGATAGCGACCCTGGAGTCAGACAGCGGTGATGGGAGTGGGGATTCAGGTACAGCTGCGGATGCTGGTATGCGTACTGAAACGGTCAGTTTTACGACGACCTATACTCTCGAAAAAAATGTTGATGAGTATGATTTTGTAAAATATGACGGCGACCGAATGTTCGTGGCTCCGACACGTGGTTTGGGATGCTGTTTTGGCTTTGTTGAAGAGGTGCTGTTCGATGACATCGTTGATGATGGCTCGGGTGACGGCAGCGGGTCGGAAGCGATTGGCTCAAATGGGGACGGCAGTGCGGCAACGGAGGAAAGTGTTGGCGCTGTGGTCGATCCAGCCATCATCCAAAACGATCAAGACGTGCGTGGGATCCGAGTTCTGAAAACAAATCCTGCTGAGGGCCTTGCACAGGAAGAGGCCAGTATTCCTCTTGAGGAAAATCAGAGTGTAGAGGGACTCTACCTCGTTGATTCAAAACTCATTGCCCTTACAAGCGTTAATTGGTGGGGACGTTATGGCGATGATTTCGCAGACGCTGGGCGCTGGTCAGGGGGGTCCGTCGGGCTTGATATCTATGATGTTGCCTCCGAATCGAATTATGACCGGCTGCATCAGCTGCAAATCGAAGGAGTGCTCGTCAATAGCCGTCGAACCGAGGCTGGAATATTTGTTGTCACCCGCCATTCTCCCAACATTGAGGGTCTAAATTATTATCCAGCGAGTCAGGAGGAGTTGGATAATAATCAAAATCTGTTAGAAGGTTTGGAAACGCAAGACTTTTTACCATTGATCGAGCGAGACGGCGTTGCCCTTGAAGCGGTCGCAGCCTCAGATTGCTACGCCCTCAATGCTGAAGACCAGGATGCCCCTGAGCGCTCCGGTTCTCCAACAATTTCGATGGTCTTACAGATTGATCCAGACACAGCTGAGGTGATCGATTCTGTCTGTCTTCTGGAACCGATTGACGGCGTTTATCTGACAACAGAGAGTTTGTATTTTACGCAAGTCGTTTACGAGGGAGATTTTGACACGCTGATTCATCAGTTTGAATTGGCTCAGAAGGCTGATTATTTGGGTTCAGTGCGACTCCAAGGTGGGTTGTTTCTCGGCGGCAACAATGATTATCGAGTGAATGCATCAGGGCCCAACTTACGCGTTGTTTTAAGTCAATGGCAGGATGATGTCGATGACCGAATTGACCATACCTTGTTCGTTTTGGCGCCAAGTGATGAGGAACCTGCGCTAGAAGTCATAGGCCAGCTGCCCAGCGCGACCCGTCCCGATGAGATCGGCAAGCCCAACGAGGATCTTTATGGGGTCCGATTTATTGGAGATCGTGCCTATTTTGTCACCTTCGAAAGAATCGATCCGCTCTATGTCATTGATCTTTCAAACCCGGCGGATCCGTTCATCGCAGGCTCACTTGAGGTGCCGGGCTTTTCAGACTTTCTTCATCCGGTGAGCCAATCGGTATTGTTGGGTCTAGGTCGCTCCGACACCCGTTTAACCAAGCTTGAATTTTTTGATGTCAGTGATTTGACAGCGCCGCAATCTTTAGGCGCGCTAACGTTGGATGATTCGCTGTCGTATAGTTACTCGCAGGCTGAGTACAATAGAAAAGCGTTTACCTATTGGCGAGCCAGTAGCGATACGCACAGAATGGCGATACCCGTGGAGGGTTATCTCAGAGATCCACCCTATACGAATCTTGCACGCTTGTATTTGTTTGAAATTGCCAACCCAGAAAATCCTTCCGCGCTTACATTGACATCACCTGGATTTCTCGAAGTGGATGCTGCGACCAACATCCCTATCTGGGGTCAGCAACGCTCTATATTTCATGACGACGCTGTTTTTTGGGTGATTGAGCAGGATGTTATTACTTCGTTCTGGGATAATCCGTCGCAATCGGTTTTGGTTGAATGATGGTCTCTTTTTTAACTGCCCGCGTGACCCAAGTTCAGAGGTTTACCTAAGGTTTCGGTGAAAGGTTGCGGTCTGGCAGAGGACGGGGCTGGCTATTAAGGCGCAGTGCCGGTAACGGCCTTGGCCCTGATCAGTGCATTTAGCTGGCAAGAGAGAATTCGGTCCGAGGCGCTCCACCCATCATTGCTAGGAATAAGTCCATGAATCTAAGATCCGTCTTCGTCTTTGCGTTGGGATTACTAACGTCTGGTTGTTCTTTTGTGATCTCAAAAGTGTTACCGCTTGATGATCTGCAGCCACCGCCAGGGCCATATCCGGTCGGCACCCGAGTCTTTGATTGGACGGATGTCAGTCGCGGAGAATCGTTTACAGAGGCGTCGGGTGACCTGCGCCGGCTGATGGTTCAGGTCTGGTATCCCGCCATTGATACGGATGAATCACAGCGGCAACCCTACCTCGACAATCCTAATCGTCGACTTGATATGGTGGCCTATCAGTCAGGTTTGCCGAAGTTCTTAATACGGCATATGCAAGATGTCACTACCAATTCCTGGGTCAATGCAGATGCTTTGGCCTTTGAATTTAAGCGGCCGGTTGTGCTGTTCTCGCATGGCCTGAGCGGCATGAAAAATCAAAACACGATCCAGGCCGAGCTATTGGCCAGTTACGGTCGTGTCGTGATCAGTGTAGATCATGCTTTTGATGCCTATCTCACCATTTTTTCTGATGGTTCTGAGGCGGATTATCGATCAATGGATCAGCTCAACCGCACGGGTCAGGCCTTCTGGGATTTCCGGTTGCCTCAGTTGAAAACAAGAGCCAAGGATTTGAAATTTGTGTTGGACGAAGTGGAGCGTTTGCAAGAGGGAGGTGATCCGTTTTGGTCCAATGTTTCAACGCAAGATGTAGGCGTGTTCGGGCATTCGTTTGGAGGCGCGACGGCGATTGTCTTAGCTTCGGAAGATGATCGTATCGGACGGGTGATGGCGCTCGACGGGTGGATGGTGCCTGTTCCTCCCGAGGTGATCGATGCAGGACTCACCCAACCCTTTTATTATCTGGGCCAGAGTGCTTGGGATGATCCTATTAACTATAAGAAGTTAGATAAGATAATCAGAAACAGTCAGGAGGCTCGCAAGCACCTCGTGCCCGGAACCAAGCATTATGATTTTTGCGACGCGCCGCAGTTCTCAAATCTAGCAAAGCGGTTTGGGTTATCAGGCGATCTATCTAGGGAGGCACTGAGGGCTTTGCTAAATGACGCCGTACGCTCGTTTTTCATTGATTCGCCACAGGAGCCCACAGATTCAGTCCTCTCATTAGTCCGGGTCAATGATTCCGTAGATTGATTGCACCTCTGTGACCGTGAGAATGCTGCCGGTGTGATCTAGGATGTTGGGGTCGCAAGCAAGTGCCGCCACCGACCTGCCGCTCAATCGCACAGACTGGGCTCCGTCAGGATCGAGCTTCATTTTACCGGCCTCAACCATTTCTAAGATGAATTCTGTTTTGACCTTTGATGGTGACAACGAAATCGCTGAGACCCCATGGTCTACTAACTCGACGGCAAAGTCTTTAGCCATTCTGTCGACCCCGGCTTTGCCGACGCCATAGCTTGCGCTGAATACGTATTCTCGTCCTCCGCGGGAAGAGATATTGACGATCAAACCCGATCTCTGACGCACCATGATTGGGGCACCAAAAACGCTTGCGGTATAGTAACCTCGCAAACCGACTCCGCATTGATCGTCCCAAACCGAAATTGGGTGCTCCCAAAATCCTTTGTTCATCGCCGGCGGGTTGGGGATTTGATAGACGTTGTTGACAAGAATGTCGAGTCGCCCTTGTTCCTGGTCAATGCGTTGAAATAGCGCGTTAACTGCCTCATCGTCGTTATGATCCAAGCAAACAGGGATGGCGGTGCCTCCCAAGGCTTCTGCAGATGCTTTGGTAGCCTCAATGGTCATGGGTGCGGGTGGAGACACGTTTTGGGAGCTTCGTCCCGTGAAATAGACTGTGCAGCCATATTCACATAATCCTTCAACGATACCTTTTCCGATTCCTTTACTAGCACCGGTCACGACGGCAACTTTGTTCGATAAATCAATCATGGACAGGGTCCCTTGTAAGTTGGAGCTGAGGTTTGGGTCGATTTTTAATCTGGATCGGACGTTATCATTGCCAGGGGTCGGCGACAATGGTTTGGACTGGCCCTTAGGATTGTTCAGCTCAATGATTTGCTTTGGAAGGGCCGTAAAGGAGAGATGCATCTATTCTTCGATAAGCTATTATTTTCTGACGAAGGGTTACTGACGAGTCGAATGACAAAGGTCAGCAACGCCAATGGATTTTCTTGGGCCTAGGTCATTCACTATGATGAGTTTGAGCCAGTCACGGTTTGTTATGATTAGGTCGGTCGAGGTTAAGGCCTCTGTTGCCATTCGATAAAAAAATGCGAGGTGTGCTGTGTCAGAGTTTAGTTTTAGAGTGGACCGTATGCGCTTGCGTGAAACCTCTTTTGATTTAGGGTTTGCGGATACGGTCAAGGCGCCACTAAAAGCTGGAGAGGCGATGTTGCGTGTGGATGCTTTTGCGCTCACCGCAAACAACATCACCTATGGCGTTGCCGGGGACCAAATTGGGTACTGGCAATTTTTCCCCCAGACCTTGCCCTGGGGACAAATCCCAGTTTGGGGTTTTGGTACGGTTATCGCGAGTGATGTCGAGGGCGTCGATGTCGGGCAGCGGTTTTATGGTTATTTTCCGATGGCAAGTCATGTCCTTGTTGAGCCGGGGAAGGTGAGCGCGCATGGATTTTTCTGTCAGGCCAGTCACCGGCGCGACCTTCCTCAAGCCTACAATCAATACAGTCTAGCGACGGCTGAGTTGGGTTTTCCGCCGGAAGAAGACAGGATGAGGATGCTCCTCAATCCTCTATTTACAACCGCCTTTTTGCTCGCCGCGCAATTAAAGGATGCTCACTATTTCTCGGCCGAAAGCATTCTTTTAACAAGCGCATCATCGAAAACTGCAATGAGTCTCGCGTATCTGCTTAATCGTTACCATGACATCAATGTCATCGGTCTTACGTCGGAGGCCAATGTGGACTTCGTTCAAAGTTTGGGAATCTATCAATGTGTTTTGGCGTACGATGCTCTGGATCAGATTGTGGTTGGGCCGGCCGCGTTGATTGATATTGCGGGCAACGCTGATGTGCGCGCACGTTTACATGATCGTTTCGCTGAGCAGCTGTATCACAGCAGCCTCGTTGGCATTACGCACTACGAAGCAGATCCGGGGGGGCGGGCGCCGTTACCGGGCGCGCGCCCAACACCATTCTTTGCGCCTTCTCAAGCCGAGAAAATGATCAAGAATGGCGGTCAAGACCGGTTTCGCGCTGAATTAGCGGCGCAATGGTCGGATTTCATTGGTCGTGCAAAGGATTGGTTTGAGCTCCAAGTTGTCAATGATCCGGTTGGGCTTGAGTCGGTCTATCAGCAGGTAGCGGGTAATCCACCGCCCAAGAACGGTTATCTCTTTGAGCGTCACTCAGGTTGAAGGGCTGTTCGATACGTTATGGGATAGCCGTCCAGGAGGTGTCAGGGAGATACAGCTGCTTTCGTCGGGGCGGCGATGAAGCTATCTGTTGATGATGTCATCCGCCATCGATTCGAGATCACGCATTAATGTTTCTTGAGGGTAAAACCCTAGCATCGGGATCACGCGATCAACGCCTAAGGCTCTGTAATCCTCAATCATTGCTCGGGTGGGCGGTTTGGGCGGTGTCACGCTGATCTCAATGGCTCCTAACCAGTCTGGTCGATCGAAGCGTGCCTTGGCAGCTTTGAGGTTTTCAAGGGTTCTAGCCGTGGTCTCCACGTCCATTGCGAAGCCATACCAACCATGGCCCTGTGTCACAGTCCTGCGCAGTGCAGCCGGGCTTGCGCCACCGATATGGAGCGGGGGGCCTTCGGGCTGGATGGGTCTTGGCTGCGCTTGAATATTTTTGAACTGGTAGAACTGACCCTGAAAGCTGGGCTGGGGATCACGCCAAAGCGTACGCATGATGTCTATGTATTCATCGGTTCGAGGTCCACGGGAATCAAAGTCGACACCCAGGGCTGAAAACTCCTGATGCAAATAACCGGCCCCAATGCCAAAGAGGAGTCGGCCCTCGCTGATTAGATCAAGGGTCCCAATCTCCTTGGCGAGAACCAATGGATTACGCTGGGCAATCAGCGTGATACCTGTGCCCAACTTAATGCTAGAGGTCACTCCGGCTAGAAACGCTAAAAAAGCTGGCGGATGCGCCATGGGTGTTTCTGGCTCCGCAGGAGAGGGTCTCTCTCTTGGATCTGGAAGCACCACATGTTCACCGGTCCATAGGGATTCAAAGCCCAGAGCTTCCGCGTGTTGGGCAATGACCTTAGCTCGCTGTGGTTGCGCGAGGTAACCCATATTGATACCGAAGAGTCCGATGTGCACGGTGTGCTCCTTCTTACAGGGTTAGCAGTAAACGCCTCAAGCTCCATTCACCATTGCGTCGCGCCACTGCTTGCTAAGAAGCTTTGGGGGTCAACGTCACCATCATCTCTGTGTAACCTTTAACAAAAGACGAATAGGTTCGCTCAGGCTCGGCCAAAACCTTAACGTCATCAAAGCGCTTCAATATTTCTTCCCACAAAACACGCAGCTGCATTTCAGCAAGACGATTTCCCATACAGCGATGAATGCCAAATCCAAAACTAAGGTGCGCCCGGGCATTGGCTCGATCGATCACCAAATCATCAGGCCGGTCGAACACGGAATCGTCGCGGTTACCTGACACGTACCACATGAGCAGTTGATCTCCAGCCTTGATGGATTTGCCGGATAGTTCGATGTCTTCATTGGCTGTTCTTCGCATGTATGCCAATGGCGTTTGCCAGCGAATAACCTCAGCGACCATATTCGGAATCAGCGCTGGGTTAGCCTTTAGCTTCGTAAATTCTTCTGGGAACTTATTGAGGGCATAGACGCCACCGCTCATCGAGTTGCGAGTCGTGTCATTGCCACCAACGATGAGCAAGATGAGATTGCCTAAAAACTCCAGGGGCTCCATATTTTTAGTTTCTTCACCTACCGCTAACATGGAGACCAAGTCACTGCCCGGGTTGACCTTTCTGGTCTCCCAAAGTTGCGTGAAATATTGCAAACATTCAATTAACTCAGCTCGTCGCTGCTCTTCGGTTTCCACAACGCCAGCGCCGGGTACTGCGGTAGCAACATCGGACCAACGCGTTAGTTTTCTTCGATCTTCAAAAGGAAAATCGAACAGGGTTGCGAGCATTTGAGTGGTGAGCTCAATAGAAACAAGATCGACCCAATTGAAGGGCGTATTGACAGGTAAGCTGTCGAGGACATTGCCCGTGCGTTCTCTGATCAATGATTCGAGATTGGCGAGGTTGCTGGGTGCAACGACGGGAGAGACTGTTTTGCGCTGCACGTCGTGGGTCGGCGGATCCATTGCGATGAACATGCTGACATTGAGCGCACCCTCTGGAAGTTCGGCGTCAATAGGAAAACCCAGTGTTATGCCGTGGGCCGACGAAAAATTCTGATGGTCCGAATCGACTTTCTTAATGTCCTCATAACGCGTTAATGACCAGAATCGACCTGCAAGTTCAGTTTCATTGAAATGGATGGGGTCTTCGGCCCGTAGGCGTTTAAAAAAATCCCAATGCTGATCTTCACTGAAGAGTCGCGCGCTAACCGGGTTGATGGATTCGAGGGGTATTGTCAGTGGATCAGGGATTTCTCCAGCAATGAGATTCTCACCGTCTCCCGGACGCTTGAAGTTCGGGATCGGTTCGTCCTGGCTTTCAGGGCTTGATACTGCTTCGCTCATGTCACTGCCTCTCGTTTGCTTGACGCTAGAGTTTATCGCAGTCGCTGGTGAAGTGGAAACAGGCTAGAGGCGATCAATCTTTGGTTTTGGCTCGTGATTTAGGCGCTGTCTTTGCTGAGGCGTTAGCGCGCTTTTTGACGGGGGAGACTGCCTTCTTTGCACTGGAAGTGGTTGCGCTACGGCGTTTGCCCACGGGCGATTTAGATCGACTTTGGGTTGGTTTTTTTCGTGCGCTATCAGCATTGCTCCGTCGTTTGGATTTTGGGGGTTGCTCGGTTTCTAACCGATAGATACCCAGCCTCCGGCCCCTAACCCAAGTGTTCTTAAGGGCTGTAAAGACAGTCCGAGGTAGTGCGTTGGGTAGTTCAACCAAGGTGTGGTCCGCAAAAATACGAATCGAACCAATCTCTTTCCCATTAAGACCGCCCTCGTTGGCGATCGCGCCCACAATCTCTCTTGCCTCCACGCTTTGATCATTGCCCACTGCAATTCGAAAAACAGCCATTCCCTTTGCCGGTGAGAAATGCTGCTCGTTTTTAGCGATCGCTCGATCTTGTGATGAGGCTTTTGGTTGAGCGGGTTTATCAAGACTGACGGGCGCAAAGGCTTTTTTAGGTAATAGTGCTTGGGCAATGGTGGCTGCGATGGTGATTGTATCGAGCCCGCTGATTTCCATGACCGACTCCATGGTTGAGACCAGATCGTTGCTCGGGGGCGTTTTGAGTGCCTCGATGAGCGTCTCTTTAAAATCCTTCAGTTGTTTGGAGCGGATCATCTCAGCTGAAGGTAGAGCGTATTGAGTAAGCTTATTTTGCGTTTCTCGCTCTAGGATTTTGATCCTTCGCTCGTCTCGTTTGGCCAGGAAAATGATGGCTCGACCGCTGCGACCGGCTCGCCCAGTGCGGCCTATTCGGTGGACATAGGTTTCGGCGTCGTGGGGTGGATCGTAATTGATGACATGGCTGATCCTGTCAACATCAAGACCACGCGCTGCGACGTCGGTTGCAACAACAATATCGAGTTGTCCTTTGGATAATCGACGAATGATTTGTTCGCGCTGGTTTTGGGCTAAATCGCCATGAATGGCAGCGGCTTGGTGCCCTCCGCGAGTGATTGCCTCAGCAACGCTGACGGTTTGTAGCTTTGTTCTGACAAATATTAAAACTGCGTCAAAGGCTTCAAACGCTAGCATTCGCTGGAGCGCGCTTGGTTTTTCCTTTGCGGCGATTAGGCAGTATTGCTGCTGAATCATTGCCTTGGCGCCGATCAGTGCCTCGATCGCAATGGTTTTCGGTTGTGTCATGAAGCGTTTGGCAATCCGTGAGATTTCCTTGGGCATGGTGGCGGAGAACAAGGCCATTTGTCGTTTCTCCGGCGCTTGCTCAAGAATCCATTCGACGTCCTCAAGGAATCCCATGTTCAGCATTTCGTCCGCTTCATCAAGCACCAATGCCTTGAGGTCAGCCAAATCGAGCGTGCCGCGACGGATATGGTCCATGACCCTTCCCGGCGTGCCGACAACGATGTGTTGACCGTTGCGCAATTGTCTTAGTTGCGGTCCATAGTCTTGGCCGCCATAAATCGCGAGGGTTCTAACGCCTGGCAGACCTTTGCTGTAGCCTTGGATAGCTGCAGTGACCTGAATGGCGAGTTCTCTTGTTGGTGTTAAGACCAAGAGTTGAGGCGATGCTTGCTTTGAATCGATTCGAGCGAGGAGGGGGAGGCTAAAGGCGGCGGTCTTGCCCGTGCCGGTGGGCGCGTGCCCCAATAGGTCGTGACCAGCCAGCAGAGTCGGTATGCTTTGAGATTGAACCGGCGTCGGGTTTCGGTAGTCTAAAGCCTCAAGGGTTTTCAGAATTTGCGCTGGCAGTCCCAGGTCGGTGAAGGTTGTTGGTTCTGAGGCCAAGAGCGTGAGTCCTGTGATACATTGGCGGGGAAGGCGCGAAGTATAGTCTTTTAGTTTGGCTTTACAATGTTTAGTTGCCGTGCCTCGATTTTCTTACAGATTCAAATCAGTAGCCTGGGCATATGACGGGTGGCCTAAATCAAGAAAATTGTGAAGGAGAGAGCATCAAATATTTCCGCGCCAACATAGGAGCTCGTTTTGACGGCTGATCAAGTGATGCAGTACGCCTTGCCTGCGTTTGTGTTGGCGATCGTGGTAGAAGCCATCTTTTCCTGGCGTTATCAGCGGGGTTGGTATGCACCTAAAGACACTGCCTTGTCTCTGGGGCTGCTGGTGTTGTCGTCGCTTGTGGACCTGTTGCCAAAACTTTTGGCGGTCTTCCTATTTTATCAGCTCTACGCAATTTCGCCTTTTTCCGAAACCCTGCACGGGCGTTGGTGGGCCTGGCCACTTTTGTTCGTGCTCGACGATTTTATTTATTACTGGTTCCATCGAGCGAATCATGAGATTCGACTGTTCTGGGCAGGGCATCAGGCCCATCATTCTGCCACGTTGATGAACTTTGGTACGGCGTTGCGCCAGGGCGTCGGTGAGCGACTTCATAAATATTTTTTCTGGCTACCATTGCCGCTGTTAGGGTTTGATCCAGGGATGGTTTTGTTGATGATTAGCCTCAATTTAATTTACCAGTTTTGGGTGCATACAGAGTCGGTAAAAAAACTCCCGACTTGGATTGAGTTTGTGATGAACACGCCCAGTCACCACCGGGTTCATCATGCGTCCAATGTGCGGTATTTAGACTGCAACCATGGCGGCGTTTTAATCATCTGGGACCGTTGGTTTGGAACTTTTTCTGAGGAATCAAGCGAGGAGCCGTTGCGTTATGGCTTGACGAAGAATTTCGAAGGTTATAACCCAATGAAGTACGCCATCGCTGGTTATCAGTCGCTTTGGCAAGATTTGATGCGCAGTCAGTCATGGCGAGAACGACTCGGCTTTTTGACGTTGGCACCCGGTTGGAACGAAGACGGGCTGGACCGACGGGCCAAAACGCTTCGGGCGCAGGCTGCTAAAGTCGATCAGGAGCGTCGCTATCGTCAAGTGCCATAGAGGCTTTTATGCCTGTCTTAAAGCTCAAGTCGTCCTGGATAAATGTTATAAGTAGTCTTTAGGACAGCATCAGAGCACTCAATATCTGGCCACAGGAATAGGAGCAAGTCATGGATTTCAGAGAACAATCAATGCGGTCAATCGCTGATCGAGTGAATCAGGGTAAGGTTTCGGCGGTCGCGGTGGTGACCGACGCCTTGGATGCCATCGAGCGGCTAAACCCTTCGCTCAATGCCTTTTGTGCATTCGATCCAGAACTTGCGCTACAAGCGGCGCAGGAGGTCGATGCGCAGCGATCCAAGGGTGCACAGCTTCCGCTTGCGGGAGTGCCCTTCGGCGTCAAGGATTTGGAGGATGCGGCCGGTTACGTAACCACCTTTGGTTCTGCTTTCCATGTCGATGATGCGCCTGCCGCTTCAGACTCTGAGCTTGTGCGTCGTTTGCGCCAGGCTGGAGCAGTCGTTGTGGGCAAGACCAATACCCCCGAATTTGGGTACAAAGGAAAAACAGACAATGTACCCTTTGGTGCGACGAAAAACCCTTGGCAGCAATCCCGAAGTCCGGGCGGCTCATCTGGAGGCTCTGCCGCAGCATTGGCTGCTGGCATGATACCGCTTGCGACTGGTAGCGATGGTGGTGGTTCAATTCGAATCCCGGCTGCATTGTGCGGTCTGAGCGGTATTAAAACTTCCCAGGGGAGGATGCCCAATGGCGGCGCTAAACCACCTGGCTCTGGTTTGTTGACCGTTAAAGGGCCGATGACTTCTCGAATCAGAGATGCTGCGTTTGCGCTCGATCAATGTCTGGGCGACGAGCCAACAGATATCTTCTCGTTGCCTGCACCGACACAATCCTGGTCTCAGGACCTCGACGGGACGCTACCCCGAGCGGTTATCTGGTCGCCGACAATGGGGATTACGACGTGCGACGATGAGATCCTGAGTCATTGCGAGGATATGATTGAGAGACTCAAAGCAAAGGGTGTGCGGGTAATCAAGCGGGATGAGATCTGGAGTGACAATCCTTTTGGAGCTTGGCTTGTCTTCTGGACCTCTGCGAGAGCGCGCGCTCAGGGGCATCTGCGGGGGACGCCGGAGTGGGAGAAAATCGATGCGGCGCTGCGCCCTCAAATTGAAATGGGTCTAGATCGCTTCTCTGGCGCAGATTACGCGCGCGCCATCGACCGCTGTCACACGCTTAATCTTGAGTTAGAGTCTGCCTTTCAAGAAGCGCCTATCTTGCTTACGCCTGCAACCCGTGGGCATGCCCCAACCATCGAAGGCGATGGCTTTGTCAATGGTGAACAGACGCCTGATTGGGTGGGGTACACGATGGGTATTAATATGACGCGTAATCCCGCCGGTACGGTCCCGATAGGGTTGTCCAGCGACGGGCTGCCGATTGCGATGCAAGTTATTGGTCGTCAGAGAGATGATCTGGGGGTTTTAAAAATGGTCGCCGCGATGGAGGACCTGATCGGATTTGAAGCTATGGCTGGAGACTTTTAATCGGCCCGGGTAATCGTTTGGTTACAGCGCGTTAGACTTGTTAATCATTTAAAAACATAGATTTAAGGAAATAAACGAATTATTTGGTGTAGGTTTGTGGCAGGGTCCCGAGGTGAGCAAGGAACTGTGGTCACCCTGTTATTGACCGGCATAGAGTGGTCTATGTCGCTAACAAATAGTGGTCTATGTCGCTAACAAAGCTCTGAGGACGGAGTAAAGCTGAGGACATCAGCTGAGTAGCAAAGTGTCCGAGCAGGGATCAAAAAGGTCTTACACGTAAACTTTTGCTCGTTTATTCGGTTAATCATTCATATATTCATTTGATCATTCATAGATTCAGTTAGGGGGGCAGTATGGCAGCAGAGGCAAAAGTGGTGGTGGTGCCCAAGGTTCAAGGACCGCTTGAGATTCACTCGGTTGTATTGCCGAGCCCGGGACCGCACCAAGTTCTGATCAAGCAATTTGCGAGCGGAATTTGTCATAGTCAATTGCACACGATGCACCGATCAAGGAGTGCGCCGGAAGTGCTCGGACACGAATCAACAGGTGAGGTATTAGAAGTCGGTACTGAGGTCAGTCACGTCGCGCCAGGAGACACCGTAATGGTGACTTGGGTACCCCGAACCATCAACCCAGGCGATCGAATCCCTGAAGCTGCACGGGTCGAATTGGCCAGCGGAGAAGTCGCTACCTGCAGTAATGTTTTTACATGGGCGGACCACACATTGGTCGATGAAGGATATGTGGTGAAAGTACCTTCGACGATCGAACCGCTGGTTAGTTCGATCATAGGATGTGCTGTCATGACTGGCGCCGGCGCGGTTGAGAACACGGCAAATGTTCAGGCAGGGGACAGTGTCGCAATCTTCGGCGTTGGCGGAGTCGGGTTGTCAGCCGTTGTTGCAGCCAGCGCGAGAGGTGCTAACCCTCTGATTACCGTGGATCTTGATGACGAGAAATTGGCTTTTGCTCGTCGCTTTGGCGCGACGCATACCATTAACGCAGCGAAAGTTGATCCGATCGCTGAGATCCGGGCGCTAACGCAAAAGACGGATCGTGCAACAATTCGCCGCGAAACTGTGGCGGGGGCGGATTTTGTTTTTGATTGTATCGGCATTAAAAAAACCATGGAGCAGATTGTGCCTGCTGCGCGCACCGGCTTTTTTGGCGGGGAAAGTGGCGGTACGGCGGTTCTCGTCGGCGTCCCAACAACTGGCGTCGAGCTCGATCCGCTGGATCTGTTGATGAATGAAAAACGGTTTATCGGGAGTATCGGTGGCTCATGTAGCCCGGATCGAGATTTTCCGAGGTACATTCAGTGGCACCAAGAGGGAACGCTGGATTTGGAATCTCTCGTCACAGAACGTTTTGGCATCGAGGACATCAACAGTGCCACGGCGGCGTTAGAGGCTGGAGAGATTCAGGGGCGGGCGATTCTAGTATTTTAAGCGCAACCAGGATAGAAACATCAAATCCTTAGTCAGGGCGTCATCTGTACGCTAGGGCGCAGGGTGCTCGTTCCTCGATAGTTTTTACTATCGAAAGGCGAGCGATCATCGGGGGGAGACGTGAGCTCCAAGCGTCTGCCTGGTCAGCTCTTCCTCCTGGACTTATTGCATTCTAATCTGGTTTAGGCTCAGCGATAAAAACTGGAATGACTCGGGTCGTCTTCGCGCGATAATCATTGTAGGGGGGGAAAGCCGCTGCACTCGCTTCCCAGAGCTTGGCTCTCTCGTCTGGATCGCTCACTTCACGCACTCGCATGTCCGTCACAACTGTTTCATCTCGAATTTGAACGTCCGGGTGAGCGCGCAGGTTATAGACCCAAACCGGATTTTTGGGTTGCCCGCCCATGGAGCCAACAAGAACGTAGGAATCATCAACCTTTACACGCATCAGAGGAATCTTGCGAACAGCGCCGGTTTTACCACCCTTATGGGTGACAATGATGCAGGGCATACCCGTCTCTCTGAGCGTCGTACCCTTGGTCCCGCCGCTGCCTTCATAGAGTTCAACGTGTTTACGAACCCACTCAATACTCGGGGCTATGTACTCGCTCATTGATTATTCCTTCTCTGATTGCTCAATTGGTCGCTGCGCAAATCATGGCAGACTAT
>CALIKQ010000001.1 GCA_938017975.1 uncultured Pseudomonadales bacterium | reverse complement strand
ATCCAGTCGCAACGCGCTCTCGTTTTAGCGTCCACTGCTTGCGGCACTGTTTTCATCCGAATTGCTTTAACGTTATGCTGGCTAAACTCCGAGCTGCAGACTGGCACGAGAAGATTTTCATCGACGGGCTCTATCGTCAATTGCTCAGAAGAGAGTGGAACAGCCTTGAGCGAAATTAAAAACAGCCTTGAGCGGATCTCGAAACAGCCCTGAGCGAAGATAAAAAAGCATGAGCGAAATTAAAAACAGCCTTGAGCGAAATTAAAAACAGCCTTGAGCAAAAATAAAAAAACCTTGAGCAAAAATAAAAAAACCTTGAGCAGATGACAAACGGTCCCAGCGCGGAAAAAATTGGTCCTATAACCACCGACCCAAGAGCTAAATGCACTATGACTTGTTCGAAACTCCAAGCACTTTTCATCATCGGCATGCTGCTGCAGATGGCCGTGAGCTTGAACACGTTTGGCGACACAAACCACGGGTCAAGCCTCAGTCCGTACGAAAACGCGCTGGGCGGCGTGCTCCAACAGAACCAGAAATGGCGGCCAGCTGCCGCAAAAATGACCGAAACCTCGGGGAACGCCGATTGCGACGATTGTTTTTCTTGGGATATCGACGGAAGCGGCAAGGCAGAGCCTTTAACCGACGGTCTGATTGTACTGCGGTACCTTTTTGGGTTTAGCGATGAGGCACTAATCAGCGGCGCGCTAGCCAACAATGCTTCGAGAACGTCAAGCGAGGCACTGACCAGCTTCTTGAAAACCCATGAAGCGGAACTCGACATCGACGGCGATGATCGCAGTGAGCCACTCACCGACGGACTCCTGCTGCTCCGTTATCTTTTTGGCTTTGACGGCTTTGCGCTGACCGACGGAGCAACCAGCAGCGCTGCCACTCGTGCAACACCATCATCAATCGAAGGTTTTATCCTGGCCCACCTACCGGAAACGCAAAACGATCCGACCGCGACTCCGGAACTGGCTTGGGATTTCGCGCCCGCGCCTGCATCAAAGGTTGGCACGACGCAAACGGCAGTTGACCGTGTAATCGACCACATTTTTACAGACATTGCGGTTCAGGCAGCACTTGTCACCAAGGATGGTTACCTCATCGGTGAGCGTTTTAGTCCTGGATATGATGCAGACTCGCTGGGCACCAGTTGGTCTGTCGCTAAAAGCTTCTACAGCGCCGCAATTGGTGCGGCCATCGGAGAGGGCCTGATCAGCTCTGTGAACCTAAAAGCCAGCGAGATCATCACCGAATGGCAAGGCACTGCTAAAGCAGAAGTTACACTTCATAACATGTTGCAGATGAGATCGGGCTACTCGAGCATTGACGATGTGTTCTTTTCGACCGATCAAACAGCGTATTCGATTGATCGACCCAGGATTCGAGTTCCTGGCGCACGGTTCGCTTACTCAAATGCAAACTCCCAGCTTTTCGAACCCATTTTAAAAAGAACAACAGGATTATCTGCCCATGATTATCTTAGCCTCAAGATACTTGAGCCAATCGGAATCAACCTGAATGACGTCGGCCTTTGGCTGGATGCAACCGGTGATAACCCTATGACCTACTGCTGTATTGATATGAAGCCGACTGATTTTGCCCGATTTGGTTTGCTCTATGCCCGAGGTGGTCAATGGCGCGGCACCCAAATTGTGCCCACTGATTACGTCACCAGTAGCCTGACGGCCAATGGATGGTACGGCTATCAGTGGTGGATTATGAATTCAGCATACTTCTCAGGAGAACCAGTTCCTATCGAGGTTTCGGCTGCGCAGGGCCTAGATGGCCAGTATATCTTTATTTGGCCGGAAGAAGATGTGGTCGTTGTCGTGCTCTCGCAGTATTCGCATCCGGTGGAGCAAGGGTACGTTCTAGATCTGACAAGCGTTCCACCCAATTATCCAGTCACTTGCACAGCCAGAAACAGCTGCCCGGGTACTCTCGAGGCATCAGTACAATCGTTTGGGCACCTTGAGCTTGTAGAGCGCATGGCGGCTTTGGGTGACTCGCTTTAAGGCACCGCACCAACCCGGCTTCAAGGGCAAGGATCAAAGCGTCAACAGTGGCAGCAAGTCACGCCGACTCGATCTATCAAATACGTACCTCTCAGCACGCTCTACACAGCACGGTACATTAGCCGGCTGACAATAACCTTTAGAGCACAGACCCTCTCTTGAACCCACAATAGCGCCTATAAAGTCGTTTGAGTGTTAAAATGCATTCCGCTAAAACCGCAACATTTCAGGCTCGCCGCAAGCGCACCGCTAGATCGTTCAGGTAACCCATCCATTCACCAACACACCGCAGCAAAGAGGCCAAAAGATCAATCTCACACTCAACAGTGACGCCATCACCACTGCCTATGGGAACTACGGCATCGAGGTGCTCAGTCAATCCAAACAGCAGCGCTTGGTTAACCTTTTCAGCAGCACTGGGGCAACAAAAATTTGCCGGACCCTAGCGGTCACTCACTTTTTACAGACAGATCCTTCGCTCGATGAGTGTGACCAATTGATCAAGAGCGGACTCAGTGTCGGCGCGACGCTGCGCCGGAGCGGCTTTGCCATCAGCAAAGCGACGTTTACGGAGACGACGCTGTTATCGGGCCCAACGTTTTATGAGCTAACCAACAGAGAAGTCGCAATCGGGACACGCCTGCGCGCTCAGGTCTACGCACTCAATGTCTGCTGCAATGAGCAGACGCTTCCCTATGCGATCATTGCTGAGGCCTATCACCCCGATCACAATCCGGTCGCACATCCGAAAGCATCCATGAATGCTCTACAGCGCAGAACAGTTGAAGACGTTCTATCCTCTTTGAGGGCAACGGCACAGGGGACACATCTGTTGCTCACTTAAAGCAGGCCTCCCTCGAAAGCGCAAATAGCCACTTACCTCCATTGAGCAAGCCAGCATAGCCGATCGTCTTTATTGGTCAGCAGGGACCTTAACCGACAGCGCCGTCATGTTTGATCAAGTCTGGAGCGGCTCAATCACCAAGCAATACCGACTCATCGTAAAAACCCAGCGCCCCATCATATTCTTGATCAAAACCCATACGCGATCGCATCGCCGGAGGAAGTGCAAGCGCCTCTGCCAGTGGTATTGATAAATGCTGGTTTTCTTCTTGCCGAAGCCAGCCCAGTGTATAGGTGAGAATAACGCCATAACGCCAATCGCCTTTGGTGACGTTGGCGCCGCCGCCATGCAATGTGCCCCCGAGCCAAAATAACACAGAGCCCGAGGACATCTCTGCACGAACCACCTCGTCCGGCGTAGCCTTGCGCCCTGCTTGCCAGGTGTGGCTTCCAGGCACGATCTGGGTACCACCATTTTCAGCCGTAAAATCAGAAATTGCCCACATGCTGGCCAAAATCAAGTTAGGTCTGGGAGGCTCCCAAAATGTGTAAAGATCCTCCTCTCGATGCAAAATTTGATCCCGGGTTCCGGGCCCAATCTCGAGTGCAGCTGAAACATTCAACTGCCACTTTTTGCTGTTTCGCGATAGGTGGCGATTTCCCAACTGCTCGACCACTGGGTTCATCATCAGGTGCCGAGCCGTTTTAGAGCGGTGCATAAGGGCAGTCATTCGCCGCGTATTGCCCGGGTAGAATTCTTTGGGGTCATCTGCTTCGACGGCTATCCGAGCGAAAGGCTCGCTCAATTCTTCCTGCACTTGCCTGATTGTATCTGAGTCCGCAAGGTCTCTAACAACTAGGCAGCCATCTCGTCCAAGTATCGCGTACATTTCGTCTGCCGAGGTGCTCGGCCCACAACTTGGAATTGTTTTTGAACTCACTGGGAATTCCTATCTTTCTGTTTTCTGGTTTGGTCGCCAAAAACAAAACCTTCGACAACTCATGGGCTATGTCTCCACCTTACGACCTAAGGGTTACACACTTGGCCAAAGAGAATACATGCTAGTCGAGGAACTAGCTTCGAATAATATCCCTTCTTGCAGAGATTTTGCATGCTATAGCGCCGCCTGCACCCTCGTTGATTCAGCACAGCGCCTTTGACTCGCCTACTCCCTGGTGGCCTAGATTAATTTAATGCCTACATTCACCCTCAGGTTAAGCTTGGATCGGTGCGACCAAGGGTTTTCGCTCGACCCTAACTTCTTGTTGGATCCAACGGGAAAGCATCCTCACCATCATTGACGCCGTCGTTGTCGGTGTCGGCAAGCAGCTTGTTAGTCCCCAGCACGTCTTCTTCGTCATCGGTGAGCCCATCACCGTCATCGTCCGTGTCGGCATTGTTTCCGATGCCATCACCATCGGTATCCTGTCTCTCCGAGGCATCCAGAGGAAATGCATCGCTGGCATCTGCAAAGCCATCATCATCATCATCCGTGTCTGCATTATTGCCAACCCCGTCGCCATCAGTGTCGACACTCTCCGTCGAATCCAATGGAAAAGGGTCAGCATCATCATCGACACCGTCACCGTCATCATCTGCATCCGCGTTGTCGCCAACGCCATCATCATCCGTATCAACCGTCTCTGTTGCATCTAGAGGAAAGGCATCATTGGTATCGATAACGCCATCCCCATCGTCATCGGCATCAGCGTTATTACCAATGGTATCGAGATCCGTATCCAACGTTTCACTGGCATTCAAGGGAAATGCATCACTGACATCAGCCACACCGTCGGCGTCATCATCAAGATCCGCTTGCATTCCAGAACCCTGACAAGCGGTGTCACAGTCGTTGGGCCGGCCGTCGCCATCTGTATCCAAAAGAGCGCCGATAGCAACTAAGGGGTAGCCATCCCCCGTATCCAAAATGCCATCTCCGTCGTCATCCGTATCTGTGTTATTGCCGACACCATCGTTATCCGTGTCCAGGCTCTCGGTTGCATCGAGCGGAAACGCATCGTTCTCATCGGAGACTTCGTCACCATCGTCATCGAGATCAGCGTTATCGCCAATTCCATCTTGATCAGTATCTCGTGTCTCTGAGCTATCAAGCGGAAAGGCGTCATCTTCATCATCCACCCCATCAGCATCGTCATCGGTTTCCACGTTGTTACCAATCCCATCACCATCAGAGTCCAAACTCTCACTGGCATCTAACGGAAAGGCATCCTCATCATCATTCACGCCATCACCATCATCATCGATATCGGCGTTATCACCAGTGCCATCACCGTCAGAATCAATGGTTTCGGTGTCATCTAATGGAAATAGATCCACATCATCAGCGACACCGTCTCCGTCATCGTCAGCGTCAGCGTTATTCCCTTCACCGTCTCCATCTGTGTCTAACGTCTCTGAATCGTCGAGCGGAAATGCATCTTCATCGTTTTCAACACCGTCACCATCACGGTCCGTGTCGGCATTGTCACCCGTCCCATCCCCATCAGTATCTCGGGATTCGGTCTCATCGAGCGGGAAAAGATCCTCGTCGTTTGCAACGCCATCACCGTCAAGGTCGGTATCCGTGTTGTCACCAATGCCATCAGCATCCGTGTCCAAGCTTTCGGTTTCATCCAAGGGGAACGCATCTTCATCGTTTGCGACGCCATCACCATCACGATCCGTGTCCGCGTTGTCACCCGTGCCATCCCCATCCGTGTCTAGGGTTTCGGTCTCATCAAGTGGGAAAGCGTCCTCATCGTTAGCAACACCATCACCGTCAAGGTCTGGATCTGCATTATCACCAATACCATCGGCATCCGTGTCCAAGCTTTCAGTTTCATCCAAGGGGAACGCATCTTCCTCGTTAGCAACGCCGTCACCGTCGCGGTCCGCATCCGAATTATCGCCCGTGCCATCCCCATCAGTGTCTAGGGTTTCGGTTTCATCGAGCGGAAACGCATCCTCATCATTGGCAACACCGTCACCATCGCGATCCGTGTCCGCATTGTCACCAACCCCGTCGCCATCGGTGTCAATCGTTTCCGTTTCATCCAGAGGAAATGCATCCTGTTCGTTTTCAACGCCATCACCATCACGGTCCAAATCCACATTATCGCCTGTGCCGTCTCCGTCCGTGTCAAGCGTTTCAGAGGCATCTAAGGGAAACGCATCGATATCGTTGAAAACACCGTCGCCATCACGATCGGTATCCGCGTTATCGCCAGTTCCATCTCCGTCAGTATCAACACTCTCTTCGGCATCGAGTGGAAAAACATCAATCACGTCCGCAACGCCATCGCCATCATCATCGCCGTCAGCGTTATCACCAACACCATCACCATCGCTATCGACTGATTCCGCCGAATTCAACGGGAAAACATCGAGCGTGTCAGCGACACCGTCGCCATCGTCGTCCGCATCCGCATTGTTGCCAGTTCCATCACCGTCAGTATCGACTGACTCGGCGGCATCGAAAGGAAACGCATCGCTTCTGTCCTCAACACCATCGCCATCAGAGTCAGTCGCTCCTTCCGCATCGAGGGGAAAATCATCAATTGCGTCAGGCACCCCATCACCATCATCATCGGTGTCAGCGTTATTGCCTATACCATCCCCATCCGTATCGAGATTTTCGGTGCTGTCGAGTGGAAACAGATCGTTCGCATCCTCAACACCATCACCATCGTCGTCAGGGTCGGCATTGTTGCCAACCGTATCCGCATCGGTGTCGAGCGTCTCAGTTGCATCTAGGGGGAAAGCATCTTCAGCATCTTGAATTCCGTCCGCATCATCGTCGATATCAGCCAGCATTCCTAAGGCTCGACAGGCCGCATCACAATCATCCGGACGGCCATCACCGTCGGTATCAATCAGCTCGCCGATCGGCACCAAGGGATAGGCGTCATCTTCGTCTAAGATAGTATCCCCATCATCATCGTCATCAGCATTGTTGCCGATGCCATCACCGTCTGTGTCGCTCGCCTCTTCTGGATCCAGAGGAAAAGCATCCTCAGCATCAGCAATGCCATCATCGTCGTCATCTTGATCGACTGTGTTGCCAACGCCATCGGCATCGGTATCCAAGGTTTCTGACCCATCTAATGGAAATGCATCATCTTCATCGTTGACGCCGTCTCCGTCATCATCTAAGTCGGCGCCGTCACCAACCCCATCACCGTCCGTATCCATCGTTTCGGCTGCATCTTTGGGAAATGCATCAAGGACATCCTCAACGCCATCTCCGTCATCATCCAAATCTAGGCCATCACCGATCCCATCGCCGTCTGTGTCCACCGTCTCGCCGGCTTGTAAAGGGAAGGCATCATCTGCATTGAGCACGCCATCCCCATCAACATCAGGGTCAACACCGTCTCCAACTCCGTCCCCATCGGTATCCAAGGACTCTGAAGGGTCGAGTGGCAAAGCGTCATCATCATTCTCAACACCATCGCCATCTATATCGGTGTCTGAGTTATCCCCAATCCCGTCACCATCAGAATCCAATGTCTCAGAACCGTCTAACGGAAATAAATCATCTTTATCGGAGACGCCATCGCCGTCGTCATCGTCATCGGCGTTGTTTCCGGTGCCGTCACCATCCGTGTCGAAAGACTCGCTTGCATTCGAGGGGAATGCATCAGCATTGTCGCCAACTCCATCGCCATCAGCATCAGCAACCTCGTCTGGATCAAAAGGAAATGCGTCATCGCCATCCTCGACGCCATCATTATCATCATCAAAATCCGCATTATCGCCCCGACCATCCCCATCAGCATCAGCGGATTCTGAGCCGTCAAAAGGAAAAGCGTCCTCGGCATCGATGACTGAATCGTTGTCATCATCGTCATCCTCGTTGTTACCAAGCCCATCACCATCGGCATCCTCAAACTCGGAAGCCCCAAATGGAAAAGCATCCTGGTTATCACCGATGCCATCAAAGTCACTGTCGCTGTTTTCACTTGGATCAAAAGGGAAATCGTCTAGCGCATCCGCTACGCCGTCGTTATCGTCATCCTCGTCAAGAAAATTCCCCACACCATCATCGTCTTCATCGGCGTGCTCAGCCGGGTCCATTGGGAACGCATCAACCGCGTCATCATACCCATCACCGTCAGAATCAAGGGACGCACTTGGGTCGAGGGGAAAATCGTCTTGGGCATCAGCAATGCCATCACCATCATCGTCGGTGTCGGCGTTATCTCCCAAACCATCCTGGTCCGAATCCCGTGTCTCGCCCGCATCAAAAGGAAATGCATCTGACTCATCCCCTACGCCGTCCCCATCTGAGTCATTGGTTTCAATCGGGTCCAAGGGAAAGGCATCGATTTGATCAGCGACTCCATCATTGTCGTCGTCAGGGTCCTCATTATTCCCAATACCATCGCGATCATCATCACGTGCCTCTAGTGGGTTCATTGGAAAAGCATCCATGACATCGTTGACATCGTCGCCGTCATTGTCCAAATCAAAGACATCCGGCATTCCGTCACCATCTAAATCATCGGCCACAACAGCTTTGCTCATTGGCAGTAGCGCCGGTACTTGCACAGCAGCCTCAAAATCTGAATCACTCAGCAGTTCATCAAAAAGGTTGACGGTTGCCCCAGCCAAGTCGTCACTACCGGCTGCCGCAATCAATGCAGCATCAACGCCGCTGGGGGCAAGACGTTCATCAGCCAACAGTCCAGTTAGATCGGTTATCGCTCTGGCGACCTTCTGCAAGCGATCAGCTTGAACCAACCGCGGGTTCTTCGAAGCGCTCGCGAGTTGCTTGAGCGGCTCTTGTAACTTCGCACTTTCGGTCAGCATTTCTGGACCTTCCGTGATGATACCGTCAGCCAGCGTTCGGGCTAAAAGCAGGGATCCCTCGAGCGTGACATCCTCCGGTTCAGGCATAAAAAGGCTCGCACCCACCGACATCATGACCGCAAACTGCAAATTGAGGCGTGCCAGCTGATCAGCATTCCCGGCGCTTAAAACGAACTCTTCCCAATAAGGGCGGCCTGGCTCACTGCCAAGCCGTGCTCTAAGCCCCAGGGTCGACAAAAATGCTGCTTTACGAGCAGGGTCTCGCAGACTGTATAACATTGTGGATATTGGCGTGATGCGAATTGCCTCGATCACAGGGTCAGCGGGGACCCTTGAAACCAAAGCGTACTGAATTGGCCGTGCCGCATCAGCTGGCGATCCCATGAAGCTATAAGCCACCTGTTGCTGATTTTCGGAAACCATTAGACGTCGAAATCGGAATTTGCCACTGCTTGGCGTCACCATTGAAAAGCCAGAGCCTGCCTTGACGCCGGTAAAATTTTGATCATAGGTCACTTCAGCGCCTACCAAAGGTGGCGTTCCCACAATCCCGTAAATAGCATCCACCACTTGAATCGACACAGCGATTTCTGTGGTGCCGGTTCCATCGAAGGCGGCAACATCAACGCGATAGACGCTATTTCGGTCTATATCTGATGGCTGACTAAATCGCGGTGGACTTAAAAAGGTTAACTCACCATTGTCTGCAACAGAGAATTGTGCTGCATCATCGCCAACTATCGATAAGGAGACTGTATCTCCCTCGGCATCCGAAAAAGCAATCACAGCAGCAACCTGGGTATCACCAGAGAGAAAGAAGGGATCTTGGGTGACAGAAAGAATCGGCAGGTTGTTGCTCACAACGGCGACTTCGCCACTGTTTTCGGCTGGATTGCGCCCACAACCGATCAGCAGTAACACGATCCATAGATACGACACTGATTTCAGCATGGGACTGCCAATTGAAATAGCTCCTAGTGGGTTAACGGTCACTGAGGCTAAATCTTGAGCATCTTTTTATTTTGAGCGCAAAGTCGATGGCCAAGACAGGCAACCAACAAAGTCATCGAGCTAAGGCAAGATTCCTCTTTGCTGGGGTTTCCTGCTGGGGTTTCCTGCTGGCTCCTCCGAGCTTTTCAGGATCACCCCTCAAGGCAGGGCCCTTTCTATCAACCATTCTGCTATCGGCAAACTTTATCGCAGCGCTTTGACCTCAATGTCTTTCAACGCGGCTTTAGGAGCCATCAACAAAAATCTGAGGAACCCCAGTGCCTTCTAAAATTCCGTCTACTCGCGACCGGTCGTTATCGCTGAGCGCTGCATAAGCCTCTCTCAGCCATTGCAAGCATTTGGCTTGATAGGTAAAGGGATTTTGCACCCAGGCCTTGCCATCGAGTTCCATCTCTAGGAGATCAGCCCGCTCCATCACGGCTTGGGCATTGCCGAGAAGATAAGGCGCATAAATTCGACCCACTTCATTGAGTATATCTTTTAATGTTTCAGGTGGATGATCGATATCCAACCAATCGTCATCGGACACCAAATAACCCGATAGCTCCTCAACGACCTCGACCCAGGCATAAACGCGTGGGCACTCAGAAAGAATGATTGCTTGGGGTGTTGGGTCAAACAGTGCCAAGCATGTGAGCTGACCATAGATCGCAAAATCGGAAGCACCGGGACGCTCCCCCATTAAAAAAGGGTGCAACGTCAGATGCTTATCAAGCAGGTGTATAAAACGCTTGAAACTTTCCTCAATGGTGGCTTTCGTAATTTCATTTGAACCCACATAGGAGAGCCTCGCAATCTGTCGCGATCTAATAAACTCACTGATTGGCTGCACTTCAGATTCGGGTTGAGCAATACCGCCCCATCTCGGCAGAATATCCCCACCTTTTTTAATGTCAGCATCGTAGTGCCAACGATAATGAAACATCGCTTTGGTCAACCATTCGTCGCCATAGTCTTCGAGTAACATGTCAATAAACGCCAAAGCAGGATCTGTGGGAATCACCGAGCGGCCCTCGTATTCTGACTCAAATCGTCGGATCAACGGACTAGAGTCCGTCACAGCGATTTCACCCCCGGCATCATCCTTAAAATAGAAAGTGGGCAACAATGGAACCTTAGGTTGCACCCGTTTTTTTCGATGCCTGTCCTCACTGGAGTTTGCAACGCGGGACTGACGTTCTAACCGATAAGGAATATGTCGAAAACGCATCAAACTGAGCATCTTGCGAGTGTAGGGCGAACCTGGAGCACCCATTAATTCTTGAACGATTCTGCTGTCACTCATCTTGTTGCTCCTAATTGTCGTCATCAATTTTCTTGTTCCGGGCCAGCGCTAAAAACTGCGTCATCTCTGCGGTGAGCGAAGGCGATGACGATCAGCTAAGCGCGCCATTAAGGCCTGCAAGCGCGCTATAAAAACCTTACCAAGACGGGCCAGCAAAGACTATTTATACGATGGCTTCAGAATCTCATGACTGGCGTTTTTGCAGCATGACACTGCTAGCTTGTCCACAGAGCCCCAGTCACGGAACTTGTTGGCCCGCCGCCCCAGCATCCATGCCAATGCCCTCTTGAATTTCTGGCACGCCCATAAAATTTAATGCTTACCATTATAACGCACTGACCTCGCGTTTTGCCAACGTGCAAAAAACATCATCGCCATCAGATACCCCAAAAGCAACGAAGACGATGAACAATACTGTGACATCAGCCACGAAAGGCTTACTCGGACTCGCGTTCAAAACCCATCTCAATACACTGATTCATCATGCTCCCATCTAGGCGCAAGGTCACAGGGGTGTTCCCGACCGATGAGCTGCCCTTTTGATCCCATCCCTTTAACGTTCATGCATTGTGTTGTTAAATTGACCTCTTCATCAAGTGCACAGCGTAATGATCTCAGCGAGTACATTTCAGGTGGTCCCACCATTTAGATTAAACAACCAGGAGTAGCGAGCAGTGGTGCGACTCAAAGATCTCTCTGAAGCTGAGCAAGCGCACTTACTCACTAAAAATGATCCGCCGCTAGGGCCTTCTGCCTGGAACCGACTCAATCAAAACATCAATACGCTTCGATTCGCACTGATTACGACGGCCGGGCTTCACTTTAGAGATGATCTCGCTTTCGAATTTGCTGATGCAACATTCAGGCCGATAGCAGGCGATGAAAACGCCGATGATTTAGTCATGTCACACAGCTCAGTGAATTTCGATAAAAGCGGTTTTGCAGAAGACGTCAATCTCGTTTTCCCAATAGAACGTTTTCGCGAACTTCGAGATGCCGGAAAAATAGGCTCCTTAGCTGACATTCATTATAGCTTTATGGGCGCGGGACTTGAGCCCGCAGCCTATGAAGCAAACGCCGTCCAAGTTGCGGGTATGCTCAAGCAAGACAAAGTGGACGCGGTGTTTTTAACGCCGGTTTGACCCAACTGCACGCGCGCAGTCTGCGCGCTGTCTTATTACCTCGAACGTGAAGGCATTATGACCACCGGCATCAGTTTGATTCGAGAAAACACAGCCAGCATGCAGCCCCCTAGAGCCCTGTGGGTCAGCTTCCCTTTGGGGCGGCCTTTGGGTAAGCCCGGAGATCCAGCCTTTCAGCATCGCGTCATTTCGGCTGCCCTTGACCTTTTGAACAGAAACGACGGGCCAGTCCTTGAGGACTACCAGGAAGATGCCCCTCAAATAGAGATCGAGCATGCGCCAGCTTGCCCGGTTACCTTCGCTAAAAAAACCAGCGATATAGAAGGCTGGACAGAGGCTCTCAGAGCCGAAGTCGAGGCACTCAAACCATGGCATGATCTGGGTCGCAGACGCAAAAAAGGCCGCACACTGGTTGGTCTCTCGTCGCTCTCCGTAATGGATAATGCGCTAAAATTTGCGGACTTATTGGAGAACAACGAACTTCCAGTCACTGAGCTTAAGTGGTTCAAAGCAGCCCTGGAGGATACAAAGGTGTTCTACCTCGAGGCAATCACTGCACAACCTGGGGCTTATGAGCACACCTACATAGAGCAGATCTTCTGGTCAGAAACCCTTATGGGTAAAGCCATGCTAGCTTTGCATGAACGTTTTAGTGATGACGATGGCCTGTCGGCCTTTGCAAGGATTATGGCACCTAGGTCGGCTGTTTCAGGCGCAAAAAAAAGGACCTAAAATGAAGATCACGCCGATTAACCAGCACTTCGTCGCAGACATTTCAGATATCAGTCTCAATGCCATCACAGACTCCGAATTCGCTCAACTTTATTCAACCTGGCTGACTTTTGGCGTCTTGCGAGTTCGTCAACAAACGATGACAGAGGACCTACTACAAACCTTCAGCGCCAGATTCGGCCCTTTAGAAGAGATTCCAATGGGCCGCATGCCAACTGCTGACCGGGCAAAAATCAAAAATCGTTACGTCACTCAACTTTCGAACATCATTAAAGACGGCAAGCCCATTGGGGGGCTTGGGAACGCTGAAGCCTCATGGCATTCGGATATGACCTACGTTGAGGTTCCGCCGCCTGCGAGCATCCTGCTGTGTATTGAGACACCCGCCACCGGTGGCGATACATATTTTTCAGATCAGCATGCAGCGTTGAACGCCATTCCCAGCACACTCAAGGCGCGGCTGCGAAAGCTCACAATCAAGCACAATGCCGCGCACACCAGCATCGGCAAACTTCGCCCAGGCTACGAACCATTCGATGACCCGAGGGAAGCACCTGGCGCCATCCACCCTATTATTCAGGCGCATCCCGAAACTGGTGCCGAGTGCCTGTATCTTGGTCGGCGAGAATGGGCCTATATCCCAGGGCTCAGCCTGCAAGAGAGTGAAACATTACTCGATGAAATCTGGTCTTATGCTGCACGGCCTGATCATGTCTGGCAACAACAATGGCAACCGTTTGACCTCATCATCTGGGATAACCGACGCGTGTTGCATCGTCGGGACGATTTCGATGAAACTGCGCGACGCCTAATGAAGCGCTGCCAAGTGCTAAGTCGCGAGGCACCACCCAAAAACGCCTAGCAGCTCGGTCCACTCGATTACTTGAAACGGCCTCCAGACGACTGAGGAACTCGTCACCGACCATCATTGATTCAAGCGCATCTCTATGCAACGCCCTCACCCAGTTGAATGCACCTACAGCATTTTTGATTATAATGATCTGCATTACTTTTGGCTGCTCAATTAAAGGGACACTCCATAATGAAAATACTGCGAACGCCTGATTCATGTTTTGAAGGCCTCAAGGACTATCCTTTCACACCGAACTACACCACCATTCAAACTCAGGAAGGTGATGCGCTGCGTGTCCATCATCTGGATGAGGGACCAGCTGACGGGCCACTGGTACTTTGTATGCACGGCCAACCTGTGTGGAGCTACCTGTACCGACACGTTATCCCCTACCTCACTCAAGCCGGCATGAGGGTCATTGCGCCAGACCTTATCGGGTACGGAAAATCCGATAAACCCGCGGCGCGAGAAGACTACAGTTATGAGCGCCAAGTGGAATGGATGGGCCAGTGGCTTGAGACCAATGATTTCAAGGGAATCACCTTTTTTGGTCAGGACTGGGGTGGTCTGGTTGGCCTGAGGCTCGTTGTCAACCACGGGGACCGATTCGACAGAGTGGTCATTTCGAATACTGGACTACCCTACAATCCCGATGCCCCCGCTGACCTCATCAAAGACATTGAAGACTTTCGAGCAAACCAGCCCACGCCAAGCTTGATGGCGATGTCACGCGCCCTTAGCAAGATGGGCTCTGACGGTCATCCCGCGCGCAAGTTTGCCTATTGGCAGAAGTGGTGCTGGGAAACAGAGGATTTACCCATCGGTTTGGCAATGTCGATGTCAATCCAACCGCCGCCGATCCCAGTGCAAATTTTTAAAGTTTTCCTGAACACCCTAGGATTGACCTCACCCCTCGCCACCCCGCTGGCTAAAGCATATGAAGCCCCTTTTCCTGATCCAAGTTACAAAATGGGACCCAGGGCGATGCCCAGCCAAGTGCCGACGCTGCCGACATCGGCATCACTCGAAGAGCAGCGTAAAGCCTGGGAATTTTTTAAAACTTTCAACAAGCCATTTCTCTGCGCCTTCGCAGACAACGATCCTGTTACCCGGGGAGGGGAAGCTGAATTTAGAGAAAAGGTTCCTGGCGCTGAGGGCCTACCACACACCACCATTAAAGGTGGCGGACACTTTGTTCAAGAAAATGCCCCAGATCAAGTCGCGAAGGTCATTATCGACCTAATCCAAAGCACCTAGAGCAGGGCCGGCTCAAACCTCCCAAGCATCCCTGCTCGCACTTACCAGAGCGAGCATGGGAGTGCTGCACCTTTTGTGAACAGCTGGGTTTAAGACAGTCTTCGGACCTTTACGGCTCGCCCCTTCACCTTACCTGTCGAGAACGCAGCGAGTACTGCTTTCACCTGATCACGCGCTATGGCAACAAAAGTTGCGCGTTGGGCAACTTCAATCCTCCCAACCACTGCTCCAGAAAAACCCATCGAACCGGTGACCGCTCCCAATACGTCGCCAGGTCGTATCTTGTCTTTCCGCCCCATTGATAACTCAATGGTCGAATACTCTGGAGGGGGTAAGAGCGCAACATTCGATTCAAATCTCGGCGACAGCAAAACGGTCAAGTCGGTCTCAACTCGCGATTCGATGGCTTCTAAACGGTGTCTTTCTCTAGGCGTCATCAGAGTAACAGCGACTCCCGTCGCCTCAGCTCGGCCGGTTCTGCCTATACGATGAACGTAGACGTCCGCATCCAATGGAATATCAAAGTTGATCACCATTGGCAGCGCATCAATATCGAGACCTCGGGCTGCAACGTCCGTGGCAATTAATAGCCGACAGCTTTGTTGCTTAAATTGAATCAACACCTGATCTCGTTCTCTTTGCTCCAAATCACCGTGGAGTGCCAACGCAAAGACACCAGACTCACGAAGCTTCTGCTCAAGCCCACGAACACGCTCTTTAGTTTGGCAAAAAATGACTGCAGCGCCGGGTTGCTCCGACTGCAAAAGACCCAGAAGCGCCTCGAACTTCTGCTTGTGATTCACCTCGTAGACCCGCTGTTCGATCTGGCCAGCAGCAACCTGCGCGGAGACGCTGACTCGAGTGGGCTGACGTTGGTAGTTGCCGCTGATGCTGACGATGTCATCTGGAAAAGTCGCAGAGAAAAGTAAGGTCTGCCGATCTTTTGGCGTCTGACGCACAATGTCATCTAGGTCTTCACTGAAGCCCATGTCAAGCATTCGGTCAGCCTCATCAAGCACCAAAACTTTCAATCGAGACAGTCTCAGCGTCTTTTTCCTCAGGTGATCCTTGAGACGGCCCGGCGTGCCGACAATGACATGGGCACCATGCTCCAGGGAACCGATTTGAGGGCCGATAGGCTGTCCACCACAAAGAACAACCACCTTAATATTGGCTTGAAACCGGGCCAACCTCCGAATCTCCGCCGCCACTTGACTCGCCAATTCACGGGTTGGGCACAAAACCAAGGCCTGGACGCCGAAATCTTTTGGATTTAACAGACCTAATAGCGGCAATCCAAACGCTGCGGTTTTTCCGCTACCCGTTTTGGCTTGGACCAGAAGATCGCGTCCTGCCAGAGCGCCCGGCAAAGCCGCAGCCTGAACCTCGGTCATCGCGGTGTAGCCCAGATCATTCAGATTTTTAATCTGTGCCTTGGGCAGGCCAAGGCAATCAAAACTCAGCATATCTCTTTCCCGGTATAGATCACATATAAACAACAACAGCGATCTTAATTGCTATAACCCCAATGTTAATCGGCTTTGCCGCATTGCCGCTGAACGCTCGCCATTCGGACGCGAGGCCTCTGAACCTTGGAAGGCTTGATTAAAACAGCCCCTATAACCTCTCTTGCTACCAATTTGATCGCTACATATGACGCATTGGCAGCGCCTTTTATTGAGCACCGCATTTATGGAGCACCGCACTGCCCACTCGACTCTGTAGCTTTCATCAAGCATCGAGCAGCTGAAGATCAAAAACGAGCGCTCAGGCCGTTTACGAAGGATTCTGACGCGTGTGCAGCGCGCATTATGTGCGCTGCCGTAAGATTAACCAAGGCAAAGACAAGAATTAAAGCGCATGTACCGCTCAGAACACGCCGATCGCGCATTTACTCGCTAACTTTCGCTTTGGCACACCCACAGTAAGCCAAGCTCAAGGAACAACCGAGGCAATTGGTGGCAAAGGGCAACACGACTTCAGTAGGCTCAGCACAGCGCCCTTACACGCAATCATCCACTGTTTCAGACTAATCCTTGAGGTGATCAAAAACCCGGGCCAAAGCAGACCCCGCCATTGCGCCATCACCCGCAGGGGGCAGATCGCCAGCGGCAAAGTCTGAAAAAACAGCGGCACCACCCCGGACATCCTCTGGCGATGGCACACCCTCAATGCCCTCTTTTTCGGTGGCGTACAGATGATCGGATCTTGCCCAGTTAAAACGCGCAAAATAGCCTGCACCCGCTTCGTGGACCGTCGCTTCTTCTGTACAGTCCTCGTGAGCCAGCCATGCAACCAGGGGAGAAACATAAGCGGGAGAAAGCCGATTCAAGATTTCTTGTGGTGTCACAGGCGCGGCTTTTTTACCCATCTTCTCGCGACGAACATTTACCGCGGTGGAGAAATCTCGTGTCATTCGCGTATCGGCATGCGGAACGATTGCGTTGCACTTGATATCCAATTTCAATTTCTTGGCTTCAAACTGTAAAGAATTCGACAACCCAATCACCCCTGCCTTGCTCGCCGCATAAGCAGCAACGCCAGCGCCATGCATCGCCGGCGACGCGGTCATGATAGAGCGACCATAACCCGCCTCAACAAAATGCGGCCAAGCAGCTTTCATCACCGAAAACACGCCAGTCAAATTTACCGCCAGCGTTTTCTGCCAAGACTCAAGGGTTAATTCCGACCAAACCTCTGGGGTTAATATCCCCGCATTATTGATCACAATATCAAGCCTTCCGTACTGCCGAATGACGTCATCAACAATATCGGCTCCAGATTCAACTGAGTCGTAATTGGCGTGCGCAGTGCCACCCAAGGCTCTGATTTCAGCAACTACTTCATCAGCCACTTTCTGCTGAGCGTCGCCGCCACCATCATAGGCTCCACCGAGATCGTTGATCACCACGGTGCAACCGCGACTTGCAAGCAGCAATGCATGCGCCCGCCCGAGGCCCCTCCCAGCACCGGTGATCAAAGCGACCCGATTGTCAAAGCGAAGCGCGGCGCGCGATTGATTGTTCATACCGAACCTCGTCGATAAAAAATTTTCTGGAATGATACGCGAGTTACGACCAAGTTTGTCACCCTCCGGCACTTTATCTAATAGCACAATCACCATTCGCGCTGCATGAATACCCGTGACGAAAACCAAAACAATATCAAGACCACAGAGGAAAATCGTCGCGAAAATCCAGGCGATTTTTTGACCAGTTCATCCCTTAACGGAATGATGACCGCTCCAGGAGGCGCGCAAACTTAACATCGCTGCAAGGACTGGAGTTTGGAGTCTCGAGCCCATAGGCTCAAATTGAAAAGTTGACAAAGCATCTTCTACAAACGTGGGCCTGCCGCCTACACAACCACCAGCAATCAGCCGCAAACAATGCGAGAATAACCGAATCTAAAATCCGCGATTAACTTTCACCGCCGCGGCCATGAACGCTTTGGGCTTACAACATGCAAACCAATGATTGCTTGAGAAGATTACGCTTCATTCTTGATCTCAACGATAACCGAATGATTCGCGTTTTTGCCGAGGGCGGCCTTCCTGTCAGCCGAGAAACCGTCAGCTGTTGGCTAAAGAAAGATGAGGATGAAGACTTTCTGCCGCTTGCCGACATCGATTTTTCTCGTTTTCTAAACGGTTTAATTCTCCTCCAGCGTGGACCCTCGGACCGCCCGGTGCCGCCACCGGAAAAAAGACTCAACAACAACGCAGTCTTTAGGAAACTAAAAATCGCTTTCAATCTAGATGCTGAAGCAATCCTTGAAACCTTGGCACTTGCTGATTTCCGTATCAGCAAACACGAACTATCCGCTTTTTTTCGAAAAGTTGGGCACAGGCAATATCGAAAGTGTAAAGATCAAATTCTTCGTAATTTTCTAAAGGGGTTGCAGATCAAGCACTACAGAACGCGAAAACAAAACCCGAAGACCTAAACTGTGCGCAGTTTGATCGAATTTAATCCGCGCTTCACGGTTCAAAGATCTGGGCAAACTTTGGGATGCAGACATCTTTAGGCTGGCACATGGCCCTGCACCTGTAGTCGATGGAGCAGCCTAGGCGCGTCCCCATGATCATGAACCGCGTAATGGAGCAAGCAACGGTTATCCCACATCACCAAATCTCCGGGCCGCCAGCGATGACGCGCTTGAAACTCCGGACGCACGCTATGCTCAAACAAATACTCAAGCAACGCTTTACTGTCATCTCTTCCCCAAGTCTCAAAATGCCGAGTGAAGGCGCCACAAACATACAGCGCTTTTTCACCGGTTTCATCATGGGTTCTTGCGACTGGATGCACCGCCTCCAAGGCTTGTTCGGGATCTTGACCGTAGAGTCTTGCCAAACCCTTCGCTGAATGATGCGCCGACAGACTGTCCACAAGGCCACGGAGCCCTGGACTGAGGCTTTGGTAGGCCAACACTTGGTTTGCAAAGGCGGTCTCCCCTCCTAGCTCCGGTGCTTCAAGCGCGTAGAGCATCGTCAACTTTGGTGGCATCGGACTGTAGGTCATGTCCGAATGCCAATGCTGGTTTACATCTTTGGACTTTCCTCTATTTTTGAGCGGAATAATATTGGGATAGTCCGGCAAAGCACCATAGGGAAACGGAATCAGTTGACCCCAATGTTCGGCAAAGGCCATGTGAGCCTCTGGCGTCAAATTCTGGTCTGGAAACACCAAAACTTTATGTTCTAAAAACAGCTGTTGCACACGGCTAAGTTGCTCAGCGGTGATATCTTGTACATCTAGTTGCTCAACAATCGCCCCGAGGGGAGCCGCCATTCGCGTTACCTGCATGATCCTCTTCTCACTCATTGATTCCAACCCAATGGGTCATCGCCTTTTTTGAACAAGCAGCCAGAGCACCACCGCAGCGCTCTCTTTCTAACCATCCAAGTTTGACAAGCTTCCAAACAGAGCACCGGCGAGCCTAACGCCGCGTTCATCGCCGAGCAATCCGTCTGCCATTTTATTCATAACATAAGAGAAACTGAGCTGACTGTCTTGATCAATGATCGCACGAGACCCACCCCAGCCACCCCAAAAACATAAATTACGGCGACTCTCTGCGCTTGGCGGTAATCCAAAACCCAACCCAAAGGCCATCGGATTACCAAACACCAAGTCTTTGCCCTCTATGCGGGCTTGCATCACCGAACGACACGTCTCAGCAGACAAAACCCTTTTTCCATCCACCAGACCCTCGTTCGCAAGGACTGTGTGAATTTTTGCTACGGCGCGCGCGTTGCCATGACCATTTGCAGCAGGAATTTCTGCTCGGCGCCAAGCACTGGTTCGACTGGCAAGGGCTGAAACACTCGGACTCTTAAAAGTTCTAACCGCAATCGAATCTTGATCCCCTGCACCAGTGAGCTCACCCGCATTGGGTGGCGGCACCAAATCACCAATACGGGAAAATTCTGAGTCAGGCACACCAATAAAAAAGTCAGCGTTTAAAGGATCAGCGACTGTTTCAGCAAAGAACTGCCCCAAAGTTTGTCCAGTGATTCTGCGAACCACTTCACCAATCAAATAACCTTGGGTCAACGCGTGATAACCCGAGGCCGACCCTGGTTCCCACCAGGGCGTTTGCTCTGAGAGCAATGTTGTCATTTTATCCCAATCATAGAGATCCTCCTCACTGACCACCGCATCCATTCCCGAAAGACCTGCAGCATGATTCATGAGGTGCCAGACCCGAACATCTTGTTTTCCCGAAGCACCGAACTCAGGCCAATAGTGGCTGACCCGCTGGTCGAAATCTAAAAGCTTTTGATCCGCTAGGATCAAGGCACATAAAAAAGACATGGTTTTTGTGGTTGAGTACACATTGACAATTGAATCGCTCTGCCAAGGCTGCGTCTGGGCAACATCGAGATGGCCGCCCCATAGATCGACCACAGTCTCACCCTTCCATGTCGCGCAAAAAGAAGACCCAAGATCTTCTCCACTGGCAAGCATCGATGCCATGACCGACTTCACCCCAAGAAATCGTTCATCGCAGTATCCCTGTACAATCTCTGTCACGCTTTTTCTCCAACAAATTTATTTTATGGCCCCAGCTTACAAGCACACCCGGGCATCATTTCACCCTAGACGCCCAAACCGCCCGTTACGACGCGGCAACCTTGAGTCCGACAACCGCGACGAGAAGCGTTACGACGACAAACATCAAGAACTGCCTCCCGGTGCGATGATGCCGCTGGGCAAGGCCGAGCACAACCTTGTTTTCGATTGTTTCCAGGTGCCTCTTTTTTTTAGGCGATAGAAAAACCCAGGGCACTTTAGCGCCCCTAGGGGCGCCCAAAGACTGCCAAACATCTGGCAGCAATGTCTGAACCGCTCTGTAATAACGGTACTCTGCAGAAACAGCACGATAAAGCAGCCAGCACCATATCAGGCCAACCCCAACAGCCCAGGTCAGCACGACCTCGCCCCCCATGAAGGCATGGATTTTGCGTCAGGGCCTTCAGGCTGGTTAGTAACAGGCTGTTCCTGCATCGATCTGGTTCCTTCCACTGATCAACGACCAGCGACCTATGGTTATCCTGGCAACACTGATGCGAAGCCTTTGATTTTTCGCAGCTAGCGGCGAACTGCTTATACCCTAACACTTAAAACGTCTGAGTGGAGTGAGAAGGCTTAATGCGCCCGGTCACTCCGACGCGCATGGGTGGCTGGCAAGGAGATGATAAAATGACCTGAGCTCAACACATCGGGAATTAATCAAGACTCAGGCCCGGGGTTGAGATAGCATCAACAATGCACCGAAAAATTGATTCGGACTGACTCACATGGACACTTTTATGAATAAGATCACCAGACATCGCAAATATCTGTCTCCCACATTTTTTCCGCGACTGATCCTAGCAACGCTGATTGTTTTCAGCCTAAGCAGCTGCACCGCGATTGTCGTAACAAGCGCTGTTGCAACAGCCGCAAAGACCGCCGTGAGCGTCGCTACACTGCCCGTCAAAGCCGCAGTCAGCTTAGCTTCGAGCGATGAAAAAGAAGAGAAAGAAGAAGAAAACAAAGACGGCGACGACTAGCAATCACTCCGCGAGTTATCGAGCCCTGCCCATCGTTGATTATCATCGTGGCAGATGGGCTCGCTTATCGTCGAAGCTGCGCCCTTTACGCCTGATTTTGGGACCAGCCGAGCGCGAGGCCTAAAACAGAATGGAGTTTCCAACAGCCATATCACTTATGCAGAGCGCTTCTGCCGTCTTCAATTCACTCAAGCGGTGATGCAGTAGATAATATTGGCAGTAAACCATTGCACTCGCTGCTGAAACACCAAGGCACCCAGTATCAACTTGTATACGATCGATTATTTTCAGTGCTAGCGAGGAAGCGAAGCCATCTTTCTGGCCCAACCAAGCGTGTCTTAGGGCCTGTACAGTGGCATGATGAATGCTCTTCTTAAGGAGGTAATGGGCGCGATGACGAGAAAGGCAATTTTTATTACCGGTGCTGCCAGCGGCATCGGCAGAGCGACAGCCCTTCAGTTCTACGAGCGAGGCTGGTTCGTCGGCGCAACCGATGTTGACGCCCAAGGATTATTGCAGCTTGCCGGGGAACTCAATCACGACTGTTTTACTGCGGCGCTTGATGTCACAGATAAAGCCGCTTTTGATGCAGTCATGGCCGATTTTGCGGAGGCCTCCAGCCAGCGTCTCGACATACTGTTTAACAATGCAGGCATTGCTATATTTGGCTTTTTAGATGAAGTCCCTTTCGAGAAGGTGATTGCGACAGTAAACGTGAACCTTATCGGCGTTCTCAATGGCATCCATGCGGGAATCGAGCTCTTAAAACGCACGCCCAACGCTCTGTGTTTTACAACGTCATCCTCGGCCGCAAGTTTCGGGACGCCTGGTATGGCAACCTATGGCGCCACCAAAGTCGCTGTTAAAGGCTTGACCGAAGCCATGAGTGTCGAACTCGCTCGATTCGGCGCGCGTGCAGCCGACGTTTCTCCCGGTATTATTGACACACCACTTTGGCAAAATGGAGAACGTTTTGTACGCGGAGAGCATCGCCCGATTCGTAATCTCCCAGAGCTCAATCGAAATCGAACCGATGCGGGACGGACAGTATCAGCGGCCCAGGTCGCCGAGTGCGTCTGGGCTGCATACGAGGGAGACCAATTACACTGGTATGTGCCACCGGAAGTAGTTGAGCGGGATCGTGCCAAAGCGCTAGATCCAGAGCGATTACGCGACGAGCTGATTGCGCAGCAAAAAAAATGAGTGTTTTTCGATCGAATACCTTCACCCATGAGGGTATAAACCTGCATTATCAAGACGCTGGTCAAGGTCCGCTGATCATCTTCTACCACGGCTTCCCTTCATTTTGGTATTCATTTCATCACCAGATGGCCGCGCTGTCAGGGCATTTCCACGTTGCTGCAATCGACGGACCGGGCATCAATTTATCCGACAAACCTACGTCGCTCGTTCACTATCAGCTGCCGTCTCTCATCGCGCAGCTCAATGCTCTCGCCGAGCATCTTGCAAGCGGCAAACGATTCTATCTAGTCGGCCACGACTGGGGCGGCGCGCTTGCCTGGGCTTTCGCTCAATCCCACCCCGATCGATTACACCGGGTCGTCAGCATTAACGCGCCTCCGGCGAACCAACTTGTGCGCCTCTTGGCAACCGACTCAGAGCAGCGCCAGCGGTCTCGCTATATGTGGTCCATGCGCGAGGGCAAAACTCATCAGTGGATGACTAAGAACGGCGCTCGAAACCTATGGCAGCAGGCCTACGCTAAATTTCGCCCGCTCCACCACTACACCTCAGAAGACGATGAAATTTTCCATAAGGGACTCGCTCAACCTGGTGCGATAGACGGCGGCATCAACTGGTATCGTGCCAACATCCCCGAGCCTGACGCGATTACCGATCATGACTATTGGCCTTCAAAAACCGCTAAGACTTCTGTACCAGCGATGCTGATTTGGGGAGAAGCGGACGACACCTTTGTGCCCTGGTTCATTGACGACCTACCCCATTATGCGACTGACCTCACGGTTCGTCGCCTGGCGGGAGTTGGGCACACGCCGATGCTCGAGGTTCCCGAAAAGGTTAATGCGCTGCTTCTTGAATTTTTTAAGGTTTAAGCGCGGCATTGCCCGGCCAGGCAGGCGCGGGCAACCATGGCATCGGCTCAAAGTGCTCAACCCTGATCAGGGCGTCAGGGTGCGTCTCCACCAAACTAAATCGATTACCATCAGGGTCTTGCATATCTATTTTATTCAGCTCTGAACCGAATTGAATTTCTGCATTGGATAACAATCCCAGCGCGGATAAACGCTGAACCTCCCCATCAAGATCAGATGTTTCAAGCGTAAACTGATGATAGCCAGCCTCCTCAGCACTACGTTCGACGACTGTCTTCGGGGTTTCTGGATTTATAAACTCCCAAAACTCGAGCACCATATTGCCCGTATTGAACCAGGCCGCTCTGATTCGAACAGATGCCAAACCCGTTACCTCGTCAAATCGGGGGCCTAGCACCTTGTTTGCGCGACCGTAAGGTCCCACACCCAGGAGCTGACTATAAAAAGACACCGCTCGATCAATATCCGGGCTCACCAAAGCGATGTGCGCCAGCGAGATGGGGCCCTTAAATTTTGGCACTTCGAGCTCTTCTACCTCAAACATCGTTCCATCAGGATCCCGCGCATAGGCATAACAAACCCCTTGACCATTCAAATCGATGGGCGGCGACCCGGTGCTGACGGGCTGGGCACCCTCAGCCACTAACTTTTGATAGAGAGACGCTTGCACCGGCGCTTGAAAGCAAGCGTGGGTCACGCCTGGACCCACCACAGGCAAGGGATTTAACCGCGTCACAGCCTCGCTTTGTCTCAGCGCAAGACAGCCGTTGGGAGCTTTTAGCAGAAAGCGATCTTTTCCATGTGCTCCGAGGTTTTCAGCGCTGACCACGGACATTTCAACGCCTGTTGGACGATAAAATGTCTCGGATCGCTTGATGTCAGAAACCACAAGTTCCACATGATGCAGTCCTATAATTTTTGATCTGAGCCTCGTAGATTCGATCTGACTGGTCACCGGACGGTCCTTATTTTTGAGCACAATTGACGACCTTAAAGATGCTAACACGAAACTTGAAACATCGAGGCGATCAAATTTCCGCAAGAGACCCTACGGCGGAACATTTTTAAGAGCGATCTGCCAAACGCAATCTTCTGAAAGCCGTCATGTAAAAGATGCAACAGATCTGCGATGAAAGCGGACTATTCTCGGCAACAGACCCGAAGTATTTTGCCATCGATGCTAAGACGACCCGGCTTCTAATTTAATCTCTACCAACCTGCCATTGATCCAAGTAGGCAACCAAGCTGGCCATTTCGGGCGCAGTTCTGCAAATACCCTGAGGGTGTATTCGGGATCATCAAGAATAACGCGTGCATGCCCTTTTAAATCCTCACCTTGAAGGTAAAGCGATACCGGCTGACCATCCCCAAGAAACGATCGCCACCAACGTCCGTCAATGCCCATAAATACCAGTTGGCCCTTTCGCAAAAAGTTGACTGGGTATTGCCTACCATCTGCAAGCATGACAATCATCGAGCGCTGGGCCCGCTCGCCAGCGGGATTAGTTCGGATTTCCTCCGAGACACGTGCGTTCGTATCACCGGCGGTGACTACCCGATAGCTCACTGCTATAAGGAGCAAAATCACAACGATCACGCCCGTTTTTTTCATCCCTAGGTTCTCTCTAAAGCATGAAGTCTAGACTAGTCATTTGATTCAGTTCCGGCAACTGCCTCTAAAAAATATGGGTTTCACACTGTCGTTCGATTCGCGTTAGGATGGCCTGTCCTTGCCAGATAGCCTCACATGCAATCACCGCCCGAAGCACGACAAACACCTTCCTGGCTTTTCCGCGGCTGGATGACCGTGGTGTTGGTTGCGTTGGCCGCCGCAGTAGGCCAGGCCTTTGGTCGGTTTAGCTACGGCGTGTTACTCCCAGCAATTCGGGATGACCTCTCTATTTCCAATACGCTGGCGGGATTGGTCGGCTCCGCCAACATGGGCGCCTATCTATTTGGAACCCTCTGCGTTGCTTGGGCAACCGCCCACTATCGTCTCATTAACGTGATGCGTCTGGGACTTTTCTTCGCGACGGGCGGGTTGCTCCTCGCGGGGCTTGCCACCACACCGCTCACACTCGCCTTCGGCCTTCTGATCGCAGGAATCGGGGGCGCTTTTCTTTGGATACCCGCGCCCATTATCGCAGCAGACGCATTACCACCCAATAAGCGGCATCTTGCTGTCGGGCTGATGGGCTCAGGCATCGGCTTGGGCATCATGTTTGTTAGCCTCTTGAGTGGCGAGTTGCGATCAAGTCAGGGTGATGCAGCTTGGTCAAGCGTGTATCTCATTCAGTTCACAGTCGGATTCCTACTGCTGATCTTAACCCTCTCCTTTGTTCGTCACGCGCAGTCTAGACCCAATGGCAAATCAGGAATTGGAGGCTTTGGAGCGCTTCGACGCATGCCCGGCTGGATCCCCATGATCCTGGCCTACTCGACCTTTGGTTTTATGTATTTACTGATTTTAGGGTTCTTAACCACTCGGCTTGAGGATGACAGCGGTTGGGCAACCCAAGATGCGGCGCTGGCGTTTAGTCTGATGGGCTTCGCCATGATATTCGGCGGTCCGACCTTTGCAGCTCTCGCTAATCGATTCAGCACCCGATTGGCCGTTGCTTTGGCTTTTGGTCTCTGGCCGATGTTTGTCGGCGTAATAATTACAGGCTGGCCAATCGCAACTCTGATCGCCTGTGTTGGCCTTGGCTTTTTATTCAGTGCACTTCCGACTCTGATGACGCTTTACGTTGTGGAAAACACAACAACCGAGGACTATGGGCCCTCGTTTTCTGCCGCAACGTTGGCTTTTGGAGTTGCTCAGGTCATTTCGCCTCCAATTGGCGGATTTTTGGCAGACCTGACAGGAGCTTTTACCCTAGTGTTTGTACTCGCTGCGGGGCTTGGCGTCCTTGGACTGGTGATAACGCTTTCACTGCCAAAACCCGATTAACGCACCGCTTCAACTCAATCCATTGAGTATCGTGCCGATTATCACGCTAATGCCCTCTCGGGCCCCGCTTGCCCGTAGTAAAAAAGCCGACCAGCGAAACTTAAAGCAAAGCTTCTATAGAGCGCTGACAATTTTTAAAAATTTCAACGCCACGGTCCCAAGGATCGGAAAACCGAGTCCGAAGCACTTTAGATCGAATTTCTAGACTGACGTCTTTCCCCGAATGGGCAACGCAGATGATATCGCCCAGTCTCCCCTCTCCCTCACCCAAACAACACCGGTCATCCACCGCTGCGGAAATATAATCTCGGCCGGTCATATCTGATGAAGCTTGATAGAAATCGCAGGCCTGAATGTAGGGAAAACGTGGATCATCAAGTTCCGGTAGCGCTTCACCCGATCGATTGAGATGCATGAGATCAATCAAGATCCCTGCGTTTGGATGATCAACCTTACGAATGAATTCCTTTGCTGCGCTCAGCGACTTAATGCTGGTGAACTCACCAAATTCCAAACAAATTCGAAGCCCCGAGTCGGCACGATCGCAGATGTCACGAAACTGGCGGATCGATGCATCAAGATCAGGATGACGAGAGACGATCAGAAGATTGCGGGCACCAAGCTCCAAGGCGACATCTACCAACAATTTATGTGTTTCAACGGCAGCAGCGGCTTCCTCGAGCCACCCAACCTCAACATCGACCAGTTGAATGCCGGTATTCAACAATGCGCTGCGGGTCTTCATTAAGGCGCTAGAACCCCAAGTTGTTTTTGGGTCTACCCACATACCGGAGGACAAAAAACCAGCGTGATGCGCGATCCGTGGGATATCCCAGGGCTGTGCGTCAGGCACACAACCTGCCGCAAGCGCCCAAAGCGGCTCCTCCATTTAAACTGCCTCCAGATGTTAACCTTTGCAATCTAACCTAATTGACCGGTCGCTTAAACACTGAGCAAAACGCTGCTGAACCTGACGAGGCTCAAGACTCCATCCCCCGGTTGACCTTTTACTGATCGAAAGGGACCATCAGGGCGGTGCCCTAACCGCATAAAACTTGAGCGTCATCGCCTCATAAGACTATGCTGGTTACGACCTAACGCCTCTGGCGGAAGACAAATCGACTTCAGCATGCTTCATTTCGACCCATTTTAGTGGATGCCATGGCTGAGAACCCTATTCTTTCAACAACCAAACGCCGAGGTAGCAACATGGCAAGATCAGCAAAAGAAACCATAGAAGAATTTTGGCGCGTTCAAGATCACAGAAACTATAGCGCTTTGACGGACCTTTTCGCTGAGAATGCTCTTTTAGAAGATCCCTTTTTTGGGACCTTCAAAGGCAAAGAAGCCATTGGAGAATTTATGGCCAAGATGAATCATGAGATGCATGCACAATCAACTCATTTTGAAGTTCTGGAAATTGATGGCGGCGACAAAACTGCTTGGGCGCAATGGGTTGCGGTCACGCCAAAAGGACGCATAGACGGCTGTGGCCTCTATCGAGTAAGCAATGGTGAAATCACCTATTACAAAGATTATATGAACGCGCCCAAACAGTAGACTAAAACGCAGGGCCCAGGATGCGTTCAGCGATTCACGGAAGCAGCATCGATCGCATACTGATTCGCTCGTTGTATCGCGTTCTCAAAAATATTCATGTAAAAAAGCGCATAGTCTAGCTGGTGATAGGTTCCGAGAGCATCGCGGGGAAATTGATCCGGCAATTTGTCCTTCGCTAACAACGTGCCCTGCTCGCACTTGGCCCAGGTTAATGCTTTAACTGGCGCCGAAAGAGGCGCATAGACTTGGCCGGTTAGGGCATCGTCCATCTGACCAATATTTGAATTGAAGAACCCAACTGGCTCCAACGCACCGAGATTCAAAGCCGCAGCTGCGCGCGCTTCATTAACCCTCCAAGACAAAGGATTGGTGCAAAGATGCGAGCGGTCTCTGGGCATCAAGGCCCCTCCATCCGGCATCGTATCCCAGCTCACGACACACCCCGTGTCTGTTGCTGAATAACACGGGCGGATGTGATGCAAACCATCAAACCATGACTGTGCAATGGGTCTAATCGTAGTACCCGGCAGATAGGCAGCAACCATCTTTTGAGACAGGTCACTCGGGTCAACGACCTCTTCAATCAATCGTTGTAAATGATGACTACCCTGACTATGACCAGCCAGAATAAAGGGCGCTCCTAGGTTTTCGCGGAGCATGAAATATTCAAATGCCCGTCTGACATCTTGGTAAGCAAAATCTAGCAAGGCCTCCCGCTCAGCATCAGACTCAATAAAGTAAGTAAAAATATTGGCCTCGCGATATCTGGGCGCATAAATATTGCAGCAACCGTTAAAAACGCTGGCTTGATTGGCCATCATGTAGCGGGTGTTCTCCTCTGTCGCAGAGTGCTCGTTCATTGGAGACGTCCAAGTCGCCTGGTTCATAAGCCCTGTGGGATGAACAAAAAATACATTGACCTCATGGCGCGACACCGCAGAACCCAAGGCCGAGCCCGTGATTGCAGCATCGAGTCGAACCCCGTAAGGAACCTGATCCGCTGCATCTTCGAGATCTGGATGCGCTGCCCAGTTAGCCAGTCGGGCGTAATCGGGGGTCAACCCTGCATCGCTGGGGTCGAGGCGACCAGAAGGTTTATTCATCGTGACGAAGGCTTTCATCATCAGTGCCCCGCCTGCATCCGTCTTAAGGACAAAGAGCCCAAAAACCGCAGCGACAATGAAAAGGGTCAGCAGCCCTCTTAGATAGTTATTTTTCACATCATTACCTACCTTGATTAAAAAGTGATGACCCGGTAGAAGACCCTTTGATCACCGATTTACCTATCTTCAGGTTAGCTATCTTCAAGAACCTTAGCGGCAAAAACCAGCTAAATAGTAACGGGAAACTCACTGACTGACGCCCAGAGGTTAAATGTCGTGCCGAATCATTTGGGAGAAATGTATCGAATCAGAATAAATTTGGGTGCCAAGTCGAGGCTGCTTTGCAAGATAGAGAATGTCTGAAAAAGCGATTTGCTGAAATTGGCCCTTATTTAACCGATGCCTTAGTCGTCCGCTAGGGAAAAGTTACCTGCCGACCATTGTGAAGCATTTTTAACTGATTCTTAAAATTTTAACAAAATCTTAACATAGCCCTTAATCAATCTTTACGAACCTCCTCTAACTTGCCCACCATGGATTTGAAGGAGACGCCTGTGTATCGACTAACCCTGTTTTTGAGCTTGATCTTCATTGGCCTTAGTAACTATGAGGCCAAGGCGACCGAGATAAAGACCAAGGTGTATGGTGAGATCAACGTTGCCTATGAGGCACGTGATCCTGCAGATGACGACTTTAAAAGTCATGTTTCTCGCATCGGCGTCAAGGGTGATCTACCGCTTACAGAATCACTAAAAATTATTTATCAGATCGAGCAAGAAGTCGATCTCGTAAGCGGCGGACTTCGCGCTGAGGAACTCTTCTCGATGCGGAACACATTGATTGGTGTCTCGGGCAATTTCGGTAAGCTCTTTTTTGGAACCCATGACACGCCAATGAAACGTTCTCAGGGGAAAGCCGACTTATTCAATGACCAGGCAGGGGATATCAAAAACATCTTAAACGGAGATGTTCGAGCGAAAGAGTCTTTTTTTTATCATTCACCCAAATTCAATCGGTTTCGGGTACAACTCGCTTTCGTACCTTCTGACGAGAATTTTGATGCTTCCAGCTCTGCTTCTGTCACCTGGAGTAAAAACGGACTCTATCTAGGCTTTGCGTCTGATCAGAAGATGCGCAAAAACGATAAGGCCATCGCCAAGACGAAGGTTTACGACACTCAACGATTTTCAACTGTCTACAAGACTGGGCCCTGGCAGATGAATGCCATCCTTCAGCAGTCCAAACGTATCAATCAGATCGGTGCGCAGCGCGAGAGCGGATACAGCCTAGGTCTCAGTTACGCCTTCAACCAATACAAGCTCGTCGCCCAAACCGGCCGGTCAGACATAATAAAAAGCGATGCCAATTTTTATAACTTTGGTATCGAACGCAAATTGGCCAAGAACGCAAAAGCTTATCTTTATCACTCGTCGGTTGATAAAGACGGTGAAGAAAATATCACCTCGCTAGGCATTGAGTATAAGTTTAAGTAATCGATTTTAAATTATTCCTAAACCATTGATTTATTTGTAAAAATATAAGATTTTTAAGGCACAAAGCAAAAAATAATATTGGTATTCTGGAGACAGCAGGTACCGCTTGTGCCCCTGATAACGGTCGAAAGATCACAGAGATTATGCGGTTCATTCAATTAACAAATCTTAACCTTTTCTTTATCCACAATTAGTGTTTTGAAGGCCTAATTGAAGAATCAAAAACAAGGAGATCGCAATTCATGAAACCCATTCTAATGCTCACAGTACTTTGTCTAATCCTCGGCTGCAGCAACGATCGCGATACCGCGGCAACGGCTGATGACTCTCAATTATCCGGGGCCGTACGGATGGACGGCTCGAGTACGGTGTTTCCGATCAGCGAGGCTGTTGCCGAGGAATATCTAGCGGTTCAACCAAGAGTCAGGGTTACGGTTGGCGTATCCGGGACCGGAGGCGGATTCAAAAAGTTCTTAAACCAAGAAATCGATATCAACGCTGCATCCCGCCCCATCAAAGCCAGCGAAAACCAAAGAGCCAACGCGACAGGGATCGAGTACATAGAAATCCCCGTTGCGTTCGATGGTCTCTCAGTGGTTGTTAACCCCGAAAACGACTGGGTCGACTTCCTAACAGTGGCAGAACTGAACTTAATCTGGAAACCCGATTCACCGGTAACAACCTGGGCGGACGTCCGCAGCGGCTGGCCCGATCAGCGCATACGCCTCTACGGTCCAGGCACTGATTCCGGCACCTTTGACTATTTCACCGGCACCATTAATGGAAAAGAGCAAGCTTCTCGTCCTGATTTCACTGCGAGCGAGGATGATAACGTTCTTGTTCAAGGCATCTCTGGCGACACCTATGCTTTGGGCTATTTCGGCTACGCATACTACTCTGAAAATGCTGAGAAGCTTAAGATCGTGCCCATTGATGGGGGCAAAGGGCCTATCGCACCCACCGAAAAAACCATTAACGACGGGAGTTACAGCCCACTTTCCAGACCGATCTACATTTACGCCAACGCTGCCGCACTTGATCAGCCTCAAATCTCTGGTTTCATCAGCTTCTATCTCAACAATGCAGCGATTTTAGCTCAGGAAGTCGGCTATATCGCTCTTCCCGAGGCTGCTTACGAGGCAGCAAGGCAACGTGTTGCAAATCGCAATAGCGGCTCAAGCTATCACGGCGATGCACCATTGCCGCACCTCACGGACAAAAATTGATGTGCCGACGATGCGCTCCCATCTGGAAACGTGCACTATTGGCGCGTCTGCGAAAATCAATGTCCCCTAGGATAAAGGGTTCCGTATGACTGCACTTTCCAGAAAATCCATCCGTTGGGGCGAGTCGATACTGGAGCGCGTCTTTTTCCTTTGCGCGTTCCTATCGGTCATTACAACTGCTGTCGTGATTTTTATCCTCATCCGAGAGACGCTGATTTTTTTTGAGTCTGTCTCGGTGACGGAGTTTCTCTTCGGCACCCGCTGGACGCCCCTACTTGAGCCCAAAAGCTATGGAATTTTGCCTTTGGTGGCAGGCACGGCTCTGATCGTGGTTGGTGTCGCCTTGCTTGCATTACCCATCGGCGTAGCTTGCGCAGTGTTTCTGAGTGAATACGCCAGTGCTCGAGCGAGATCAATCATCAAGCCAACCCTTGAGATTTTGGCGGGTATTCCGACGGTGGTGTATGGCTTTTTTGCGCTAACCTTTGTCACACCTCTGATCCGTAACTTTATCCCAGACACTCAAGTCTTCAATGCTGCCAGCGCCGCCATTGTGGTGGGCATCATGGTCTTACCCATGGTGGCGTCGCTTTGCGATGATGCGCTCCGGGCAGTACCTCAGTCTCTGCGGCACGGCGCCTATTCTTTGGGCGCCACGTCATTTGAGGTAACGACTCGCGTCGTGGTTCCGGCTGGACTGTCTGGAATTTTTGCGGCCTTTGTTCTAGCTGTCTCTAGGGCGATCGGCGAGACAATGGCAGTAACGCTTGCGGCAGGCGCAACCCCAAACTTAACCCTCAACCCACTTGAATCTATACAAACAATGACAGCTTATATCGTGCAGGTCAGTCTTGGTGATACACCCGCTGGAAGCTTGACCTATCAGACACTGTTTGCGGTCGCGACAGTGCTCTTTGCGACCACTCTGATCCTCAATATTTTTGGCACTTGGATCATGAGACGTTTTAGAGAAGTCTACGAGTAGAGTTTAAAATGACAACCAATAAAGATCTTGTAACCAGTCAGCGTTTGCGCCAGCGTCAAGCGAAGGCAACTTTCTTTAAGTACTTTTGTATTGCAGTGACAGGCTCTGCAGTTCTGATCCTAGGCATCCTGCTTTATCAAATTATCAGCGATGGATATCGCTGGGTAGATTGGCAGTTTATGACCAGCTATCCCTCTAGATTTCCTGAAAAAGCCGGGATTTTATCAGCCTTCGTCGGAACATTATGGCTCGTTTCGCTGACTGCGCTGCTCGCGATTCCAACCGGCGTGCTCGCGGCGATTTACTTAGAAGAGTACGCTCCCAAGAACCGGTGGACTCAGCTTATAGAAGTCAATATTGCAAACCTCGCTGGTGTTCCCTCGATTGTATTTGGAATTTTAGGCCTTGCATTGTTTGTGCGCTTTATGGGACTTAATCGAAGCGTCATTGCTGGCGCAATGACCATGTCGCTGCTGATCTTACCCGTGATCATCATTGCCGCTAAAGAGGCCATCAGAGCGATCCCAAATTCGCTTCGGCAGGCCGCATTTGCCTTAGGCGCAACACGTTGGCAAGTGGTTAGAGCACACGTCTTGCCAGCCGCATTGCCAGGTATTTTGACAGGAATCATTCTTGCCCTGTCACGAGCAATTGGTGAAACCGCACCACTGATTATGATTGGCGCATTAACGTACGTCGCGTTTCTACCAGAGAGCCCAATGGACGAGTTCACCGCACTGCCAATCCAGATCTTTAACTGGACCGCAAGGCCTCAAGAGACTTTCCATGAACTGGCTGCAGGGGGCATCATCGTGTTGCTCGGAGTCCTGCTCCTGATGAATGCACTAGCCGTTTATATCCGATACCGAGGTTCAAAATCATGAGCGACGCAGTTCCAATCCTAAACGCACTCGATCTCTCTATTGCTTATGGTAAAGATGACGCCGTAAAAAATGTCACACTTCCTATATTAGAGAAAAAAATTACCGCCATTATCGGCCCCTCGGGCTGCGGCAAGAGCACATTCTTGAGATCATTGAATAGAATGAATGATTTCATCGACGGTGTATCCCATCGAGGGCAAATTCTTTATCGGGGCTCAGACCTTTACGCGGAGAATGTTGACCCTGTTGAGGCCAGACTCCGCATTGGCATGGTATTCCAAAAAGCAAATCCATTTCCAAAATCGATTTACCGAAATGTTGCTTGGGGCCCGGGCATCAATAAACTGCCCGGCGACCCCAACGAGCGCGTAGAGACTGCGCTCAAACAAGCAGCGCTTTGGGATGAAGTTTCTGACCGGCTCAATGATTCGGCCCTCAACCTATCTGGGGGACAACAGCAAAGGCTCTGTATCGCGCGGGCGCTTGCGATGGAACCAGAAATCATTCTCATGGACGAGCCCTGTTCAGCGCTTGATCCGGTTTCGACTGCCCGAATCGAAGACTTGCTGTTTGAACTGAAAAAGAAATTTACCATCGTTATTGTCACCCACAACATGCAGCAAGCTGCACGTGTCTCAGACTATACGGCGTTCCTCGAGAACGGCGTCCTCATTGAATATGGGGAGACCGATCAAGTATTTACACGACCTAAAGAAACGCGCACTGAGGAATACGTTACAGGAAGGTTTGGCTAAGGAGTTTTTATGAGCATTCATTTACAGCGTGATCTAGATAATCTCCGCAAAGATATCCTTCGACTCGGCGATCTAGTCCGTGAGAGCACCTTGAAATCAATCGAGCTCTTTAATACCCGTGAGCTTTCGCTTGCTGAGGACGTCAACACTTTTGAACTTCATATCAATGAGCTGGAGGTAGACATAGAGGAAAACTGCCTTAAGATTTTAGCGCTTCACCAACCCGTCGCGATCGATCTACGTTTTATCGTTGTCGTTATGAAAGTTACTAATGATTTGGAACGTATGGGCGACCAAGCCGTCAACATTGTTCAGCGCGTTAAAGCGTTGATGAAAGAGCCCAGCCACGCCTTCGATCTGCCTATCGACGCGATGACAGATACGGTTCAGGATATGGTTGCTCTGAGCCTTGAAGCCTTGGTCAATCAGGACCCCGATCTTGCTCGCCGGGTGGTGCAAATTGATGATTTGGTTGATGACCTCCACACAAAGAACTACCAAGCCCTCCGGGTCGCAGTAGAAAACGCGCCCTCCCTTGTCAGTCAAGCCATGTCCTTGGCAACGATCTCCTCGAATCTAGAACGTGTTGGAGACTTATGCACCAACATCGCAGAGGAAGTCATTTTCATGGTTGAAGGCAAAGTGATTCGTCACATGCAGTAAGCGCAGCAGCCACCCTACTCGACCGGTCTGACGCTCATAGATCACGAACCTTCACCACCAGCCCGCAATAAACCTGGAATAGCCCCTAAATGCCTAGGGCGCTCGCAGGGCAAAAGGGTTTCGCATTTAAGGCTCAACTCCTGCAGACTTAGGGCCATTCATTGATATTCGGTAGCTTTTATGAATCAAGTCATCGTCAGTGGCACCGTTAAACCCGCTTTTGAATCGGTCAAGGCGCTCTTTGAAAAAAATTTACACCGTTATCTTGAGGATAATGCGCAGCTGTGCATCTATGTTGATGATCAATGCGTCGTCGATCTTTGGGGCTCTGCAAATGGTGATACTGATTTTACTGGTGACTCTCTGATCAACGTCTTCAGTAGCGGCAAGAGTCTTGAATCCATCGGCATGGCTTGGTTGGTCTCGGAGGGGTTACTCGACTATGACGCCAAGGTGATCACCTACTGGCCTGAATTTGGTGATGCGGGCAAGGCTGATTTGACGGTCGCCGACATCATGCGTCATGAGGCCGGTCTTGCGGCGCTTAATCAGACCTTGAACCCTCGAGACCTTCACCGCGACAAACTTCAAGCCAACCATATCGGTGCCATCATTGAATCTCATCCGCTTTATTACCGCTCTTCAGATGCTGCCGATCGACGCGAGTACCACGCACTAACCCGGGGATGGATCATTAACGAGATTTTCAGAAGGGTCGACCCACAACGGCGAACCCTGGGCACGTTTTTGGAGCAGAACATTAAAAACCCGTTGAAAGCTGACGTTATGATTGGTGTACCACCAGAGGACCTCGGGCGTATCACCAAACTTAAGCCCGTCGGATTGAAGCAGCATTTACAACTCAGCATGCATCCCATGAAAAGTCGCCGCAAAACCCACCACAATTTCATGCAATTAGCTGCAAGACTTACAGGCTTTGTGCTCAGAAATCGTCGTACTATGGGACTCAAACGGCCTGTTCCATTTGAGGGTATGCAGAGCATCAACGCGTTCAATGAGCCTTCCATCGCTTTAGGGGAGACACCCTCGGCCAACGCCCATTGCAGCGCTCGCGGCCTTGCAAAATTGGGTTCAGCAATGGCCATGGGTGGCGTTACCGGCGGGCATCAGGTGATCAATGCTTCTGCTTGGCAAGCGCTACATGACAGGCCTATACAGCGGGATATGGGTATGAACACGGCCTTCACGCAAGGCGGAGTCGCTCTTTTTGGACCTCCGCCCACACCTGTCAGCGCCATTGACAGAGGCTTGAACAACGGCCGAGAGGGCTTTTTCGGCTGGATGGGGCTGGGGGGGTCTATTTTCCAGTGGCATCCCAATCTTAAGATCGCCTTCGCTTTTGTTCCAACATCTTTGCACGTCTTGGATTTTGTAAACGAGCGGGGCAAAACCTTGCAAGCGGAAGTGCTGCGATGCCTTAAGCCCTAGAAGGCTGGGCAGCCCTTATTGACCGGCGGTCTTCAGCACAAGGTAGATTCAAGCCAAAAACGGTTCAAAGCATCCAAGCCCTTTCGCGATGCGCGCATAAAGTCGCTGCGCATCAAAAGATTCAAACGAGTGACGGACAGCCCGGGTCAAAATCCACAGCGCGACCAACCCCTACAACGGGTCCTCGCCGACCTGACGCCTCACTTCACTCAATAGATCAATAGAGTTTAAACACTCCGATTGCTCACCACTGATGTTCCGCACAATCACATCAGAGAAGCCCAGAGCCTGAATCCGCCCAATCTGATCGACGACTTCAGCGACTGAACCAATCAGAAGTGACTTGGCGGGTATGCCCCGATAGCCCGATTCAAGGTAGGGTCTCGCCCGGGCTTGGGCCGCTTGTGAAGTCGGCGCAATCAAAAAATCGCGACGAATCGCATTGGCTCCTGGGCTACAGTTGAGTTGGTCGCAATAATATTGATATCGCTTTAGGCCATGCTCAGCCTGCTCAAAGCTCAATGACGGTGCCGCAAGCCAGCCATCACCCAAACGCGCCGTCCGCTCGATCGCCGGCTCAACGACGGCACCCACCCAAACTTCTATGTGCTGTGATGGAATGGGGGCGATGCGAGCTTGATGGATGCTCCAGTAGTTCGATTCGTTAACGGTCTCACCATCCCAGAGCGCTTTTAGGATACTGAGGCTCGCGGTAAACCGACCCACCCGCTGCGCCGAATCAAATCCTAAGGCTTGACATTGTCTTTTGTCACCCAACCCGCACTGCATGATGAAAGGACCCTCCGCAAGGCTTGCGAGCGTACCGATTTGCTCAGCCAATAAAACGGGGTGCCAAAACGGCAGTAAATACAATGCTCCAAAAGGCTTATCGCCCCACTCCGCTAGCATACGAGCCAAAATGACGTTGTTTTGGAAGTAGTTGGTTGCCGTCACATGATGATCACCCACAAACAACGTATCTAAGCCCGCTTCACGAGCAGCTCGGGTTCGCTCGA